>DFFG01000034.1:0-17993 GCA_002368795.1 Eubacterium sp. UBA3782
AACCTGATCCCGGTCAATCCGGTGCGGGAGAGAGACTTTGTGCGAAGCGGACGGGAGGCAATTTCTGATTTTCAAAATAAACTTGAAAATTACGGAATTAATGTTACTATTAGAAGGGAAATGGGCTCCGACATTGACGGGGCCTGCGGCCAGTTACGAAAAAGTTATTTGGAAAGTAACCAGGAGATTACAGGATGAGGGTATTTTCTGGAACCGATATCGGTCAGAAAAGAAGATTGAATCAGGATTTCATATATACCTCAGAAGAGCCCATTGGAAATCTTCCGAATTTGTTTGTGGTAGCAGACGGTATGGGAGGGCACAACGCCGGGGATTTTGCATCCAGGTATGGTGTATCCGTGCTTGTTGAATCTGTCCGGAGGGACAAGAACTTCAACCCGGTCAAGATTCTGAGAAATGCGATCGAGGCAGCAAACCGCGAGGTGCTGGCCCAGTCCAGGGCGGATGCTTCGATGGCAGGCATGGGGACGACGATGGTCGCCTGCACGATCGCGGGCGGATACCTTTACGTCGCCAACGTCGGAGATTCCCGTCTGTATGTTGCCGGAGAAACGATGACACAGATCACACAGGATCATTCTCTGATCGCTGAGATGGTACGTTTAGGGGAGCTGACACCGGAGGAAGGAAGAAATCATCCGGACAAGAACATCATCACACGTGCAGTCGGCACGATGGATGAGGTCAAGGTGGATTTCTTCGACCTGAAGCTTGAGGCGGGTGATCAGGTGCTGATGTGTTCTGACGGCCTCACCAATATGGTGGAGGATGACAGGATCTTTGAAATTTTGAAGGGTAACGCTTCCGGGGATCTGGCAAAGGCCCTGATCGACGAGGCAAATGCCGGCGGCGGAAAGGATAACATCGCCGTGATCGTAGTGGAAGCTTGAGTTTTTACGAGGTGAGAGGATGTTAAAAGAGGGAATCATTTTAGGCGAGCGGTATGAAGTGATTGCCAGGATCGGCACCGGCGGCATGGCCGATGTCTACAAGGCGCAGGATCACAAGCTGAACCGTCTGGTTGCCGTAAAGGTGATGAAGGCTGAATTCCGCGAGGATACCAGCTTTGTGTCCAAGTTCCAGAAGGAAGCACAGTCGGCCGCGCGGCTGTCTCATCCGAATGTCGTCAATGTCTACGATGTCGGCGAGGACAGAGGCCTTTATTATATCGTTATGGAGCTGATCGAGGGGATCACGCTCAAAAACTACATCGCAAAGAAGGGCAAGCTCAGCGTCAAGGAGGCGACGAGCATCGCGATCCAGGTGTCACTCGGCCTGGAGGCTGCCCATAACCGGGGCATCATCCACAGAGATGTAAAACCCCAGAATATCATCATTTCGACAGACGGAAAGGTCAAGCTTTCCGACTTTGGTATTGCCAAGGCGATCAATTCCAACACCATCACGGCCAATGTCATGGGATCTGTGCACTACAGCTCCCCCGAGCAGGTCAGAGGTGGCTTTTCGGATGCCAAGAGCGATATCTATTCCCTGGGTATCACCATGTACGAGATGGTCACCGGAAGGGTTCCCTTTGACGGAGACTCTACCGTTGCCATCGCGATCAAGCATCTGCAGGAGGAGATCGTTCCGCCGTCAATCTACACGCCGGATCTTCCCTACTCCATGGAGCAGATCATTCTGAAGTGTACACAGAAGAACCCGGAGCGCCGCTATATGAATACCGGCGAACTGATCGAGGACCTGAAGCGTTCTCTGATCGATCCCCAGGGTGATTTTGTTTCGGTAGCGCCTCTTGCAGCGCACAGCGGCAGTGCCGGCGCGACCAGCCAGGATGTGGAGCGGGTCCGCAAGACCTACACCCAGAATTCCAGGAGAGGCACGACCGATGCCCGGGCCGAGCGGCGCAGGCAGAGGGAAGAGGAATACGAGATCGACAACGACGATGACGACGATGAGGACGAGGATGAGCCCAGCTCCGGCCTGGAGAAGATCATCACCATCGGAGGTTTCCTGATCGGTGCAGTGATCATCGTCATCCTGATCGCAGTCCTTGGCAATATGGCCGGCATCTTCCATTTCGGCAGAAATGCCGCAGAAGGCGCAGCCACATCGGCTTCTTCTGCAGCCGAGACCTCTGCACAGTCAGAGGAGGCCACATCCGAGAATGCCAACAAGGTATCCGTTCCGAATCTGATCGGCATGACCGCTGAAGCAGCGACCGAGACGGCAAACGCCAAGGGCATCGGCGTACGGACCGCCGGCAGCGAATCCTCTGAGGAGTATGCAGAAGGTCTTGTCATCCGTCAGAACTACAATCAGGGTGATCTGGTCGATCCCGGCACGACGATCGAGGTGATCGTCAGCACCGGCAAGGCAGATGTGATCATTCCGAGCGGACTGGTTGGCATGGAGCAGTCCGCTGCGGAGTCGTCTCTGCAGGGCATGGGTCTGGTGACGACCATCGAGCTTCAGTTTGACGACACCATCGACGTGGGCTATGTCATCGGAACGAATCCCGGCGAGGGAGCCTCCGTATCCGCAGGCAGCACCGTCGTGATCTACGTCAGCAAGGGTGTGGACGATACCGACCTGGTCACGATCCCGGATATCCTGTTCTGGGATGAGCAGGATGCCTACAATACACTTACCACCATGGGCCTGGATTACCGTACCGAGTATGTGGAATACGACGCCTACAATGATGAGATCGTCATCGACATCAGCCCGAGCGTCGGCGAGTCTGTGGAAAAGGGAACGACGGTCACGCTGTATGTCAACGATATCCCGTCGGGCATCTTTGTCTGCTACAGCCCGCTGTCCAGGCCGGAAGGCTATAATGGCGGAAACGTCAAGCTGGAACTGGTCCAGGGCGACCTGATCACGGTTCTCTACGAAGGAGAGGATCCCTGGACGGAAGGCACCTACAACCAGCCGATCCAGAGCACATCCGGCGAGGTTGGCGTCATCAATGTATATGAGGATGATACGCTGATTGCCAGATATCCGAACGTAACCTTTGAGGAAGAATAAGATCTGACAGCCAGAGAGCTGCTGTTCTAAGGGTCATAACTGACATGTTTAGAACAGCAGCTCTTTTTCACAGGAAACCCTCATGGTCCGCGTACATCGGGATATAAACAGATATGACCGCCGAAAAAATCAGACGGTTAAAATCATGATCCATGTGCATCGGGACATGAGAAGTACAAACAGGAGGAGAGGGGCGGCGCCGGAGATGAGCGGCGCAGCGCACCCAGACCATCAGCAGATGAAAGGAAAAATCATACGGGGGATCGCCGGCTTTTACTATGTCCTGGCCGAGGATGCCCGCGTTTATGAATGCAAGGCCAAGGGGATATTCCGAAAAGACCGGCAAAAGCCCCTTGTCGGGGATGAGGTCTGTCTCGAGGTGATCGATGCCGCAGAGCAGACGGCCAACGTGACGAGGCTGCTTCCCAGAAAAAATGAGCTGATCCGCCCGGCTGTGGCCAATGTCGACCAGGCGATGGTCCTCTTTGCCCTGAAGGATCCCGATCCGGAAAGCGCCATACTGGACCGTTTCCTCGTCATGATGGAAAAGGCCGGGATACCGGTGCTGATCTGTTTCAACAAAAAGGATCTGGTGGACAGCGAGGCAGCTGTCCGCTGGAAGGAGATCTATGAGGCCTGCGGGTATGAGGTTCACCTGCTGTCTGCGGACAGGGAGGACGGCACCGAAGCTGTCAGGCAGAAGCTAAAGGGAAAGACCACCGTGGTGGCAGGACCCTCAGGATCCGGAAAATCCACGCTGACAAACGGCATGCAGTCCATCGTCCGGATGGAGACCGGAGAGATCAGCCGAAAGCTGAAGCGGGGAAAAAACACGACCAGACATGCGGAGCTGATCCCCATCGGCACGGATACCTTTTTTTGCGATACCCCGGGCTTTACCTCCCTGGATCTGCCGGAGATGGAGGCTTCGGAGCTGCAGCAGTATTTTCCGGAATTTGCTCCTTACGAACCATCATGCCGTTTCACAGGCTGTGCCCACATTCATGAGCCGGACTGCGGGGTAAAGGCGGCACTGGAAGAGGGCAAGATCCCAAAGGAGCGATATGACAACTACTGCCGGTTCTATGCGGCACTGAAGGAACAGGAAAAGCGCAGATATTAATCTTGAAGGGAAGGAAGCTATACTTCTGCGCGAAACAGATATACACTGATACACGTAAGGGTTGTGTACCGTGGGACAAAAGCAGAATTGCTGTGGTAAGGAGAAAATGAAATGATCTATGAATTGAGTCCATCCATACTGTCTGCGGATTTCGCCGTGCTGGGCGAGCAGATAAAGGAGCTGGAAAAGGCAGGCGTCCGCTGGCTGCATATCGATGTCATGGATGGGCAGTTTGTCCCGCCGGTATCCTTTGGCGAGCCGGTGATCCGCTCGATCCGCCCCCATACCGATTTGTATTTTGATACCCATCTGATGGTGCAGGAGCCCATCCGCTACGTGGAGGATATGAAGGCAGCCGGCGTCAATATGATGACCGTCCATGCGGAGGCATGCCGGCATCTGGACCGGACACTGCAGACGATCCGGGAGGCAGGCATGCAGGCAGGTGTTGCCCTGAACCCCGCAACCCCTCTTTCCGTTCTGGATTATGTGCTGGACAAGACCGATATGGTGCTGCAGATGACAGTCAATCCGGGCTACGGCGGACAAAGCTATATTCCGGCAATGACAGAAAAGATCCGTGCGCTCCGGCAGAAGCTGGATGAGGCAGGCTATCCTGAAATACCCATCCAGATCGATGGCGGCGTCGACCGGTCAACGATCCTGACGGCCCTTGAAGCAGGCGCCTCAGTTATCGTGGCAGGATCAAAGGTCTTTAAAGGGGATATCCGGGCAAATGCAGAATGGTTCCTTGGAGCTATCCGAAGCGCTGAGCGCGGGTGCAAGAATTGAAAGCCGTGATCCTTTCCGGCGGCCGGCTCGAAAGAGAGACCGTGCTGGAGCAGATCGGTGCCATAAAGCCGGACTGTATCATTGCTGCTGACAAGGGGCTCGAATTTTGTTATAACGAGGGGATCCGTCCGGATCACATCGTCGGGGATTTTGACAGCCTGAATCCGGAGATCATCGAATGGTACCGGTGCGAGGGCAAGATCCCGATCGATACCTACCATCCGGAGAAGGATATGACCGATACGGACATCGCCATGGAAAAGGCGGTTCATCTGGGAGCAGATGCCATCTATCTGTTTGGGGTGACAGGGACAAGGCTCGACCATACCCTCAGCAATATTTTTAACCTGTACAAACTGCATGCACAGGGGATCCGCGGCGAGATCATCGATGCGCACAACCGGATCTATATTCCTACAGAAAAAAACTGCCCGGACGGGACAGCAAGGCCGGCCCGGCAGGCAGTAATCAAAAAATCACAACAGTACGGCCGTTTTGTCTCCCTGTTTCCGCTGCGCGGAACCGTGACCGGCCTGACGCTGACCGGCTTCAAATATCCGGTACAGGACGCAGACATGGTCCAGGGGGACGGCGGCCTGTTTGCCAGCAATGAGATCACAGCCGAGGAAGGTGTGATCCGCTGGAAAAACGGTACCCTGATTGTCATGGAGACCAGGGACCGGATCTGACTTAATAATACTTCGCCGAAGCAATGGTATCCTGCAGTGCGGCCAGCTTCTGGAAGTAGGCCAGCGGATCAACGTCCTTCAGCAGCTTGGAGGAATCGATGCCGTATTCTTTCTGCCATCCGTCCAGGAGCTCCTGATATTTGTTGACCATGTAGTCGCTGCGTACATCCTCGAGAACATCATCCAGATGATCCTCTTCCCGCAGCAGGACAAAGTATCCGTATTCTGTTTCCCCGGTGATGCCGACTTCGCCGGGCTTAAGTGCCTCCAGTCCGGAATAATAGCCGTCGACAAGGGGAGAGCTGCTGTCGTAGGTCTGGATTTCACCAGGCGTATAGCCGCTCTTGTCATATTCGGTCTGGAATTCGGTAAAGGATTCCGAGAGGGCGTCGCCGGAGAGCTCGGAAAGCTTTCCGTAAACATCTTCTGCAAGTGCCTTTACTTCCGCCTTTTCCTCATCGGTCGAAGCCTCCTGGGTGGAGAAGAGGATGCAGCGTCCCCAGAGGACGCCGTTCTCATCGATGTAGGAGAGGGCTTCTTTGTTTGCGTCCTCATCGGACATGGCATATTCGCCGCCTTCGCCAAACAGATTGTCCCGCAGAGCCGAGAAGTAGGCATAGCATTCATTGACGGTATGGAAGGCTTCCGCGTTGGTGGAGAAGTAGGCCAGGTACTGATAATAATAGGCCTCTCCCTTTTCCTGGATCCATGCGGCCTTCTCCTCCTCGGAGAAGTCTGCCTCTACGACAGCACCGGCCTCCACGGCTTCGTTCCAGAGGGTTTCTCCGTAGTGCGTGATGTTGTCGGCCGTGTAGGTCGCCAGCTTTTCCTGATCTTCTTTTGGCAGCTCGATGCCCATTTCTTTTGCCTTCAGAGCAGCAGCGGCATAGTCGACAGCCGCGTTTACCCCAAATTCAAAGATATGATCCGCATAGCTGACGCCGTCTCCGGTATCCGCAGACAGATCCAGTGCGGTGTAATTGGAGTAGTAATAGTAGTAGGCAGCGGAATAGTACTGATAGGCAACGTCATAAAAGACTTCTGCCGCAGTGACATCCACATCCTGAATGGTAAAGATGACCTCGTTCTGGGTATGGGCGCCATCCGTCAGATAAGCAACGACATCCTCCATCGCCTCGGCAGGAACTTCGGCAGGCGGCTCTTCTGAGGTAGATGCCGAATCGGCCGAAGAGGAGCTGGCAGCCGGGGCAGAAGTGGAAGAAGCCTCTGCAGCAGCGGTTTCAGTGCTGGCATCAGCAGAGGATGCCAGGACGCTTTCTGATCCGGCCTGGGACTGGGCGGAAGAGGAGCTTTCCCCGGCAGCAGAGCCGCAGGCAGTCTGGGTAAGAACAGCCGCTATCAGGATGGCGGCGGCAGGTCTGGAAAGTTTCATGTGAATAACCTCCGAAAAATGTCCGGCACGCAGGCACACATCGGAAAGCAGGGAAGCTGTCCGGGCATACATGGCCGGCATGAAATAGCTGTAACCTGCTCATCATACCACGGATCGCAGACAAAGGAAAGAAAGCATTACGCAAACGGCTTCGGTCCTATCGGGCTTGCAGATTGTTTGCTTTAATGCCTTCTGGCGGGCGCTTTTGGGGAAAGCGGTTCTGGCAGATTGAAGCGGTCTGCTCTGGAACCTGCAGGCCGACGCCTTTTCTTCGGGATCAAATTCTTAAAATACCTTCTTGAGGGATCGGGTGGTCTCTTATATTATTTACTGTAGAAGCTTGTTCATATTTAGATCTGAAAAAGGTGAAGATGTCTGCACGGAAACGGCAGGAGCCAACTGGCTTTTCTTGTGTCCTTTTTAAGGAGGAAACAGATGAAACTTAGGAAGATTAATGCTGCTTTGGGACTTCTGTCGATAGCCGCCATACTTCTGCATATGGGGTATACGGTTTTTGCCTATGTGACCTTTTACTATAATCCGGGTCTTAAGGTGCTGACGGCGGTTCCTTTTATGGTCCTGACCTGTCTGCACGCCATATGCGGCATGCTGACTGTGTTTCTTCTGCCGGAAGGAACCCGTCTGGATCTGTACCCGAAGCAGAATCTCCGGACCATCATACAGAGGGTTTCCGCAGCGCTGATCTTTCCGCTGCTGATCCTGCATATCAACACCTTTGCGCTTCTTAGCTCCAGTGCGGAGGGCGGAAACTGGTTTATGTTCTGGCTGCTGATGCTTAGCCAGCCGCTGTTTTATGCCGTTGTGCTCAGCCATATCGCGGTTTCTGTAACCAGGGGAATGATCACTTTGGGATGGCTGACCTCACAGGAACGGATGAAAGCCATTGACTGTATCGTATATATCCTGTGTGCGCTGGCGTTTGCGATCGCGACCTTTGTGGTCATGAGAACAGAAGTTGCCATGTTTTTGTCTGCGGGAGGACAGGGATGAAGAATGTACTGATCATCGGAAGTGGTATCGCCGGTATGGCCTGTGCCGTGCGCTGTGCAGAGCAGGGCCTTCAGGTCACGCTGGTATCTCCGTTTCCATCGGAGCGGTCCCAGTCTGTGATGGCTGCGGGCGGAATAAATGCCGTCAGGACCGAACATGAAGAGGGGGATTCTGTCGAAAGTCATATCGAAGATACCCTGAAAGGCGGCTGCGGCCTGGGCGGAGAGCGTGCTGTTTCCGGACTGTGTGGGCATGGCGAGGAGATCCTTCATTATCTGGAAAGCATCGGCACGGTTTTTTCTGTCGATGAAAAAGGACGCCCCATACGAAGGGCGTTTGGCGGACAGTCCCACAAGCGCACGTACTATTGCGGAGCTTCGACCGGCAAGCAGATCGTCTCTGCGCTGGTAATGGAGGCGAGGCGGCTGGAGGCGGCAGGACGGATCAACCGCCGGCTGTGGTGCTGTTTCCATTCCGCACTGATCCGTGATGGTGTCTGCTATGGCGCCATGCTGTTTGACGAGGCCGGAGGAGGACTTACAGCAGAATACGCGGATGCTGTGGTGGTGGCGACCGGCGGCCAGAATGCCTTGTTCGGAAAGACAACGGGCTCTACCCAGTGCGATGGATATGCGGCAGGCAAACTGTTTATGCAGGGAGCAGAGCTGAAGAATCTGGAGTTTATCCAGTATCATCCCACCACGCTGGAGACGGCGCATAAGCGGATGCTGATCTCCGAAGCGGCCCGCGGAGAGGGCGGAAGGCTTTTCTATAAAAGCGAAGGCCGGAATATCTACTTTATGGAAGAGAAGTATGGCCAGGGAGGAAATCTGCTGACGAGGGATGTGATCTCTCAGGAAATCGATGCGATCGGAGGCAGTGCTTTTCTGGATCTCACCTTCATGGATAAAAAAGTGATCGATGAACGTCTTCCGGAAGTCGGTGAGCTTTGTGCAAAGTATGCCGGGATCGATGTGAGTCGTGAACCGATTCCGGTGCAGCCATCCGTTCACTTTTTCATGGGCGGACTCGCGGTTCATCTGAATCACGAGACGAATATCCAGAACCTGTTTGCCATCGGCGAATGCGCCTCCATGTACCATGGCGCAAACCGGCTGGGAGGCAACTCCCTGCTTTCGGCCATCTACAGCGGAAATGTGGCGGCGGACGAGATCGCCGGCAGGGAAGCGGCAGGCTCGGACCATCCGGATTTTGGCTCGGAACTTGAACGTGAGAGAGAGCAGCTTGCCAGAGGGATGGATACAGAAAGTCAGTTCCCGGTTATGTATGTACGGGACATGCTGGCGGATACAATGAATAAACAGCTGGGGATCGTGCGGACCGAGGAAGCACTTGTGCAGGGACGGGAGGATATTGATTATTACCTGTCGGTTGCAGGAAGGCTTAAGTATGATCCAAATGTGATGCCCTATTTCAACTACAGTCTGACCGGGATCCTGACCCTGGCACGGGCGACGGTGACCTGTGCCCTGGCACGTAGGGAAAGCAGGGGCGCCCACTATCGAAGCGATTTTCCAAAGACGGATGAAAAGTATAGCGCGGCGACGATCATCTCCTATAACGATGGAGATTACAGCGTCCGGCTGGACGAGGAGCGGTTCTATGAAAGTTAATATATTGCGTCAGAAGACTCCCTTCAGCGAGCCCTACTGGGAGTCTTTCATCTATGACGGACCGGAAGATAATACAGTTGCAGGCGTGATCGAATATCTCAATTACCATGACGATATTACAGATGCAGAGGGCAAGCGGACGACGAGGATCGGCTGGGAGTGCTCCTGCCTGCAGGGCATCTGCGGTGCGTGTGCCATGGTGATCAATGGAACGCCCGCCCTTGCCTGCGAGACATTTCTAAGTGGCATGAAGGGAAAAGAATTATCGATCCGTCCGCTGCAGAAGTATCCTGTAATCCATGACCTGGTCATCGACCGATCCTCCATTCACGAAAACCTGAAGCAGGCGAATATCTATATTGGGGAGTATCAGCCTTCCTCCGACGTGGATCATGATCACCAGTATGCCGCCGCCAAATGCCTCAAGTGCGGCCTGTGCCTGGAGGTATGCCCCAATTATGGTGCAGGAAAGACCTTTTACGGAGCTGTTTTTGCCAATGACTGCTATCTGGTGGCGTCGAGAAACCGCTCGAAAGCCAGCACGATGGGCAAGATGTATGCCGATCATTTTGCAAATGCCTGCTCCAAATCCCTCTCCTGCATGGATGTCTGCCCCATGAAGATACCGACACTGGCCTCCATGGCAAAACTGAACAGAGCAATTCATTAGCAGAAAGAGATTGAGAAAACGAGCTGATTACGCTATAATAGGTGGCGCTCTGTCGGAAGTTTCATGCCGCAGACAGAGGAGTTCCCGCAGGAAAAATAATAAAAGGGCGTTTGCGGAAGAGGAATCTGCAGGGGGGGAATGCTCCCCGGGGCGGAGGGCCCGCGTCCGCAGACGGCCGATTTTATAGAGATATAAGGAGATGAACGCATAAATGAAACTTGGAATCGTGGGAGATCGCCCGATTTCACATAGTCTCATATATCTCCATGAAAGGCCATAAAACCAAGTAAAATCAAGCACTTCCGGCGTTTTGAAGTTCATAAAACTCCATGCAATTCCATGTATCAAAATGCCAAAAGTGCGTAAAAAGTGCGTAGAAAAACTGCACGAAAAAGAGGCCGCTGCGACTACTATTCGCCTTAACTAAAGATTGAAAAACGGAGCTGCCTGAGCCATAAACGCCCGGTCAGCTCCGCTTCGTTTATATGAAATAACGAGATGGGGAAATGATCGTTATTTCAAATTAACTTGACAAATTGAAATAACGAGCCTATACTATCCTTGATATTTCAGGTACGAGGAGGACCTGCGCATGAAAAACCGCGCCGGTGAATGGAAACGGAATATGTCCGGGGAGGCGGCCTATCAGTCCTTTACACCTGCACCCCTGCCGCCGGAGCCGCCGATCGAGCTGGATGCAGAAACAATCGAGATTCTGGTGAGGGCCAACCGCCAGCTTGCCGCGCTGGATGGGATCGCAGCGAGGATTCCCAATATGCCGCTGTTTGTGTCCATGTATGTGCGCAAGGAAGCGCTGATGTCCTCCCAGATCGAGGGCACGCAGGCCACCCTAGAGGATGTGCTCGATCCGATGCTGGAGGCCAACACCAACCGCAGCGTGGCGGATGTGGTCAACTATATCAAAGCAACGGATTACGCTGTGAAGAGACTTGAAACGCTGCCGCTCTGCAACCGCCTGCTGCGGGAGACGCACGCCGTGCTGATGGAAGGCGTGCGCGGACAGGAGAAGTATCCCGGCGAGTTTCGTCGTTCGCAGAACTGGATCGGCGGTCAGGGCAGCAGCCTCAAGACCGCGCGCTATGTGCCGCCCGCACCGGAGGATATGGAGCAGGCCATGTCTGATCTGGAGAAATATATCAACATCGAGGACGGGCAGGACGAGCTGATCCGCGCTGCGCTGATCCACTATCAGTTTGAGACGATCCACCCCTTCCTTGACGGCAACGGGCGGATCGGGCGGCTGCTGATCACGCTCTATTTGATGGAAAAGAAGGTATTGAGCACCCCGGCGCTGTACATCTCCTATTTCCTCAAACGAAATCGCGTGGAATACTATGACCGCATGACAGAGGTACGCCGTAATGGCAGCTATGAGCAGTGGGTGCGCTTCTTCCTGCAGGCCGTAGAGGAATGTGCGCGGGACGCCATCGAGACGATCGACAGGCTGACCGTGCTGCACGAGAAAAACGCCGCCATCGTCGGCGGCATGGGGCGCGCAGCCAAAAATACGCTGCTGGTATTCGGTTATCTGGAGGCTAATCCGATCATCGATATCCGCAAGACGGCACAGGCACTGGAGCTGTCGTTCAATACGGTCGCCGCCGCGGTACGCCGCTTGACTGAGGCGGGCATCTTGGTTCAGACCGACGCGGCCAATCGAAACCGCAGCTTTGCCTATGAAGCCTATCTGGACATTTTGAGAAACGGAACGTAAAGGAGGAGCCTATGAAAACGATGACTTCCTGCGAATTCAACATGGACACGGCCTGCCTGGAGCTCCGATACGCGGATGGAACGATGATCAGCATCGACTGCATAGCCGTAGAAAACCAGGTCGCCCGGAATATGTACGAGCAATCGGAACTGGACTATCTGCTCTATAACGATCCTGTCGGGTATGCCGACCTGATTCTGAACGGCGATGTGATAGAGTATTTGAGAAATGTGACCGATTATCGACCTCTGTACGAAAGAGAATAGAAAAAAGATAAGCGAAGATACAACAAGCGGGAGCGACGAGTCGCTCCCGCTTGTGTCTTAGCCTCTGGCTACATTGATGATACCAATATTATAATCCGGATTGTATTCCACTTCTTCGTCCAGAATACGCACTTCGAGATTCTGCACGATCTTCTCCAGCGTGTCCATGTCGAGGCCGCCGCCGACTCGGATCATATAGCCGTGCTCCGGACTGAACAGAAGCACATATGATATGACTTACACAGAAGGAAGGTTGCCATTGGTATGGATAGTATCACGTATCCTGCTGACTTCTCGCTCGATCCGATCAAGCAGAGTTGTATCCTGCATGGGGAAAGCATCTCTTTGACCGGTACAGAGTTTGCCATTCTCTGTTTTCTCATAGAGAACAGAGGGCGTGTCGTCCCTGCACAGGAATTGTCTGACGCGGTATGGCAGGACGAGGTGTATGTTGCCCGTGAAGACTGCCTGGCAGTTCATGTCAAACATATCCGGGAAAAGTTGCACGATCAAAAACCTTTCGCCACGGTCAAAACAGCCTGGGGAAAAGGATATTGGGTGGAATGAAGGACGCCCGCCTCTCTATATCATGAGCGGCGGGCCATTTTTATAAAATTTTTTTACTCCGTGAAATATACGTACCCGAATCTATACTTGTAGGGCGAGGCGGAAAGAAAGTGACACAATTGGAGGACAGACAGATCATCAACCTGTTCTATGAGCGCTCGGAACAGGCCATTGAAGAGCTGGACCGATAATACGGCGCGGTCGTAAGGAAGTTCGCGGTACAAACAGAATGAAACGGTCTCAAGCTATCGCATAAAACGGAGAATCTGCTACTTCAAGAGGGGCGCGGCAGACTCTCCACTTTATGCATGAGAACATGCTATGCTGTAATTAATTGATGTGATCAATAGGGAAAAAAGGTAGTATGAACGGAAAAGGCCTTTTAGTCACCTTCCCATGAAAAAGAAAGACTTAAAGGCTTTTTTATATCTTTACCTCTTCAGCTGGCTTCGATTGAATAAATGTAATAGTCCGATCTTTTCCACCAGTCATTCTTATTAGATTCTCCTCTCCAATGACCTTACTGTGTTGGTAAATAATGGGCTAAATCGAATCCATTTCCGATTATAAGAATGTTCACTTTTTTGCACCCCTTTTTCCCCGGTTTCTAATCTCTGTTTTGATAAAAATATGTATTTATTCGATAAAAGGTAGGTTGGTTAGGTATCACTCATGCAAACCATTAACGCATGAGAAAGCTTTGCTTTATAGCAATTTATTATACCACATTGTTTTTTCGCTGAGAAGAACTTTCATTTCTTCATAGCCAAGCATATCTTGCCGGGAAAGAGAGCGCAGAAGAAGCGGCCAGACTGATCCAGAGCAAGCTGAGCCTCTACATGTCTGAACACTACGGCTGAAAAACATCGAGCCTGTTGCCTTCTCCGGGCAACAGGCTCTTTTTCGCATTTTCGCTTATTTGTTTCTTCGGGATCGCCAGATGAAAAACTGAAGCAAAAGCGCAAGGACGCAGGGAATCAGGAAAACCAGGATCTCCGTGGTGAGCGAGACGCCCTCGCGCACGGACGCGGGATAGTTGATCGCCGCGATGGTCAGAAACAGGCAAATCGTGTAGACAAAGCGCACGGTCAGCGATTGCCGCCGCGCTTCCTTGCCGGGCAATGTGCTGTCAAAATAGACGACCATGGCGCATTCTACAAGTCCCAAGGCGACCAGCAATAGATTCAAGGGGCGTTCCGGGTGAAACAGGAAGGGACTGACCACGAGCAGCGCACCAATGATGCTGTTGAGCTGAAGGAAAACGGAAAGGCCGATCAGCTTTCGCATACTGATTGACTCCATCAGCAGCTGCTCCGCGGTTTGCTGCTGATCCTCAGCGTCAATTCTTCGACCGGACAACAGCTCCGGGATGCTGATCTCCAACTCTTTGCATAGCGGCTCAAACAGTGCGACATCCGGCATAGAGTGTCCTTTTTCCCACTTGGAAACCGCCTTATTGGTGACGCCCAGCTGATCGGCCAGCTCCTGCTGCGTCATACCGTGAGTCTTTCGCTGTTCCTGTATGAATTGTCCGATTCTTTGTTGATCCATCCATGTTATCCTCCTGTTTTGCAAGACGATTATACCGCCAGCGGAATGAAAAAGGCAATCCACCGTTGGTAGACTGGGCGTTTGCTTGCCTTTTAATGATATAATTCTTCATCGAAGTCTGTAACATTTGATCGCGTTCTTCGTTATATCAGCAGAAGGGAGGGTGGACGCACGAACAATGAATTGCTGAGTCGGTTATATGAGCTCTATAGCCGAGAGATCTATCTGTATTTGTACAGCATGTGCCGCAACAGCGGTCAGGCAGAGGACATAATGCAGGAGTGCTTTTTGCGGGCGATCCTCTCCCTGAACTATGACCACGGCAACATGCGCGCCTGGCTCTACCGTGTGGCCCGAAACCTTTTGACGGATCAGCTGCGTTCCCGACGCAGCGGCGTCTCTCTGGACGAGCTGACGGAAACACCCTCCGGCGCTCCCGGCCCGTTGGCGCTGTATCTTCGCACAGAGAAGCACCGAGTGCTGATGGAGAAGCTGGCCACCCTGGAGCCCCGGAGACGCGAGGTACTGAGCCTGCAATATTTCGGCGGGCTCAGCCAGAAGGAGATCGCCGCGCTGCTGCACCTGAGCTACGAGAATGTACGGGTGCTGAGCCTGCGGGCGCGGAGAGGCGAAGGAGGCCTTTTTCAAGGATGGCCTGCTGTTTGGCGGGCGGGATCGGCACCCTGTGCCCTGCGCCTGCCAACGGGCTGAATGGGAACGCGCGGAGGCAGAGCGCCGCCAAAAAGAGCATCAAAGCACCGTGGACAGGCTTCGTGCTGCCTGCTTCCCAATGCCGGTCATGCGGAGCTGGACCTTTGAGGCGGACACGCAGCGCAGCCGTCAGTCAGAGATCTGCCGCCGCTATGTGGAGCATTGGCGGGACGTGCAGGAGAAACATGTCGGCCTCCTGATGTGGGGCGATGTGGGAACAGGGAAGAGCTTTCTGGCGGCCAGTATCGCGAATGCCCTGATCGAGCAGGAGGTATCTGTTTGCATGACCGGTCTCGGTAAGGTGATCGACCACGGCTTCGACGGGCGTAACGAGTATATCCGCAGGCTCTGCGCCTATCCTCTGCTGATTCTGGATGATTTCGGCATGGAGAGGGACACAAGGTTCGGCCTGGAAACGGTCTGCCGTGTGATCAATGGGCGCGCCATGAACGGCAAGCCGCTCATCATTACGACCAATCTGACCCTATCCGAGCTGAAAAAGCCCGAGGACACCGACCGGGCCAGAATCTATTACCGTGTGCTGTCCATGACGGTTCCGATCCGGTTTGAAGGAGAAAGCCTGCGCCGAAAGGATCAACAGGAGAAGCTGAGTTTTGTAAGAGGCCTGTTGGAGGGAAAGGAGAGTGCATGAATACTGAAATGGAAATGGATAGAGTCCCGATCCAGCAGAAGCTGACGCTGACGATCCGGGAAGCGGCAGAATACAGCAACATCGGGATCAACAAGATCGACCATATGCTCCGCTCTCCCAACTGCCCCTTCGTGCTCTTCGTCGGGAAAAAGAAGCTGGTCAAGAGGAGGGAATTCGAAGAATTTATCCGAAACAAATTGGTAATTCTTTGAGGGCTCGCGGTCTTGAGAAAACGGAGGCTGTTTGGTATAATACTTCTCGTTGCAGCGGCCTCCTTTTCTCAAAGCAGGGAAAGGAAGGTCAAGATTGGGTAAAAACCTGAAAGGCAAAGAATGCGGCAAAGGGATTTATCAGAGAAAGGACGGTACATATCACGCCAGATTTGACGACAGATTTGGCAGGGAGCACGGAAAATATTTCAAAACGCTTCCGGAGGCCCGCAACTGGCTGGAGGAAGCCCGGTACAAGGACAAGCATTGCGACGTTCCCATCGTCACGGACATGACGGTGGACGCCTGGTTTGAATTCTGGATCGAGAATATCGTTGGAGATCTCGCACCAAACACCCGGAGGAATTATCGGGAGCGCTACAAGCATAACATCCAGCCGGTGATCGGGGGGCATGCTGTTGACAGACGTCAAGCCCATGCACTGCAAGATGGTGCTGAACCGGATGGACGCTGTGTACGCCGGCTCGACGATCCGGCAGACATACATCACCATGGGCACGATGCTCAAGGCCGCGAAGATGAACGATCTGATTCCGAAGCACCCGATGGACGGCGTGCGCTATACCAAGCCCATCTGGGCAGTGGACGATATCCACTTCCTCACGGTGGAGGAGCAGGCCAAGTTTCTGGAGGTGGCCAGGCGGTCGCATAACTGCTGCCAGTATGAACTCGTGTTGGAAACGGGGCTGCGTACCGGGGAGCTGATCGGCCTGACCTGGGACGCGATCGACTTCAAAAAGCGGACGCTGACGGTAAACAAGACGCTGGAATACCGCCACAAGCAGACGCAGTGGCGCCGGGCCGCCCAAGACCGTACAGAGCTACCGGACGATCCCACTGACAAGCCGGGCTGTTGAGATCCTGCAGGAGGTCAAGGCCAAGAGCGCGGGCCGCAAGGAATCCCCGCTGCTGGATCAGACCCTGGAGTATATCGACCGCAGGACCGGTGCCATGCGGAAGCTTGTGATGCGGGATCTCGTGTTCATCAATTTCCGCACCGGGGAACCGGCGAAGAACAGCTCCTATGATACGCACCTCTATAAGCTCTGCGACGAGGCGGGCATCAAGCATTTTTGCATGCATGCGCTTCGTCACACCTACGCGACGAGAGCCATCGAAAGCGGGATGCAGCCGAAGGTGCTTCAAAAACTGCTCGGTCATGCCAGCATCAAGACAACCATGGACAGGTATGTTCATGTGACCGACGAATCGCTGGACAAAGTCGTGCGACAGTTTGAATCCTGCCAGATCGCAAATTCGGCCAAAAGTGCGTAAAAGTGCGTAAAAAGTGCGTAAACGCCGAAAGCGGAAAAGCCGCAGACCGTTGAAAACACTGGATTTTTTGAAGGAGAGTGGAGATAAATGAAATTAGGAATCGTAGGTCTTCCGAATGTTGGAAAAAGCACGCTGTTCAATTCACTGACAAAGGCAGGGGCAGAGATGGCGAATTATCCCTTCTGCACGATCGACCCCAATGTCGGTGTCGTTCCGGTACCGGATGAGCGGCTGAAACTTCTGGGCGATTTCTTTCATTCCAAAAAGGTGACCCCGGCAGTCGTCGAGTTCGTGGACATTGCCGGTCTGGTCAAGGGTGCCTCCAGAGGAGAGGGACTGGGCAACCAGTTCCTGGCCAATATCCGTGAAGTGGACGCCATTGTCCATGTGGTCCGCTGCTTTGAGGATGACAATGTCATCCATGTGGACGGCGGTGTGGATCCGGCCAGGGATATCGAGACCATCGATCTCGAGCTGATCTTTGCTGATCTGGAGGTCCTCGAGCGCAGACTGTCCAAGACGGCCAAGAGCGCCAGGGTCGGTGACAAGAACGCAAAGAAGGAGCTGGATATGGAGCAGAGGCTCAAGGAGCACCTTGAGGCCGGACAGGATGCTATCTCCTTTGAGCTTGCCGATGAGGATGAGGAAGCCTGGTTTAAGGAGCTCAACCTTCTGACCG
>DFFG01000034.1:18124-22244 GCA_002368795.1 Eubacterium sp. UBA3782
CATGTACAGGCTGTCCGGGAACTGGCAGCTGAAAAAAACAGCGAGGTTTTTGTCATCTGTGCCCAGATGGAGGCGGAGATGAGCGAGCTGGATGAGGAAGAGAAGCAGATCTTCCTCGAGGATCTTGGAGTGACCTCCTCTGGTCTGGACAAGCTGATACAGGCGAGCTACAAGACACTGGGTCTTATGAGCTTCCTGACCGGCGGCGAGGATGAGACCAGAGCATGGACGATCAAGATCGGCACAAAGGCTCCGCAGGCTGCCGGCAAGATCCATACGGACTTTGAGCGCGGCTTCATCAAGGCGGAGGTCGTCAACTATCAGCAGCTTCTGGACTGCGGCTCCTACGCGGCTGCCAGAGAAAAAGGCCTTGTCCGCATGGAGGGCAAGGAGTATGTTGTGCAGGACGGCGATCTGATCGTCTTCCGCTTCAACGTCTGATGCGGTCTGCAGACGGCAGGAGACGTACAGGATAAATCCATAGCAGATACAAAGCTGTCGCAGATCACAAAAAAATCAGATGCGGCAGATACAAAAGGACAGGCATACAGCGATCTTATGGATCATCGTATGCCTGTCCTTTTGTATGCATAAGCAGGCAGCAGTTAAATGGGCTTAGGCTTATGGGACAAAATGTGTTGATGAGAATTGGTATAAAAGACTCCCCCTGGAAGACATTAAAGCAAACAATCTGCAGGCCTGATAAGGCCGAAGCCGTTTGCGTAATGCCTTCCAGGGGGGAGCTTTAGACTAAATGCTTAATCAAAAGGCCTTTCGATATGCTTTACTCTCGT
Source organism: Eubacterium sp. UBA3782 (assembly GCA_002368795.1). Taxonomy (GTDB): domain Bacteria; phylum Bacillota; class Clostridia; order Lachnospirales; family Lachnospiraceae; genus Bilifractor. The sequence continues at coordinate 18,919 of DFFG01000034.1, forward strand.
CAGCAGCCAGTATGCGCCCATGGTCTGGCCTGGCTCGTCCGTGACATCGTCGGACAGATACTCCGCCAGGCCGCAGGAAGCCGGATCCCAGGCTCTTGCCTGTTCGACCGAATCATATTCGATCTCGGCGTACCAGTATTCCCCCGGAAGTCCCTCATCCACGTGGTTGACCTCCAGGTGCATTCCGTCGGGCAGCAGATAGGTGCGGCGAAGCTTCGGGATCAGCGGCAGACCGATGAGATCCTCGAGCTGGGCGAAGATCTCCTCCGTGATGGGCATTTCGATTTCCTTTCTGGCGATCCCGCCGCTGGATTTAAAGCAGAGGATGTATTCTGTATTTCCTCCGGTCATAGCCTCCTCCCGGATGCGGACTGTCGGGCTGACCGACACATAGCCCTGGCGCATGCTCTGCTCATACAAAAGAGGCAGATCTGCCTCGGGCCATCCGGATACCATCCATTTCCTTTCAATTTCCATAGTCAGGTCTCTCTTTCCTGTTGTCGTCGGACCGCAGCATCGCTAACATTAGCAGCCGGCAGCAGCTGCCATCCATCGTGCGGCATCTGCTCTGATTATATCATGAATCTGGCTCTGTCGGTGAGTTTCCGGCACGTTCCAAAAAAAATTGACATTTTGCATCAACGTGTTAATCTATAGAAAAAAATACACAGCAGTATAATAGAGATAGAAAGAAAGGAAAGCAAATTATATGAAATCAATAGCAAAACGGTTTGCCGCTGTATGCGCTGCCGTATCCCTTGCCGTATCCCTTGCGGCATGCGGCGGCTCTTCCGCACCGGCGGCAGCAGATAGTGCGGCAGCTTCTGCAGCATCCTCTGCAGCAGCATCCGCTCCGGAGAGCACAGCTCCCCAGGCCGGCAGCGATATCATCAATATCGCCTTTACCGATACCCTCGGTACACTGAATCCCCTGAACATGGACTGGACATGGATCAATCTTTATGCCACAAGCATGATGTTCCTTCCGCTGGTCTCCTTTAACGATGATAATTATGGCATCGACTACCTCCTGGCTGAGAGCATCACAACGGAGGACAACCAGGTCTTTACCGTAAAGATCAAGGAAGATGCGGTATGGTCGGACGGAGAGCCGGTCGTGGCCGATGATGTGATCTTTACGATCCTGCGGATGACCAGCCCTGAGGTGGCCAACTACAACTTCGACTTCAGCCCCTTCCTTGGCTTCGTGGATGGAGCATCTCCCTCCGGAGCAGAGGAGATCGAGGGCATCCGTAAGGTGGATGACAAAACACTGGAGTTTGTCTGCGCGGACCATATGGGACTGAATACCTTTATAAATAACGTGGCGACATGGATCTGCATCCTGCCGTCCCATGTGCTGAAGGACGTTCCGGCAGATCAGCTGCTCTCCAGCGACTGGTTCAATCACCCGGATGTCATCAGCGGCCCATATATGCTGGACAGCTACGATGCCGCCCATTACATCACCTACAAGGCAAATGAGAAGTACTTTGCCGGCGCACCGAAGATCGGCACCGTTAACTTCCGCATCGTCGATGGCAGCCAGATCCTGGCAGGCCTGCAGGCAGGCGAGCTCGATATGGTTCATCCCTCCAGCTCGATCCCGACGGAGGACCGGCCGTCAGTAGAAGCCCTGGAGGGCTTTACTTCCCAGTACACCGATCCGATCATCAACCAGATGACCTTCTTCAACACTTCGAAGATCACAGATGCCCGGGTACGGCAGGCGATCGTCTATGCCATCGACCGGCAGCAGCTGGTGGATGTGCTCCTGGCCGGCCAGGGTGAGGTGACAGATGGATTCATCTGTTCAGCAAGTCCCTTCTTTGATAAGGAAAAGACGGTCATCAGTTATGATCCGGCAAAGGCAAAGGAACTTCTGGAAGAAGCCGGATGGGACAGCTCCCAGGTGATCGAGTATTACTGCAGCTCCGGCGATGAGAACGTCGTCAAGGCTGCGGCGATCATGCAGCAGAGCCTCAAGCAGGTCGGCGTGGAGATCCACATCAATACCGTTGACTTTGCCACACTGATGGATGTCGCTGGCACCGATGAGGTAGACATGTTCTCGGTCCAGTACACTATCACGCCCAACGACTACTGGGCAGACGAGGTAGGCCTGATCAATCTTCCGGATTCCAGCTGGAGCGGCGGTTACTTCAACGAGACCGTCGATGCCGGCCTTGCCGCGACCCAGGAGACCAACGATGAGAAAGAACTGTTCGAGATCTACAAGCAGATCGAGGAGCAGATCATCGCGGATACTCCGGTATTCCCGCTGTACTTCCTGTCCAACCTTGGTGTCGTCAGCAATCGTCTGGTCAACGCAAAGGCTGCCTATTACGGAGCCTTCGACAATATTCAGGAGTGGGAGATCGCTGTCTGAACCCATCACTAAAAAAACAGGACTGCCGCATTAAGCAATTCGTGCATAAATATTCTTTCGGGAAACGCTCTCGCTCTGTCCTCGCGCAACGGTACTAAGTCGGAATCAGATGATTCCTCCACGTACCGGCTGAGGTCTGTTCCCTCCAGAATGTTTATGCACGAATTTTGCGTTGTGCGGCAGCCTTTTTTTGGTGTGCAGGTCCAGGGAGGTGCTGCCGCTCCTGGTATAGCGAAAAAACAGGTTTGCATTCTGGGAAAAGTTTGATACAATCTAATTTACAGCAACGCAAGATGCAAATAGAACATTGATCTGCGCCGCGGCAGTGCAGATCGTTTTAGAATAAAGAGCTGTGGAGGTTTATAGTGGCACCAGTTCTTGATGTAAAAGATCTCAGAATACGGTTTCACAGCGATTTTGGTGACCGGATCGTCACGGATGACGTGAGCTTTCAGGTCAGGGAAGGGGAGAGCCTGGGGATCGTTGGTGAATCCGGCTGCGGGAAGAGCGTGACAAGCCTGGCCGTCATGGGCCTGCTTCCGCGAAACGGCACGGTGGATAAGGGATCTGCCATGTTTGATGGAAAGGATCTGCTAAGCCTCCCGGCAAAGGAGCTTGACCGGATCCGCGGCAAGGACATCACGATGATTTTTCAGGATGCGCTGGCCAGCCTCAATCCGGTGCTTACGGCCGGCTGGCAGGTTACCGAGTCGATCCGACGGCATGTGGAGCCGGACCGGGCGAAGGCAAGAGCCATGGCACTAAAGCTGTTTGAGCAGGTGCAGATCCATGATCCGGAAGCGGTCATGAAGAAGTTTCCCCATGAGCTGTCCGGAGGACTTCGGCAGAGGGTCATGATCGCCATGGCGCTGTCCTGCGGTCCGAAGCTTTTGATCGCCGATGAGCCGACGACGGCGCTGGATGTGACCATCCAGGC
>DFFG01000034.1:22291-62861 GCA_002368795.1 Eubacterium sp. UBA3782
ATGTGACCATCCAGGCCCAGATCATGCAGACGATCCGGCAGGTAAAGCAGCAGATGAATATGTCGATGATCCTGATTACCCATGACATCGGACTGGTGGCCCAGATGGCCGACCGGATCCTGGTGATGTATGCGGGACAGTTTATCGAGGAAGCGGATGTCTATGAGCTGTTTGCCCATCCCCTTCATCCGTATACCCGGGCTCTGCTGGCAGCGGCTCCAGGTATTGATGACGAACCGGGACGCGTCCTTGCGTCCATTCCCGGCACGGTGCCGGAGGTCTACTCGGATATTCCCGGCTGCCGTTTTGCCGACCGCTGTGCCTTTGCCGGGCCGGAGTGCCGCTCGAAGGTGGAGATGACAGATGTCGGAAACGGTCATATGGTTCGCTGCCTGCATGTACCGGAGACGAAAGGGGGGAGAGCAGCAGATGGAAAATGACAGAGAAGTGATCCTGTCGGCCAATGAGCTGACAAAGTTTTATCCGGTCAGAAATCCCTCGCTGATCCCCAGACCGCGGAAATATGTGCACGCTGCGGATGGCGTTAGTCTGACGCTCCGCCGCGGAGTGACGCTGGGCCTTGTCGGGGAATCCGGCTGCGGAAAATCGACCGTCGGCCGTCTGATCGTCGGGCTGGAAAGACCGACTTCGGGCCAGATCCATTATAAAGGAAGAGATCTGGCGGAAGCCGGACGCGGGGATAAGGATGCGCTGCGGACCGAGCTGCAGATGATTTTTCAGGATTCCTATTCCTCACTGAATCCGAGAAAGAGGATCTATGACATCCTTGCGGATCCTATGCTGTATCATCGCCTTACCGACCGGGCTGGCGTAGAGCAGAGGGTCGATGAGCTCCTTGCTATGGTTGGCCTTCCGGCCGATGCGAAGCGGCGGTATCCGCATGAGTTTTCCGGCGGACAGAGACAGAGAATCTCCATCGCCAGGGCTTTGTCCCTGGAGCCGAAGCTGATCGTCTGCGACGAACCGGTATCGGCGCTGGATATGTCCATACAGGCGCAGATCCTGAACCTTCTGAAAGAACTGCAGGAAAAACTTGATATTACCTGCCTGTTTATATCCCACAGCCTTGGCGCGGTCCGCTATGTGAGCGACCGGATCGCAGTCATGTACCTTGGACGGATCGTGGAGATCGGGGATGCGCAGGAGATCTTCCGGCATCCGCAGCATCCGTACACCCAGACACTGGTCAGTGCGGTGCCGCTTGCCGATCCGCAGAAACGGAACATCGCCGATTTCCTGCTGGAGGGGGAGGTCCCATCGGCCATCGACCTGCCGAAGGGCTGCCGGTTCGCGCCCCGCTGCCGGGCAGCGATGCCGGTATGCCGGGAGAGAGAGCCAGGGCTTCGGCCGTGTGAAGGTATGGGAGGAGAGCAGCACCTTTGCGCATGCTTTGCCAGAGAGGAGGCAGAAGATGGCAAAATACATCGTTAAACGTCTGCTGATCGCTCTGGTCGTTCTGGCCGGGATCACGGTGATCGACTTTGGCATCATGACGCTGATCGGCAATCCTGTCGAGATCATGGCAGGCGGACCCAAAGTATCGGCGGAGATGCTCCGTGTCCGGGCAGAGCAGCTTGGCCTGGACAAGCCCATCTATATCCAGTACATCAACTGGCTGAAGGCGATCCTTCACGGCGATTTCGGTTATTCCTACCGCAATTACCAGGCCGTATCCGAGATGATCGCCACCCATGTCGGTCCCACACTGGTCCTGATGGGATCCGCGCTTCTTGTCAGCCTGGTCATTTCGGTGGCCGGCGGCATCTACAGTGCGCTGCACCAGTACAAGGGCTCGGACTACGTGATCGTTACCCTTTCCTTTTTTGGACAGAGCATCCCGGGCTTTTTCCTGGCCATGGTGCTGATCTGGCTGTTTACGGTCAGACTGGGCATTTTGCCCTCATCCGGCATGCGTGAGCTTGGCACAGCCGGGACAGGTGTTGACCCGAAATATCTGATCATGCCCTGCGCGGTGCTGGCGCTTGGCATGGCAGGACGGAACATCCGGTATATCCGCTCGGCGATGCTGGAGATCCTGAACCGGGATTATCTGCGCACCGCCCGGGCCAAGGGCATCGGCGAGGCAAATGTTATCTGGAAGCATGCGCTCAGAAACGCCCTGATCCCCATCATCACCGTCATCGGCATGGAGATCCCGGGACTGTTTGGCGGCTCCATCATCATCGAGCAGGTCTTTTCCTGGCCGGGACTGGGGCTGATGACCATGAACGCTGTGCTGGCCAGAGATTACCCGGTGATCATGGCCGTCTGTCTGCTGTCAGCCGTCGTCGTTCTGCTGGCCAATCTGCTGACGGATATCCTGTATGCGGCAGTGGATCCGGCTGTGCGTTTTAACTGAGGGAGGTCCGGCTATGCAAGAAACCTATCTGCAGTCCGTGATCCGGAGATTCCGGTATCACAGGGCCGGTGTCATCAGCTTTTGGATCGTCGTTGTCCTGGTGGTCCTGGCGCTTTTGACGCCCTGGATCGCCCCCTATGATCCCCTGTATATCAGCATGGAGTTTTCCGCACCTCCAAGCAGTGCCCATCTTCTTGGAACCGATCAGATCGGGCGGGATATTTTAAGCCGTGTTCTGTACGGCATGCGGATCTCCCTGTTTGTGGGTTTTGCCGCCACGATCCTTTCGACGCTGATCGGGACCGTTCTGGGGCTTGTCTCCGGGTATTTTGGCGGCATCGTGGATATGTGCATCATGCGGTTTACCGACATGGTCATGTCCTTTCCCTATATCCTGCTTGTGCTGGTCGCCAGCGTGATCTTTGAGCCGGGGATGTGGAGCATCATTCTGATCCTCGGGTTCGTCGACTGGCCGGGTGTGGCAAGGCTGGTGCGGGGCAGTGTTCTTTCTATAAAAGAGCAGGACTACGTCAAGAGCAGTCAGATCGCCGGGATGCCCGGGTGGTATATCCTGTTTTCCGACATCCTGCCCAATGCAGCGGCCAACATCCTGGTATTTGCCACCAGCGTAATGGCCATCTCCATATTGGACGAGGCTGCGCTCAGCTTCCTGGGGATGGGCGTGCAGCCCCCCACAGCAAGCCTGGGAAATCTGCTGAACGGGGCAGAATCCATCACCGTTCTGACCTCCATGCCCTGGCTGTGGGTCAGCCCCGGCGTGGTCATCATCGTCCTGGTCGTGTGCGTCAACTTTGTGGGAGATGCCCTGCGGGATGCGCTGGACCCCACCGCGGTCCACTAAGATTGTGGGGGATGATGCTTTGGGAAATATTAAGTTTTTTTAAACTTTTTTGCCTGGGAACCAAGATTTAGTTGGATGTCCCAAAATCAACACAATATCTGCCGGAAAAGCAGCCGCTTCCAAAAGGAGGCGGCTGTTTTGTGTTTGCGGATAGAAAAAAATGTGTTGATTTTTATACATTCGGGGGATAAAATGGACACATAAGTGGTGAAATGTGGTGAATGGTGGAAGAAAATGGAGGATATGGCTGCTGGGGAGTAAGCCAGAGCGTCCATTCTTCCATGTCGGCGATATGAGGGATCGCCGGCAGAGGTGCTTTGTATGTTCATGGGGGAGTACAACCATACAATAGACAGCAAGGGGAGGCTGATCATACCGTCCAAATTCAGGGAGGAGCTAGGGGAAAACTTCGTCCTGACAAGGGGAATGGACGGCTGCCTCGCGATCTATTCATCCGAATCATGGAACGCTTTCGAACAAAAGCTCGCCACATTACCGCTTACAAGTAAAGACGCCAGAAAATTTACCCGTTTCTTTGTCAGCGGAGCTTCCGTCTGTGAACTGGACCGGCAGGGGAGAATTCTCGTACCGGCAACGCTGCGTGAATATGCAGGTCTGGAAAAGGATGTGATCCTGGCCGGGAACCTGGATCGCATCGAGATCTGGAGCAAGGACCGCTGGGAGGACAACAATGATTATGAGGACATGGATGCCATTGCGAAGGGACTGCAGGATATAGGGGCCTTTTTATAATGGCTTTGTCTGAGGCAGGAGCACATGGAATTCAAACATCAATCAGTGCTGTTATCCGAGACGATCGAAAATCTGCGGATAAAGCCGGACGGGATATACGTGGACGGCACAATAGGGGGTGGCGGCCACGCACTGGAGGTCTTAAAACAACTGTCCCGCAAGGGAAGACTGATCGGGATCGATCAGGATGAGGATGCGATAGCAGCCGCGACGGATCGTCTTATGGATTATAAGGAGCGTGTAACGATCCTGAGGGGCAACTACCGCGACATGGTCCCCATGCTGAACGCAGAGGGCATCACATCGGTCGATGGGATCCTTCTCGATCTGGGTGTATCTTCCTGGCAGCTGGACGAAGCTAGCCGTGGGTTTACCTACCGGTCAGACGCGCCTCTGGACATGCGAATGGACAGGCGGCAGGCGCTTTCTGCTTACCAGGTCGTAAATACCTACAGCAAGGAAGAGCTGTATCATGTCATAAGAGATTATGGCGAAGAAAAGTTTGCCGAGAATATCGCGAAGCACATCTGCATCGAGAGGGAGAAGCAGCCGGTCGAGACGACCGGGGAGCTTGCAGCGATAATCAAGGCGTCTATCCCCGCAAAGATGCGTTCTGGCGGCGGACACCCGGCGAAAAAGACATTTCAGGCGATCCGGATCGAAGTGAACCGGGAGCTGGAGGTGCTGGAGGAATCGCTGGATGGGATGATCGACCTTCTGAATAATGAGGGGAGGCTGTGCGTGATCACCTTCCATTCACTGGAAGACCGCATAGTCAAAAATAATTTCAGGAAAAACGAGCATCCATGCATTTGTCCTCCACAGTTCCCCGTCTGTGTATGCGGGAGAAAATCCAAGGGGATAGTGGTAACAAGAAAACCGATCGTTCCGACAAAAGGGGAGATGGAAGATAATCCAAGATCCAAGAGCTCCAAGCTGAGGGTGTTTGAGAGGAGGATCTGATTAGCTTCCGTGTAAGAACGAAAATGGCAAACAGAAAAAGAACAGGTACAGCTCGTTCGAACGGGAACAGAAGGGTAAATTCCAACAGTTCAAGAGCGGCAATTCGTTACAGAATCGATACATATGAGGACGGCAATGCAGTCCGTTATCTGGAAGAGGAGGAAGAAGAGGATTTTGAGCTTCGCCCCCATCCCAGAAAGCACGTCAGTGAGCGGACGAAGGCAAACCGGCTGCGGGCAAGAAACATGAGCGTAGGCTATGTGCTCTTCCTGACGGTTGTCTGCGTGATCACCGTATTCCTGTGTATCCACTATCTGCAGCTGCGGGAGACCTATACCAATCAGGCGGAAACGATCGCCGTGATGGAGTCAAAGCTGAGCAGGCTGCAGGCGGACAATGATGCCTATGAGAAACAGACAGAGGCTTCGGTAGACCTTGAGGCGATTCGAAAAACTGCGCTGAACCGTCTGGGCATGCATTACGCGACTGAATCCCAGATCAGGTATTACAGTGCAGAAGAGAACAGCTATGTACGCCAGTATGGGACAGTGACAAACTAAAGGGCGGAAGCTATCAGGCTTCCGGAAAAAAGCGACGGGGCTGGCGCCTTGAGCATCAGCCGGGATCCGCACAGGAAGGAAACTGTGCGTGGAAATCCCGGGGATGGTACTCAAAGCGGCGGCTCCGTTGCACGTTTGTCACCAATACGCCTATGGGACGCCGGACTTTGGCACTTTTTCATAAAGACAGCCGGAACATGTTGTGGTATAGTTATACGGATAATAGGGCATATTTTGTGTCGTAGAGCATACATTTGATGTTTCAGACCAGGATCATCCTGGCACATGATGGAGATATAATTTGGCAGTTAAGAAAAATCTGAAAAAGGAAAAACAGGCAAGGCGGGAGATGGCCATGCAGAAGCGGCGGATCGGAAGCCGGACCAGCAAGAAGCTGATCGGACTGTTTCTGGCTGTCGTTGCGGCCCTGATCGGCCTTGCGATCCGGATCACCTACATCAATGCGACGGAAGGAAAGAATTACGAGCGGATCGTTATGACCCAGGCGCAGCAGCAGTACGACAGCCGTACGATCCCCTTCCAGCGCGGCGACATCACCGACCGAAACGGCACGGTGCTGGCCACATCAAAAAAGGTATACAACCTTGTCCTCGACTGCTTTGTCGTCAACAGTGAGATCGAGAATGCAGAAGGCGGATCCGATCAGTTTTTCGTGGAACCGACCATCAAGGCACTGGTTGAGCTGTTTGGTCTGAACGAGGCGGAGATCCGCAGCATCCTCACGGCAGAGGAGACAAAAAACAGCCAGTACTACATCCTGGCCAACGGACTTTCCATCACCGAGAAGAAAAAGTTCGAGGCCTATGTGGATCTGGACAGTGAAGAAAACAAAAACCTGTCCGATGAAGAATGGCTGGAGAGAAGCTATGTAAAGGGAATCTGGTTTGAGGAGACCTACGAGCGGACATACCCGTACGAATCCCTTGCCTGCGATCTGATCGGATTTACCTATGACGGCACCACCGCCGACTGGGGGATCGAGGGTTACTATTCTGGCATACTGAACGGTTCCAACGGCCGGCAGTACGGATACTTCAACGATGACTCCGATGTGGAGCAGAATATCATACCTGCTAAGAACGGCTACAACGTCGTCTCGACCATCGACATCAATGTGCAGCAGATCATACGGGATGCGCTGGAGATCTTCGAGGCGGAGATGGCCGATGATACAAACAAGACCAACGGCGCCATGAATATCGGTGTTGTCGTCATGGATCCCAACACAGGAGAGATCCTCGGCATGGACTCGGACCGCTGGTACGACCTGAACGAGCCCAGAGACCTGACCAGATTCTATACGCGGTCAGAGATCAAGGCCATGAGCAATGACGAGATGATGGATGCGCTCAACGGGATCTGGGGCAACTTCTGTATCTCCAGCGGATTTGAGCCCGGTTCCGTTTTCAAGCCCATCACTGCGGCGGCTGCACTTTCTACGGGCGCGATCACCACAGATACCGAATTTGTCTGTGACGGCGGACAGCAGGTGGCGGACAAATACATTGCCTGTGAAGGCGTTCACGGCACCAGCTCCTTCAATGATGTCATTCAGAATTCCTGCAACGACGCGCTGATGCAGATCGGCGAGGCGCTCGGCGATGAGGCTTTCCTCAAGTATAACAATACGTTCAATTTTGGTCTGCGCACCGGCATCGACCTCCCCGGCGAGGCTTCCGGCCTGCTGTTTACCAGCGATACTATGGGACCTGTTGAGCTTGCGACCTGTGCCTTCGGTCAGGGCTTTACCTGCACGATGCTGCAGGAGACGGCGGCCATCAGCTCAGTTATCAATGGCGGCTATTATTACAAGCCGCATGTGGTGCAGGAGATCACCGACGAGAACGGCGCAGTGATCCAGTCCTTTGATCCGATCCTGGAAAGACGGACGGTCTCCGCCGAGGTCAGTGCGGATATCCGTGCTTCCATGGCCTATGTTATGACCCGGGACGGTACCGGCTATCTGGCCAAGATCCCCGGCTATTCCATGGGCGGAAAGACCGGAACAGCCGAGAAGCTGCCTCGAGGCTACAACAACTACGTCCTGTCCTTTGTCTCCTTTGCGCCGCTTGACAACCCAAAGGTATGCGTGTATGTTGTCGTAGATGAGCCGAACACGGCAGCGCAGGAGACGACCATCTATGCCATGAGCATCTCGAGAAATATCTATATCGAGCTGCTGCCATATCTGGGCATTCTTCCGGATGAACCCGGCTACAACTCATCCAATGTCACCAATACGCTCTGCACCAACGGCATGCTGCTGACCAGATCCTATGTGACCTATGACAACGGCATAGAGGTGACAAACCTTGGAAACAACGGCGCCGTGTCCTATCATAACAATGATACGGTGATCCAGAGTGAGGAAAGCACAGAGAGCGTCGACCCCTTCAGCGAATTCTATGAAGGGGATGGAACCGGAGGAGAGGGAACCGAAGGAGAGGAAGGCGGGCAGACACCCGGCATACCGAACCTGATGGACACCTTTACCGCAAACCTGGCGGACACATCGGATGTGCCCGATGAGCCCAACTATCAGGATACGACACTGAACACGGCGGCCGACGGCAGCGACCTGCCGGTGGTGGATATGTCTCAGGCGGAGGAGCCCGAGCACAACGACTATTTTTCGGACGGCTATACAAACGAAGACCTGGCAAACTGGTAAGCCGGGCATATGAAGCAAAGGGGGATGACCGAAGATGCAGTGGAGAGATTTTCTTCCTCTGTTTATCGCGTTTGCGGTAAGCACCGCAGTAACGGCATATTTGATTCCGTTTCTTAAAAAAGTAAAAACGACACAGACGGAGCGTGAGGAGGGTGTAAAATCCCATCTGGCCAAGGCGGGAACGCCGACCATGGGCGGTATCGCGATCCTTGCGGGCATCCTGGTCGTGGTGGTGATCTATGCACCCCAGATCCCGATGATCATACCGGTCATGATCCTGACCATCGGTTTTGGCATCATCGGATTTCTGGATGATTACCTGAAGGTCATCCTGCGGCGGTCGGACGGTCTGCTGCCCTGGCAGAAGCTGCTGCTGGAGTTTGCCGTGACGACGCTGTACCTGATCTATCTGGAGAGGATCAGCCATGCGGCCCTGGATATGATCATACCTTTCGCAGGACTTCGGACCATCAACATCGGCCCGCTGGCATTTCCCTTTGCCTATATTGTCATCCTGGCTACGGTCAATGGCGTGAATTTCACGGACGGTGTGGACGGCCTGGCCTCCAGCGTTACCATGGCTGCGGCGCTTTTCTTTACCTGTGCATCCGTCATCCTGAAGGCTGGCATTACGTCGATCACCCTCGCCGTGATGGGCGCGCTGATGGGCTTTCTGGTATTTAATGCACATCCGGCAAAGATCTTTATGGGAGATACCGGCTCCCTGGCCCTCGGCGGCTTTGTCGCCGGAACGGCCTATATGCTGCATATGCCGCTGTTTATCCCGATCTTTGGTTTTATCTATGCCTTCGAGCTTCTCTCTGTTGTTATGCAGGTCAGCTACTTCAAGATCACCCACGGCAAGCGGATCTTCCGTATGACGCCCATCCATCATCATTTTGAGCTGTGCGGCTGGTCGGAGACCCAGATCGTATTCCGGTTTACCATCCTGACGATCCTGCTGTGTGCCCTTTCTCTGGGCTGTATTCTGAACTGAGGAAAAATCAATGGAATTAAAAAATAAAAAAGTACTGGTTTTTGGTGCGGGAAAGAGCGGCATCGGTGCCGCCCGCCTGCTGTGTGCCGTCGGTGCGCTGCCGCTGATCTATGATGGCAGCACAAAGGCTGACAGGGAGGCGATCCGGAAAGCGGTGGGAACAGAGATCCCTGTCATCCTGGGCGAGCTTCCGGAGACGGAGATGGACGCTCTGGACCTTGTGGTCATGAGCCCTGGCGTTCCCTGTGACCTGCCCGTGGTAAAGCAGTTTTACGCAAAGAGCATCCCGGTGTGGGGCGAGATCGAGTTGGCATATCACATCGGCAAGGGCAGAGTCCTGGCGGTGACCGGTACCAATGGCAAGACCACTACGGTCACCCTTCTGGGCGAGATCATGAAGAACTGGTACCCAGAGGTCTATGTGGTGGGCAATATCGGCACCCCCTATACCGATGTGGTGCTGCAGCAGTCCGACACTGCCTGGACAGTGGCGGAGGTCAGCAGCTTTCAGCTGGAAACGATCCAGGATTTCCATCCGGTGGTCAGCGCCATCACCAACATCACCCCCGACCATCTGAACCGTCATCATACGATGGAAGAGTACATCCGCTGCAAAGAGCGGATCACCGAGAATGCAGCGGCAGGGGATGCCTGTGTGCTCAACTATGAGGACGAGGTGTTAAGAAAATTTGGGGAAAGCTGCGGTGCAGAGGTGATTTGGTTCTCCAGCCGCCGTGTCCTTGAGAAGGGCATTTTCCTCGATGGGGATACCATCGTGATCCGGACAGAGAGCGAGACGATCCCCCTGGTGCGCACCGGCGAGCTTCAGCTGCTCGGACTTCATAACTTTGAGAATATCATGGTGGCTTCCGCGATGGCATGGAAGGCCGGCGTACCGGTGGAGAGCATCCGGCAGACCGTATGTGCCTTCCGCGGGGTAGAGCACCGGATCGAATACGTGACAGAAAAGAATGGCGTGCGCTATTACAACGATTCCAAGGGAACGAACCCCGATGCAGCCATCAAGGGGATCGAGGCGATGAACCGTCCGACCCTGCTGATTGGCGGCGGATACGACAAGGAATCTTCCTATGAGGAATGGATCAATGCCTTTGGAGGCAAAGTCCGTTATTTTGCACTGATCGGCCAGACCAGGGAAAAGATCGCAAAAGCAGCCATCGCCTGCGGCTTTCCGGAGGACCGGATCTTCTTCTTTGAGGATCTGGAGGCAGCCGTCAAGGCCTGCGCAGAAAATGCACGGCCGGGGGATGCGGTCCTTCTGTCGCCGGCATGCGCAAGCTGGGGCCAGTTTGCCAACTATGAGGAGCGGGGCGATCTGTTCAAGGAGTATGTCCGCAGACTGTAACAGGGATAAGGAGTCTTAAAGTCGGGTGAGTAGGTGGAACTGGAAAAAAATATTTCGGACGATCCGGACAGTGCTGATTGGGCTGTTCGTTGTTTTCGTACTCTTTATTGCCCTGTTCTACGTGCCCGATGACGGTGCCGAGGTCATCGGCAATACCCGGTATACGGCAGATCAGATCAGGCAGATGGTTCTGACCGATTTCAAAAACCGCAATTCCGTTTATCTGTCGGCTGTCGTGAAAAATGTAGAGCCCGCAAACGTTCCTTTCATCCGGAACATTGAGATCCGGTACGTCGGCCATAACAGGGTCGAGCTGCATGTAACAGAAAATATGCCGGTCGGCTATATCGAGCAGGACGGCTTTGATTTCTACTTTGATGATACAGGAATGATCCTGCAGGCCCTTCAGGCGCCGGGCAGCAGTACCGCTCCGGCATTGGCCGGGGGAGCAGCAGATCCTGCCGGCGGCACCCAGGAGGCGCTGACAGCTGAAGCGGTCACGGATACAGCAGAGCCGGCAGCGGAAGAAGAAAGCACCACGGCAGAGGATGCCGCCATGGAGGGAGCTTATCCATGGGAAGAAGAGGAGGCGGCAGCAGCTGAAAGCACAGAAGCTCTGCAGAGCAGTTCCGATGGTGCAGCTGACGGTACGGAAGCTGCGGCAGGTGCCGGAGAGGCAGGTATCGGCGAAGCAGGTGCCGGAGAGGCAGGTATCGGTGAAGCAGGTGCCGGAGAGGCAGGTATCGGTGAAGCAGGGGTCGGAGAAGCAGGTATCGGCGAAGCAGGTGTCGGCGAAGCAGGTGTCGGAGAGGCAGCTGACGGAGAAGCGGATATAACATCTGTATCAGAAGCAGACAATGCCTCCTCGTCCGTATCCCAGGAAGAGGCTGCCGAAGTGGTGAGTGTAACGGTAAATACCGTCTCCGGCGAGACATCCCAGGGGGTTATCCTTCCGGATGCCGCGCTTTTCCAGGCGGATCTTACCGATATCCTGCGGGTCGAAGGACTCGTGGAAAAGGGAACGGCCCTGCATCAGGGAATGAAGATCGTGCCCAAGGATAAAAAGATCTTTTCCTCCATCCAGGCGCTGAGCAAGATCGTCAGCAAGCTGGAGATGAAGCCGGATTATGTGGAGATCACAGACGGCAGCCACATGAGCCTGCATTTTGGCACGATCATCATTGCGCTGGGAAAGGATACCAACCTTGAGACCAAGATGAGCAGGGCAGCGGCTATCATGGAGCAGCTGACCGGGATGTCCGGCACGCTTCATCTGGAGACCTACACCGACAGCACCGTCAATATCGTATTTGAAACGGATGCGGTGACAGAGCCGGAGAAGCGGGATTCCGAGGACGATTCGGCCTGGGAGGACCTTCAGGAATACGAGGAGAATGAAGGCCTTGATATTTCCTGGGCGGAGGCCTGGAACCAGCACAACAACGAGGAAGGCGACAAGAAAAAGCCGGAGGACGGCAGCGAAGAGAGCACGGAAGGCGAGATCCAGACAGATGCCCATGGCTACTATGGTACAAATGGGTACCAGAGCCAGGACTACGGCTGATCCGTGGAAAGCGTCAAAAAGACATGCCGCTTCAGATGGCGTCCTGACAGGGATGGAACGCCGCAGGCAGGAAAAGCCGGTCATAGCCGTCAACTTGCCCAGATAAGGGCTTGAATATTTCGAAAATTAAAGATATTATAATCATGTATGATTATTTTTGAATCTGACAGAGATAACAGCATGGGACATTGATCTATGGCTGCTGCACAATAAAGGAGGAAGCATCTTGTTAGAAATTATGACAAATGAAGCAGAGTCTTCTGCAAGAATTATCGTCGTTGGTGTTGGCGGTGCCGGCAATAACGCAGTAAACCGAATGGTCGACGAGACGATCGGCGGTGTCGAGTTCGTCGGTATCAATACAGATAAGCAGGCACTTACCCTCTGCAAGGCTCCGACCGTGCTGCAGATCGGCGAGAAGGTCACCAAGGGCCTTGGCGCCGGCGCAAAGCCGGAGGTTGGCCAGAAGGCAGCCGAGGAGAGCGTCGAGGAGATCAAGAAACTCGTTGAGGGCGCAGATATGGTATTCGTCACCTGTGGTATGGGCGGCGGAACCGGAACCGGTGCTGCACCGATCGTTGCCGGCATCGCAAAAGAGATGGGCATCCTCACGGTAGGTGTTGTGACAAAGCCCTTCCGTTTCGAGGCAAAGACCCGCATGAGCAATGCTCTTGCCGGTATCGAGCGTCTGAAACAGAACGTGGATACGCTGATCGTTATCCCCAACGACAAGCTGCTTGAGATCGTAGACCGCCGCACGACCATGCCGGAAGCTCTGAAGAAGGCTGACGAGGTCCTGCAGGAGGCTGTTCAGGGCATCACAGACCTGATCAACCTGCCCGCACTGATCAACCTTGACTTTGCGGATGTTCAGACCGTCATGAAGGATAAAGGTGTTGCCCATATCGGTATCGGTGAGGCAAAGGGCGATGACAAGGCTCTTGAGGCTGTTCAGGAGGCTGTATCCAGCCCGCTGCTTGAGACCACCATCGAGGGCGCAAGCCACGTAATCATCAACATCAGCGGTGACATCAGCCTGATGGATGCCAACGATGCAGCAAGCTATGTTCAGAACCTGGCCGGCGATGATGCCAACATCATCTTCGGTGCTATGTACGATGATTCTGTACCGGATACCGCGAAGATCACCGTCATCGCAACCGGTCTGGATGAGGCCACCACAAAGCAGCCGAGCGTAGAGGCAGCAAAGAAAGAGGTTGAGGAGCAGAAGAAGACCTCCTTTGAGAATGCCGGCTACAAGATGCCTTCCTTCAACGTACCGAAGGCAACGACCAGCGCTCCGAAGGCTCCGACAACACCCAGAAAGGATATCCAGATCCCGGATTTCCTGCAGAGAAGATAATATCCCGAAAGCTTTGGCTTGACGGCAGCTTTGGCTGCCCCGGATAAAAAAGACTCCATGACGAATTTCCCGCGTATATTGCGATACGGAAAGGTCATGGAGTCTTTTGCATACATTCATATTTATAGCCCACGTCCCTGGAAGGCATTACGCGAACGGCTTCGGCCCTTTGGGCCTGCAGAATGTTCTCTTTAATGTCTTCCAGGGACGTGGGATTCATTTATGCAAAAGGGGAGGGACTGAGGGATGCGCATGATCAATCAGAAAAATACATTTGGCGGATCCGCTCGGTGGGCATTGCTTTACCGGTCCAGATACGGAAGGCTTCCGCACCTTGGTAGAGCAGCATGTACATGCCATTCATGGTCTGGCAGCCGGCTTCTTTTGCCAGTTTTAGAAAACGGGTCTGCCGTGGCTGATAGATCACATCCGCCACGAACAGTTCTGGGCGAAACAGGGTGGGATCCTCGATGAGAGAGGCATTTTCAGCGGGCGACATCCCGACGGATGTTCCGTTGATCAGGATGTCGCTGGAGGCGATCGCTTCTGCCAGCATGCGCTGATCGCCAAGATCGCAGACTACAGCAGAGCATCCGGTATCCGCCGAGATAGCTTCTGCCAGGGCAAGGGTGCGCTGATGGAACCGGCTTTCCGGACGGGCAAAAATGCGGAGCTCCTTCACACCGTCCAGCGCAGCCTGGGCACAGATCGCACTGGCCGCGCCGCCGCCGCCAAGGATCGTCATCCGTTTTCCTGCAGCGTCGAAGCCTGCTTCTGCCAGGGAAAGCATAAAGCCCTTTCCATCAGTATTGTGACCGATCAGGCGACCGTCCTGGTTGAGCACCGTGTTGACGGCACCGGTCAGCCTGGCCGCAGGAGAAAGCTCATCGGCGATCTCAGCCATGCGGTTTTTATGGGGCATGGTCAGATTGAAACCCTTGATTCCGCAGCAGCGAAGGCCCTCGACAGCTGCATCAAAATGTTCTGCCTCCACATCAAAGCAGAGATAGACAGCATCCATCTGCCAGCAGCGGAACGATTCGTTGTGCATGGCCGGTGACAGACTGTGGGCGACCGGATGTCCGAGCAGTCCGTAGAATGATGTGTGGCCGGAGACCGGGATTCTCTCAGCATCCTCGACAAATATATCCATAATAGCCCTCCCTCGCGGTGTGCGTGTATGCCCAGTATAACATGGGGATAATCACAGGAGCAATTAGACAATATAGGGTTTTTATATTATAATGTAACTCAAAAGCAGCCAAATCCCGACAATAAAAAACGTGGGAGGATCGGGTAAAAGGCTGCATAGGAGACATGTATGGGATTATTTGATTTTCTGAAAAAACTGGCAGGCGTTGCGCCGGAAGAAACCAGCAGCGAGCAGAGTAAGCAGGTGGAAGAAGCCAAGGAAGAGCCAGCGGCAGCTCCGGCAGAAGAAGCTGTAGAGCAAACGGTGGAAACTCCGGCAGAAGAACCCGCAGCGCAGCCCGTGGAAGCTCCAGCTGAAGAACCTGCAGAGCAGCCTGAGGAAACTCCAGCAGAAGGACCTGCAGAGCAGCCCGAGGAAGCTCCAGCTGAAGAACCCGCAGAGCAGCCCGAGGAAGCTCCAACAGAAGAAACGGAAGAGCAGCCGGAACAGACACCTGCGGAATCGGAAGAGGCGGCAGAGGAGGCACCTGCTGAGCCAGAAGAGGCGGCAGAGGAGACCCCTGCAGAGCCGGAAGAGGCGGCAGAGGAGACATCCGCAGAACCGGAAGAGGCAGCAGAAGAAGCACCTGCAGTGCAGGAAGATACAGATGAGTTTGACACCGGAAGGTTGGAAAAGCTGATTATGGAAAAGAGAAAAGAAAAGAAAAAGAAGAAAAAAGAAGATAAGGCAGCGAAAAAACTGAAGAAGGCGGAGCTCTCTGTCAGGGATGAGCAGGAGAAGGCTGACGAGCGGTCTCTTTATACCTGGACCAGAGATAAGAAGAAAAAGAACGGAAAGCCGGAGATCCTTGAAAAGATTCCGGTGACGGCGAAGGAGACCGTGATCGGAGAAGGACTTCCCAAGATCTGTGTGCCGATCTTTGCGGCTACTGATGAGGAGATCCTCATGCAGGCAGAGTATATCCGCCAGGCAGGACCGGATCTTGTCGAGTGGCGTGCCGATCGGTATGTTGATGTATGTGATACAGAAAAAATGGGAGCGCTTCTGGAAAAACTTGCGGAAGTGCTGGGTTCCATGCCCCTCCTTCTGACGATCCGCAGCCGGCGTGAGGGCGGCGATATCGATCTGGAGCCGGCTGATTATGAGCGGATCCTGCTCTGGGCGGCGGCCAGACCTGAGATCGACCTGATCGATGTGGAAGGCCTGATGCCTGGTACGGATACGGAGCTGTTGATCCGGGATATCCATGGGCTTGGAAAGTCGGTTATCTCTTCCTGTCATTTCTTTGACCGTACGCCAAAGAAGCAGGAGATGGAGCGGATCCTGGACAAGCTGGAGAGGACAGGAGGCGATATCCTGAAGCTGGCGGTCATGCCGGAGAAATCCAGGGATGTCCTGAAGCTGATGGATGTGACAGCTGAAAAGAATGACCGTACGCCCTGCCCGCTGATCACGATGGCTATGGGTGATATTGGACGCATTTCCAGGATCAGCGGACGGCTGACCGGATCCTGCGTGACGTTTGCGACAGTCGGACAATCCTCTGCACCGGGGCAGATCCCTCTCGTTGAGCTGCGCAATATACTGAATCTGATCTGAGTACGGAGAGACCCCTATGAGAGAATTTTTGCTGAATTCGGAGCAGCAGCTGGACAGAAATGCGCTCGCCCATCTGAAGAAAGAAGGGCGTGATCACGGCCTGTTTCCCTGCGAAGCCATTCGCTTCAACCGGCGGGTCAAGCTGGCGTTTTTTACCGAGGACGCCGAGCCGCTCTCCGATATGCTTGGAGAACTTAGCCTGAATGAGTGCTGCGAGATCGCCAAGGGTATTCTGAGACGTGTCCGCGCGCTGGAGAAGCAGGACATTATCTCGCTGGAAAATATCGTGTGGGATGTGGACAGCATCTATCTGGATCAGAACAGACGAGTATTTCTGCTCTGCCTGCCGGCGCTTATTCCGGCAGATGCGGTGCATTCGGATATTTACAAGAAGAGACTGTATGCTCTGGTCGAGGATATCGTATCAGGGAAAAAAGAGTCGCGCACGGTCTGCAGGCAGATCGATTATGAAAAGGGAAAAGCCTTTGGCGACTGGGTGCGGCTGGAGAACGCCCTGGAAAGACGGACGCCGGAGGAGGATGAGATGCTGATCCTCAAGGGGATCAACACATCGGATCCGCTGACCTTCCGGGTCGGCCATGAGACCTTCCGGATCGGTTCGGATGAGGGTGACGTCAGCGGCTACATTCCTGATGTGGAATCGGTCAGCCCCCTGCATGCAGTGATCGGCTGGAACGAGATTAATTTCTTTGTGAAAGATATGGGAAGTGAAACGGGGACGTTTGTCAACAATCGTCCGGTCGTTCCGTACATCGAGATCCCTATTGGCCAGGGCAGCGTTCTGCGCTTTGGTGATTATACCTTTAATGTGGAGTGACAAGACGATGGAAGACAACAGGCCCAGGCTGGTCATTGCAGATACAGATTATAGTTACCTGAAGCCGCTGGAGGAAGAGATCATCCGGCGCTTTGCCGCTTCCGCCAGAGTGCACATCATAACAGATCCGGATTATATGGAGGAGTTTTTTCAGGAGCATCAGGATATATCACTGCTGATGATCGATGAGGACAGTTATGGTGATTTCCTGCGGGAGCATTCCATCCGCCGGATCTACATGATGGCGTATGAATTCCCCTCTGATCAGGAGTATCCCTCCCATGTATCCGTGCTGCTCAAGGATCTTCCGGAGGAGGTCATCCTTGACCGGATCAGTGAAGCTCTGTTTCCTTCCGAGGAGAAGGTTCAGACACCGGTACAGGAGACCGAGAGAAAACGGACGAAAATCGTCAGTGTATACTCGCCGATCGGCGGCAGCGGCAAGAGTATGGCATGCATTGCCCTTGCACGAAAGCTGAGAAAGCTGGATCTGAAAGTCCTGGTGATAAGTGCCGATCCGCTGCAGAGCCTGGATGCACTTTTTGATTCTGGCGACCACGCGTCACCGCAGCTGGCGGAGGAAATGAAGAATCCAACCGAAGATATCTACTGGACAGTTCTGCAGAATATCGGACATGCAGGGTTCTCCTATCTGCTTCCGTTTGAGAAATCCCTGCCTTCTGTGGGCATTGGACCGGCTGAGATCTCAGGTGTCGTATCCCTTTTGGCGGAAAAGAAGGATTTTGACGTAATTATTCTGGACATCGGAACCATACTCGAGGTCGATTATGTACGTCTGCTGACCGCATCCGATCTGATGATTCTGATCACCGAGACCAACACCATAGCGAACCGCAAGATGCAGCGGATGCTGCACGAGCCGGACCTTTTGCCGAAGTGCCCTTGTATACTGGTGGCAAATGAATACCGTTCCGACGGCCTGCATCTGTCCAGAGACAGCATCTTTGGAACGATCGCACCCTATGGTTCATGCGAAGAGGCCATGGAGGATCCGGTATTCTACCGGATCGCATTGAAGATCGGGGAATAAACACAGAGAAGGAAGGGAAGAGTAGCAAAGAACTTCGCATCATACAAAACAGACATAAAAAAAGCACCGGGATGTTCCCGGTGCTTTTGAGCGTGCGGTAGAAGATTCGAACTCCCGGCCTTTTGGTCCGTAGCCAAACGCTCTATCCAGCTGAGCTAACCGCACACTTGCTTGAATCAGCATTAAGTATACTATCGCATTTAAAGAGATTTGTCAACAGGTATTTTGAAAAAAATCGGAGGAAAAATTCGAAATAATCAGAAGAAAAATTCCGGGAAAAATCAGACAGTATATGTCGGATCCGGGCAGAGTAGGACAGCCCGTGACAACCTGCGGGGTATCCTGGCAGGGTGCGCTGCAGCCGGAAGGAGAGAAAAATGCATTCCGCAAAAGGGTGGAAGAATCTGTCAGATTCTGCTATTATGAGGATGATATTTTCACAAGAGGGAGGAAAGTCTCAATGGATGAAGAGATCAGAAAAGATCCGGAGAAAATGATCGAAGAGATTATCGAACTGCTGAATAAAAAAGAGTATGGTAAGCTCCGACATCTGGTGGCAGATGTGAATGAGGCGGATATCGCGGCGATCATGGATTCCATGGAGGATGAGGACTCCCTGAAGATGTTCCGTATCCTGCCCAAGGATCTGGCCGCAGATGTTTTCCCGATGCTGGAGGTCGATGACCAGAAATACATCATCATGTCTCTGTCGGACCGTGAGGCATCCAACATCATTGAGAATCTGTGGGCCGATGATGCGACTGACCTGCTGGAGGAAATGCCGGCAAACGTGGTAAAAAAGATCCTGGCTAATGCCAGCCCGGAGACAAGGAAGGATATCAATCATCTGCTCCAGTATCCGGATGACTCCGCCGGCAGTATCATGACGGTCGAGTATGTTGACCTGAAGGAAAACATGACGGTCAACGACGCCATCGAGCGGATCCGCAAGATCGGACTGGATTCGGAGACCGTCAATGTCTGTTATGTCCTGGATCCGAAGCGTGTGCTGAAGGGCACGGTTGCCCTGCGCTACCTGCTGATCATGCCGCAGGACGCCATGATCGGCAAGATCATGAATGAAAACGTCATCAGCGTCAATACCTCGACCGACCAGGAGGAGGCTGCGCAGGTTTTTCAGAAATACGACTTTACTGTCCTTCCGGTCGTGGATAACGAAAACCGGATGGTCGGTATCATTACCATCGACGATGTGGTCGATATTCTTGAGGAAGAGGCCACCGAGGATATCGAGAAGATGGCCGCCATCATTCCTTCCGAGAAGCCCTATATGAAGACCGGCATCTTCGAGACTTACAAGAAACGTATGCCATGGCTTCTGCTGCTGATGATCTCTGCCACCTTTACCGGGGCGATCATCACCATGTACGAGCAGGCGTTGTCCTCGTATATTGTCCTGACGGCCTATATTCCCATGCTGATGGACACCGGCGGAAATGCAGGTTCCCAGGCATCGGTCTCCATCATTCGAAGCTTGTCTCTGCAGGATATCGATTTCGGTGATCTGCCGAAGGTGATATGGAAAGAGATCAGGGTCGCCGTGATCTGCGGCATTACCCTTTCGATCGTAAACTTCTTCAAGCTGATCCTGTTTGACCGGCTGGAACCAACGATCGCAGCTGTCATCTGCCTGACCCTGGTCATGGTTGTCATATTTGCCAAGCTGGTTGGCTCCTGCCTTCCTATGCTGGCGGACCGGCTTGGATTTGACCCTGCCGTCATGGCCAGCCCGCTGATCACAACGATCGTCGATGCCGTATCGCTGTTCACCTATTTCCAGCTGGCGACCCACATTCTGCACATCACAGCCTAGGTGCAGCGTTCCCAGGCGGACGCAGAAGATAGCAGCATTTTTCCGTGCGCTGCCGGAATATGCATATGCCGGGATCGCAAGATTTGGTGTCAGACTATGGAAACAGAAGAAAAAATATGGTATACTTTTATATAGCTTCAGACAGGAGGAATCGACATGGGCAAAAAACTGAAAACATTTCTTGCTGTTTGCGCCGGCACTGCAGCTGCATGGGCACTGGCGGTAAAACCCAGGATCTGGAACAAGCCGGATCTGAGCGAGATTCAGCGATATGATTTTGCACACCGCGGTTTTCATGATCCGGAAAAGAAGATTCCGGAGAACAGCATGGCTGCATTCTCTGCGGCGATCGAACATGGCTACGGCATCAAAATGGATGTCCGTATTACCCGTGACGGCGTACCTGTCGTTTTTGCGGATGCCAGACTGGACCGGCTGACCGGAACCAACGGCACCATCGAAAACAGTACACTGGAGGATCTGAAGACACTGTGTCTGTGCGGCACAGAGGAGAAGATCCCGACACTGGCAGAGGCGCTGGAACTGATCGACGGGCAGGTACCGGTGATTGTCGAGCTTCAGGTGGCAGACGGCAACCACGACGTGCTGTCTGATCTGACCTGCGAGGTCCTCGATGCATATGAAGGCGTATTTGCTGTCGAGTCTCTGGACTTCCGCGTGCTGCGCTGGTACAAAAAGCAGAGAAACGAATACATCCGCGGCCAGAAGGCAGACTATGCACACAGAAGCGGCTATCGTATCCTGGATATGATCCTGGACTTCCTGACAGCCAGCCTGCTGCTGAACTTCCTTACAGCACCGGATTATATCGCCACAAACATCGATTACCGGAGATCCCCAAGTCTCTTCATCTGCCGGTTCCTCTACCGCATCCCGCGCATGGACTGGCTGGTCACCACACTGGAAGACTACGAGATGGTCAGGACAGACGGATCCATCGTTATATTCGACGAGATCGAGCCATAAGCACTGCATCGTGCATGGCAGATCCGTTCCACATGCCATATATGAAAAAAGTCCCTGCCGGCGGCAGGGGCTTTTTTCATGTAGCAGCCGTTGTCACAGCTGATGAGTATACAACTCTGAACTATAAGGGCAAATAGACTTGATGAGAACAAAGCAACCGCCCTGGAAGACATTAAAGCAAACAATCTGCAGGCCTGTTAAGGCCGAAGCCGTTTGCGTAATGCCTTCCAGGGCGGTTGCTGCAGGCTAAGCTTAAAAACATTAAAGCAAACATTCTGCAGACCCGACAGGATCGAAGCCGTTTGCGTAATGCCTTCCAGGGCGTGTGCCGTAGGCAGTTCTTTAAGCAGATTCCAGCAGCTCCTGGTTTTTCTTCAGTGTTTCGGTGATGATATCCCGGGTGATCTCGCCGAGATGCTTTTTTTCGTCCTTTGAGAAGGAGGCCGGATCCAGAGGTGTGCCGAATTCGATGATTACCGGCACGGAGCGGATCCAGGGAATATGTCCTTCAAAGATGTTCACGGAGTTGTTGATGGATACCGGAATGATGGGACATCCGGATTTCACGGCGATCTTCAGACTGCCTTCGTGGAACTCCAGCAGCTGGAGCTCGTCCTCGCCCTTATTGCGCGTGCCCTCGGGGAAGATAAAGATCGAAGTGCCGTTCTTTACCGACTCGATTGCTTTCAGGATCATCTTCATGCCTTCCTTCAGATTTGAGCGGTCAAGGAAGAGACAGCCGATGTACCGCATCCAGATGCGCAGCGAGGGAACCTTCTCCAGGGAATTTTTTGCGACATAGCCGGTATTTTGCAGCAGAAGAGGATAAGTAAGGACGATATCAAAGATGCTTCTGTGGTTGCCGATGTAGAGGACTGCCTGGTCAGTTGGAAGATTTTCCTGGCCAAGGACCGTGAGACGGACACCCGCAAGAAAGCGGACAACCCGGAATGCCCACTGAACGATGGCACGGCTTGTATTGGCCTTTATGTCCGGGCGCTTTTTGCCGATCAGGTAAAGAACCAGCTGGATGGGCAGGCTGACGACCAGAAAAATGAATACGAACAGTGCAGCCAGAATTAGACGGATCATGGAAACCTCCTGAATACACGGGCAGCGCTGCATGCAGCAAGGGCTGTCCGGAACTTTCCTATATTATACGTAAGCCCCGTTCCCTTCGCAAGGCTGTCTTTTATGGCACCCACATTTACGGCTTTTTAGCGAACCCGTATTCCTGGGTCCGCAGACCCTTTGGAGAGCCTGTATTCCAGAATCTGCAGGTCATTTGGAGAGCCCATATTCCAGGATCCGCTGGCCTTTTGGCAGAGCCCTTAGTCCAGGAACCTCAGGCCTTTTGACGAGCCTGCATTCGAGGCCCCGTGGAAGATGCGGCTAGCCTTAAGAAAGATGATTGACAGAAACTATTTTTATCGTTAAAGTTTAGAAAGGAAAAATAACGTCAGAACAGGCGTGAGAACGGCACCAATGATGCCGGGATCCCATGCAGATAACGGAGTGTTATGCGGGAAATTACGGTAAAGGGACATGCAAAAATCAATCTGGGGCTGGATGTGACCGGCCTTCGTGAGGACGGCTACCATCTGGTCAGGATGATCATGCAGTCGGTCGATGTGTGTGACACCATCACGCTCACAAAGAAACCGGAAGCCGGGATCTCCCTTTCCCTCAATGTGCCGGGGCTTGCTGCGGACAGCACGAACCTGGCATGGCGGGCAGCAGAGCTGCTGATGCAGGAGTTTTCTGTTGCAGAGGGGATCGACATCCGTCTGGAAAAGAGGATCCCCATGGCGGCTGGCCTGGCAGGAGGAAGTGCAGATGCGGCTGCGGTCCTCCGGGGCGTAAATGAGCTGTTTTCGCTTGGACTGACGAAGGAGGAGCTCTGCGCGCGGGCCGTCAGGCTCGGGGCGGATATCCCGTTCTGCGTGATGGAGGGAACGATGCTTTCCGAGGGGATCGGCGAGATCCTGACGGAGCTTCCGCCTATGCCGGCATGTACGATCCTGCTGGCAAAGCCGGGAATCGATGTTCCCACAGGCGGCGTGTACCGGGCGCTGGATGCGCTTTCCGGTTATGTGCACCCGGACATCAGCGGACAGATCCGTGCCCTTGAGGCGGGCGATCTGGATGACCTGGCGGCGAAGATGGGGAATGTCCTGGAGCTTGTTACTGTCCGGGATCATCCGGTCATTGCCAGGATCCGGGAGATCATGATGGAGCAGGGAGCTGTCGGGGCGATGATGAGCGGCAGCGGACCTACAGTGTTTGGATTGTTTGCGCAGGATGAGGATGCGCAGAGGGCATGCAGCATACTGGAAACCGAGGGACTGGCCAGCGATCTGTTTCTTACAGTCCCTTATCAGAACGGAGGATCTGTGCATGGCCGAAGATAAGCTGGTAATGACAATGAAGGAATATCCGGATCTCCCTCTTAGGGACGTTGTATTCCGGACGCTTAGAAAGGGAATCCTGCAGGGGGATCTACAGCCGGGAGAACGGCTGATGGAGATCCAGCTGGCGAACCGGCTGGGCGTGAGCCGGACACCGATCCGGGAGGCAATACGGATGCTGGAGCTGGAGGGACTCGTAGTGAACATCCCCAGGAAGGGCGCCCAGGTGGCCAGGATCACCGAGAAGGACCTTCGGGATGTGCTGGAGGTGCGCCTTGGTCTGGAGGAGCTGGCTGTCGATCTTGCCTGCGATCGGATCACGGACGAAGACCTGTCCAGACTCTATCTGGCATCCCGTAAGTTTGAAAAGCTGATCCGGAAGGCGGCCCTGACTGAGCTTGCCGAGGCGGATGAAGAATTCCATGCGATCATCTATGCTTCTACCGGAAATCGGAGGCTGGAGCAGCTGATCAGCAATCTGCGGGAGCAGATGTACCGCTATCGTGTCGAGTATCTGAAGGATACAGAAAACAGGGATACCCTGATCCGTGAGCACGATGAGCTCTGGGAGAGCCTGAAAAAGCGGGACAGGAAGAGTGCCGAGGAATATATGCGCAGGCATATCATGCGGCAGATGGACAGCATCAAGAGCTCCCTGCACTGACGGGAGGACGCAGATTATGGAGGATATCCGGCAGACGCAGAAGCGTTTTCTGGAGCTGTATACAAGAGCATCCCGGAACGGAGTCTACTGTTTTACGGATTTTCTGTCGCTGGCGGATAATTCTGTGCTTCAGAACATGGTGCGCAGCGGGGCGGTCAGTGCCCAGTACGTAACTGTGAACGGCGGCTGTGAAGGCGCTGAGCGGGTGATCGCCAGATTTGGTTCACCGGAGCTGTTTGGCTGGGAGGAGGAATTTCCCATCGTTATCCTCGAAGTGGCTCCTGTACAGGAGAAGTTCGGCGAGATGCTCAGCCACAGGGATTATCTGGGCAGCCTGATGGCCTTAAATGTGGACCGGGATACGGTCGGCGATATCCGGATCAAGGATAAGACAGCCTGGATCTTTGTGCTGGACCGGCTGGCAGACTTTATCGCGGACAACCTTCAGGAGGTGCGTCATACCCGGGTTAAGGTCCGAAAGGTGCCGGAGCTTCCTGCGGGTGCCGAGGTCAGGATGGAGGCGATGGAGCTGGTCGTTCCATCTGAGCGGGCGGATGCCATCACGGCACGGCTGACCGGACAGTCCAGATCCAAAGCGGCTGAGCTGTTCCGCGATCAGAAGGTCTTTATCAACGGGCGGCAGGTCACGGATCCGGGAACCGTGCTGAAAAGCGGGGATGTCCTGTCTGTGCGCGGCTGGGGCAAGGCGGTCTATGACGGAATACGGCTGCACACCAAAAAGGACAATATCCGGGTAAGCCTGAGAAAATATGTATAGGTCTGCATGGTATTTTTTGTGAATTATGATATAGAAAACAGTCCGGATCTGGAGTATACTGGATACGGTAAAGCAAAGGGGCTTCCTGATATCGGGGAAGTCTCTTTTTTTTCGATCGAGCAGGACAATGCAGGCTTGCAGGGAGTCTGTGCCGGAGGGTGAACCGTCCGGATGTACGCGGGGCAGAAGGTTCGCATCAGGTGCGCACGCATCAGAGACACACGCATGCTGTATGAAACAATGCCGAAATCGAAGGATAAAGGAGGATGAGAATGGATTTTCGCTCACTCACCTATTTTGTAACAGTCGCAAGAGAACTGAATTTTACCCATGCGGCAGAAAAGCTGAACATCAGCCAGCCGCCGCTTTCCAACCAGATCAAGCTGATGGAGGAGGATCTTGGGGTCCAGCTGTTTATTCGTGGCAAGCGGCATCTGCAGCTGACAGAGGCCGGCCGTATCCTGTACCGAAGGGCAGAGCAGATGCTGGCTCTGGCCAGTGACGCCAGAAGTGAGCTGAAGACCCTTGGCGATGAGCTGTCCGGCCGGATCCGTCTGGGGATGGTTGAGGGCAGGGCGCCGTTCCTGGCTGCACACTGGATCAGTGGCTTTCAGGAGGAATTTCCGCTGGTCACCTACTCGGTGTGGAACGGCAGCAGTGATGACGTGATCGAGCGTCTGGCCAGAGGCCTGGTGGATCTGGGAGTGATCGCAGCTCCCTATGATGCCGAGCATCTGGAGGGCATCTGTGTGGGAAGAGAGCCCTGGAGCGCGATGATCCCCGCCGATTTTCCGCAGGCTGCAGGGGATGATCCCATGATCCCTTTGGCAGCGCTGGCCGATGTCCCGCTGATCGTGCCGGAGAGGGCATCCCGCCTGGAGGCGGTCCTGCGCTGGTTTGAGTCGATCGGAAAGGAACCAAAGATCCTCTGCACCTTGTCCAGCTATATCGACGCACTGGCGCTGGCCGAGGAAGGGGCAGGCATCTGCATCTTCCCCCAGACGACCCGTACGCCGAATCCGCGTGTCGTATCGAAGGTGATCACCGATCCTGTAAAAATGGCGGAGTATGTCCTTGTCTGGGAAAAGGAGCGCCCGCCAAGAGGCCTTGCCCTGGAATTCGTCAACTTTGTCCGGGATATCCTGGAGGCCGAAGGGGTCATGCATGCAGTAGATCCCGAGGGCGGAGCCGCGCAGATCCCGGAGGGTGCCGAGCTCCTGTAAGAAGAGGACAGCGGTTCCAAGGTAAAAAATACAGCTTCCTGTACCTGCAAAGAACAATTCCTGATCCGCATTAAAAAGCGTAAAAACCATGAAAACCACGCTTGATTTGCAGGAACAATACGTATATTATATACCTTGATGTCTAGGAATATAGCTTTTTGAATGAGGAGGAAGTAAGAATGAAACTTGTTTATCAGGTCGAAGAAAAGCCGCCTTTCAGGAAAAATCTGGTTTATGCGTTCCAGCAGCTGCTGGCGATCATCGCCGCAACGCTTCTGGTGCCCACACTGGTCAATCTGGGTACAGGCGGTGCTACCGAGGTCACGATGAGTCAGCCGGCCGCCCTTTTCGGCGCTGGTGTCGGCACACTCTGGTATGTATTCATCACAAAGAAGAGAAGTCCCGTATTCCTGGGCAGCTCCTTTGCCTTTATTTCCCCGCTGATCGGAGCGGCAAGCTTTGGTTATCTGGGTATTTTCCTCGGTGCTGTTTTTGCCGGCCTGGTCTATGTGATTCTCGCCGCGATCGTTAAAAGTGTGGGAACCGGCTGGGTCGACCGACTGATGCCGCCGGTCATCGTAGGTCCTACGGTCGCTCTGATCGGACTGAGCCTCTGCGGATCCGCAGTCAGCAACCTGACCAACGTTTCCTCCACCGGCTACAACCTGGTCGCTATCCTGGTCGGTCTGATCGCTTTTCTGGCTACGATCATCGCTTCTGTAAAGGGCAGCCAGAGCATCCGCATGATCCCGTTTATCATCGGTGTTCTTGTCGGCTATGTCGTCGGATCCGTATTTACGATCATCGGTATCCTGACCGGGATCGAATATCTGCAGATCATCGATTATTCTGCGCTGGTCAACAACTTCAGCCCCTTTACGATCGATAGTATTTTCAGCATTCCTCATTTTACCATTACCGGTATTTTTGAAAATGGAGCAGCCTCCCTTGGCGGAGCCGCAGGCTTTATCCAGATCCTGCTGCTGTTTGCCCCGGTGGCGCTGGTCGTCTTTGCCGAGCATATCGCCGATCATGAGAACCTCAGCTCCGTTATCGGACGGAACCTGATCAAGGATCCCGGCCTTGACCGCACGCTTCTTGGCGACGGTATCGGCACGATCCTGGGCTCTCTCTTTGGCGGATGCCCCAACACGACCTATGGTGAGGCGGTCGGCTGTGTCGCCATCACCGGAGACGCTTCGATCTACACGATCATCATGACGGCGATCATGTGCATCATCCTTTCCTTCTTCTCGCCGTTTGTTGCTTTTGTCAACACCATCCCGGTATGCGTCGTCGGCGGTATCTGCATTGCACTGTATGGTTTCATTGCTGTCAGCGGACTGAAGATGATCCAGACCGTAGACCTGAACGACAACCGCAACCTGTATGTTGTCAGCACGATCCTGGTCCTGGGCATCGGCGGACTGGTCCTTGATTTCAAGGCCGTCCAGATCACCAGCATCGCGACCGCGCTTATCCTCGGCATCATCGTCAACCTGCTGATGAACGGAAAGAGTCAGCAGTAAAAAAATACCGGCAGACGGCCGCGTATAGCGGACGTGCCGGAAAAAAGGCAGGGCTGTTCAGCCGGGACAATTCTCCCGGCAGGACAGCCCTGTTTTCGTGCTATTGATGTTACGGTTATTCCGAAGCTTTTCCGGACGCAGCAGCGGCATTAATGCGCGCAGCGGCCATCTCGATCCCCTGATCATCGTCCTCGAGCAGACGGTTGACCCGGCTGATCGTGGCAGTGGAGGCACCGGTAGCCTTGGAAATGCTCTGATAGGTCTGGGATTCCAGCAGACGGGTACCGACGTCAAAACGCTGGGCCAGAGAATTCAGTTCGTTGATGGTGCAGATGTCTTTGAAAAAAAGATAGCATTCCTCCCGGCTTTGGAGACTCAGGATCGCGTCGAATAGCTTATCGGCTGTTTCTGAACGGATTGCTTTTTTCACCTTTCCCTCCCGTATAATGTTTATACATTTAGTTTACCACTTTAAAGCCGCAAAAGCAAAGTTTCTCTTGCATTGCCGGCATCATTGCGGTAGAATTTAGCACAGTGAAGCGTCAACGCGCACAAGCGTTAATGCGAACTAGTAATAAAGCAATGAGGGAAACACTATGGTAATCAAAATCGCACTTCTGCTGGTATTCTTTGCTGTTATGGTCGGCATCGGTTTTTACTGCAGAAAAAATTCAACTGATGTAAACGGCTTCGTCCTTGGCGGAAGAACAGTCGGTCCGTGGCTGACGGCCTTTGCTTTTGGCACATCTTATTTCTCGGCAGTCGTGTTTGTCGGATATGCAGGACAGTTCGGATGGAAATACGGTATCGCAGCCACATGGGCAGGTATCGGAAATACGATCATCGGCTCGCTGATGGCCTGGGTCATCCTTGGAAGAAGAACCAGGATCATGACCCAGCATCTTGATTCCGCGACGATGCCGCAGTTCTTTGAGTCAAGATTCGGAAACCGGTCGCTGAAGATCGCGGCCTCCGTGATCACCTTTATCTTTTTGATCCCCTACACAGCATCGCTCTACAATGGTCTGTCCCGCCTGTTTGGCATGGCCTTTGATATTGATTATACGATCTGCGTCATCGTTATGGCTGTGCTGACCGGCGTTTACGTCATTGCCGGCGGATATATGGCCACCGCGATCAATGACTTTGTCCAGGGCATCATCATGCTGTTTGGTATCTGCGCTGTAATCGGTGCGGTCCTGAACTCCCAGGGCGGTTTTCTGGCAGCACTGGACGGTCTGGCACAGGTGACGGATGAGACCGTCTCCACAAGCCCCGGTATCTTTGCCTCCTTCTTTGGCCCGGATCCGGTCAACCTTCTTGGCGTTGTCATCCTGACATCCCTGGGCACCTGGGGCCTGCCGCAGATGGTCCAGAAATTCTATGCGATCAAGAGTGAGAAATCCATCTCCACCGGTACCATCGTGTCCACCTTCTTCGCGCTGGTCGTCGCCGGCGGATGCTATTTCCTGGGCGGCTTTGGCAGACTGTTCTCCGACAAGATCGATATTGCGGCAAACGGATACGATTCCATCATTCCGACCATGCTTTCCGGCCTGCCGGATATCCTGATCGCCATCGTGGTGATCCTGGTCCTTTCCGCATCCATGTCCACCCTGTCCTCCCTGGTGCTTACCTCCAGCTCCACACTTACGCTGGATCTGCTGAAGGGCACTGTCATCAAAGATATGGATGAAAAGCGGCAGGTATTTGTCATGCGCTGCCTGATCGTTGTCTTTGTGGCGATCTCTGTTGTTCTTGCAATCATCCAGTATCGTTCCAACGTGACCTTTATCGCCCAGCTGATGGGTGTATCCTGGGGCGCCCTTGCCGGTGCGTTCCTGGCTCCGTTCCTGTACGGCCTGTACTGGAAGGGCGCTTCCAGCGCGGGCGCATGGTGCAGCTTCATCTTCTCGACGGTCGTTATGCTGGCCAATGTCTTTGTACGTGCCAGCTTCCCGGCTCTCCTGCAGTCCCCGATCAATGCGGGTGCCTTCTGCATGCTGGCCGGACTGGTGATCGTCCCTGTGGTGTCTCTGGTGACGCCAAAGCCGGACAAAAAGCTGGTCGAGGATGCATTTGCATGTTATGATGCAGATGTTGTCGTCCATCAGAGTATTGCACTGGGAGATGCAGAGCGCAGATGATTATAGATTTTCATACCCATACCTTTCCGGAAAAGATTGCAGAGCGGACCATCGCGGCGCTGAGCAGCAAAGCGCATGTCCGGGCATTCATCGATTCCACCGCAGTACAGCTGTCGGCTTCCATGGATAAGGCAGGGATCGACATGAGTGTCGTCCTGCCGGTGGCTACTGCACCCGGACAGGTAGAAAAACTCAACACCATATCCGGGGACTGCCTGGAGCGGACGGAGAGCACCGGGCTTTTCTACCTCGGTGCCATCCATCCCGACTATGCCAATTACCGGGAAGAGCTTGCCAGAGTCCGGGAGATGGGCATTCCGGGCATCAAGATCCATCCGGTATACCAGGGCACGGATCTGGACGATATCCGCTTTCTGCGGATCCTGGACCGTGCGGCGGAGCTGGGCCTGTTCGTAGTTACCCACGCCGGTCTGGATGTTGGTTTTCCGGGTGTTGTTCACTGTTCACCGGCCATGAGCCTGCACGTTGTGGAGCAGATCGGCCGTTTCCCCTTCGTACTGGCCCACATGGGCGGCTGGAAAAACTGGGATGAAGTGATGCAGCTTCTGCCAGGCACCGGCGTCTATCTGGACACCGCCTTCGCCTGCGGACGGATGAATCCGCTGCCGGATGGCTACTGGAAGGAAGAGGAGACGGGAATGCTCAGCCCGGAGGAAGTGATGCGGATGATCCGCGCTTTTGGCGCTGACCGGATCCTGTTTGGTACAGACAGCCCATGGTCTGATCAAAAGCAGCAGCTGGAGTTTATTCAGAGCCTGCCGCTGGAGGCAGAAGAGAGGGCCCAGATCCTGGGAAGCAACGCAGAGAAACTGCTGGGATTATGACCGGAAAACGATCCGGTACAAGATCGGTAAAAGATAATAACGGTCATACATAGAGTGCTTTTTAAACTTGCTATACATGCAGTACACGCCCCTGGAAGGCATTGCGCAAACGGCTTCGACCCATCGGGTCTGCAGAATGTTTGCTTTAATGTCTTCCGGGGGCGTGTACTGTTTGGCTTTGACGGTTCCTGGCAAAATGCGGGTCTGCCGACATGTGGGTCCGTCGACATGCGGGTCCGACGATATGTGGGGCCGCCGATATGTGGTTCCGCCGATATGTGGGTCCGTCGACATGTGGATCCGTATTACATGTGGATCTGTATCGCATATGTTTATCGGTTGCGGCAAAGGGGTTGTCGCATTAAGAAAAAAGCGTGCATAAACATTCTGGAGGGAACAGCCCTCAGCCGGTACTTGGAGGAATGGAACATTCCGACTTAGTACCGCTGCGTGAGGACAGAGCGCGAGCGCTTCCCGCAAGAATATTTATGCACGCTTTGTTTAATGCGACAGCCCCCTGCATTTGAGTTTTAACGGTTTAGATCTGGGCGATGTCGTCCTGTGTCAGGATCTTCAGCCCCTTGCTGGCAAGCCGGATCTCGGCCGCCTTGGTATCGGCTACGCGGAAGATCATGTAGGCATGCTTTACATCCTTGCCGCCGATGAATGCATACATGTATTCAATGTTGACACCGGCCTCCGCAAAGAGGGACAGCAGTGTGTCCAGACCGCCCGGCTCATCCGGAACGGCAACGGCAAGAACCTTTGTCAGGTTGGCGACAAAGTTGGCATCCTTCAGCACGTTGACCGCCTCATAGGCGTCATCCACGACCAGTCTTGCGATGCCGAAATCCTTTGTCTCGGCAAGAGAGAGGGCGCGCATGTCGATCTGATGCTCTGCGAGTACGCCAGTCATTTTTTTGAGCTGACCGGGCTTGTTCTCAAGAAATACGGAAATCTGCTTGATACTCATACCTTTACCTCCTCCTTTAGATCTTACGCTTATCGATCACACGGACGGCTTTTCCTTCGCTTCTGGCAATGGATTTGGGAGCGACCAGGGAGACCTTGGCCTTGATGCCCAGCATGGACTTGAGTCCGTCGGACAGAGCTCTCTGGCGATCCTCGATCTCACCGATGTTGTCGGTAAACATCTCGGGCGTCATCTCGACCTGGACATCCAGGCTGTCGGTGTTGTTGACACGGTCGACGACGATCTGATAGTTTGCCGCATAGCCTTGGTTGAGGAGTACCGTCTCGATCTGGCTCGGGAATACGTTTACGCCGCGGATGATGAGCATGTCATCGGTACGGCCTTTCGGCTTGGTCATGCGCACATGGGTACGGCCGCAGGAGCATTTTTCTCTGGTGAGAGAGCAGATGTCTCTTGTGCGGTAGCGGATCATCGGGAAGGCTTCCTTGTCGATGGCGGTGAAGACGAGCTCGCCTTCCTTGCCTTCGGGCAGGACTTCCTCGGTATCCGGATCGATGATCTCGGCGATGAAGTGATCCTCGTTTATGTGCATGCCGTCCTGGGCAGAGCACTCAAAGGATACGCCGGGACCGGAGAGCTCGGTGAGGCCGTAGATATCGTAAGCCTTGATGCCCATGGTCTTCTGGATATCCTGGCGCATCTCCTCGCTCCATGCCTCGGCACCAAAGATGCCGGCCTTCAGCGGGATATCGTCCGGTCCGTAGCCCATTTCCTTCATCCGCTCGCCCAGATAGGCGGCGTAGCTAGGTGTACAGCACAGAATCGTTGCGTTCAGGTCCATGATAAACATGATCTGCCGGTCCGTGTTGCCGGAGCTGGTGGGAATGGTCAGGCAGCCGACCTTGTGGGAGCCGCCGTTCAGGCCGGGACCTCCGGTAAACAGGCCGTAGCCATAGGATATCTGGCAGACATCCTCGTTGGTGCCGCCGGCTGCCATGATGGCTCTGGCGCAGCACTCTTCCCACAGATCGATGTCGTGCTGGGTGTAGAAGGCTACAACGCGCTTTCCGGTCGTTCCGGAAGTGGACTGGATCCTTACACAGTTCTCCAGCGGCTCAGCAAGAAGACCGTAGGGGTAAGCATCCCGCAGATCCTTTTTGGAAAGGAAGGGAAGCTTGTGCAGGTCGTCCGTCGAACGGATATCCTCGGGGGTCAGGCCCTTTTCCTCCATTTTTTTCCGGTAGTAGGGAACATTGTCCCACACGTGCCGGATCTGTTTGACCAACCGCTCGTCCTGTATTGCCTTGATTTCCTCGCGGCTGGCACATTCAATAGATTCCTGATAGTACTTTTCCATGCGTGTTACTCCTATGCATTGATTTTTGTACGGTTACTCTTTGTAATCTTTTCCCAGGGCAAAGGCCTTTTTGTTCATCTCCAGGAACTTTGCGGGAACATTGGCCTCCAGGGAGGCGAGCCAGTCCTCGGCGGGCAGGTCGAAATAGTGGGAGAGCCTGCCGAGAAGTACGATGTTGACCGCCTTTGAAGAGCCGGCCTCTGTGGCAAGCTTCAGGCAGTCAAGGGCATCGACCTTTGCTCCGGTGGCGCGGAGCTTGTTTACCAGATCCTCGGGATATTCCGCGGTGCCTGTGATGACAGGCATCGGATCCATCTGCTGGGTGTTAGTCACGATAACACCATCCTTCTTTAGATAGGGCAGCCATCTGGCAGCTTCCAGGATCTCGAAGGAGACGATGTAATCCGCCTCGCCCAGATCAATGACGGGAGAGTAGACCTTATCGCCGTAGCGGACGTAGGTAACAACGCTGCCGCCGCGCTGGGACATGCCGTGGACCTCGGATACCTTTACGTCATATCCCTGGGAAAGAAGCAGGTGTCCCAGCAGCTTGCTCGCAAGGAGCGAGCCCTGGCCGCCGACACCGACGATCATAATGTTTTTTGTCTCCATGCTTAAGCCTCCTTTCCGGTGCCCTGCAGAGCGTCAAAGCGGCAGAGCTGGCTGCAGACGTTGCAGCCGACACAGAGCGTGGCATCGATCCGGGCCTTTTTGTCCTTGACCGAGATGGCCGGGCAGCCGACCTTCATGCAGGATTTGCAGCCGACACAGTTGTCGGTATTGACGGTCAGCGGCGGGTTGTGCTTTACATATTTCAGCAGCGCGCAGGGCCGTCTGGAGATGATGACCGAGGGCTCAGCCGCGGCCAGCTCTTCCTTCAGGACGCTGTCGCACTGTTCCAGGTCGTAGGGATCCACCACACGCACGCGGTTAAAGCCCATCGCCTTGCACAGCGCCTCCAGATCGATCTTTCCGGCCGGATCACCCTTGATGTTGTAGCCGGTGGTCGGGTTCTGCTGATGGCCGGTCATACCGGTGATCGAGTTGTCCGCGATGATGATCGTAGAGTTGGACTGGTTGTAGGCGACGTTTGCCAGACCGGTCATGCCGGAGTGCATAAAGGTGGAGTCGCCGATGACGGCAACGGTTTTTCCTTCGCTCTCTGCGCCGCGGACCTTATTGAATCCATGAAGTGCTCCGATGGAAGCACCCATGCAGAGGGTCATCTCGATGGCGCCAAGGGGCTGTACCGCACCGAGGGTGTAGCAGCCGATGTCGCCAAGGACGGTGCATTTGTTTTTCTTCAGAGTATAGAACAGACCTCTGTGGGGACAGCCGGCGCACATGACAGGCGGTCTTGCGGGGATCTGCTCGCCAAGGGAGTAGGCGGACGCGATGTCCTTGCCAAATTTGGAAGCGACCAGGTTCTGGGAGAACTCATCGACCATCGGGAACAGCTCCTTGCCGGTGACAGGGATGCCAAGGGCGCGGACATGATTCTCAATGATGGGATCCAGCTCCTCCACGACATAGAGCTTATCGACCTTTGCGGCGAAGTCCTGGATCAGCTTAACAGGAAGCGGATTGGCCATGCCCAGCTTCAGGACGCTGACGCTTTCGCCAAAGACCTCCTTGACATACTGGTAGGAAGTGGAGGCGGTGATGATGCCGATTTCCGTGCCGCCCATCTCTACACGGTTTACCGGAGATGTCTCGGCGTACTCGGTCAGGGCCTTCGTGCGCTCCTCAACAATGGGATGGCGCCGCCGCGCGTTGCCTGGCATCATGACGTACTTGGCGATATTCTTTTCGTAGGGCTTGTCCGGTACGGTGCGCTCGCCGGTCTCCACCACAGACTGGGAGTG
The DNA here is from genome assembly GCA_002368795.1 of Eubacterium sp. UBA3782. Lineage (GTDB taxonomy): Bacteria > Bacillota > Clostridia > Lachnospirales > Lachnospiraceae > Bilifractor. The sequence continues at coordinate 57,004 of DFFG01000034.1, forward strand.
AGCTACGCGGGTGCACATCTTGATCAGGACCGGAGTATCGAACTTTTCGGAGATCTCGTAGGCGAGCTTTGTGAACTCCAGGGCCTCTGCCGAGTCTGAGGGCTCGAGCATCGGGACCTTGGATGCGATCGCATGATGGCGGCTGTCCTGCTCGTTCTGGGAGGAATGCATGCCGGCATCGTCCGCAACGCCGATGACCATACCTGCATTCACGCCCGTGTAGGACATGGTATACAGAGGATCTGCTGCGACATTCAGTCCGACGTGCTTCATGGCACAGAAGGAACGGCGGCCGGCAAGGCAGGAGCCAAAGGCAGACTCCATGGCGACCTTCTCGTTCGGCGCCCATTCGCAGTAGATCTCATCATATTTTACTGCTTCTTCGGTTATCTCAGTGCTGGGTGTTCCAGGATAACTGGAAATAAAACAGACGCCTGCTTCGTACAGACCGCGGGCGACTGCTTTGTTTCCCAGCATGAGCTGTTTTGTATTTTTATTCATTAACGGTAACCTCCTTTTATGATTCAGTATAGCGTATGACTTGGCAAAATCAAGAAAATTCGCTTTTGGATAAACGAAAAAAGTGTGGAAATACAAGGGCTGGAACGCATTTGGGAGGTTTTTTCCGAAATTGCCGGCCGTCCCTTGACAAGCGTCTGGAAAGAGGGTAGAATACTTTAGCGGTTTAAATCGCAAAAACAGAGATCCGGATGCGGAACAACCTTCATCCGGACGAAAAAGACCGGCCGGAGCAGAACAAAAAGAGCCGGTCTGACAGGGAGGTAGACTATGCCAATTACAGATCTTCTCGAAAGGAACAGCAAGCTTTACGGCAACGAGGTCGCTCTGGTCGAGATCAATCCCGAGATCAAGGAGGAGCAGAGGGTCACCTGGAAGGAGTATGAGCTGATCCAGCCCACCTCGCGCACATTTTACCGCAGACAGATCACCTGGTCTGTGTTCAATGAAAAGGCAAACCGTGTGGCCAATATGCTGATCGAGCGGGGCATCCGCAAGGATCAGAAATGCGCGATCCTGCTGATGAACTGCCTGGAATGGCTGCCGATCTATTTCGGCATTCTGAAGACGGGCGCTGTCGCTGTTCCGCTGAATTTCCGCTTTACCGGCGAGGAGATCGATTACTGCCTGAAGGCATCCGATTCGGACGTACTGTTTTATGGTCCGGAGTTTATCGGAAGAATAGAAGACATTGCCGGCAAGATCAAGCACAATACGCTGCTGTACTACGTTGGCGACCAGTGTCCTTCCTATGCAGAGGACTATTACCGGCAGGTGTCCAACGCCTCTTCGGTCGCGCCTCTGATCCTGGTTGAGGACACGGACAACGCAGCGATCTATTTCTCCTCCGGCACGACCGGCTTCCCGAAGCCGATCCTGCACCTGCACAAGGCACTGATGCAGTCCGCGCAGATGGAGGCCATCCATCACGAGACCACCAAAAAGGACAATTTCCTCTGCATCCCGCCGCTGTATCACACCGGCGCAAAGATGCACTGGTTCGGCTCCCTGTATACTGGAAGCCGGGCGGTCATCCTGAAAGGCAACTCTCCGGAGGCGATCTTCCAGGCTGTCTCGAACGAAGGCTGCACCATCGTCTGGCTGCTGGTCCCCTGGGCACAGGACATCCTGGCAGCGCTGGATTCCGGCAGACTGAAAATCGAGGATTTCCACCTCAGCCAGTGGAGACTGATGCACATCGGTGCACAGCCGGTACCCCCGAGCCTGATCCACCGCTGGAGGCAGTATTTCCCGAATCACAAATACGATACAAACTACGGCCTTTCCGAGTCCACCGGTCCCGGATGTGTCCATCTGGGTGTTGAAAACATCCATAAGATCGGCGCGATCGGTATCCCCGGATATGGCTGGAAGGCAAAGATCGTGGACGAGCTGGGCACTCCGGTAGAGGATGGAGAGGTCGGTGAGCTTTGTGTCAGAGGCCCGGGCGTCATGGTTGAATATTACAAGAACCCCGAGGCTACGGCAGAGGTCCTGAAGGAAGGCTGGCTCCACACGGGCGACATGGCCCGGAAGGACGAGGACGGCTTCATCTTCCTGGTTGACAGAAAGAAAGATGTCATCATTTCCGGCGGTGAAAACCTGTATCCCGTCCAGATAGAGAGCTTCCTGAGCGCCAACAACAAGATCCACGATGTGGCCGTCATCGGTCTTCCTGACGAGCGCCTTGGCGAGATCGCGGCAGCGATCGTACAGGTCAAGGAGGGCATGGAGCTGACCGAGGAAGAGCTGCGGCAGTTCTGCATCGATCTGCCCAGATACAAGAGACCGCGCAAATACATCTTTGCACCGGTCATCCGCAATGCGACCGGAAAGATCGACAAGCCGAAGCTGCGTGAGATCTACGGCGGCGAGAGACTGGTCGAAAAACAGAACCAGTCCTGATACGGACAAAATAGTAAGCTGCCATCTGAAACCAGGCAGCTGCTGTACGAAAATAGAACATGTGCATAAATATTCTTTGCGGGAAAGCATCGTGCCTGTCCAAAGCACAGCGGTACAATGTTGGAAGCTGTTTCCACAGACTCCTTCAGGTACCGGATGAGGTCCGTTCCTTCCGGAATGTTTATGCACATGTTTTTTGTTTTTGTGCAGCAGGCGTTTTGTTCTTGAGAAGAATCCGCAGGAAAACTTGACAGTGGCTTTTTTTGAGGCAGAATGGTAGAATAGGTACTGCGTCAACAATCAAAGAGAGGAACGTTTTGACTATGGAAAAAAAGCAGACGATCTGGAATAAGTCAGACAGACAGGCGCTGGACGCTTTCTGCGAGGACTACAGAAAATTTCTCTCCGCCAGCAAGACGGAGCGTGAGAATGTGACAAATATGACGGCCGAGCTGCGTGCAGCCGGCGCTGTTTCGCTGGAGGAGGTCATCGCTTCCGGAAAGAAGCCGGCACCTGGCGATCTGATCTACAGTGATGTGATGAAAAAATCTCTGGTGATCTTCCGCATCGGCAAACGCCCCCTGACAGACGGTCTGCGTCTTCTGGGCGCCCATATCGATTCCCCCAGACTGGATCTGAAGCAGCATCCGCTGTATGAGGACAACAATCTGGCCATGATGGAGACCCATTATTACGGCGGAATCAAGAAATACCAGTGGGTGACCGTTCCCCTGGCACTGCATGGCGTGGTGGCAAAGAAGGACGGAAGCATTGTGGAGATCTGTATCGGTGAGAAGCCGTCCGATCCGGTGCTGGGCGTCAGCGATCTGCTGATCCACCTCTCCGCCAACCAGATGAGCAAGAAGGTCAGCGATGCCGTTACCGGCGAGAACCTGAACATCCTTGTGGGCAGCATCCCCCTGGAGGGACAGGAGAAGGAAGCGGTCAAAGCCAGGATCCTGGATATCCTGAAGGCAGAATATGGCATTGAGGATGATGATTTTGTTTCGGCTGAGATCGAGGCTGTTCCGGCAGGCGAGGCCAGAGATTACGGTCTGGACCGCAGCATGATCATGGGTTATGGCCAGGACGACCGTGTCTGTGCCTACACTTCCTTCCGTGCGATCATGGATCTGGCAGATCCCGAGTACACCGGCATCTGTGTGCTTGCCGACAAGGAGGAGATCGGCAGTGTCGGTGCGACCGGCATGCATGCCCGCTTCTTCGAGAACATCCTGGCGGAAATGATGGAGCTTATGGGCTGCTACAGCGAGCTGGAGCTTCGCCGTCTCCTGACAAAGACAAAGGTCCTTTCCTCCGATGTCAGTGCCGGCTTCGATCCGAACTATCCGGAGGTCATGGAGAAAAACAACTGTGCCTACATGGGCAAAGGTCCGGTCTTCAACAAGTACACCGGCTCCAGAGGCAAGAGCGGATCCAACGATGCCAATGCAGAGTACATCGCCTTCCTTCGCAATCTGATGGATGAGGGCGGCATCATCTACCAGACGTCCGAGCTCGGAAAGGTCGATGAGGGCGGCGGCGGCACCATCGCCTACATCCTGGCCAATCTGGGTATGGAGGTCATCGACTTCGGTGTTCCCGTGCTGAACATGCACGCGCCCTGGGAGATCAGCAGCAAGGCAGATGTCTATGAGACATACCGGGCATACAAGGTATTCCTGAAATAAAGGGACGATATTCAAATAGAAGAAAGAGCGTGACAGAACATGCATGACAAACTGACACAGAGTGATATCGACAAGCTGCAGGAGGAGATCGACCACCGGAAGCTGGTGGTCCGTCCGCAGATTCTGAAGGAAGTCCAGGAGGCCAGAGCCCAGGGAGACCTGAGCGAAAACTTCGAGTACTATGCCGCCAGAAAGGCCAAGGGCGAAAATGACAGCCGCATCCGCTATCTGGAGCAGATGATCCGGACAGCCATCCTGGTCGAGGAAAACTCCAAGGCCGATGAAGTCGGACTGAACAAGCGGGTGACCGTGCGTTTTGAGGATGAGGATGATACGGAGGAGTACAAGATCGTGACCTCCGTGCGGGCCAGCTCTCTGCGCGGCCTGATCACTCCGGAATCTCCGGTGGGCAGAGCCCTCATGGGCCATAAGGCGGGCGATACCTGCCACGTAAAGGTCAATGACCAGGTAGAGTATGACGTCGTTATCGTAAAAGTGGAAAATGTAGGAGAGGAAGAGACCGACACCATCCGGTCCTTCTGATCTGAAGATGGGGCTGCCGCACGAAGCAGTTGGTACATAAATATTCTTTCGGGAAGCGCTCTCGCTCGGTCCAAAGTGCAATGGCACTAAGTCGGAATCAGAAGATTCCTCCAAGTGCCGGCACTGCGGATGTTCCCTTCAGAATATTTATGTACGCTTTTGCTTCGTGCGGCAGCCCCTTTCTATATGGCCGGAGGATCAGCGCCGGATGCTGTCTGGAGGATCAGTGCGGATGAGGGGATGGTGTCATCGGTCAGATCTACTGGGCAGCTTGCGGCAGGATCTTTGCCGGATGAGAAGGCCAGTATCTGCGTCCGTGGTGCCTTTTATATGAAAGGGTCTGTCAGATGCTGCGGACGGGAGGTATGGCCAGAATTCCGGACATGGAATCAAAAAAGTCGCGAATCATGAAAAAATTGTGAAATCAACGGCAGGAGTCTTGACTTTGATTTGGGGTTGACGGATACTGTCTTTGAATAGATTTTATGCAATTAAAACGCCCGGTCTGGGTACAGCTATCCAGAGAAAAGCAAAGTTCCGGACGGCATCCGATAGATTTCCTGCTAAGGAGGCGACTGAATTGAAGGAAGTCAAAAACAACCGGAAACCAATGATTGTTTATTATGGGATCGCGCTGGTCCTGCTGCTTTTGCTGAATTTCTTCCTGATCCCGAAGCTGAACAAGGTGCAGATCGAGGAGACGACCTACGGTAATTTCCTGGATATGCTGGAAAAGGATCAGATCAGCAAGGTATCGGTGGATAGCGGCGCAGGGGTGATCACCTTTGCAGACAAGTCTGATCCGGTCCATTATTATGAGACCGGCATCATGAATGACTACAAGCTGGTGGACCGGCTTCTTGAGGCAGGCCTGACTGACTTTGAGACGCCGATCGTGGAGCAGATGAGCCCGCTTCTCAGTATTCTGATGGGCTGGGTGCTTCCCTTTGCCCTGATCTACGGCCTGTGGTGGTTCCTCATGCGGAACATGAGCAAGCGGATGGGCGGTATGGGCGATGCCATGAGCTTTGGCAAGAGCAACGCCAAGGTCTATATCCCTTCTGAGACCGGCATCAAATTCAAGGATGTGGCCGGAGAAGATGAGGCCAAGGAGCTCCTGCAGGAGATCGTTGATTTCCTGCATAACCCCGGAAAATACAATGAGATCGGCGCAAAGATGCCCAAGGGCGCGCTGCTGGT
>DFFG01000034.1:62961-72714 GCA_002368795.1 Eubacterium sp. UBA3782
GCAAGACGCTGCTGGCCAAGGCAGTCGCCGGTGAGGCGGATGTTCCCTTCTTCTCCATTTCCGGATCTGAGTTTGTCGAGATGTTTGTCGGCATGGGCGCTGCCAAGGTACGTGACCTGTTCAAACAGGCAGACGAGAAGGCACCCTGTATCGTTTTCATCGATGAGATCGATACCGTCGGAAAAAAGAGGGACGGCGGCGGCTTCGCCGGCAATGATGAGAGAGAGCAGACGCTCAACCAGCTGCTGGCGGAGATGGACGGCTTCGACGGAAGAAAGGGTGTTGTCATCCTTGCGGCGACCAACCGGCCCGATTCTCTGGATCCCGCGCTTTTGCGTCCGGGCCGTTTTGACCGGCGGATCCCGGTCGAGCTGCCGGATCTGAAGGGCAGAGAGGATATCCTCCGGCTCCATGCAAAAAATATCAAGATCTCGGACAACGTGGATTTCAATGCCGTTGCCAGAGCAGCCTCCGGTGCAAGCGGCGCCGAGCTGGCCAACATGATCAACGAGGCTGCGCTCCGGGCGGTGCGTGACGGCAGAAAGTACGTGACCCAGGCGGACCTGGAGGAGAGCGTAGAGGTCGTCATCGCCGGCTACCAGAAGAAGAACAAGGTCCTGACGACCAAGGAGAAGCTGATCGTGGCCTACCACGAGACAGGACATGCGCTGGTGGCAGCCATGCAGACAAATTCAGCACCGGTCACCAAGATCACGATCATCCCCAGAACCTCCGGCGCGCTGGGCTATACCATGCAGGTCGAGGAGAATGACCACAACCTGATGAGCAGGGAAGAGCTGGAGAACCGCATCGCTACGCTGACTGGCGGACGGGTCGCAGAGGATCTGGTCTTCCACTCCATCACGACTGGTGCTTCCAATGATATTGAACAGGCAACCAAGGTGGCCAGAGCAATGATCACTCGTTTTGGCATGAGCGATGAATTCGGCATGGTGGCGATGGAGACCGTCAACAATGCCTACCTTGGCGGAGATACCTCCCTTGCCTGCTCTGAGGCGACCGCAGGAAAGATCGACGCCATGGTCGTTGACCTGGTCGGCAGGTCCTACAAGAAGGCGGAGAAGATCATTTCCGAGAATATGCCCAAGCTTCATGAGCTGGCCAAGTACCTGTATGAGCGCGAGACCATCACCGGCGATGAGTTCATGGATATCCTGAACAAAAAGCCGGAGACCGAAACCGCACAGCTTTCTGACACAACTGCATAAATATCGTGTATAATAAAAGCCGGAGATTTTCTCCGGCTTTTTCTGTCTGATCCTTCAGGAGAATTATCCGGCAAGGGAAATATGACGGAAACGGTACCGGAGGATGCATATCTGCACTTTTCAAAAGATTTTTCCACAGGAGATGGACGTATGAGTACTGCTAAGACGATGGAAGAAAAAGTATATGACCTGATGGACTGGGCTGCCATCGAGGCGGTCGTATATGGCGAGGAATCAAGGCCAGACACCATCCTCGGTGCGCACATTGTGCCGGAGGGTGTTTTGATCCAGGCCTTTTTCCCTGGAGCAGGCAGCGTCAGCCTGAAGATCCACGACAAGATCCTGCCGATGATCTGCGAGGATGAGGCCGGTTATTTTGCCATCCTGCTGGAGGGAAAAAAGATCCCTTCCTATACGTATCTGGTGGATGACGGAGACCGGATGGGCAGCCGTTTTGCCGGCGGTTATCCGGATCCATACAATTTTGGCAGCTGTTTTTCGGAAAAGGAGCTGATCCGTTTCCGTTCCGGCATCTGGAATAAGGCCTACACCCGTCTTGGGGCGCGCCTCGTGGAGAGGGACGGAATCTCTGGCGTGCAGTTTGCCGTGTGGGCTCCAAATGCAGTGCGGGTTTCCGTCGTGGGTGATTTTAATGCCTGGAACGGACTGTCCTGCCAGATGGTAAAAAATGAAGCCGGGATCTTTGAGCTGTTCCTGCCGGGGCTGACAGCCGGTGTCCTGTATAAGTATGAGATAAAAACAAAAAGAGGAGATGTGTACCTCAAGGCTGACCCGTTTGCCCATGCAAACGAAGCCAAGATCGAGGGCGCATCCATCGTCGCGGATATGGAGAACTATACCTGGGGCGATGCGGCCTGGCTGGATTCGCACCGCGAGGCACAGCCAGAGGCCCCGGCGGTGGTGTACGAGGTTCATCTGAATTCCTGGAGAAAAAAGGAGGATGGCAGCTTCCTTAGCTATGCCGAGATCGCGCCGCTTCTTACTGCATATGTCAGGGATATGGGCTACACCCATGTGGAGCTGCTTCCGGTCATGGAGTATCCGGATCCCGCTTCCCTGGGATATGGCACCCAGAGCTTTTTCGCACCGACGGCAAGACTCGGAAAACCAGAGGAGCTGAAACTCCTGATCGATACCCTGCATCAGGCCGGCATCGGCGTGATCCTGGACTGGGTCCCTGGCTTTTTCGCCAGAGGGAAAGAGGGACTTTCCGCTTTTGACGGGACCTGCCTGTACGAGCATCTGAACCCGAAACAGGGCGTCCATCCGATGTGGAATACGCTGATCTTCAACTATGGCAGAGGAGAGGTCCGGAGCTTTATGAGCTCCAGCGCCTTCTATTGGCTTGAGGAGTTCCATGCGGACGGCCTGCGGATCAACGATGTCGCTTCGATGGTCTACCTGGATTACGGCAGGGCAGAGGGCGACTGGATCGCAAACATCTACGGCGGAAATGAAAATCTGGAGACCATTGCCTTCCTGAAGGAGCTAAACGCCGAGGTAGCGCGGCAGCATCCCGGCGCGTGGATGATCGCCGAGGAGGAGACCGGCTATCCTGAGGTCACCGGCGATCCCGCAAAGAACGGCCTTGGTTTTACCTACAAATGGAACAACGGCTGCCTGGACGACTATATCCGCTATATCGAGCTGGATCCGCTGTTTCGGGGCGCCCATCAGGATGACCTGACCTTCAGCATGATCTATATGTATTCGGAGCGGTTTTTCCTGAGCCTTTCCCATGACCGGATGTACAAGAACCGGCGGACACTGCTTCGGCAGATGCCGGGCGGAAAGGACAGCACAAAGCTGGCAAATCTGCGGCTGACCCTTGCCTATCTGATGACCTACCCGGGCAAGAAGCTGATCTTCATGGGTCAGGATTTTGCTCAGAGAGAAGACTGGGATCCGGAAGGGGCGCTGGCCTGGGAGGAGCTGGATATCTCCTGGCACAGCCAGGCACAGGAGCTTTGCCGCGATCTCATCCGGATCTACAAGGAGACCCCGGCGCTGTACGCCATGGATGAGCATCCGGAGGGCTTTGAGTGGATCAGCAACCTGGACCGTACCAGAAGCATGCTGGTCTATCTGCGAAAGACAGAACAAAAAGACGAGACGATCCTGGTGGTCGCCAATTTCTCCAACGTCAATTATCCAAAGCTTGAGATCGGTGTGCCCTTTGCCGGACGGTATAAGGAGATCTTCAACAGCGATTCGCTGCGGTACGGCGGAGGCGGGGTGGTCAATCCGAGAGTCAAGCTCAGCCGTCCAAAGGAGGCAGATGAGCGGAAGAATTCCATCACCATCAATGTGCCTGCTCTTGGCGTGAGCATGTTCCGCTGCACACCGGATCCGGAAGAAGCAGCAGAAATCAGGACAGAAGAAAAGAAACCGGAGAAGACTTCCCGGACAGACAAGCCCCTGAAAAAGGAAAAGACAGACCGGAAGGCAAAGACAGCCCCGGGCAAAAAGGCCAAGACAGACAAGCCCCTGATCCAGCCAGAGGAGCTGCTTCAGAAGGCAGATGGCATCCGGAAGATGGCAGCAGACCGGGTCCAGCAGGCAGCGGACGCCATATCCGGTGCCGCAAAGCCCATCACCGATGCGGTGGGAGGAAAGGCCCAGCAGGCGGCAGATGCGATCTCTGAGGCCGCAAAGCCCATCACCGATGCGGTGGGAGGTAAGGCGCAGCAGGCAGCGGACGCTATCTCAGGTGCGGCAAAGCCCATCACCGATGCGGTGGGAGGCAAGGCGCAGCAGGCAGCGGACGCCATCTCTGAGGCCGCAAAGCCCATCACCGATGCGGTGGGAGGCAAGGTCCAGCAGGCAGCAGAGGCTGTGACCAGTGCGGCAGACAAGGCTGCGGGAAAGAAGAAAACAGAAAACAGCAGGAGAAATAAATGACAGGAATCACAATAGGAGCTATGAGCCTTCAGGCGGCAGTGGATAGTGTCAGCGAGGGGATCGAGGAGCTGACACAGGATGTCAGCGGTTTAAAGGCGTGGGCCTCCGGAATCAGCGCAGGTGCATTGAACTTTCTGCTTCGGGTGCTGCTCGCACTCATCATCTACTACATTGCGTCGAAGCTGATCGGCAGGCTGGTCCGGTTTGTCGGCAGCTACATGGATAAAAAGAACGTGGATCCATCGGCAAGGGCATTTATCATCGCCGTCGTCCGCTATGGACTGCTCACCCTGGTCGTCGTTGAGGTCATCCTTTTCCTGGATCTGGTGGAGGCATCCAGCATAGCGGCCCTCTTTGCCGCAGGCGGCGTTGGCATTTCCCTGGCGATGCAGGGCGTGCTGTCCAACTTTGCGGGCGGCATCCTGCTTCTGATCCTGAAGCCCTTCCGGGTCGGCGATTTTATCTCCGTCCCGGCGGTCAGCGCAGAGGGCATCGTCAAGAAGATCGAGATCTACTATACGACGCTGGAGACTATTTTCGGAGAGACCATCTCTATCCCGAATTCCTCCCTGACCAACAATCAGGTGACCAACTATACGCTGCTGGGCCGCAGAAAACTCAACTTCAAGATCGGCATCTCCTACCGCTCAGATCCGGAAAAGGCGCTGCAGATCCTTCGGGATCTGGTTTCAGAGGAGCCCAGGCTCGAGAAAGAAGGACAGGAGTTTTTTGTGGACAGCCTGGGGGAGAGCGCGGTGATCCTCTGCATGCGTGCCTTCTGTACGGCGGATGATTACTGGCCGGTCATGTGGGAGTTCAACCGCAAGGTCAAGGCAGCCTTTGATGCGGCCGATATCCAGATCCCGTACAACCAGGTGGATGTCCATATGATCCATGTAGGGGAAGGAACGCATCCCGGAGATTAAAACCCATCTGGGAGACGAATACCCATCCGGTGGACCATTGCCTATCCTGAACAATAATTATTCATTCGGGAGAAGGATCAGGATGCGGTGCCCCGGCGACTTCAGGGATGCAGGATAAGCACCGGAGCAAACCTTACCGGAAAACCCCGGAAACCCGTGAAAAATCAACATTTTATACTTGCTTTTTCAATTGGCGGGTGCTATAGTTTACAAGGTGAATAGTTATTTATAGCAAGAGTGGGCAAAACGCCCACTCTTCTTTGTTGCACAGGAGGAGATTGCGTGAGTAGCAGGACACAAGCGATTGAGCAGAAGGCAGAAGAGCTTCTGCGTCCGATCCTGGATCAGGGCAGCTACGAGCTGGTCGATCTGGAGTATGTCAAGGAAGCCGGTACCTGGTATCTTCGGGCATACTGTGACAAGGCGGGCGGGATCACGGTTGATGACTGTGAGATCATCAGCCGGGCCTTCGAGGTAAAGCTTGACGAGGCAGATCTGATCGAAGAAGCCTACATTCTGGAGGTAAGCTCTCCGGGACTTGGGCGGCCTCTGAAAAAGGAAAAGGATTTTATCCGCGCGATGGGCGGGCCGGTCGAGATCCGAACCTACCGTCCGATCGACCATGAAAAGGAGTTCTGCGGAACGCTGACCGCCTTTGACAAGGACACCGTTACACTGGATCTGGATGGCGAGGGAGGAGAGAAGGTCTTCCCCCGTGCCGAGATCGCTCTGATCCGTATGAATGATTTTGATTAATAGGGGTTTGACCAGGAGGATAATGGAAAAATGAACACAGAGTTACTCGAAGCGCTGAATCTGCTGGAAAAGGAAAAGAACATCAGCAAGACGGTCCTGCTCGAGGCAATTCAGCAGTCTCTGCTTCAGGCATATAAGAACCAGTATGACAAGGTCGACAATGTGACGGTTACGATCGATCCGGATACCTGCGACTATCATATCCTTGCTTCCAGGGAAGTCGTTGAGACTGTGGAGGATCCGGCCACCCAGATCAGCCAGGCTGAGGCATTCAAGATCGATTCCACAGCCCAGATCGGTGATTTCGTCAATGTCGAGATCCAGTCCAAGAGCTTCGGACGTATCGCTACGACGAACGCCAAAAACGTCATCCTGCAGAAGATCCGCGAGGAGGAGCGCAAGGCCCTCTTCAATCAGTATTATGAGAAAGAGCATGATATCGTTACCGGCGTAGTCCAGCGCTACATCGGACAGAACGTCAGCATCAACCTCGGCAAGGCCGATGCGCTGCTTACGGCCAAGGAGATGGTCCGCGGCGAGAAGTTCCGCCCGACCGAGCGCGTAAAGGTCTATGTCCTTGAGGTCAAGGACGCACCAAAGGGACCGAAGATCCTGGTTTCCCGGACACATCCGGAGCTGGTCAAGCGTCTCTTTGAGGAGGAAGTCACCGAGATCCGTGACGGCGTGATCGAGATCAAGGCGATCGCCAGAGAGGCCGGTTCCCGTACCAAGATCGCAGTCTGGAGCAATGATCCGGATGTAGATGCGGTCGGTGCCTGCGTCGGTGTGAACGGCTCCAGGGTCAACACCATCGTAAATGAGCTGGACGGCGAGAAGATCGATATCATCAACTGGGATGAGAACCAGGCATACCTGATCGAGAATGCACTGTCACCGGCCAAGGTCATTACAGTTCTGGCAGATCCGGATGAGAAGACCGCACTGGTCGTCGTTCCGGATTATCAGCTTTCCCTTGCCATCGGCAAGGAAGGCCAGAACGCACGCCTTGCCGCCCATCTGACCCAGTACAAGATCGACATCAAGAGCGAGTCCCAGGCCAGAGATGAAGGCCTGTTTGACGAGTACTACGGTGACGACGAGTACGAAGATGATGAGTATGAGGATGACGAGTACAGCGATGATGCGTATGCGGAGGGAGAGTACGAGGAAGGCTATGCGGAGGATGCATATGCTGACGGTGCGTACGCTGAGGAAGGATACGCTGAGGAAGACAGCGAAGAGTAATCGGAAAGATGAACAAAGTCCGAAAGGTACCGATGCGCAAATGTGTCGGTTGCAATGAACAGAAGAGCAAAAAAGAGCTCATCCGTGTATTGAAGACGCCGGAGGACCGGATACTCATGGATGCGACAGGCAGGCAGAACGGCAGGGGGGCTTACCTCTGCAGAAATCCGCAGTGCCTGGCGAAGGCAAGAAAAAACAAAGGGCTGGAAAGATCCCTGCAGATACAGATTCCTGCGGAGGTTTACGAACAGCTGGATGAGGAGCTCCGGACACTGGATGAATGAGAAAAAAGCAGCTGCAATGATCGGATTTGCGCAGAAGGCGGGCAAGGCAGCCGGAGGAGAATTCGCCGCGGAAAAGGCGGTGAGATCCGGCAGCGCATACCTGATGCTTATCGCCACGGACGCATCGGAAAATACCAGGAAGAAATTTACAAATATGGCAGCCTGGTATCACGTGCCGGTGTACACCTTCCTCTCCCGGACGGAGCTGGGAAGGGTCCAGGGCAAGGGCGCGAGAGCCTGTATCGTGATCACGGATGAGAATTTTGCCAGAGTCATAGAGGCACAGTTAAAGGAAGAAGAAACCGAATAACAGAAAGGCCGGTGTTAAAATTTGGGAAACATCAGAATACATGAACTTGCAAAAGAGCTGGGACTGGAATCGAAGAAGGTACTTGAGGTACTGAAGGATAAGGGGATCGAAAAGGCCGGTGCGACAAGCACACTGGATCCTTCTCAGGAAAACCTTGTCCGCAGCGCATTCACACCCGGCAAGGCGGAGGCTGCTGCGGATCCGCAGGAAGCTCCTGCCCGCAGAGACGGGCAGGCTGAAGCTGCGTCCGGAGAAAAGAAGGCTGCTCCCGCCGGGAAAGAGGCAAGACCGGCTGCAAAGGACGCAGAGGATAAGGGAGAAGCCCCCAAGAAGAAAAAAAGGCTGATCGCTGTATTCCGCCCGCAGAATGCTTCGAGCCGGGAGGCAAAGAACTTTGGTCAGAGAGACCGCGGCAATGACCGGGGAAGAAATGACCAGAGAAACGATGCCCGGGGCAGAAGTGAGCGTCCGGAGAGAAGAGGCGTGCCCCAGGAGGGCAGAGGCGGCCGTCCGGCCGGAAAGGGTGCGGATCCGAATGCCCGCACACCTCTGGTAAAGGTACCGCGCCCGCATCCGGTCGTCCGCAAGGAGGCGGATGAGGCTGCAAAGGCAGCCGAGGCAGCAAGAGCAGCGGAGGCAGCCAAGGCGGCAGAGGCAGCAAGGGCTGAGGAAGCGGCCAGAAAAGCTGCACAGGCAGCGGCAGAGGCGAGGGCAGCCGAGGAAGCAAGAGCAGCCGAAGCAGCAAGAGCAGCAGAGGCAGCCAGAGCAGCCGAAGAGGCAGCAAAGGCCGAGGAAGCGGCCAGAGCAGCAGCTGCAGCAAAGGCAGCGGCAGAAGAAGCAGCCAGAGCGGCAGAAGCTGCAAAGGCTGAGGCTGCGGCAAGAGCTGCCAGAGCGGCAGAGACGATCGCAGCCGTCGAGGCGGCAGCGAGAGCTTCCGCAGCGGCAAAGGCTGAGCAGAACCGCGGCGTACGTTCCGACAGAGACCGCTATGGTCAGGGCCAGCGCGGTGAGCGTACCGGCAGAGGCTATGGCGACCGGAATGGTCAGGGCGGCGGCAGAAGCTATGGCGACCGCAACAACCAGCAGGGCGGCAGAAACTTTGGCGACCGGGGTGGCCAGCAGGGCGGAAGAAGCTTTGGTGACCGTAATGGCCAGCAGGGCGGCAGAAGCTTTGGCGACCGCAACGGCCAGCAGGGCGGCAGAAACTTTGGCGACCGCAATAACCAGCAGGGTGGAAGAAGCTTCGGCGACCGGAATGGTCAGGGCCAGAACAGAAGACCTGCAGGCGACCGTCCGGTACGGCAGGGCTACAATCCCGGAGGACGCGGCGCAGGCTTTGCCCAGGACAAGGACGCTGACGAGAAGAAATTTGAGTCCCGGCCGCGCAATCCTCATCCGAGGACGGGCGCAGCAGCCGGCGGCCTGGATGTTGTCAAAAAACCTGCCCGTGATATCGGACACAACAGGGACAAGGACAAGAACAAGGTCGAATTAAAAGAGAATAAATTTAACAATGACAGAAGAGGCGGAAACCGCGGCGGCCAGCAGCAGCTGATCCCGAAGGCCTTCCAGAAGCCCACGCACAAAGCTAAGGAGGACAAGAAGGAGGTCGTCACCGAGATCAAGGTTCCGGAGAAAGTCACGATCCGCGAGCTTGCCGATCTGATGAAGATCCAGGCTTCCGTCATCGTAAAGGATCTGTTCATGAAGGGCCAGATGTATACGGTGAACCAGGAGATCGACTTCGACAAGGCCGAAGAGATCGCCATGGAGTACAACATCGTCGCTGAGCCGGAAGAGAAGGTCGACGTCATCGCCGAGATGCTCAAGGAAGATGCAGAGAACGATGCAGATATGACCGAGCGTCCGCCGGTCGTCTGTGTCATGGGTCATGTCGACCATGGTAAGACTTCTCTGCTGGATGCGATCCGTCATTCCCGCGTTACTGACCGTGAGGCAGGCGGCATCACGCAGAACATCGGTGCCTACAGTGTGACGTTCAATGACCGCCGCATCACCTTCCTGGATACACCGGGACACGAGGCATTCACCGCCATGCGTATGCGCGGCGCCAATTCCAC
>DFFG01000081.1 GCA_002368795.1 Eubacterium sp. UBA3782
GAGGCCAAATAAAAAGTGACTAAAATCAAGCAAGATCAAAAACAAGTCACTCACGACGCCGCGGAGACCAAATAAAAAGTGACTAAAAACAAGCAAGAGCAAAAATGAGTCACTCACGACGCCGCGGAGGGCAAATAAAAAGTGACTAAAATCAAGCAAAATCAAAAACAAGTCACTCACCAGGCAGCAGAGGGCGTAAAAGGAGTGACTAAAATCAAGCAAGAGCAAAAATGAGTCACTCACGAGGCCGCGGAGGGCAAATAAAAAGTGACTAAAAACAAGCAAGATCAAAAATGAGTCACTCACGACGCCGCGGAGGGCAAATAAAAAGTGACTAAAAACAAGCAAGATCAAAAATAAGTCATTCACGAGACCGCGGAGGGCAAATAAAAAGTGACTAAAATCAAGCAAGAGCAAAAATGAGTCAATTCACCAGGCAACGGAGGGCGTAAAAAGAGTGACTAAAATCAAGCGAGGGCGAATATAAGTCATTCACGTAACGGTATAATACTCAAACCACTACCTATGCAGTGGACAAGAGGATTGATGATTTGAGTAGTGGTTCTTTCTGGCAGCCCTCTTTCCGGGCAAGGGCTCAATCCATTTAGTTTGGGGAAGTCAGGCAGTGCCTTCCAGGCCACCGCAGGATGCTGTTGCGGAAATACTCCCACATACCTGTAAAAAAGAGGTGCGCAAAGCATCCCAAATACAGTAAAATAGAGTTAAGAATTATGTACCCTGAGAATGGCCTATAAGGCACAGCAGTGAGGAAGACTTCTCTTGCCGGGCAGTGGTCCGTACAGGTACGAAATGCAGGATGTACTAAAAGTGCAATGCGCGTTTTTCGTGTACGCACTTGCAAGTGAAATGGAGGTCCGTAGATGAAACTTACGTTTCTTGGTGCTGCCCATGAGGTTACGGGCAGCTGTTATCTGCTGACGGCAGCCGGAAAGAATTTTCTGGTCGATTATGGTATGGAGCAGGGAAAGGATATTCTGGTCAACAGGGAGCTTTCCATTCCGGCTTCAGAGATCGATTTTGTATTGCTGACCCATGCGCATATTGATCATTCCGGGATGCTTCCGGCTCTGTATGCAAAGGGCTTCCGGGGGCCTGTGTATGCGACGGATGCGACGGTGGATCTTTGCGACATCATGCTGCAGGATTCTGCCGGCATTCAGGAGTTTGAGGCGGAATGGCGGAACCGCAAGGGGAAACGTTCCGGGAGAGAGGAGTATGTCCCTCTGTTTACCACAGAGGATGCGCTTGGTGTGATCGAGCAGATGCATGGCATGCCCTATGGGGAGAAAAAGGAGATCGCGGACGGGATCAGTGTCCGCTTTGTGGATGCCGGACACCTGCTGGGTTCTGCCAGCATTGAGGTGTGGGTCAAGGAAAACGGCATAGAGAAAAAACTGGTCTTTTCCGGAGATATCGGCAATCTGAACCAGCCGATCATCAAGGATCCGACCTATGTCGATGAGGCCGATTATGTAATCATGGAGTCCACCTATGGAAACCGGTACCATGCCGAGGTGGTGGATTATACGACGGAGCTGGCAAAGGTTATCCAGCGTACCTTTGACAGGGGCGGCAACGTGGTCATTCCTTCCTTTGCCGTAGGACGGATGCAGGAGATCCTCTATTTCATTCGTGAGATCAAAGAGAATGCGATGGTCACGGGCCATGGAGATTTTGATGTCTATGTTGACAGTCCGCTGGGCATTGAGGCCACGACTATTTTCCAGAAGCATCCCTATGAGTGTTATGACCGGGAGGCGCGGATGATCCTTGAAGAGGGCATCAATCCGATCAGTTTCCCGGGCCTGCATACGGCGGTCACAGCTGACGAATCCAAGGCGATCAACTTTATCGAGACGCCGAAGGTGATCATTTCGGCCAGCGGCATGTGCGATGCCGGCCGGGTAAAGCATCATCTGAAGCACAATCTGTGGAGGCCGGAGAGCACGATCCTGTTTGTTGGCTATCAGGCGGTCGGCACTCCCGGACGAAGGATCGTGGATGGCTGTGAAAAGATCACAATGTTCGGTGAGGAGATCACCGTGAGAGCAGAGGTGCTGCAGCTTCCGGGCGTCAGCGGACATGCGGACAAGGATGGCCTTCTCCGCTGGGCAGGCGCATTTAAGGAGAAACCGGATAAGGTGTTTGTCACCCATGGCGAGGATGCGGTGACAGAGGAATTTGCCCAGGTTCTTCGGGACGAGCTGGGGTACGATGCGTACGCGCCATACTCCGGGACGGTCTTTGATCTGGCCGCCGGCTATATCCTGGTGGAGGCATCGCCGGAGTACATCGACAAGGGAGAAAAGGCAAGAAAGAGAAACAACACGGTATACGAACGTCTGGTCTCTGCAGGCGAGCGGCTGTTGCGCGTGATCCGCAGGATGGAAGGCTATGCCAACAAGGATCTGGCAAAGCTGGCGGATCAGATCACAGCACTCTGCGACAAATGGGAGCCCAAAGAATAAAGATACCTGTCGTACGGATGATGGATTCATTTTACGGAAGCAGGATCTTAAAGGTCCCAGAAAAGCAGGAATCACTTTCCGGGATCAAGTGTCTTAAGATATCCGGAATCGAGTTCGTAAAATATCCGAGATCGAGTGTTTAAAATAGAAATGAAGGAGCCTTTTTAAGAAGAGCAATTCCGGGGATAAGGATCCCCGGAATCACTCTTCCAGGATCAGGATCTCCAGATAATCAAAATCGACCGCTTCACCCACGAAGTTGTCCCGGGTGAAGCGGACTTTTTTATGCCGTTTGAAGTCGCGGATGTTGGAGTCAAGCCATACGGGCACAACGATATCAAATTCCCCGCAGATCTCTTCGATGGCACGGAAGATCTTGTGCGTGCGGGTGTCGTTGGAATCGTCGGTTACCGTCATATCTTTCAGCAGATGATTGTTTTCGACCATTCTACCCCAAATTTTCATTGAGACCACCTCCGGGAGTGGATCCGGTTTTAGGATCCTTTTTTTCGCGGCTGCAGAGCGGACTTTTCTTGCGTAACCGCGGTAAATACTATAAGATATTGTGCAGTGCCTTGCACCTTATTGTTCCTGCCGTCCGAATCATTTCTGATATTCCGGCAGTTGTCAGGCGGGAGACATGGCGCAACATGGTAATCATATCGGATTTGTCCGTTGTTTTCAACACGCTTGGAGAGGGACAGAAGGGAGTTTTTTATGATCGAGTTATTGGATCGTGGCGTGTATCTGGTCAATGGCAGCACATTGATCCCCGAGGGACCGGAGGCCGGTAAGGCTCTGGCAGCGGCTGCAGGATGCGCACCGTCAAAAGAGGAAGCAAAAAAGCAGACGATGGCGTACCGGATCCTGGAAGCCCACAATGTTTCCGGAAATATGAAGAATCTCCAGATCAAGTTTGACCGGATGATTTCTCACGATATCACCTTTGTCGGCATCATTCAGACTGCACGGGCTTCCGGACTGGAAAAGTTCCCCATTCCCTATGTGCTGACCAACTGCCACAATTCGCTGTGCGCGGTGGGCGGCACCATCAATGAGGATGACCACATGTTTGGCCTGTCCTGCGCCAAGCGGTACGGCGGCGTTTATGTTCCGCCGCATCAGGCCGTTATCCATCAGTATGCCAGAGAGATGCTTGCCGGCGGCGGAAAGATGATCCTCGGATCGGATTCCCATACCCGTTACGGCGCCCTGGGCACCATGGCCATGGGTGAGGGCGGACCGGAGCTGGTCAAGCAGCTGCTGTCCAAGACCTATGATATTGCCATGCCGGGCGTGGTCGCCGTCTATATGACGGGCGAGCCGGTGCCGGGCGTAGGTCCGCAGGACGTGGCTCTGGCCATCATCGGCGCAGTCTTTGACAAGGGCTATGTCAAAAATAAGGTCATGGAGTTTGTAGGACCTGGCGTGTCCTCCCTGTCAGCAGATTTCCGTATCGGCATCGATGTCATGACCACGGAGACCACCTGCCTTTCCTCCATTTGGAGAACAGACGATACGATCCGCGATTTCTATGAGACTCATGGACGGACAGAGGAATTCAAGGAGCTGAATCCCGGCGCCGTGGCCTATTATGACGGCTGCATCCGGGTCGAGCTGGACAAGATCCGTCCCATGATCGCCATGCCCTTCCATCCGAGCAATGTCTATACCATCGAGGAGTGCAACGCCAACCTGAAGGATATCCTGGCTGATGTGGAAAAAAGAGCCGAGGTTTCCCTTGGCGGCAAGGTCCGCTTCAGCCTGATGGACAAGATCAGGGATGGACGGCTCCTGGTGGATCAGGGTATCATCGCCGGTTGTGCCGGCGGCGGTTTTGAGAATATCTGCCAGGCAGCGGATATCCTGCGCGGCCAGTATATTGGCAGCGATGCGTTTACATTGAGTGTTTACCCGGCAAGTACGCCGATCTACATGGAACTGGCAAAGAACGGTGTCCTGGCCGATCTGATCGGCACCGGCACCATTGTCAAGACGGCCTTCTGCGGCCCCTGCTTCGGCGCAGGCGATACGCCGGCCAATGGCGACCTGTCCATCCGTCATTCCACCAGAAACTTCCCGAACCGCGAGGGCTCGAAGGTGCAGAGCGGCCAGATCGCTTCGGTCGCCCTGATGGATGCGCGTTCCATCGCAGCCACCGCCGCTAATAAGGGTTATCTGACCCCGGCGACCGATTTTGCCGGCGAGTACAGACACCAGCAGTATTTCTTTGACCGTTCGATCTACGCCAACCGCGTATTTGACAGCAAGGGCGTGGCAGATCCGTCCGTTGACGTCCGGTTTGGTCCGAATATTAAGGACTGGCCGGCCATGAGCGCTCTGCCGGATGACCTGATCCTGAAGGTCGTATCGGAGATCCACGATCCGGTCACCACCACCGACGAGCTGATCCCGTCGGGTGAGACCAGTTCCTACCGTTCCAATCCGCTGGGTCTGGCAGAGTTTGCCCTGTCCAGAAAGGATCCGCTCTATGTCGGCCGGGCAAAGGAGGTCCAGAAGGCCCAGAAAGCCATCGAGGCCGGAAACGCACCCGAAGAGGCTTTCCCGGAGCTGGCAGAGTATCTGAGCGCTGTAAAGGCAGCCTTCCCGGAGGCAGGAAAGGGAAGCCTGGGCGTCGGCTCCACCATCTTTGCCGTGAAGCCTGGCGACGGCTCTGCCAGAGAGCAGGCCGCATCCTGCCAGAAGGTCCTTGGCGGCTGGGCCAACATCGCCAATGAATACGCCACCAAGCGTTACCGTTCCAACCTGATCAACTGGGGCATGCTCCCCTTCCTGATCGGAGACGGTGCCCTTCCATTCAAGAACGGAGACTATCTGTTCCTGCCGGGCATCCGGAAGGCAGTGGAGGAGAAGGACGGAGAGATCACCGCATACCGCGTGGATCCGGATAATGGCCTGACGGGCTTTGCCATGAAGCTTGGCGATCTGACAGACGATGAGCGTCAGATCATCCTGGACGGCTGCCTGATCAACTATTACAGGAACCATTGAGCCAACAGAATAAATTTTCTGAAATATTTGAAATGTTTCGCATAATTGAACAAATAGAACAAAATAGACAGCATAGTATGCGGATAATATGATAATTTTTAGAAAAATGTATTGACAAATTATGTCTGGTCTGTTATGATCAAATCACATTAAAGAGAAAGACAAATACAGATCCTGAGACAGAACTTCAGGAAAAGGAAAGTCAAATCTAAAAAAGGAGGTAAATTCCAATGGGAACTCCACCGGCAGTTTATCTTCAATATGAGAGTGGTACTGCATAACAGCCCCCGCGAGAAAGACCTTTTATAAGAGAGAAAAAAGGAAACATGTTCCCGGTCGACAGACGGAACATACAAGATGAAAGGTAATGTGAAGCTGGCAGCTCATATTGAATACATACCACAGGAGTGAACAGCAGTTAAAAGATCTGTGTAAAGAAACAGATCCTTATAAGAAGAGAAATTATAATAACGGGCGTTTCACATCCTGGAAATTCACAGAACTTTCTAAACAGCATAAAGCTGTGAGCAGGGATAATATAACAGACCAGACGATGAGAATAAAATGAATTCAAAAGGGGAATTCATTTAAGATCCCGGCAAATGGGATCCGAAAAGACGGAGATGCTCACACAGGGGCATGTGCGAAGCAGAAACTCCGCAAGAAAAACAGAATAAGAAAATCTGATTCATATATACTATAGAAGAATAGATATAAAGAAAGAAGATTTACATAATTGAATAAAGAACCAGTTCAGTGATAGGGCTCTAGAACGTTAAGAAGTACAGGAAGTACAGATTCTAGGGCCCTACACTTTTGCGTTTGGCAGACTGGATCAGGAAGGATCGAGGGATGCGCGGCATTGGCCGCCGGCGCCGGCGGTCCTTTCTTTTATGTGCGTTTGTATTCGACTTTTCTTTTTTTGTGGTGTATAATTCTCCTCAGTAACTTTCCGGACGGCAGGGGTGCAGGAGCAGAGAACGGCGTGAGGATCCTGAAGGAGACCAGAGATTATATAGCGGTATACAAAAACGCGGGTCTGGCCGTGGAATCAAAACGGCCCGGACAGCGGACGCTGACCGGCGAACTTCTCAGCCTCCTGGCGGAGCGCCGCAGCCGCAAAGGGGAGCGGGAGGGTCAGGTCC
This sequence comes from Eubacterium sp. UBA3782, assembly GCA_002368795.1. Taxonomy (GTDB): domain Bacteria; phylum Bacillota; class Clostridia; order Lachnospirales; family Lachnospiraceae; genus Bilifractor. The sequence continues at coordinate 6,647 of DFFG01000081.1, forward strand.
GCACAGCGGAAGCGCCAGGTGGATCCCGCACAGCCATCAGACAGAACGGGTCTCGCACGGCCTCCCGGCAGGGCAAAGGTACAGGCAGCGGGGATATCCCCTACGCTGCTGTGATCAACCGCCTGGACCAGCCCGTCGAGGGCATCGTGCTGTTTGCCCTGAACCCGAAGGCAGCGGCAGAGCTGTCGCGGCAGCTGACGGAAGGAACCATGGAAAAGGAATATCTGGCGGCAGTATCGCCTGTTCCCGAAAGGGAGGAGGCGGAGCTTTGCGATTTCCTTCTGAAGGATGGGAGAACCAATGTATCCCGGATTGTTCCGGAGGGAACAAAGGGAGCAAAAAAGGCGCTGCTGTCCTACCGCATTCTGCAGAAGCAGGAAACAAGTGCCCTGCTGGCGGTACGCCTGGTGACAGGCCGGCATCATCAGATCCGGGTGCAGCTTGCCGGCATGGGATGTCCGATCCTTGGGGATGAAAAGTACGGCAGACCTGCAGGACAGGCAGCTGGCAGATCCGGCGGCAAGGTTTTTCCGGCACTCTGCGCGGTACACCTGGCATTTAACGATCCTGCGGATGGCAGCCGGATTGAGATCCGTGTTGCGCCGGAAGGAAGCCTGTTTGCAAAGGTCGGCTTTAGCCGGACGGCGGACGGGGAAGCCACTGATTAAATGATCAGCGTCGGCAAAACTCACGTCTGAGGGAAACAATGCCGGATAAACCGGCACAAAACAGAACAGCGCCGGATAGAACCGGCGTTTAACAGAACCGTACGGTACAATGCCAGTGCGAAACAGGACAGCGCCGGACAAAACCGGTGTCATGCGAAACACGAGAATGACAGAACAGCGCCGGACAAATGCGGCGCTCTGCGAAACACGAGAATGAAAAGAATGATTTGCGGCAATCTTTTTGAACAAAAGACCGGCCGCAATCTTACGATAGCCCAAAACGGCAGGAATCTTAAGATAGATGAAAAAGATAATTCGCACGCTGGTGATACTGCTGTGCATCTTTACAGCTTTTGTCATCGTTTTTTCACTTAGAATGAACCGGCGGGAGACGATCGTGACGGTCGAGGCCGACGATCCGACGCTCCCGGTCGCTTACATGCAGATCGGCACGACCACGGCAAACGAGATGTTTGCCTACCGGCATATGCTGCGGGAGGAGACCGAGAGGGAGAGCCTCACCCCCCTGCCGGTCGACCGTAATCTGGTCTTTTTGCTGGACCGGTATGAAAACAGCATAACCTCGATCCAGTATGAGCTCAAAAACATTGCAGACGGCACGGTTCTGGAGAACGGGCAGCTGACGGAGTACACCGAGGACAACGGCCGGATCTCGGCGCCCTTTACGATCCAGACCAGCATCCGCTCCGGACAGGAGTATACGCTGCTGTTTACCGTCGGCCTTGGCAGCGGGCAGCAGGTCTATTTCTACACCCGGCTGGTGCAGAACGGCTACATGGATCTGGCACCCTATTTTGCCTATGTGCAGACCTTTGCCGATACCTGCCTCAACAAGCTCTCCTCCGGTGAGCTGGGCGCTTACCTGGAGACGGACGCAAGCTTTCCAAACCGCAGCCTGCAGGATGTTACGATCTATTCGAGCACGGATATGGCCAGCTGGCTGAATATGGCGCCGACGCTGGTACGCCGCGGCATTCCCATCGTCCGGGAGGTCAACGCCTCCACGGTCAGCATGGAGCTGAACTATATCATCAGTGCGACGGACAGCTCCGGCAACGCGGAGTTTTACACAGTCAAGGATTATTTCCGCATGCGTGCGGGCTCAAAGGATATTGCCCTGCTGAACTTCAACCGCTGTGCGAGCGAGATCTTTGACGGCAGCGCGGTGGACGCCCAGACTGAGGATGGTCTGCTGCTCGGCGTGGCCAGCAGGGATATGGAATTTCGCGGAAGCCCGTCGGCAAAGATCGCCGCATTTGTCATGAACGGAGATCTCTGGTCCTATGAGCAGGAGACCGGCCGCTGCGCCAGGATCTTCAGCTTCCGGCAGGTCACCTCGCAGACCTATACCGGCACCCTGGATATCCGGACGGAAAATACCAGCCACGATATTGCCATCGAGCGGGTGGAGGATAATGGCGACGTCACCTTTGCGGTGTACGGCTATATGGCATCGGGAACCCATGAAGGCGAGACCGGCGTTTCCGTGTGCACCTACTATGCGGGACAAAACGCTGTTGTTGAGCGGATCTTTGTTCCCCTGAACCAGAGCTTTGATATCCTGAAGGAAAACATCTCCCGCCTGTCCTACGTCAACGCAGAGGAAAAGCTGTATCTCTTCCTGGGCTCTGAGCTTTGCGAGGTGAGCCTGGAGAACGGCAGCTACTCGATCATCCGGGAGGGGATCGGCGCGGACGGCTTTGTCGTCTCGGATTCCCAGCGGACCGCAGCCTTTGTCAATGGCGCCAACAACGGCGAGGCCGACGAGGCGACGATCATCGATCTGGATACCGGCAGAACATCCACCGTCCGGGCACCGGGCGGGCAGCGGATCATCAGCTGCGGCTTCTTAAATGAAGATCTGGTCTACGGACTTGTCCGGGAGGAGGATCTGGTCACCGATCTTTTCGGTGATACCCATTACGGGATCTGGCAGATCTGCATCCAGGGCATGGACGGCGAGGTCGAAAAGCAGTACGGCGAGGAAGGCACCTATGTGGTGGCTGTCCGGCAGGAGACGACCGGTCTGGAGCTGACACTGGCTTCTCGGACGACCGACGGCTTCCAGGTGACCGGCACCGACCACATTATGAACAACGAGCAGAAGGACACCGGAGTAAAGATCGCGCCGAGCGTTTACGACAGAAACGGCGAGCAGCTCTCCCTCGTTTTCCCGGAGAGTCTGATGTCCATTCCCACGCAGAAGACGGTCTATTCCAGTCTTGCCTACATCACCGGCGCGGAGACGGTCATTGAATGGCCGCAGGCTGATACGCTGGAATACCGGGTCTACGGTTACGGCGGACTGAACGGCCAGTATGAGGATTCGGGCGAAGCTGTGCAGGCGGCCAACGCCATTGCCGGTGTCGTGCTGAACCGGGCCCAGCAGTACATCTGGGAAAGAGGAAATTGGCTGCCGGTCTACACGGTGGATATGTCCGGCCTTCCGGCGGGCGTCCTGGACGCGCCGATGGATCAGGCGGAGCTGCAGAACATCCTGGGCGACAAATATACGGTCCTGGATATGGCCGGATGCACCCAGGAGAGCATGTATTATTACCTGTCCAAGGGCTATCCGGTCCTGGGCAAGTACAGCATCCGCAGCGGAGAGTACCTGACGATCGTCGGCTATGACTCCTATAATATCTGGGTCTATGACGGCGAGGGCGGCACCTACGCCATTGCCAACGAGGACTCGGCAAAGAATTTTGAACGGTACGGAAATGTATTCCTGACCTACTGCGCAAAATAAAAACAGGCCGGTAATTGCTTTACAAGGCGGAGCGATCCGCTATAATAGATAACATGCAGAAAAGAGGGACAGCACGCCTGTCGGAAGAAAGGAATAGGATAGAATGGAAAAACTGATCACCGTCAGAGAAATATATCGTTCCAGGGAGAAATATCTGGACCAGAAGATCGCGGTCGGCGGCTGGGTGCGCAGCATCCGGGATTCCCGTACCTTCGGTTTTCTTGTGCTGCACGACGGCTCCTGCTTTGATACGCTGCAGGTCGTGTATGGAGATGGACTGGCAAACTTCCAGGAGATCTCCTCGCTTAGCATCGGCTCGGCTGTCATCGTGCGTGGCACGCTGGTGGCAACACCAAACGCAAAGCAGCCCTTTGAGATCCAGGCGGACGCAGTCGAGACAGAAGGCGCATCCGCACCGGACTACCCGCTTCAGAAAAAACGTCACACTCTGGAGTACTTAAGGACCATGCAGCATCTGCGCCCCAGGACCAACACTTTCCAGGCCGTGTTCCGGGTAAGGTCCCTGACGGCCTACGCCATCCATAAATTCTTCCAGGAGAGGGATTTTGTCTATGTGCACACCCCGCTGATTACCGCCAGCGATGCGGAGGGCGCGGGAGAGATGTTCCGCGTCACCACGCTGGATATGGACAATGTGCCAAAGACCGAGGACGGCCAGGTGGATTTCTCTCAGGATTTCTTTAAGAAGTCCACAAATCTGACGGTCAGCGGCCAGCTCAACGCCGAGACCTTTGCCCAGGCGTTCCGCAACGTATATACCTTTGGTCCGACCTTCCGGGCGGAGAACTCCAACACGACGCGCCACGCTGCTGAGTTCTGGATGATCGAGCCCGAGGTGGCCTTCGCCGATCTGCAGGATGATATGGACCTGGCAGAGGCCATGCTCAAATATGTGATCCGTTATGTGCTGGAAAACGCGCCGGAGGAGATGAAGTTCTTCAACCAGTTCGTCGACAAGGGCCTTCTGGAGCGGCTGCAGCACGTGGTCTCCTCTGATTTTGGCAGAGTGACCTATACAGAGGCGATCGATATCCTGATGCAGCACAACGATGAGTTCCAGTACAAGGTGGAGTGGGGCAGCGATCTGCAGACCGAGCATGAGCGCTACCTGACCGAGCAGGTATTCAAAAAGCCCATCTTTGTAACGGACTATCCCAAGGAGATCAAGGC
>DFFG01000036.1 GCA_002368795.1 Eubacterium sp. UBA3782
AGTAGGTATCCAGCACACGGATCTCGGTAACGGTGGGGTCACGCTTCTCCTCGCCTGCAAAATACCCCTGAATAAACTGGAAATCCTTGAAGGTCATGGCCAGGTTCAGGGAATCATACAGCACCTTCAGCTCGTTCTCCGGCATGGTCATAAAGCCTTCAAACGACTTGATATCTTCCGGCTCCGGGAAATTCATGACCAGGGTCTCCGGCTTTTCCATGCCCGTCTCGCGGGAGTCCACCGGATTGATGCAGTGCTCCTTGATCATGGCAAATTCTTCATCGGTGATCCCCTCGCCCTCGATCACATAGGTCGTGGCGCTCCGGATGATCGGCTGCTCATCTCCCTTCAGGAACTGCACACACTGGACAGCGGAATCCGCCCGCTGGTCAAACTGTCCCGGAAGATACTCGACAGAGAACACTCTTGCATTTTCTGCGACAGGAAATTCTTCCTCATAAAGCGTATCTACCGGGGGCTCGGCAAATACGACCCGGCATGCCTTCTGGAAAACCTCGTCACTGATGTTTTCCACATCATAACGGATAAGCACGCGTACACCCGTTACCTTGCTGATCCCCATATAATGGCGGATCTCATGGCGAAGGTCCTTCGCCGCGCCGGCAAACTCGGATTTTTTCTCTACATAAACTCGTCTTACTCTGCTCATTAAGGGAAATCCTTTCTGTCCGTAGAACAATACCCTGTCATTGCCTGGGCTTCTTGCCCATCCTGGGAGCACAGATTGGCCCGGCTGTCTTTTTGCGCCTATATCATACCATGTAATCCCGATGAAGAAAACCCAAAATACCGTACGGAAAAGCTTAAATAATGGTAAAAATAACCATCGTCTGTCAGACCTTTTTCAGCTTGGCAAAGGACGCAAACATCCGCTTGATCCCGTAGTTTTCAAAATCAACCGTCACCTCATAGTCCTTGCCGCCGTCCTTGATCTCCTGCACGGTTCCCACGCCAAATTTCACATGACGCACCTGGTCTCCTTCGGCATAGTCCAGATGGTCCGCCTTGACGACACGGAACTCGCGCATCTGGAAACCGCCGGTCTTCTGCTGTTTCGGGCGCTCAAAGAGCGGTGCTCTCTCCCCGGATCCTGCTCTTCCCTGATCCGCTTTGCCCATGCCCATCAGCCGGTCCAGCGGAACCTGGGGACTTTTCAGGAAGTTTCTGGTATCCGATGTTTCTCTTTCCAGACGGACCATCTCCCTGGGGATCTCACGGACAAACCGGGATGCCTTCAAAAACTCCGGCTCTCCCCGCAGCATACGCATCTGGGCAGCTGTCATGGTCAGCTCCTTGCGCGCTCTCGTAATGCCGACATAGCAGAGCCTTCTCTCCTCCTCCAGTTCAGAGGTATCCTCCCCGTTGATCGCCATATAGCTGGGGAAGGTCTTTTCTTCCATGCCCACCATAAAGACATTGTCGAACTCGAGGCCCTTGGCGCTGTGCAGCGTCATCAGAAGAACGCAGTCGCTTCCCTCCTCTACGCTGTCGATATCGGCCACCAGGGATACCTGCTGCAAAAATGCAGACAGGCTGGTATCCTCTGCCGTTTTCCCGAAATCCTCTGCCTTGGCGATCAGCTCATCCAGGTTTTCGATCCTGGCCCTGGATTCATCGGTATCCTCTGCCTTCAGCTCCTCCGCATAGCCAGTTTCTTTGATGACCATCTCCAGCAGCTCCCGGACGGAAAAACCGTCCCCGGCCGCTCCCCGAAGCCGCGTGATCAGATTGGTAAAGCCATGGATCTTTGCGGCGGCACGCCCGATGCCGGGAATACGGTCGCTGCACTTCAAGGCCTCATAAAAGCTGATCTCATGCTCTCCGGCATACTGGCCGATCCGCCCGATGGTGGTCTGGCCGATTCCCCGCTTCGGGATATTGATGATGCGGATAACCGCCAGGTCATCCAGACCATTGTCGATCGTTTTGAGGTAGGCCAGCATATCCTTGACCTCCCGGCGGGCATAGAAATTTACGCCGCCAACGATCTTGTAGGGGATATTTGCCGTGATAAACTTTTCCTCAAAGGTACGGGACATGGCGTTTGTCCGGTACAGCACGGCAAAATCCTTCCAGGAAGCGCCCCCATTTCTCACCCGCTGGCGGATCTCCCCGGCGACATACTCTGCCTCTTCATACCCGCTGCCAAACTGACGGAAGCCGATCTTCGGCCCCTCTGCATTCTGGGTCCAGAGCCGCTTTTCCTTTCTTCCGGCATTGTGGGCGATGACCTCATTTGCCGCATTCAGGATGCTCTGGGTCGAGCGGTAGTTCTGCTCCAGCTTGATCACCTTCGCCCCGGGAAAGGACTGCTCGAAGTTGAGGATGTTCCGGATATTGGCTCCCCGGAATTTGTAGATCGACTGGTCATCGTCACCGACAACGCACAGATTCCGGTATTTTGCCGCCAGCAGATCCACAAAACGGAACTGGGCTGTGTTGGTATCCTGATACTCATCGATCATGATGTACCGGAAGCGCTCCTGGTAATGCTCCATGATCTCCGGCTCCTGCTCGAACAGCTCCACCGTTTTCACCAGCAGATCATCAAAATCCAGTGCATTGTTCCTGGCCAGCCGCTTCTGATAGGCCAGGTATGCCTCCGCGATCTTCCTGTCATACCAGGATGTGCACTCCGCCTCAAAGGCCTCCGGATCCTGAAGCTCATTTTTGGCCGCCGAGATCCGGGCAAGGATCGCCCGCTCCTTGTAGACTTTCGGATCCAGCTCCAGCTCGCGGATCACTTCCTTCATGACCTGTCGGCTGTCATCGGTATCGTAGATCGTAAAGCTGTTGTCATACCCCAGGCGGTCGATAAAGCGCCGCAGGATACGGCAGCAGCTGGAATGGAAGGTCGAAACCCATATGCTTTCGGCACCCATGCCGACCAGGGCATCCACTCTCTCCCGCATCTCGCCGGCTGCCTTGTTGGTAAAGGTGATCGCCATGATATTCCATGGTTTTACCTGCTTTTCACGGATCAGATAAGCGATCCTGCAGGTCAAAACCTTTGTCTTCCCGGATCCCGCTCCGGCAAGAATAAGCAGCGGGCCCTCGGTATGTTCTACCGCTGCCCGCTGCTCCTGATTCAATTGCTCAAGAAAAGAAAGATCAGAATTCTGCATCCACAGCCTCCAGTGCCGCTGCAATTACCTTGTCCATATCGTAATACTTGTACTGTCCCAGACGGCCGCCAAAGATCACGTTCTCCTCCTTGTCAGCCAGTGCCCGGTATTTCTGGTACAGCGCATTGTTCTCTTCGTTGTTTACCGGATAATAGGGTTCCATACCCACATGCCACTCCGAGGAGTATTCCCTGGAGATGACCGTCTTTTCCTGTTTGCCAAACTCAAAGTGCTTGTGCTCGATGATCCTGGTATAGGGAACTTCACGGTCCGTATAGTTGACGACGGCATTGCCCTGATAGTTGTCGCAGTCCAGCACCTCTGTCTCAAAGCGGACGCTCCTGTACTGAAGCGGCCCGTAGACGTAGTCAAAATACTGGTCGATCATACCGGTAAATACGGTCTTTCCGGCAATATCCGGATGGCCTTTGCGGAACTCAAAGTAGTCGGTTCCGGTCAGGACATCACAGCCCTCCAGCATCTTTTCGATGATCTGCGTATAGCCGCCCATGGGAATGCCCTGGAAACGGTCGTTGAAATAATTGTTGTCATAGGTAAAGCGCAGCGGAAGCCTCCGGATGATAAAGGCCGGAAGGTCTTTGCAGTCCCTTCCCCACTGTTTTTCCGTATAACCCTTGACCAGCTTCTCATAGACATCGCGGCCGGCCAGGGACAGCGCATGCTCCTCCAGGTTCTTTGGCTCTGTGATGTTGAGCTCTGCGATCTGTTCGGCGATCTTTGCCTTTGCCTCGGCAGGGGTGCGGATGTTCCAGAGCTTGCTGAAGGTATTCATATTGAAGGGCAGATTGTACAGCTCATCCTTATAAATGGCCACAGGGGAATTGATATAATTGTTGAACTCGGCAAACTGCTGGATATAGGCCCAGATCTTCTTGTCCGAAGTATGGAAAATATGCGCACCGTACCGGTGTACATTGATCCCCTCACACTCTTCTGTATAGATATTTCCCGCGATGTGATCCCTCTTGTCGATCACCAGAGCGGTGTAACCGCGGCTGACCGCCTCATGGGCAAAAACTGCGCCAAACAGGCCGGCGCCTACGATCAGATAATCGTATTTCATCCTGATGTCCTCCGGTAAAAAAGTTATCATGTCCAATAGTAAAACGTTAGCATACAAACAAAGGGCCGTCAAGAAAGTCCACAGCCGGCGCTCTGCCTCATGCAGACTCCCGGACTGTGGACTATCGTTTTTTCATTATTATATACTGCCGCCGGCAGTTTTTCATTTTCCGCGAAATGCAGAAAAGATCGTGGAACCCGAGCCAAGAACAGCAAAGCCATACTGCATGGCCAGACTCTTTGCATAATCTCCGCTGATGTCGACACCGCCATCCTTCAGGGTCTGTACGGCTTCATTAAAATAGCGGAACACAGAGAACGGGGACTCGTCTGTAAAGACCTGCTGCTGCATAATCAGCGACCAGGACGCCCGATTGCCGACCCAGATCATCAGGATCATAATGATGACCGATATGACGACTCCTTTTTTGCTGAGTTTCCCGCCCAGAAGCTCATACCCCTTGAGTGCGCAGAAGCCCATGACCAGACCGCTGATCGCGGCAACATAGCCAAGCTGATCAAGTACAATGATCACCACGACACCAACCAGAGCGCCAAGAAAAGAGCCGACAATGCCCGCGATCATATTCTCCGTTTTTTCCGGTGCGGAAGGCTGGAATCCCGGTCCGGTTACTGGTGCCTGGTTTGTAGAAAAATCATCCATATGCATCCTCCATCCTCTTGTCTTCTGGAAGCCGCTCTGCCGGTCTGCCTCTCCCTGCTGTGTAATGTCAGAGATCCAGCTCCCGATACCGTAAGTATACACTTGCCGCAATTCATTTTCAATCAATAAGAGGCATGAGAGAACAGCTTCACACCTCTGCGATCCCGCCTGCCCTTCGCAGTCCCTGGCTGCTTCACATCCCGTTTAAGCTCATAACGTGATGTTTGATGAAAAAGGGGCTGTCGCATTAAACACAAAGCGTGCGACAACCCCTTCTCCTGTCTTCATTCACGTGAAGCCTACTACTATATATTTAGTGGTTGATGTTCCTATCTTCCAGATAGGATGTTGTCCATCTTATTGCTTAAGCTGCTAGAATGATAGGGCAATTGGTCTGGCTAAGTGAAACCTGGACTTAGCGTCCGTGTGTGAGTCAGCCAGCCAGCCCTCATTCGCAGCGTTCGTTTT
>DFFG01000056.1:0-3677 GCA_002368795.1 Eubacterium sp. UBA3782
ACAGCTGGATCATGAGCTTCCCGGACGAGCTGACCGCTTTCCGCACCTATGCAAAGATGTACCCGAATGCCTGCATCCTGCTGGTCGATACCTACGATGTACTGCGCTCCGGCGTACCCAATGCCATCAAGGTCTTCCAGGAGTTAAGGGATTCCGGCGTCGAGATGAAAGGCTACGGCATCCGGATCGATTCGGGCGACCTGGCCTACCTGTCCAAGAAGTCCTATGAGATGCTGGCTGCCGCCGGCTTTGAGGATGCCATCATTTCTGCTTCCAGCGATCTTGATGAATATCTGATCAATTCTCTGAAGCAGCAGGGTGCCAAGATCAATTCCTGGGGCGTCGGCACGAACCTGATCACCTCCAATGGCTGGTCTGCCTTTGGCGGTGTCTACAAGATGGCTGCCATCAAAAACAAGGACGATGCTGAGTTCACACCGAAGATCAAGCTCTCCGAGAACGTGGTTAAGATCACCAATCCCGGAAACAAGACCATCTTCCGCTTCTACGACAAGGAGACCGGAAAGATCCGGGCGGACCTGATCTCCCTGGCAGGCGAGACCTTTGATCCGGAAAAGGATCTGACGATCTTTGCGCCGGATGCCACCTGGAAAAAGACAAAGCTGAAGGGCGGCACCTACCGCATCCGTGAGCTTCTGGTCCCCATCTTCAAAAACGGTCTGTGCGTCTACGAATCGCCCAGCGTCATGGAGATCCGTGACATCTGCACCAGGGAGAAGGAGACTCTGTGGGAGGAGACCATGCGTCTGACAAATCCCCAGGAGGTCTATGTCGACCTCTCCGACCAGCTCTATGATATGAAGAAAAAGCTCTTCAACGAGATGAGCATGAAGGATTAATCAGTTTAATTCCTCAGAATAGCGCACGCCCCTGGAAGGCATTACGCAAACGGCTTCGGCTCTATCGAGCCTGCAGAATGTTTGCTTTAATGTCTTCCAGGGGCGTGCCCTTTATACAATCTATGGTTATGCACAGCTTAGAGTGTCAACCGAAATAATTCGCAGCACTTATCTTCCGGAATATCCCGGGGTGCTCTTTTACTCGGCAAAGCTCTCCTGGGGCATGGAGTCTCTCTTTTTCATGACATAGATGAAACCGATCGTAAGGAGGATGCCCACCGGCAGGGAGATGACCCAGGACCGGGTGAAGCCGGCAACCACATAGGTCAGGCACGAGATCGCCGCGCAGCTGAAGGCGTAGGGGATCTGGGTGGTGACATGGTTCAGATGATCGCTCTGTGCACCCGCCGAGGACATGATGGTCGTATCGGAGATCGGTGAGCAGTGGTCGCCGCAGACCGCGCCGGCCATGCAGGCAGACATGGCAATGATCATCATCCGGTAATCTGTTGACTCAAAGACATGGACAACGATCGGGATCAGGATACCGAAGGTTCCCCAGGAGGTGCCGGTGGCAAATGCCAAAAATACAGCAACCAGGAAGACGATGGCCGGAAGAAGGCTCATCATGCCTGCGGCAGAACCCTCAACGAGACCTGCTACAAACTCCTTTGCGCCGAGGCTGTCGGTCATGCCCTTCAGACTCCAGGCAAAGGTAAGGATCAGGATCGGTGCCACCATTGCCTTGAAGCCCTCGGGAACACATTCCATGCATTCCTGGAAAGAAAGGACGCGGCGGGTAATATACAGGATCAGAGTGACGACCAGGCCAAAGAAGGAGCCAAAGACCAGGCCGACGGAGGCATCGCTGCCGGCAAAGGAATCGATAAAGGATTCGCCGCTAAAGAAGCCGCCGGTGTAGATCATGCCGATGACACAGCAGATGACCAGGGACACCACCGGGATCACCAGGTCGATGACCTTTCCCCTGGGGCTGATGACCGCCTGCCGGTTTTCCACATACGGACGCTCAGGCGTGGTAAACAGATCTCCATTCTGGAGAGCGTTCTTCTCATGCAGTGCCATGGGACCAAACTCGGTCCTCATCACGGTCATAGCGACCATCATGACGATGGTAAGCAGCGCATAAAAGTTATAGGGGATCGTCTGCAAAAAGAGCGCAATGCCGTTCTGCCCTTCCACAAAGCCGGATACCGCCGCTGCCCAGGATGAGATCGGAGCGATGATACAGACCGGCGCTGCCGTCGCATCGATCAGATATGCCAGCTTTGCACGGGACACCTTGAATTTGTCGGTGACCGGCCGCATAACACTTCCGACCGTCAGACAGTTGAAATAGTCATCGATAAATATCAGCACGCCGAGGGCAATGGTTGCCAGCTGGGCGCCCACCCGGGTATGAATGTGGTTTGCTGCCCACTCGCCAAAGGCCGCCGAGCCGCCGGCCCGGTTCATCAGAGCAACCAGAATGCCCAGGATTACCAGGAAGACCAGAATACCTACGTTGTAGGAGTCGGACAGGGAAGCGATGATTCCGTCGATAAAGACATGGTTGACCGTTCCCTCGAAATTAAAGCCGGAATACAGCAGGCCGCCGGCGAGAATGCCGATAAACAGCGAGCTGTAGGCTTCCTTTGTAACCAGCGCCAGTACGATGGCGATCACGGGCGGGACCAGCGCCCAGAAACTCTGCTGTACCGACTCAGCCGTCGTGGCAAAAGCCGCGATGACCATGACCAGAATCATTGCCGCGATGATCACGGCATTAATGATCTGCCTGACACGTTTGTTTTTTTCCTTCATGTTTGTTTCCTCATTTTCAAAACTGCAGGTTTCTTATTCCCGGATCTGCATGCAATATTTCTGTCTGTTTTGCAAAATCCGGAACAATTTAACGATAATTTTATCACAGCAGTCCTCGTCAGAAAAGGTATCCACTGCATAATTTTTCATTTTTTCTCTTGTTATTGCATAATTCTGCAATCCCCTTTCCGCAGGAAAAACAGACCTTATTCTGACAAAAAGCCCGGCTGAAGGCAGAGGATCCCTGCTGCCTGCTGCCTGTAATCAGCAGTATCCCGCATCCCATGATCTTTGTCCTCAGCTCTTCTTATCTTTGTCTGAGAATATGCCGAGAAACCCCGCAGATCCGCAGGAAAATTTAACAAAAAGTTCCATTGTTTTTTGTACAGGGGATACAGTATTATCGTATGTGAAAAATACACATAATTACCGTATGATCCAGCCATAAACGGCCGCCTGCAGAGCATTCTGCATCCGGCACTGCCCCAAGGCTGTCATGCACTCTCAGAAAGGATATCACAGCATGGATTATCGTAAAGAATCACTCCGACTTCACGGCGAATGGAAAGGCAAGATCGAGGTCATCTCAACTGTACCGGTAAAAGATAAGGACGATCTCTCCCTGGCCTACACCCCCGGCGTAGCCGAACCCTGCCTGGCGATCCAGCAGGATGTCAGCAAAAGCTATGAGCTTACCCGCAGATGGAACCTCTGTGCTGTCATCACTGACGGCAGCGCTGTGCTCGGTCTTGGCGATATCGGCCCGGAAGCCGGCATGCCTGTCATGGAGGGCAAGTGCGTCCTTTTTAAATCCTTTGGAAATGTTGACGCCTTCCCGCTCTGCATCAAATCCAAGGATGTCGATACCTTTGTTAATACCGTTTCCCTGATCTCCGGATCCTTTGGCGGCGTCAATCTGGAGGACATCTCCGCTCCCCGCTGCTTTGAGATCGAGCGGAAGCTGAAGGAATGCTGCGATATCCCGATCTTCCA
>DFFG01000056.1:3736-28863 GCA_002368795.1 Eubacterium sp. UBA3782
ATTTTCCACGACGATCAGCACGGAACTGCCATCATCACACTGGCCGGACTGCTGAATGCCCTGAAGGTCGTTGGAAAGAAGAAGGAGGATGTGCGCATCGTCACCTCCGGCGCAGGTGCAGCCGCCATCTCCATCACAAAGCTGCTGCTCTCCGCCGGCTTTAAGAACATCATCATGACCGACCGCCGCGGCGCCATTTACAAGGGACGCGAGGAAGGCATGAACTGGATCAAGGAAGAAATGGCCGAGATCACCAACCTGGAGGGCCGCAAAGGCTCACTGGCCGATGTGCTGGTTGGCGCTGATGTTTTCATCGGTGTTTCCGCTCCCGGTCTTGTCACCAAAGAGATGGTAAAGACCATGAATAAGGATGCCATCATCTTTGCCTGCGCAAACCCCACACCCGAGATCTATCCCGAGGAAGCCAAAGAGGCCGGTGCGGCTGTCATTGCCACGGGCCGTTCCGATTATCCGAACCAGATCAACAATGTTCTGGCCTTCCCCGGTGTCTTCCGCGGCACTTTTGATGTCCGTGCCAGCGACATCAACGAGGAGATGAAGATGGCTGCCGCCATGGCCCTTGCAGATCTGATCTCTCCGGAGGAGCTTGGTCCGGAGTATATCATCCCCAAGGCCTTTGACCCGAAGGTCGGCCCGGCTGTCGCTGCCGCCGTCGCGGAAGCTGCCAGAAGATCCGGCGTAGCCAGGATCTAAGCAGTCCGCCCTGCCAGCAGACCGTCCGGACTGGAACAGATCCTGTTAAAGCGAATGACGCTGCGGCAGAAAACCTCTGAGACTAAAAAACATTTTACTGTTTCCTTTTGAACCCGGCAGTGCTGGAAGATGCCGATCTTTCCAGCGCGCCGCACCAGGAATGCGGAAGCGTTCCTGAAAAATCATCAGATAACCTGGGGCTGTCGCATGAAGCTAATACCCTTGCTTCGTGCGGCAGTCTCATTAAAGATTGGAGTACAATGACTGAAAATTACGCCATCGCCCACAGAGCAGCCGAACGATCCGCCAGACGCGCTTATCTTTCCGGCCGCTCTCCCTATGTAACTGCTCTTGAGGATCAGGTTCCCAACATCAATTCGCTTCCCCGGGTTTCCCTGGGGCTGACCGAACTGCCTGTTTCGTCGATCGTCGGCACAATGAATTCTGGACGGAAAATCTCTTTTTCACCAGATTTTCTTCCTCTTCTTCCGCCGAAATCCGAATTTGCGCAGAAATGGGATCAACTCTGCGGCTATGCCGTCAATGAAGGACTGCGGGATGCGATCACTGTCTATGAGTATATGAACCATTTCTATGTGCAGGAGGGCAACAAGCGCGTCTCTGTCTCCAAGTATCTGGGTTCCTACTCCATCCTGGCGGATGTGACCCGCATTCTTCCCGAGAAAAACGGATCGCGGGCAGTCAACATTTATTATGAGTTCGTCCGTTTTTATGATGTCACTCACCTCAATTCCATCACCTTCACCGAGGAAGGCCGGTATGCACAGCTGGCTGAACTCCTTGGCCGTGATCTGGAAACCATGTGGCCTGCAGAGCTCATCCGGGATCTGAAAATGGCCTTCTTCCACTTCTCCGAGGTTTTTGAAGCCCGGGTAGGGAAGGAGCTGGACATCACGACTGGCGATGCCTTCCTAAAGTACCTGTCCGTCTATCCCCTGTCCGATCTGGGCCAGCCAAAGGATGCGATCGCCCGGCAGGTGGACAAGCTCCGGAAGGAATTTCTGACCGAGGATGCGGACGATATTGACCTGGTGGAGAACGAGGAAGCCCTTGAGCAGAGCCGCGGCGTTGTAAAGAAGCTCCTGCATGCCGGGCCGCGGTACTCGGAAAAGAATCCGCTGAAGATCGCCTTCCTCTACGAGAAGAATCCTCAGATATCCGCATGGACCTATGGCCATGATCTGGGCAGAAGCCATCTGGAAAATGTTTTCGGTTCTGTGGTCCGTGTTTCTGCCTATGAAAACTGCGGCAGCAGCGCCTCGGCCGAGGAAGCCATAAAGAAGGCAGTCAGCGATGGCGCCGAGATCCTGTTCACGACCTCTCCGTCCCTGATGCCCGCTTCCCTGAAGATGGCCGTAGAGCATCCGGAGCTGACGATCTTCAACTGCTCGGTCTACCTTCCGCACCAGGCGGTGCGCGCCTATTACGGAAAAATGTTTGAGGCGAAATATCTGCTTGGCGTGCTGGCAGGATCGCTCAGCAAGGATGAGCGCATCGGCTATGTGGCTGACTACCCGCTTCTCGGAGATATTGCCAGCGTAAATGCCTTTGCCTCCGGCGTTTCCATGTCGAATCCCTATGCAAAGGTCTATCTGAAATGGTCCTCCAGCAAGGACACCGACTACAATGCAGAGTTTGCGGAGGAAGGGATCCATCTGATCTCCGGCACGGAGTTCATCAAACCCGACAGTGCCGACCGCCGCTATGGCCTCTATGATATTCAGCCGGACGGCAGCATCCACAACCTTGCCTCTCCGCTCTGGCAGTGGGGCCGGTATTATGAGATGATCATCCGGAACGTCCTGAACGGCACGCTGAGCAGTCAGTCCGCCGATCATGCAACCAACTACTGGATGGGCATGTCTGCCGGTGTCATCGATGTCATCCTGTCCAACCATCTTCCGTACACCACAGTCAACGCGGCTGACCGCCTCAGATATGCGGTCATGTCCGGACTGATGAGCCCCTTCGACGGAGAGCTCCGCGACCAGCAGGGCAATGTACGTGTTCCCAGGGGCGGGCGCCTTTCCAGCCAGGAGATCATCACCATGGACTGGCTGAACGACAACATCATCGGGGAGATCCCGAAGATGGCCGCGCTGCAGGAAAGTGCAGGTGAAACGCTGAAGATCAGCGCCGTCAAAGAGGTACTCCAAAAATGAAAATCCTGTGTGTAGCCGATGAAGAAGAAAAAGGATTGTGGGATTATTACCGTCCCGGATCTCTTTCCGGTACCGACCTGATCATATCCTGCGGAGATCTGGATCCAGCCTATCTGGAATTCCTGGTCACCATGGCTTCCTGCCCGCTGATCTATGTCCGGGGCAATCACGACGGCCGGTATGCCCATCGGCCTCCCCAGGGCTGCGTCTGCATCGAGGAGCGCATCTACAACTTCCGCGGGCTGCGCATTGCCGGTCTTGGCGGATCCATGCGCTATAAGCCCGGCGCTCCGAACATGTACACGGAGGAAGAAATGAAAAAAAGGATCGGCCGCCTGTCGGCAGACCTGTTTATCCACAACGGCTTTGACATCCTGGTCACCCATGCGCCGCTGCGAGACTATGGGGACATGGAAGATCTGCCGCACCGTGGCTTTGCCTGCTTCCAGGAGCTGCTGGACCGCTACCATCCCATGTACATGCTCCACGGACATGTCCACAAATCCTACGGTCATTTCCAGCGGGTCAGAGAGCTTTCCGAAGACACAAAGCTCATCAATGTCTGCGGCTCCTGGACACTGGAGCTGCCAAAGGATATCTACCCTGACCAGGGACTGGCAGGCTCTCCTCTGTATGATCTGTACATGCGTCTGAAGCGGTACGAAGAGTAAACGCCGCTTCAGTATCTATTTCTTCATCGGGACACCTGATTTTTGAATTTGCGATATCTGATAAAATGAGTTGGCAAAACTGATTTATCCAATACAGCCCACTCACCTGGAAGGCATTACGCAAACGGCTTCGGCCCTGCCGGGCCTGCAGATTGTTTGCTTTAATGTCTTCCAGGTGTGTGGGCTGTATGAAATCTTCGGAAGATAATCAAACAGTTTTTCTGCAGGCCTGCCAGTGCAAAGCCATTTGCAGAATGTCTATCCGGGCATATCCTGCACTCAAGACAGGGATTCCTCCCATCTTATAAAAAAAGCCCGGCCGGATAAGCCGCATCACTTGAATACATGCGGCTTCCCGGCCGGGCGTTTTTTGCAGGCAGCGGAGCGCCCCTGCGAATAGTTTTTTGAAGTTCTCTTAAATCTCCTTAGAAGTTCATCTGGTAGCCTGCATGGAAGGTTTCTCCCTCCTCCAGGCTGTTGCCCCATTCCCGCTTCTCCAGCTGCTGATCAAAGTCAAAGCGGTCGGACCGTCCATACCAGGGCTCAATGCACACAAAGGGGGCGCATTTGCCAACCGGGGACCAGATGCCAAAAAGAGGTGCGTCAAATGTGACCTGCACCACACATTCTCCCTGCGGATCGATGATGGCGCAGCTGTGTGCCTGATCGTTCTCGATGATCAGAGCATCGTCATCAAACAGAGCTGGGGTGATGGCCATCGCACCGCTCTCATCGAGGGGCAGATGCTTTTTCTCATCGGTGTAGACGCCTCCTCTGAGCACACCGACAGTGAGCGGCTCCTTCGTGTCGAACCGGAGGCGGTACCCTTCCATTCCACAGTTGAATGCCGGATGCGCGCCGATGGAGAAATACATTTTGCGGGCATCGGTATTTTTCACTTCCCAACTGACTGCAAGTGTTCTGCCGGTCAGCCGGTAACCGATCACCAGTTCAAAATCAAAGGGGTACTTCTCCTTTGTCGCCGCGTCGGCACGGAGTATGAACCGGCAGAGCGTGCCGTCTGTCTCCAGAAGCGTAAATTCTCTGTCCCTGGCAAAGCCGTGCTGGCCCATATGGTATTCCTTGCCGTCAAAACGCGATACGCCGTCCCTGTACTGGCCGACCAGAGGAAACAGCACCGGTGAAGTGCGGCCCCAGAAGGCCGGATCGGCCTGCCACATCTTTTCCACCCCGGAGCGCTTGTCCACGACCGAGCGCAGCTCTGCTCCGGCAGAGGAGATCTTTACTCTCAGCTCATCATTTTCCAAAATATATTCTGCCATATCTGTTCCTCTCCGATCCTGCCGTTTATCCCCGGTCTGCAGCCTTTTTCAACGTTCGTCTGCTTATTCGGCCAGGGCCTCCATCTGTTCAATGGCCTTCTCAAACACCTCCAGAGCAGCATCGATGGGCTCTGCGGTAGACAGATCCACACCGGCGATTTTCAGCAGGCTGACCGGGTCCTCCGTGCAGCCGGCCGACAGGAAGCGGAGGTATTTCTCCACCTCTTCCTTGCCGCCCTCCAGGATGCGGTGAGCGACCGCCACCGAGGAGGCAAAGCTCGTTGCATACTGGTAGACATAAAAATTGTAGTAGAAATGCGGGATCCTGCACCATTCATAGGCAATGAGCGGATCCGATACCATATCCTCGCCGAAATACTGCTGATTCAGCTCATAGTAGGTCTTGCAGAGGATATCTGCCGTCAGCGGGATCCCCGCTTCCGCCATCTCGTTTGTCTTGCGCTCAAACTCCTCAAACATCGTCTGGCGGAACAGGGTTCCCTTGAAGCTTTCCAGATAATGATTGATCAGATAAGCCTTCTCCTTTTTATCCTCTGCCTTTCCCAGCAGATATTCCAGCAGCAGGATCTCGTTGGTGGTGGAAGCAACCTCCGCCACAAAGATCTTATAATCCGAATTGAAGAAGCTCTGGTTTTTGCAGGAATACCAGGTATGCAGAGAGTGCCCCATCTCATGCACCAGAGTAAAGACATCGTCCAGCGTACCGTTGTAATTCAACAGCATATAGGGATGTACGCCGTAGACACCTGAGGAATACGCGCCGCTGCGCTTTCCCTCATTTTCCACAACGTCGATCCACCGGGCGTCAAAGGCTTCACGAACGACAGACAGGTACTCCTCTCCCAGCGGCTTCAGGGCTTCCAGCGCCATCGCCTTTGCCTCTTCGTAGCTCACCTCCATGGAAAAGTCACTGACCATGGGCGCATAAACGTCATACATATGGAGCTTATCCACGCCAAGCATCTTTCTGCGCAGGCGCACATACCGGTGCATCTTGTCCAGATTCCGGTGCACACTGTCAAACAGATTGTCGCAGACTGCAGGGTCTACATTATTTGCATCTACAGCAGCCTCAAAGGCGGAAGGATACTTTCTGGCCTTGGCAAAGAAGATCTGCTGCTTTACCTGACCGTCGTAGAGCGCAGCCCAGGTGTTTTTGAATTCCGCAAAACGGGAATAGAATTTCTCGAAGGCTTCCTGCCGGAGCCCACGGTCCTCGCTCATCTGCAGCGGCACAAACCGGCCCTGGCTGAGCTGGATCACATTGCCCTCTGCATCAGATACCGTCGGGAACTTCAGATCTGCGTTGCTCAGCATGCCAAAGGCATTGCCTGCCGTTCTGGCCATATCTCCTGCAGAGGCCAGCAGCTTCTCCATCTCGGCTGAGAGGGAGTGCTCTCTTCTGCGAACGATCTCACGGATGGAGACCTCATATTTCTTCAGCTCAGGCACCTCCTGATAGAAAACTGTCAGCTGCTCCTCAGAGAGAGTGAGGATCTCCGGCTCCAGAAATGCACATTTCTCTTCTGCTGCTACGATCGTGCTCTGCGCCTTTGCGATAAGCTCCTGATTTTTGGGCTCGGCTGTATCCTCGTCATGCCGCATGCTGGCATAGCCGTGAATGCGGTAAAGCAGAAGCATCATCTTCTCGTACAGATCCAGAACTGTCTTCAGCTCCTGGGCTGACGCTGCCGCCCTTCCCTCAAGTGCCGCAATGGCATCGGCCGTCTCCACAGCCAGGGCTCTGTCCTTTTCCCAGGCATCGGTATCCGGAAAAATATCCTCCAGACACCAGGTCAGTGCCGGATCAACTTCCTGCCGTTTTGGTAAATTCTGTTCCATGTTCTTTGTCGGTCCGGCTCATACCCGGACGTTTCCTCCTGTCAGATATTTTTTGCGCAGATGTCCTCCAGGCAGCATCTGTCGCAGTATGGCTTTGTTCTTGCCGTACAGACCGCACGGCCATGCTCCACGAATCGGTGGCACAAAAGATTTCCCTCCTCCGGAGGCACGATCTTCCAGAGCGCCATCTCTACCTTTTTTGGCTCCTTGATGCCGTCCACAAGGCCGATCCGGTTGCACAGGCGGATACAGTGCGTATCTGTTACGATGGCGGGCTTTCCAAAGACATCACCCATGATCAGGTTTGCGCTCTTTCTGCCGACTCCTGGCAGAGAAAGCAGGGCGTCAAAGTCATCGGGAACCTTTCCGCCATAGACATCCCTCAGCATTCGCATGCAGGCGCTGATGTCCCTGGCCTTGCTGCGGCCCAGACCACAGGGCCGGACGATCGCCTCGATCTCATCGGGATCCGCCTCCGCCAGTGCGTTGACATCCGGAAAGCGGGCATACAGATCCTGCACCACGACATTGACCCTGGCGTCGGTGCACTGGGCGGCCAGACGTACACTGACCAGAAGCTTCCAGGCATCATCATAATCCAGCGTACAATCCGCATCCGGATACGTCTCTGCCAGACGGCGGATCACCTCTTCCACCAGCTTCTTTCTGTCCATTTCTTTGTTCTCCTTTCCTGATCCTGCCTGCACCATTATACGCCATCCGGCTTCCGGATGCTACCTTGATTCTTCAGCTATCTCACTGCTCCGTCCAGCCTCCCGCCGCTCTTTTGCCAGTGCATGTACGAAACCTGCCCTTCATGCACTCTATTATGCGATTTGTTTGGAAAGAGGCCTTGCATGCACACCATGGGGCGATGTGCCAGTGACGCCAGCCTTGCATGCACAAAGAGGCCGCCGCACCAGCCGCATTCTGTTCATAGATCATTTTCCCCGGAACCGGTCTTGTCACCTGCGCCCGGCGGATATTGCGGCGAAACCCTTAGATTCCTCCATGTACCGGGAATGCGGACGTTCCATCCGGAATGTCTATGCACGTTTTTATGTCTGGCACGGCAGCCTCTCTGCCATGTGGTCTGCAGTTCTGCCTGCTTTGTTAACCGCCGCGTCGCCGCAGCGGATCTTGTCCTTATTGCTTTCCGGCCGAAGGATCGATTATTTATCTCTCGACCAGCCCGTTTCTCTCACCATAACGGAAAAGGAATTCTCCGCCGATGCCAAGGGTGGTGCACACGATGCCGGAAACCAGGATACCCATCACGAAATTTACTGTAAACATTGTTCTGAACCTCCCTTATTTGTTCATGAACACAGTATATTCCGTGAAAATAAGCTGAACCTTAAGCCTGCCGGTCTCTTTTATAAAAAGATGACTGCAAAAGAGATCAGAACATGTCGACGATCTCTGAAGAGATCTCGCTCTCGATATAGCTCTCGACAAATCCCTTCATGCTGTTGCGGCTGTAGCGGTTGCCGTGGACGATCTGGCTGAGACGGCGCACGGTATCCTCGAGAACGTCATGGATCAGGACATAGTCAAACTGTCCGGCACAAAGGATCTCCTCCCTGGCTTCCTCCAGAATGTCCTGGATCTCCTCCTCGCTAAGCTTTGCATTCTTTGCTCTCAGGCGGCTCTCAAGAACCTCCCAGCTTGGCGCCAGCATAAAGATGATCGTTGCCTCGGGATGTGTCGTCTTGATCTTGAGCGCGTCAAAAGCATCCGTAACCAGAATCACGTTGTGTCCGGCTCTGCGCGCCTCCTCGACGGCCTTGCGGGTCGTTCCGTAGCCGTTCCGGTTGGTATAGGAATAGGTCAGCAGCTGCTGCGTACGGACCAGACGGTCAAATTCGGTTACCGAAAGGAACCAGTGCTCTACGCCGTCCGTCTCATCCTCCCGTTTCTCACGGGTGGTAACGGTAGTGCAGCGTACCGCATTTGGATGATCTTCCATATAGGCCTTGGCGATCTGGTTCTTGCTGCCGTCATTCGGTCCGGCCAGAACGACCAGCTGTCCTTTTTCTGCGATCCTGCTCATATAATCTGACATAACTTCTGCACTCCTTTCAGAAATCCACCCTTTCGGTGAACATGTTATTAAATCTATAGCATTAATTATAATTGCTTCGGGCAGATATGACAATTCTTTCTTGTTTTGTTTTTTGTTTTTCCCTCTTTTGCACAAAAAAGGGGGCTGCCGCATGAAGCAATGGCTCGCATTTCTTTTCTTCCGGGGAGCGCTGCCGCTTTTGTCCCCTTTCAGAATATTTATGCAGGCCTTTTGCTTCATGCAGCAGCCCCTTCTTTTGCCTACCTTCTGTCATCTGATCTGGTTCTCTCCTCCATCGAGGATAAATCCTTAAATCAGATCCCAGGCAGAACAGGCAGGATGTTCGTTATTCTCTTTATTCTCTTTCTGCAGATCCGCGCATGCGGTTTGGCATGGATCAGATCACGCCTGCCAGCTTCAGGATATCCGGTACCTTGGACTCCCAGCCCATGGCCATGATATGAACGCCCTGGCAGTAGGGCTTGCACTCACGGATCAGACGGGCGGCGATCTCAACACCGGTGATGCCGGCCTTAGTCTTCTCCTTGTCGGCCTTCAGCTCGTTGATCATCTCCTCCGGAATGTGGATACCGGCTACGTTTGCGTTCATGTAGCGGCACATGCCGACGGACTTCGGGATAACGATACCCAGCTGTACCGGCTTGCCGAACTGTTTTGCCTTCTCCATGAACTCGATGAATTTCTCGGGCTCATAAACGGCCTGCGTCTGGAAGAAGTCGGCGCCTGCGGCGACCTTCCGCTCCATCTTGGCCAGCTGCACGTCTACGGAATCGCTGCAGGGCGATACGACAGCGCCCTTGGCAAACTTCGGCGGCTCACCTACCAGCTCGTTGCCGGCAAGGTCATAGCCCTCCTCCAGCCGCTTTGCTGTATAGATCAGGGATACAGAATCCAGATCAAATACCGGCTTTGCCTGGGGATGATCACCCAGCTTTGTGTGGTCGCCGGTCAGCAGCAGCAGATTGTCGATACCCAGCATGGCTGCACTGAGCAGGTCAGACTGAAGCGCGATGCGGTTTCTGTCGCGGCAGGTCATCTGGAAGATCGGATTCATTCCCTCGTCCTTGAGCACCTTACAGGTGGCCAGGGAACCGAGACGCATGACGGAGGACTGATTATCTGTAACATTCACTGCGGTAACATTATTCAGGTAGGTCTTTGCCTCTTCTACCAGATGATCAATGTTCGTTCCCTTCGGCGGTCCGACCTCCGCGGAAATCACAAACTCACCCTGTTCAAATAATTCAGTAATTCTCATTTTTCAATGCTCCTACTCTTATTTATAATCAAACCTTACTCAGCTGCCACTTCTTTATCCGTTGCATAATTACGGATCTTCACCGGATAACCCAGAACGTCGAGACGTCCCATCATCGCCAGACGGCGGTAGATGCGCTCCCAGCCACACTCCATCTCGGGGTCGACCTCGCATTTTCCGTTCTTTGTGCCGCCGCACTGTCCGTTCAGCAGGCTCTTGGAGCATGCCGTGATCGGGCAGATCCCGCCGGTCAGGTTCAGGTAGCACTCGCCGCACTGATCGCAGTCGTACTCCAGCGGCGTAACACCCTGGAAACCAGGCATCGGGATGGTGTCGCAGGCCGCGCACACCTTCTTCTCATCCAGGTATTCGGCGATGGTCTGCACGCCGACACCGCAGGAGAAGACAAGAACCACATCGGCAGCCGCGATCTGTGCCATGTGCTTTTTCAGCCGAAGCTTCATATTATCCGGATTGCAGATATAATCTGTCGTGATGATCCCGGTCACATTTCCGCCGGCGCAGAGCTCCTTCTGCAGCTCCTCTGCCTCCTTCTCCGGAAAGTGGACCTCCATGCATCCCTTGCAGTTAACGATAAAGACCTTCTTATCCTCCACCAGAGATGCGATAGTTTCCTTGGATTTTAACTGTGTGATCAACATATTATTTCATCTCCATTATCGCTTTTTTTCCGGCTTTGATCTTTGTTACCAGCGGGATCTTGGAGGAGCAGATATATTCACAGCTCCTGCACTCGATACAATCCCTGACATTCATCTCCAGCATGCCCTGCCAGTTCTGCGCATCCGCATATTTCGAGAAATACAACGGAGACAGCTCCATCGGGCAGACATCTACGCAGCGGCCGCACTTGATGCAGGGCTGCTCAACGGTCTCATCCGGCTCGATGGCAATGATGCCGTTGGAGCCCTTGAGGATCGGCACATCCAGATCGGTAAGAGTGAAGCCCATCATCGGGCCGCCCATCTGGACTTTGACGTCATCGTCCGTAAAGCCGCCGCAGTAATCGATCATCTCCTTTACGCTGGTGCCGATCTTTACGATATAGTTGCCGGGCTTTGCGATCTTCTCACCGGTCACGGTGACGACACGCTCGGTCAGCGGCATTCCGGTGCAGATGGCATCCTTGATGGCTTTGACCGTGCTGACATTGCAGACGACCACGCCCACATCTGCCGGCAGGCCGCCTCTGGGCACCTGACGGTTCATGACGCGCTTGATCAGCATCTTCTCAGCACCCTGCGGATACTTTGTCCGGGCAACTGCCACCTCGATATTTTCGATGCCCTCTGTCTTTGCCTGCATCAGCTCGATCGCATCGGGCTTGTTGTCCTCGATGACGATGATGCCCTTCCCGGCTCCGACAGCCTTGATCACTGCCTGAAGGCCAAAGATCACATCATCCGCATTCTCCAGCATGACCCTGTGATCTGCGGTAAGCAGCGGCTCGCACTCGCAGCCGTTCAGCAGGATCGTGTCCACAGGCTTTGCCGGTTTGAGTTTTACCGAAGTCGGGAAGCCGGCGCCGCCCATTCCGACGATACCGCTCTCCTGCACGATAGCCGTGATCTCCTCGGGGGTCAGCTCCTCCAGCGGCTTTGCGGGCCTGACGGTCTCGCAGAGCGTATCCTTTCCGTCGGATTCGATCACGACAGAGAGGCACATGCCGCCCTTTGTGGGATGCAGCCGGTCCTCAACCGCCACGACTGTTCCGCTGACGCTGGAATGAATATTCGCACTGATAAATCCGGAGGCTGCACCGATCTTCTGTCCAACCGTTACATGATCGCCAGGCTTCACCAGGCAGTCTGCCGGTTTTCCTGCATGCATGGACAGCGGGATGACCACCGTCTTTGGCTCCGGGAACTTCTGCAGGGCGATGCCCTCAGCGAGCTCCTTGCGCTCTGACGGATGAACACCGCCATAATAGCCATCGAGCCTCTTCTCCCGGATCTCCTTTACATAATCGTTGATCGCCTTGAAGTTGATCTTTGAATAGTCCCTGATCTGGACCGGCTGGCCCTGAAGCTCTTCCAGACGTCCCTGCTTCTCCAGACGCCGGTAGATCTTCTCCCATGCACAGTCCTTGTTGCTGTCGACCTCGCATTTGCCATTCTTGGCGCCGCCGCACTGGCCGTTGACCAGACTCTTGGAGCAGTCCACGATCGGGCAGATACCGCCGGTCATGTTCAGATAGCACTGTGCACAGGCGTCACATGCTTTTTTCGTAAGAGCCATGCCATGATGGCCGGTATAATTCAGTGAATTGGCAGCTGCGATCACCGGCTGTTCTACCAGATCCGCCACGGTCTGGATACCCAGACCACAGGAGATCACAGCAACGTGATCCGTGCCTTCCGGGATCATGTCTTCCAGCTTCTTTGCGGTCAGGTACTTGTTGCACAAGAAATCAACCTTCGCGCTGCCGGAAACCTTCTTCCCCTGCTCTGCGGCCAATGCCTCGAACTCGCCCAGGTCAGGCTCGTTCATTGTTTCAAATTCCTTGAAGCATTTGTTGCAGGCGATGATGAAGAGATTGTCCTTACCAGTCAGTAAAGATACCAGTTCATCGCTGCTTTTCAACCTGTACTTGGTATAATTTTCCAACTGCACACCATCCTTTTCCCATAATGTAGTTCTATTGTTTCTGCGGGTTTCTTGCTTTGGCTGTGCGATTTGACCAAAACTTTGCCGGCTTGCAGCCGTACTTTCCCTATTTATAACAATAACACATAGTTGTGCAATTTAACTACACTAACATTAGTTTAACTATAACATTACCATTAGTTTGACTAAGTCAGCCTTTCCCGTCCCTGCAGAAAAAGACCAAAAACAGTCATGCAGCCGCTTCAGAAGGTGCCCAAAGCCCGTACCAAAGTGGTTGCAAAAGCTGCCTTTTTGATAGGCATCTGCCCGGGTTTGTATTACAATGGATACGAAAAAAGCTCCGGCAAAACGCCGCATAACAGCGGCAGATGCTGCCGGAAATAAAGAAACCGGCCAGAGGCCGGAGAAAGGATGTGCGCTGCCTGGAAAAGCCCTGAGCGCATCGCTGTTCCCCGACACGCACAAATAGATTATGGAAATTCAAAAAATACTTGCCGCCTGCGACCATACGCTTCTTGCCCAGACTGCGACGTGGGCAGATATCCAGAAGCTGATCGATGATGCCATCACCTTCCAGACCGCTTCTGTCTGCATCCCGCCCTGCTATGTACGGCAGGCAGCAGAATATGCACAGGGAAGAATGCGCATCTGCACGGTCATCGGCTTTCCAAACGGCAATATGACAACTGCCGCAAAGGTTTTCGAGACGACCGATGCGATCGCAAACGGTGCGGATGAGATCGATATGGTCATCAACATCGGCATGCTGAAGGCCGGCAATGATGCCTGCGTGCTGGAAGAGATCCGCCAGATCCGCAAGGCCTGCCGAGGCCGGATCCTCAAGGTCATCATCGAGACATGCCTGCTGACAGATGAAGAAAAGCTCCGGATGTGCAGGATCGTCACAGAGTCCGGAGCGGATTATATCAAGACATCCACCGGTTTTTCCACCGGAGGCGCTACCTTTGAAGATGTAAAGCTGTTTGCCGCCAATGTCGGCAGCCAGGTAAAAATCAAGGCCGCCGGCGGGATCTCCTCCCTGGAAGATGCCGAGACCTTCCTCTCTCTAGGCGCATCAAGGCTTGGCACAAGCCGCATCGTGCGGATCGCAAAGGAGCTGCAGTCAGAACCGGCAGCCTCGAAATAACCAGAGAAACGCTATGTGAAGCTGTTTTCAGAACCGCAGCAGCCAGAAGATCCAGGCAAGGACCCACGTGCCGCCGAGAATGATGCAGAACACAGCCGGCAGACGTTCGATCCGTCCGCCGAGGAACCCATACCAGTCATTGGTATCCTGCCCCTCTCCGATCCCGTTTTTCAAGATGTTGCCGGCATAGCCAATCGCATATATAAGTGTAGGGATGACCGCCGCAAAGGTCCCGGCAAAGCCGGGATCCGGCAGGTCTGTGAAAAAGAAAAAGGAAATGACCGCCAGGATCGGACCGATCCCATGCAGGAAGAGCAGCTCTCCCGCGAACATCGGCCGGTAGCCAAAGGCTGGTCCCAGAAAGACCATGACCACGGCAAAGGTAACAAAGATGGTCACTGCCGAGGCATACTTGAGCATCGCTGCCCACATGGGCAGCTGCATCTCTGCGCCGCCGGTCAGCATCAGCACAAGCACAGCCGCCGAGACTGCACCGGCAAAAAGGTTTGACAGCACCGTATAATATTTCAGGGAAACCAGTCCCCGGTCGGAAAGCAGTCCATGCCCGCCCTTCGTGTACATGCGGACCCAGCTGCCGACCGTCGACAGCTGGATCAGCACCTCCATTGCAGCTCTGATCATTGCTCTAGTTCCTTCCGCACAAATTCCCTGCGGCCGCGCAAATGTCTGTCTTTAAATGTCCTTTGGCCAGTCTGTTGCTGCTTCTTGTCTGCGTATCTCCTGTACCGTTCTATTGCTGGTTCTTGTCTGCATGTCTCCTGCGCAGCTCCTCCAGGAGCGACAGTTCTGCAGGATCGACCCTTCTGCCATAAGCATTTAATGTTCCCAGGGCGATATTCTTGTTTTTTCCGTGATAATCACTTCCGCCGCTGATCAGCAGACCATGCTTTTCTGCTTCCTTCACCAGCATCTCTTCCTCTTCCCTCGAATACCGGGAATAATGGCATTCCAGGCCCTGGATCCCATGGCCGATCAGGCACTCCAGCTGCCGCTCAAACTCGTCCTGGGTCAGGTGCTTTTCACCCTCCCCGCCCAGGGGATGGGCCCACACCGGGATGCCGCCGCCCCCGAGGATCGTCTCGATGCCATAGGCAGCACTGATCCGGTCAGGATGGGTTCCTCGCACATAACCCTTATCAATATAATCCCGGATCCCTTCGGCAATGGTGCTGCAATAACCCATGCGGATCAGGATGTTGGCGATGTGGGGCTTTCCCACGCTCTGCAGCGAGCGCAGCATCCGCAGGTCCTCCCTGGACAGCACGATGCCAAAGTTCTTTTCCAGATGCGCCAGGCGCCGGTTCAGTTTTTCATTGCGGAGCCTCGTCCCCTCCAGGATACCATCCATAAACCGCTCGCTGACCGGGTCAAAATCGTATCCCAGGATATGGCATTTCTTTACCTCTGATTTGCAGGAAAGCTCGACGCCTACGTAGAACTCCATATCATCCGGCACAATGTCCGCCATCACAAGAGCGCCTCTTGCCGTATCATGGTCCGTGATGGCAAAAGTGCCGATCCCGGCCTGGTGCAGCTTGTCCAGAAGCTCCTTCGGGTCATCTGTTCCGTCTGAAGCGGTCGTGTGCATATGCATGTCAATAGTGGAAAATTTCATGTATCTCCTTATGGTCGCTTACAATTCAGTCAGGGTGTCATTCACAGCTGCCGCATATGTCTGTCCAGCCAGACATAACCCGGCAGCGGGAAACAGTCCCCGCCTGTCTTCAAAAAACATATTTCTTCAGTCGGTCAAAGGCCTCTCTGACGTATTCTTCCGGAAGGGCCAGGTTGATGCGCAGGGAATACTCTCCGTGGAACATCCGGCCATCCTGAAGCGCAACGCCCACATCCCAGCAGGCCCGCTCCAGCTCATCCATCGTTTTGCCGTTTTTCCTGCACCAGGCTTCGCAGTCGACGAAAAGCATATAGGTGCCCTGGGGCCGGCGCACACTGACGCCCTCAAAGCCGGCAATTGCCTCACAGGCAATGTCGATGTTCTTCCGGATCGCCTGGCAGAGCTGGTCTGTCCAGGCCATCCCCTCCTCTGTATAGGCGCCGATCAGCGCATACATGGAAAGCATGTTCATGCTATTGTAGTGGGACAGGCCGGATTCCTTCCGCACCCGATCCCTCAGCCTCTTATCATAGATCACATGGTAGCTTCCGACAAGTCCCGCCAGGTTAAATGTCTTGGAAGGCGCATAAAAGGCTGCCGTATTGTCATGAAGATAGGGCGTTGCAGACTGGGTCGGGATATGCCGGTTATCTCCGACGATAATATCCGACCAGATCTCATCGGAGATGACGGTCACATCGTTTCTCTCACACAGGGCAGACAGCTCTTCCAGCTCCCATCTCTCCCACACCCGTCCGCAGGGATTGTGCGGAGAACAGAATATCATCACATGGATGTTGTTTTCAACGATCTTCTTTTCCATATCCGCAAAATCCATGCGCAGAATATCGTTTTCATCCGGAACCAGAGCACTGTGAACGATATGATAGCCATTGTCGGTCAGGCAGCCGGTAAAGCCGATATAGGTGGGACTGTGCAGAAGCACCTTGTCTCCCCTCGAACATAGCACATTCATAGCGCTGATGACGCCGCCAAGAACGCCGTTCTCGTAGCCGATATGCTCAGGCTCCATGCCCTCCACGCCGTTCCGCACCTGATGCCAGCGAATGATCTCCTGGAAATATTCATCCCTCGGAGCAAAATAGCCAAAGGCCGGATGCTGCATCCGCCCGATCACACTTTCCTGGATTCCCGGAAACACAGGAAAATTCATATCGGCGACCCACATGGGCAGCAGAGAAAAAC
The DNA here is from genome assembly GCA_002368795.1 of Eubacterium sp. UBA3782. GTDB lineage: Bacteria > Bacillota > Clostridia > Lachnospirales > Lachnospiraceae > Bilifractor. Next base: position 20,412 of record DFFG01000056.1, read on the forward strand.
CATCCTTTGGCGCGCCAGGGCCAAAACCGCCCTTACCCACCATATCCACAGCAATCGCATCCATACCAGCCCGCTCGGGCTTCGTCGTAAAATCGTACTTCATGCAGGGCCTCCCGAAAAATGTGTTTTTTAAGTGGGTGCTTCATCCCGTTCGAGGACAATGCATTCATAGCCTCCCATATGTTGCCAGAATACCGCTGCCGCATATAAAGAAACAAGCGGGCAGGAAAAACTGCCCGCTTCCTTTACCGATTATACCAACAAAGCGTCCGAAGCTCAATGCAAAGTAAAAAACTCATTCCTCTGCCGCATCTAGGCACTGCCCGGTCACCAGAAGCCTCCATCTGGTTCCTGCAAGCCCGAAACAGGTGGACAGCGTTACCAGTCTGGCATCGGCCCGCGGCAGTGCAGCAGTCTCCACCAGGCTGATGCTTTTCATGTAGGACTGATATTCCAGAAATGCCTGATCCGACACAAAGGAAACCGTATATGCCTGCGGATCAGCCTCTGTGACCGCCACGCTGAGAATCCGGAATTGATCCGTCTGCCCGTCCGGATAATAGATCCGGAAGCAGCCGCTGCCGTATTCCGGATCCAGATACCGCCGCAGCGTCCCAAACATGGACCCATCAGCCATGTTATGCCCGAAGATGAAGGAGTTTCGATCTGCAAAGTCCTTACCATTTGCCGCATTCAAAAAAAGGCTGCCGCCATAGTTAACCGTCCCGTCCGGCAGCCGGTGCAGATAGTACTCATTATCCTTTGCCTGCAAGACCGGGTAATCTACGTCCTCCAGCTGCAGCCAGGCCACCACATCAGTTCCTTTCAGCTGCTCCCAGCGAATATCCAGCAGGGATTCTGCACGGTCATCTCCAGAAGCACTGGCAGAAAGGTCTTTCTCGTCCCTGCTTCTCCTGGTCTCCTTCGACCTGTCCGCTCTGTCTGCCGGCACCTGAGGGGTCTGTATCGCCTCTTTTTGCATCGCCCGGTAAAACGCGGCGCTCTCCATATATTCCACTGCCTTCTTCCCGAAGGCAATGCCGCCGCAGATCACAGCCAGAACCGCAAGGATAAGCAGCACCCTTGCTGCCCGCTTCTCTGGATCCATCCAAGGCATCATCCTTTGGCACCCCGGCCGGCGCTTTTTCTGTCATCCATGCTGACCTTTCCCGTTTTCTCCAATGCCCTCTGACGGTCCTTTTCCCCATCAGAAACACTGTTTTCTGCATGCGGCAGGGAGTGCCCTTGATGCTTGTAGGAAACGTCCTTTCGGCAGGCAGCTCTCCGCCTGTCGATCCTCCGGTTTAGATCCAGACAGCCCACCAGCAAAGACAGGAGAGGCAGCGCTCCAAGACCGCCGGCCAATGCAGCTGCCTTCATATTTTTTCTTTTCAGCAGCAGGCCTTCGGAAGCCTCCGGCCCGCTTCTGTCAGGCAGCGTCCGCACCCCCTTCACCAGCAGCCGGTGGTCGTTTATCCCATAGGGTGTGCAGGTATAAAGGGTAACCAGGTCTCTGCCCTCCTCGATCCCAAGGTAGGGCGATTCGGTTCCCTGCGGCACGGTCAGGATCTTTTCCACCGTATAGCAATGGACCTCACCCAGTACATGAATATAGAATTCATCTCCCTTTTCCACCCGGATCAGGTCGGTAAACAGGGCAGCCTCGGGGAGGCCGGTATGAGCGGCAATGACAGAATGAACGGAGTCTCCGCCCACTGGCAGGGATGTGCCGTACATATGCCCGGCTTCATACTTCAGCCGGCTGCTCTCTGTCCCGTGACAGACCGGCAGATAGACATCGATGTCCGGGATCTCCAGATAGGCCATAATGCCATCCTCGCCCTCAGAAAGCAGGGCATCGTACTCTGTTCCCTCCCCGGAAAGCCCCTGGTAAACAAAGGGCTCCTCTGCCTGCTTCTTTGCCAGCCTTACGTTATATGCCACAGCATCTGCCATTGCCTGCTGCCGCTCTGCGTCGGAAAGCGCATTCACCTGCTGGGCTGAACGGCCGATCAAAGCCGTCTGCCAGATGGCGGATACAGCCTCCATTAAAGAAGGCAGCACGAAAAGAGAGACGGCCAGAAAAACCGTCAGATGAAAGATCACCCATATGCAATTGTATTTTAACTTCATGAGAATTTGACCCGGAACACGTCCAAAACAGAATGGAAAGCAACGGTCGGAATCAAAAGAACGTTCAGAAGATTCGAACAATATAAATTATAGAATTGCCCTGAGACGGTGTCAACAAAACACAGGAAACATGCCAAATTGTCCATTCGGCCGGGGAACATGCCAAATTGTCCGTTTGACCGTGGAACATGCCAAATTGTCCGTTTGACCGTGGAACATGCCAAATTGTCCGTTCGGCTCGGGGCACATGTCAAATTGTCCGTTCACCAGTTTCGGTATGAACAGACACGATGCACCTCGTATACACACTGGCAGAAATACAAAAAGGCGGCCTGCCGCCGCCTTATACAAACCACTCTGTCCATTTCAAAACGCATTATCCGAAACGCAGCAGAAGTACTGTCATCCCGATGTAGAACAGGATCATCCCGCCCAGGATCAGCCCCTGTTTCAGCCGGTGTTCTGTCAGCAGGCCGACAAACTCACGGACCGCAGCATTTGGCCAGAAATACCACCGTGTGGGTGCTCCGATGCCCTGTGCGCGCATCTTCACCCGGCGGGCCAGAAGTCCGCTCCGGAACACGTGGTAATTCGTGGTGGCAAAAGCTACTTTGCACTCCCCCGCCGCCTCCGGATCGACCGCCAGGATCTTTTCTTTGGAAAACCGCATATTCTCAGCTGTGCTGCGGGACTTATCCTCCATGATGATCTGATCCGGAGCAATTCCCTGCTCCAGCAGGTAGCTACGCATGCAGGCGCTCTCTGAGATCACCTCGTCAGGCCCCTGTCCGCCGGAAACGACAAAGCAAAGCTTCTTCCCCGTTTCCTCCAGCTGCCTGTGGTAAAACTCCAGCGCCTTGTCGATCCTGCCCCGAAGAAGAGGTGTCGGCGTACCGTCCTTCCGAATGCCGCAGCCAAGAACGATCATAAACTCTTTGCCATAAGACGGCTGAAACTGAACCGCCATAGCATTCGCGATGATCGCGCCGACCAGCATGCATTCAAAATACAGATAAAATGCCGCGTACAGATTGATCCAGATGCCAGACGCCGCGGGCTCCTGCCCAGGCCGGGTGACCATATAATTCCAGATCAGTAGGATCAGCTCGCCCCCAATGATCATCGCTGCAAGGATCATGCCAAGAATATTGACGAACCGTTTTCCCTCATGCCGGATCAGCGATACGTTGGAAATAAACAGCCCGGCAGAAAAAACCAGAAGGAATGGAAAGAAAAGGATCATATAGGCCCTTGCCGATTCCAGAAGCGTCTGCAGCACCATCCGCACCTGCCCATGCTCCGTGGTCACGGTAAGCGACTGGATCAGGATGTTCAGATGTGTCGCCAGAACAGACAGGGCAAACAGGAAAAATCCCGAATAGTAGATCGTATTGTACGAATAGGGGTTGTACTCCAGTTGATGCAGCCAGGCCCTTCCCAGCATATAGAGCACCAGCACCAGATACATGCAGATCCATCCGGAGGCTTCCCTGACCATAACGGTATTGCTGTCCCCCGTCCGAAGGATCAGAAGCAGCCCGACGGCAGCAGCTGCCGACAGGGCGAGGAGGTTCCAGAGCTTAGGTTTCTTGTTTCTGCTGTCGATCTTTACTATGCTCACTCTTTTCCTCCGGCCGGGCTTTCTCATCCGGCTCATCCTCTTCGAACTCCGTTCCGCCGGGGATCAGGGCCATGATCTCCTTCCGCTTCCAGGCTGCAATGGCGATGATCAGGAGCTGCACGCCGATCGCCAGCACCATGAACAGGTAATCCCCGTTCTTGATAAAGCCGCCGGCAATACAGTTCAGCAGGATCTGAAACCAGCAGCCCACTGCGATCGCTCCCAAATAGCCCGGAACAGAGATCGAGGATCCCGCTGCGATATACGGAATGATCCCGTTTGGCAGCACCGGAAGCATGTTGACAAAGGCAACGACAAACTCCGGCCGCGTCGTGCTAAGCCGCTGCCGAAGCCACCGCCCCTTGTTTCTCTGGGGCGCAAAGCCGGCGATCTGGCTGCCCATCCGCCGCACAAACAGGAAAACACCCATGTTTCCCAGAAGAAAACCAAAATAGCACAGCAGGAAGGACCGGAACCATCCATAGATCACCCCTGCCGCGATCTGTATGGCGAAGCCCGGAAACACGATGCTGACGACCTGGAGCGCCGCCAGGATAACGATCGTCAGCATTCCCTTCCAGGATGCTTCTTCATTGATATATGCCTCGATCGCCGCCTCATCCCCTGCCTCAAGAAGACGGAAATATTCCGGAAGACTGTCGCCAAAGACAGTCCAGACCAGCCAGACCACGCCGGTAAGGATAAGAATATATATGATCAGTTTACTGTATTTCGCCCAGAATTTTCTCTTCACCAGATACCTGCCGTTATGTATTTTATCGTACTGCCCTGTATGAACAAATAGGAACAAAACACCGCCAATTATAGTGTATGGGAAAATAAACGTCAACGACTTTCCATCTGTCATATATCGATCGACAGCCTGCACTGGCAGCCTCGGCAGAACCGCTGCTGCTCCAAAACCAGCTAAGGCAGGATGACCGCCTTTATTGCCAGGGTTTTCGTAACAGGGATCGCCTGATGCCGGGAGACGCTCAGCTCAAGCTGCGATTCCAGGCCGCAATCCGTATCAGATCTTAATTTGTATCTTAGTTTTCATCTGTATCCCCCGGATATTCCCCGCGGAATTTCTCCAGGGCAGGCAGGGCTTCCTTCAGAAATGCGGCACCGGCTGCAGTAAGGCTTACCCGGTCCTCCTCAAATATAAGCAGAGGAACCTTTACCTGCTTCTCCAGGCTGCGGATCGCCCCCAGAATATCCTCTTGACTGCAGCCGCAAAGGCCGGCAGCAGCGGCAAGGCTTCCTTCTTTCGCTGCAGCCGCAAAACGTTCCAGCTCATGAAGCTCTCCCGTCAGCATGTGCCTACCACTCTCTCTTTCGGTCACGCATCATCAGCCCGTAGACTGCTTCCCGGACATCGGCTCCCTCATGTACCACCCGGTCGACCGCATCGACGATGGGCATCTCCACCTGATACCGGCGGGACAGCTCCTTTGCCGCCGGAAGCGCATTGATGCCCTCCACGACCATGCCGACCTCCTCGATGGCTTTGTCCAGCGGAACACCTTTGCCAAGCAGGATGCCGGTCCGGTTATTCCGGCTGTGCATACTGGTCGCTGTCACGATCAGATCGCCCATACCGGCCAGGCCGCTGAAGGTCTCCTCCTGGCAGCCCATCGCCCGGCCAAGCCGGGTCATCTCTGCCATTCCTCTGGTGATCAGCGCTGCCCGCGTGTTGTCGCCATAGCCCAGTCCGGTCAGTGCACCTGACGCCAGAGCAATGATATTCTTCAGCGCGCCGCATAGCTCGACGCCGCGGATATCCGGGTTGGTGTAGACACGCATGCAGGTATTCATAAAGGTGTCCTGCACGATCCTGGCCGCCTCGATATCCCGGCTCGCCGATACGATGGTCGTGGGCATATCCACCGCCACTTCCTCGGCATGTGTCGGTCCGGAAAGAGCCACGATCCTGGCCCTTCGTCCGGCCTTTGTCAGCTCATCTTCGATCACCTCAGAGAGCGTAAACAGGGTATCTGCCTCGATGCCTTTGGCCACATCCACCAGGATCTGCCCCATCGGAAGGTACGGCGCTGCCGCCCTGGCCGTTGTCCGGACAAACGGAGACGGGACTGCAAACAGCACGATATCCTTGTCCTCGCAGGCTTCCTTTATCTGCTTCGTAAACGTAATGACATCCGGGATGATCATATCCGGCAGGTTTCTCTGACGCCTGGTGGCATTGAGCTCGTCGATCTCCTGCTCCAGTGCCGACCAGACACAGACCTGATGCCCGGAATTTGCCAGCATTCTGGCCAGAGCCATGCCCCAGGTACCTGCACCCAGCACACCGACACGCCGGGATATCCCGGTCTGTCCTTCCCCTGCAATCCGATCTCTGTCCTTTGCCTCGCCTGCAAAAGACGCGGGATCCATGCTTCTTTTCTCTTCTGCTGCTGATACTTCTATCTTTTTATCCGGATTCATATATCGATCCTCTCCTGTGTAATTCTGAGTTCTTCTTATTTTAGCGCGAAAAAGGGGGAAATGATAGAGGGAAATCTGTGGTACAATGGGACGGGAGTACAAACATGAGAATAAAAGGAAACACTATCTTCTGTCACAGACATCTCTATACAGCCGGAAATCTGATGATCCTGCTTTTGCTGTGCATGCTTCTTTGCGGAGCCGGCCGGCAGGAAACTGCAGGCCCAGCCGGCACAAACGCAGCTGCCGGGCAGTCTTCATCTAAGCAGTCCTCATCTGAGCAGTCCTCATCTGGGCAGTCCTCATCTGGGCAGTCCTCATCTGCGAAGGCTTCAGAAGCTGAGCAAGCCCAGCCAGGCCTCCGCCTGCCCATCGCCATCCGGGAAGGGGAGGAAGCAGCAGCTGTGCAGTATGATCCAGAGAAAGGCATCCTGGAATTACTGCATCCATTCCCTCATTGGTACGGGTTTCTGGCTGACCGGAACACGGAGGCTTTGCTTCTGCCCATGGAGGAATCGTATGCTGTATTGCAGCAGGCTCTGTTTTACGCCAACAGCAGCCTTATCACCTCCGGACTGGTTCGCGGCCTCCGCCTGCCGGATGGTGAGAATGACCACTGCACACTGCTCTTTGCCCTGGACACGCAGGGAAGGCTGAAAAAAGCCGCTGACAGCCGCGGCAGAGAGCTCCATTATTACTATAACGGCGATCGGCTTACCCAGATCTTTCTCAAGGAGAATGGGCAGCTGCTCCAGTATGCCGAGCTGTTCTGGTCTGAAGATTCAGACGTTTCCGAACCGGCGGTAAAAGAGCTTCTCTTCATCGACAGCTCCGGGCCCTCATCGGTCAGGGAAAAGCTCGCCTTCAGCCGCACGGACACCGGAGTCATCACGGCACTTACCGTGACGAGCGTTTCTGGCATTCCTTCACCGGATGGACAAGCCAATACCGAAACAGCAGAGATCCCGGCCGATTCTGCTGCAGATCCTGGATCTGCCGGCCAGAGTGATGTCGAAACGACAGAAGAATATCTGTATCAGCATAACGAGGACGGGACGATACGCAGTATCCTGCGGCGGACCGGAAGTCAGGCTTTTTCCCGGTATTCCCATGACGAATATGGGAACCTGCTGTGCCTGGAGGACACGATTTTTTCCTACACCTCTGCGTCGGACCTTTCGTCCAAAAGCAGTACCGCTCCTTCCGAAGATGGTGCGGCCGCATCTCTTCCTGTCACAGAACAGGTCACCTTTGACCGGGGTTATATCGGCGGCAATGAATTCGCCTTTATCCTGGGGCGTTCCTCAGACGGCAACGTCACCTGGCGGCGGGATACCGCGCTCTACCCCACAGACGAAGTCTCCCAGACCGGCGAGATCGGCTGTTATGCGGACCAGGCCTTCTACTATTATGAAGGCGGCTCGATCTATGCCCTCGATATGCAGAGCGGAAATCTTCTCTGGCGCAACGATCAGTTTGGCGGAGGCTCAGCCGTAAGCGCGATCGGTCCGGATGGGACCATCTACATCTGCGGCTACTATGGGCCAAGCTTCCTGGCTGTCTCGGCCCAGGGATACGTGATCTTCAACTCCTATCACCTTGGCTATGCCTTACTGTGGCCCTCCTCCATGGAATACGATCTGGAAAAGGACCTGGTCTATGTGACGATGGAAGCCGATATGTCCAACGACGGCTCCCCCACTGTGTGCATCATCGATCCTCACACCTTCAACTGCACCTTCCAGTAAGATTGGATAGATCCAAGCAAAATGTGCTGATGGGAGCTGACGAAGGCTCAAGCACACGCCCCCTATGGAAGGCATTACGCAAACGGCTTCGACCCTTCGGGTCTGCAGAATGTTTGCTTTAATGTCTTCCGTGGGGGCGTGTGCTATATCATATCCTGCATAAAATAGCCTGCATGAAAGAGATCTCTCAAAAGAAACGCGTACGCAAAGGAGCTGCCGCACATACCCCTCTCGTGATTTATTATCCTTCACGATTTTGGTCTGTGCGGCAGCTCCTTTTGAACTGTCTGATGTATTTATTTTTCAGCTGGCCTTTACAGCCTCCGCGTCATGTGCCTTGACAGCCGGCCAGCCATCCAGAACTCTTACAGTCTCTCGGCTCTCTCGATATCCAGGAAGTACTTGTAGGTATCGACCGTCAGCTCGCCGCAGGCAGCCTCATCGCAGGCGATGATGGCGCCATTGTGCATCTGCAGTGCGCTGCAGGTCCACTTCTGGCTGA
>DFFG01000056.1:28919-29159 GCA_002368795.1 Eubacterium sp. UBA3782
CTTCTGGCTGACGCCGCCCTCAACGCTCTTGGCCAGAGCGCGGGCCTTGTTGTGGCCGTTGATCAGGATCAGAACTTCCTTGGAATCGGTAACAGTGCCGATACCAACAGAAAGTGCGGTGGCAGGTACCTTCTCCGGGTCATTTCCGAAGAAACGGGAATTGACCAGGCGGGTCTCAGAGGTCAGGGCACGTACGCCGGTCCTGGATGTCAGGGAGGTGTAGGGCTCGTTGAAGGCCAG
>DFFG01000099.1:0-55775 GCA_002368795.1 Eubacterium sp. UBA3782
TTCTACGATATCCAGGACGGCAAGATCCGGTACGACGGCATCAACATCAACAAGATCAAGAAGGGCGAGCTGCGGCGCAGCCTTGGTGTCGTTCTTCAGGATACGCATCTGTTTACCGGCACCGTTATGGAGAACATCCGCTACGGCCGTCTGGCAGCCACCGACGAGGAATGCATCGAGGCGGCAAAGCTGGCCAACGCGGACGGCTTTATCCGCAGACTGCCTGACGGATACAACACCATGCTGGTCAACGACGGCTCCAACCTGAGCCAGGGCCAGAGACAGCTCCTGGCCATCGCCCGCGCGGCAGTCGCCGACCCGCCGGTACTGATCCTGGATGAGGCGACGTCATCCATCGATACCCGTACCGAGCAGCTGGTCCAGAGAGGCATGGACGCTCTGATGAGCGGACGGACATCCTTTGTCATTGCCCACAGACTGTCGACCGTACGCGACGCCGACTGCATCATGGTCCTGGAGAAAGGCCGCATCATCGAGCGCGGCAACCACGACCAGCTGATGGAGCTGAAGGGCAGATACTATCACCTGTACACAGGAAATCAGATTTCCGCATAAAAAGAAAAAGGGTGCATGCCTTCGGGGCATGTACCCTTTTTCTTTTTACTCTAGTCCTTCAGCTTATTGACCCTGCGGTCGTAGGTGAGCAGTCCGTTGATCTCTTCCTCGATGTCAGATACCTGGGTGTAGATGGCGCCGGACAGGCCTTCTTCGCCAAGCTGCCGGATCTCGGCCTGCAGGGCGGCAAAGCGATCTTTTAGTTCGCTGGGATCAGTGATGGTCTGGTAGCCGTAGATCTTGTCGGTCCGGACGTGCCCGGGCACGGGATGTGCCAGGCCGCCGTACTCGGAGATGACGGCAGCGCGAGGGAATTCGCTGTAGAATTCGTCCTCTGGGACCTCCAGGGTGCGGAAGTAGTTGTGGACGCTCTTGTAGTCGCCGGTGCCAAAGTCGTACCACCCGCTGGCGGCGTCGATGGGACGTGAGGGATCTAGCTCCCGGACCATCCTGGTGAGCTTTACGGTGGAAAACTGCCCCCAGCCCTCATTGAAAATGACCCAGCCGGCAAGGGAGGGCACATTGTACAGATGGCGCAGGGTGGCTTTGATCTCGGCGATGTGTTCCCGGCGTCCCTCCGGATTCAGCCGGCCGCAGGCGCGGGCGTTCCAGCCCCGGTTTGTCTGCACGGGGGGAATGACCGTGGGCAGGTAGGTGACCTCCAGCGTGGATACAGTCTCTCCGCCGTTGACGATGTCCTGCCAGACCAGGATGCCGAGGCGGTCGCAGTGGTAGTACCAGCGAAGTGGCTCAAGCTTGCAGTGCTTCCGGATGAGATTCATGCCGGCATCTTTCATGGACAAGATGTCAAAGATGAAGGCCTCATCGGAGGGCGGCGTCATGAGCCCCTCGGGCCAGTAGCCCTGGTCGAGCACGCCGTTGAAAAAGTACGGGCTGCCGTTCAGAGAGAAACGGGACGTGCCGTCTTTTGACAAGCCTGTGGAAAAACTGCGCATGGCAAAGTAGATGACCGCGTGATCCGCATCTGCAGATCTTTCGGCAGCGCTTCTGCATACAACAAAATCGTTGGGATCGGAAGGAAGAACAGCGGTTTCTTCTGTTTTGGTGTCCTTTTTCTCGGAAAAATCCTCCGGCAGGACCGGTGATTTCTCTGCAGGAAGAAGGGTGAGCATGGCCGCCTTGTCCTTCAGGCTAAGCTCTGCGTAGTACAGATAGGGATCCTCCGGACTCCAGGGCCGGAAATCCTCCTCTGGGATCGTAAGGTGTGCAGAGACGGAACTGCCATCCGAGACGAAGGCGCGGACATGGACGCTGCGGCCCCGGTAATCGATGTCGGTACGGATCTCCCGGATATAAACCTGCGGGACCGCTTCCAGCCATACCGTCTGCCAGATGCCGCTCTGGGCCGTGTAGTACATGCCCTCGGGCTTTAGCCTCTGCTTGCCGATGGTATGATAGCTGGTGTCGCTGACGTCTCGGCAGATGACCTCCAGGGTGTTTTCTCCGTCGGTCACGAGGGAGGTGATATCCAGGGTAAAGGGCAGATAGCCGCCCAGGTGTCTTCCGGCTTCCTTTCCGTTGACAAGGACGATGCATTCCTGGTCGACGGCACCAAAGTGCAGGAGAAGGCGGCAGGCATCGGCAGAACCGGGCGTTTTCCCTCCGGTCAGCTCTGCAGGAAAGAAATGGCGGCGGTACCAGAGCAGCTCACCCGGCTGCAGGGTCCGCCCGACGCCGGAGAGCGGCGCCTCCGGGGAATAGGGAACCAGGATCCGGCCTGCGGCCGTCCAGGGGCTTGCAGGTGTGAGCACCTGCAGAGGAAGCTCGGCAAGGTCTTTTCCGGAAAAGGACGTGATGCGCCATTCCCACCAGCCGTTCAGGTTTTTCCAGGACATATCCCGGACCAGCTGCGGGCGGGGATACTCCGGAAGGGGAACAAAGTCAGGATCCTCTGCCGCCATTTTCGCGGCAGCCTCGCCCCAGATGGTGGTGAGGTTGTGAAGCTCCTTTTGTTTCTGTCCGATCTGCAGGGAGGACAGCATATCCTTGATTCTCATGACAGGCCTTCTTTCTCTAGTCTGTTGTTTACAGGAGAGCGGAAACGGATGCAGCTGCAGCAGGACCGCTTCATTTCTATGATACTGCTGATCATGAAAAACTACAACTCACTCGGGGTGTCCCCCGCCTCTATAGGCGGTGGGAATATCAAGTATGACTCAGTAGCGGGTGACAATCCCCGACTGAGTTGTAGCCTCCGGCGGATCGCAGACGCGCACAGTGGGAGGTGCTTACGCACCGTGCGCGTCGCGGCAAGAACGCCGAGGCGTTCTTGAATCATTCGGGGTGCTCCCGCCTCTATGGGCGGCAGGAACGCTGAGGCGTTCTTGCATGCAGCTTCTTGGGAAGGCTCACAGTTAGGAAGAAAGAAGAATGCGCCAGCTGTCTTTTCAATTGCAGGGTTCTGTGGTAAAGTAAGACAAAAGCAATTCTGCATCTGGTGTGCAGTGCCATCCTTAGGATGTGCAGCGCCTGCCGGATGTTTCAGCCTGAAGGAGGAAAAAGGGGAAATGAATATTATCTGGCAGGACCGCAAACGGTATTTCGGGCTTCCGATTTCTTTTACGAAGTACAGTATTGGTGACGACCGGCTTTTTGTGGAGACCGGATTTTTCACCACGAAGATCGATGAAGTTCTTCTGTACCGTATCCGTGATATCTCTCTGACGATCACACTGGGTCAGAAGCTGTTTGGTGTGGGCACGGTCACCGTCTATTCCTCCGACAAGAGCATCCCGAGCCTTGAACTCAAGAATATCCGCAAACCCAGAGAGGTCAAGGAGATCCTTCACAAGGAAGTGGAGGCGATGAAGATGAAGAAGCGGATGCGCGTCAACGAGATCCTGGACAGCCCGTACGATGATGCGGATGGCGACGGGAATCCGGACGGTGAGTTTGACGATCTGTATGAGGATGACAATTTGTGATCCTATGCACAGCAGTGCGCAGGAAATAGGAGAAGCATTTCGGGAGAGGGCGAAACGCAGACGCCCTCTCTTTTCGTTTATATTTTCTTAATTTGCTATCGATTTATGATACTGGTATTCTTTATTTAGATATCACGATGAGTGGGGAAGCAGCAGGACATACTTCATAGAGGCAGTATTTTTCTGAGGTAGACAGATGAGAGCAGTGCGTACCAGAACTGAATACCTGTATGATCCTGTCGGGATCAGCGAAAAAACGCCGCAGCTGATGTGGAACTGTGAGGGCGGTATCCGGCAGACCGCCTGCCGCGTCCAGGCCCGCCGGGCATCCGGCCACAGAGAAGGACGCAGGGCAGAGGATACCTGGGAGGAGAAAGAGCTCCTGTGGGATACCGGACGTGTGGAGACATCTGCCATGCGGATCCGCTACGCAGGCAAGCCGCTGGGTTCCCGAAGCCGGGTCGAGTGGCGTGTCTGCCTCTGGGACGAGAAGGATGAGGCCGGCGAGTGGAGCAGCCCCGCATATTTTGAGCTGGGTCTGCTGGAGATCCATGACTGGGCGGCACGGTGGATCGATCCGGAGCTTCCAAATGCAGACAGAAGGAAAAAAACGCTGCCGATCCCTGAGGGCCTTGGACGGCGGGAGAGCCGGCGGTTTGTCCGGGAGTGGGCCGGCAGGCGTCCGGCATCCTGTCTGAGAAAGCACTTTGTCCTTGAGGCGTGGAAGCGGCCATCGGAAGGCGGGAGAGAAACGGAGATCGCCAGACTGTATGTGACATCCCACGGGATCTACGATGTCTGGATCAACGGCAGTCATGTCGACGGCTATTTTCTGGCACCGGGCTTCTGTCAGATCCCAGAGAGGCTCCAGGTGCAGACCTATGATGTGGCGGAGCTTCTTGTTCCGGGAGAAAATGAGATTTTTGTGACGCTTGGCGACGGCTGGTACAGGAGCGTTCAAAACCCGATGCTGCACATGGACCCCTTTGGGGAAGATCTGGCCCTGCTTTTGCAGCTGGAGGTCGCCGGACGGCCTGTGGCCGTGACCGGTCAGGACTGGACCGCGTCCCAGGATGGACCTCTTGGCATGAACGACATCGTGATGGGCGAATACGTCGATGCGAGAAGAGAGCCGGTCAGCGGATGGCATCCGGTGACCGTGCAGAGTTTTGGTTACCGGAATCTTACCGGGACGGATACCTGCCCGGTGACTGGCCATGAGATCCTGATGCCGGAGATCATCACCACACCTGCCGGTGAGACGGTGCTGGACTTCGGACAGGTGATCGCCGGTTTTGTCCAGATGGACATCAACGCATCCGAAGGAGAGACGCTGATCCTCTCCCATGGAGAGACGCTGGACGGAAATGGCAATTTTGTCGCGGGTACGCGCCAGGATCCGCCGGATCCGCGGACCTGTCAGCAGGTCTGGTACATCTGTAAAAACGGAAGAAATTCCTATCATCCGACCAAATGCTGGTTTAGCTTCCGCTATGTGAAGCTGGAGGGAGACTGGGTCTTCCGGAACCTGACCAGGAAAAACGGCAGAAGCATCTTCCGGCAGGGCGCCTTTACGGCGATCGCGGTCTATTCGGACATGGAGGAGACCGGCCAGTTTACCTGCGGCAATTCCGATATCAACCGGCTGCTGGAAAATGCCCGATGGAGCATGAAGGGAAATTTTGTAGATATCCCCGCAAGGGACAGATGCGGCTGTGCCGGTGATCTTCAGGTGTTTGCCGGTACGGCGATGTACCTGATGGACAGCTGGCCGGTCCTGCGGCGCTGGCTACGGGAACTGGCCGCCACGCAGTTTATGGATGGCTGTGTGCGGCAGATCGCGCCGTTTAACGGAAAGCGAAGCGATTTTGACGGGAGCGCCGGATGGAGCGATGCTTTTGTCACCCTTCCATGGCAGATGACGGAGCGCTACGATGATCCGTCGGCTGCCGGAGAGCTGTACGAACAGATGCGTGCCTATGTCCTGTTCTGCCTGAATCGTGCAGAAAAGACCAGGCTGCGGCATGCGGTCCTACGCCGTGATCTGAAGCCCTATCTGAATGATCAGGGGGCGCACTGGGGAGACGGTAAAGGACCCGGGACAGGAAGAATCGCGGCCGCCATCCGGAAACGTTCGGATCTGTCGGCCGGGGAGGCGACAGCCTGGCTGTCTGCCGTCTGCCGCAGTATGGCGCAGCTGGCGGAGCGTCTGGGAAAGATGGAGGATTCCAAGAGATTCCAGGCAGCCGGGGAAAAGGCAGCGGAGGCCTACAGCGCCGGATTTTTGCGGCGGGGGCGCGTGCCAAGAAGCCGGCAGCAGAGCGATTACGTGCTGCCGCTCTCCATGGGCCTTCTGAAGCCGGGACAGAGCTACCTGACGGCAGAAGCGCTGGCGGAGAATATCCATCGGAATCACAATCACCTGAATACAGGTTTTCTGACCACCCACGAGCTTCTTTATGTGCTCACCGATAATGGCCAGGCCTCGACGGCCTATGATCTGCTTTTGCAGACCGAGGAGCCCGGATGGATCAGTGAGATCCGCAGGGGTGCAACGACCATCTGGGAACGGTGGGATGGCATCGACAGAAAAGGCAATGTCAACGGTTCGCTGAACCATTATGCCGGCGGATCCGTGGCCGGCTGGCTGTTTGGCCGCGTGCTGGGCATCGTCGTGGAGGATGGCAGGATCACGATCCGGCCATGGCCGGATGGCAGACTCCGGTATGCGGAAGGAAGTTACCTGTCTCCCTTTGGTCTGATCGGCTCCGGATGGGCCTATACCGGAGACGGGATCGAAGTTCATGTAAAAATACCGGCAAACTGCACGGCAACCGTCGTTCTGCCGGATGGCAGACAGGTGCAGGCAGGTCCGGGCGAACACCGGTATACGCTGGCCGGATAAAATAAATAAGACGCACTGACAGCAGAAGGGGGATGCTCCTTTCCGGCGTCAGTATTCAATGTTTTACTGCCGGCAGCGTGGCCGGCATGCAGAAGAAAGCAGGAACAGAAATGAAAACGAAGGAAGATATTTTAAGGCAGATCAGCGATGAGGATGTGGAATTTATCCGTCTGCAGTTTACGGATCCCTGGGGCTATCTGAAGAATGCGGCGGTCACGCCGGGAGAGCTCGAGAAGGTCCTGGAGCACGGCTATGTGTTTGACGGAAGAGAGGTCTTCCGCACAGAGGAGGAGCTGTATCTTAAGCCCGACCTGGACACACTGACCATCCTTCCCTGGAGACCCCAGTCCGACAAGGTCGCCCGTCTGATCTGCGATGTCTGCACCGAGGACGGCGAAGAATTCGCACGCAGCCCGCGGACGATCCTCAAGCGGACGCTGAAGGAGGCAGGCGATGCCGGCTACAGCTTTTATATTGATCCGGAGTTTGAGTTTTTCCTGTTTCACACCGACGAAAACGGGGAGCCGACCACGGTGACCCATGAGCACGCCGGCTATATGGATGTGGGCCCGGTGGATCTGGGTGAAAATGCCCGGCGCGATATGGTCCTGATGCTGGAGCAGATGGGCTTTAACATCCGGACATCCTACCACGAGTCTGCCCCGGCGCAGCACGAGATCGACTTTGAAGAGGGGATGCCCCTTTCCATCGCGGACGATATCATGACCTTCAAGTCGGCGGTGCGGGCGATCGCCACCCGGTTTGGCCTGCACGCCACCTTTATGCCTCAGCCGATCAAGGGGATCCCGGGATCCGGCATGCATCTGAACCTGTCGGTCTATCATGGGGATTACAACATCCTGAAAAGTCCGGCAGCCGGAGACATGGAATCCGAGGGCGGCTGTTTTATCGGCGGCATCATGGAGCATGTGCCGGCGATCTATGCCGTTACAAATCCGCTGGTCAATTCCTACAAGCGGACATTTGAGAAAAGGATCCGGGTCCGCACCCGCAGGGGTGAGGACGTCAAGGTCGAGCTCTGTTTCCCGGATCCGACCGCCAATCCCTACCTTGCCCTGGCCGTGATCATCCAGGCCGGCATAAAGGGAGTGGAGAAAAAACAGGTGCCCGCGAAGGATCTGCTGCTCCAGGATCTCCCGGAGGATCTGAAGGAGGCTGTCCGCAACCTGCAGAGCGACGAGGTGATCCGCCAGGCGATGGGCACAGATTTTGCTTCCCTGTATGCGGAGGTAAAGCTTGACGAGTGGCGGGAATATCTCGCGGAGATCTCCAGATGGGAGCTCCAGAAGTATCTGTACAGAGTCTGACAGACTGCGCAGGATGGAGGATACTCCTTGCATCCGATAGGATAGATGGTCGGTAACACAGCAAACAGAGGTCGGCAGTTTGGGAAGTGTAATACTAGCTTTACCGAAAATTGAAGACTCAAGGCGCATAAGCGGGTACCTGCAGAGGTACGGGATCGAGCCCTTTGCCATTTGCCGGGCAGGCGCCGGTGCCCTGTCCAAGGCGTACCAGCTGGAGAGCGGCGTCATCATCTGCAGCCACAGGCTGGCGGATATGTCGGCGGAGGACCTTGCCGGACGGCTTCCGGAGAATTTTGAGATCCTCCTTCTGACGGCGAGGGAGATGCAGGATGACTGCCCGTCAGGTGCCGTGCCGCTTCTGTTTCCCTGCAAGGTGTCGGAGCTGGTGCGCGCCGTCCGGACCATCCTGGAGCGCAGAGACCGCAGGATCCGGGAGGAACGTGCCGCGAACCGGAAGAGGCGCTACACCGAAACGGAGCAGAATTACATCAACAACGCCAAGGCGATGCTGATGCAAAAGCGCGATATGACCGAGCCCGAGGCGTTCCGGTATATCCAGAAGACCAGCATGGACACGGGAAGGAGCATGGTGGAGACGGCGCAGATGATCCTGCGGCTCGGCATGCAGTTCTGAACGGCAGAAAGAAGGATTATAGAAGGCACAAAGCCGGCTGTTTGGCATAAGATGAAGGATTCCTCTTGTGCCAGACGGCCGGCTTCTGCTATAATATCAGTTCGGTACACAAAGAGAGCCCTTCTGGGGACAGTTTTTTTCAGGAAAGGAAAGGATTTTTTCGCATGGACCAATCGGACACGGCAAACCCCGCCACGTCTTATGATTTAGACAGATTCCGCAGCGCACAGGAGAAGGATCTTGCCACGGCAATCGCCGAGATAAAGGCAGGACACAAGGAAAGCCACTGGATCTGGTTTATTTTTCCACAGCTGCGCGGCATCGGGCACAGCAGCATGTCACGCTATTACGCGATCGAGGATCTGGAGGAGGCAGTAGCCTATCTGGAGGATCCGTATCTTTGCGGCAACCTGATCGCAGTCAGCCAGGCACTTCTGGATCAGGAGCAAAACGATGCCTCCGAGATCTTTGGATGGCCGGACGACCTGAAGGTCAAGTCATGCATGACATTGTTTGAACAGGCGGCAGAGGAGCTCTCCCGGGATGCAGGCAGACCTGCGCAGGCCCCCGCGCCTGATTTCGGGGTATTCCGGCGTGTGCTGGAGCGCTTCTATGAAGGAAGTGCGGACACCATCACACTGGAGCTTCTGGAGGAGCTGGCGGAGGAAAAACGCAGTCTTGCATAAAGCGCGGGCAGCGTACCGCCCAAAAGAGCGCGGAAGCGTTCCTGCATGTGTTCAGGAGCTGTGCGGCCAAGCCGCAGGTCCCATAAAAAATGATCCGGAACATATCTGCACCGCCTTGCCGGCCTTCGGCAGGGCGGTGGCTATTTACAAGGAGTATTACGACATATGGATATTGCAAAAATACTGGCACAGGAGCTGGAGATCCAGACCTGGCAGACAGAGGCGGTGATCGCCCTGATCGACGAGGGGAACACGATCCCCTTTATCGCAAGATACCGCAAGGAGAAGCATGGTTCCCTCAACGATGAGCAGCTGCGGAATCTGAGCGAGCGTCTGGCGTACCTTCGCGGACTGGAGGAGAGAAAAGCCCAGGTCAGTGCCTCCATCGAGGAGCAGGGAAAAATGACGCCGGAGCTGGCAAAGGCGATCGGGGAGGCCATGACGCTGGTCGCTCTGGAGGACATCTACCGTCCCTACAAGCAGAAGCGCCGGACCAGAGCGATGGTGGCCAGAGAGAAGGGGCTGGAACCCCTGGCGGATTTCATCCTGGCTCAGGAGGCTGACCATCCGGTAGAGGAAGAAGCCGAAAAGTATGTTTCCGAGGAGGGGGCTGCCACGGTCCGCGAGGCCATGGACGGCGCCCGGGATATCATTGCCGAGATCATTTCGGACAATGCGGATTTCCGAAAGGGAATCCGGAACAATGCCCGCAACGAGGGCAGGATCGTTTCAACGGCAAAGGATCCGGACGTAAAATCCGTCTACGAGATGTACTATGATTTCTCGGAGAAGGTATCGAAGATGAGCGGACACCGGGTCCTGGCCGTCAACCGCGGCGAGAAGGAAAAGATCCTGAACGTCAGGCTGGAGGTGGATACCGAGAAGGTCTGCCGCTATCTGGCGCATTTCATGATCAAGAAAAACAATCCCTACACGACGCCCGTTATCCTGGCCGCGATCGAGGACAGCTATAAGCGTCTGATCGCCCCGGCGATCGAGAGGGAGATCCGCAATGAGCTGACCGAAGCTGCCGAGGAAGGTGCGATCAAGGTCTTTGGAAAGAACCTGACACAGCTCCTCATGGCGCCACCCATTGCCGGTCAGGTCGTCCTTGGATGGGATCCGGCCTTCCGGACGGGCTGCAAGCTGGCCGTCGTGGACGAGACAGGAAAGGTGCTGGATACCCGGGTCATCTATCCGACCGCACCGACAAACCCGGCGAAGATCGCCGAGGCAAAGCGTACACTGAAGGCGCTGATCAGCAAGTATCATGTGACACTGATCTCCTGCGGAAACGGCACGGCCTCCAGAGAATCCGAGCAGATCATCGTGGAGCTGCTGAAGGAGATCCCGGAAAAGGTGCAGTATGTCATCACCAACGAGGCGGGAGCTTCGGTCTACTCCGCCAGCCGTCTGGCCACGGAGGAGTTCCCGAATTTTGATGTGGGACAGAGGAGCGCAGCATCCATCGCCCGCCGTGTACAGGATCCGCTGGCTGAGCTGGTCAAGATCGATCCGAAATCGATCGGTGTCGGACAGTACCAGCATGACATGGATCAGAAAAAGCTGGGCGAGGCACTGACCGGTGTGGTAGAGGACTGTGTCAACCATGTTGGCGTCGATCTGAACACGGCATCTGCCCCGCTGATGGAATACATCTCCGGTATCTCCAAAACGCTGGCAAAAAACATTGTCAGCTACCGTGAGACCAACGGCAGGTTCAACAGAAGGAAGGACCTTTTGAAGGTGCCAAAGCTTGGCCCGAAGGCCTTCGAGCAGTGCGCCGGTTTTATGCGTATTCCGGGCGGCGCGGAGCCGCTGGACAACACAGCCGTTCATCCCGAGAGCTACGGAGCAGCCGAGGCGCTACTTGCCGAGCTGGGGCTGGACAAGGCACAGCTCGCCTCCGGCGAACGGAAGATCCGGATCAGCAATTATCCGGCGATGGCGGAAAAGCTGGGCATCGGTGAGCCCACACTGCGGGATATCGTGGCAGAGTTACAGCGTCCCGGCAGAGATCCCAGAGAGGATATGCCAAAGCCTGTACTGCGCAGCGACGTGCTGGACATGAAGGACCTGAAGGTCGGCATGATCCTGAAGGGAACCGTACGGAACGTCATCGATTTCGGTGCCTTTGTGGATATCGGTGTTCACCAGGACGGACTGGTCCACATCTCCCGGATGACAAACAAAAAGTTCATCAAACACCCGCTGGAAGTGGTCAGCGTAGGTGATGTGGTAGAGGTGAAGGTGGTCAGCGTGGATCTGGAAAAGAAACGGATCGGACTGTCCATGATCCTGTAAGTGTTCATGAAATTGGGCAGCCAGGGAGCTGTTGCATAGACGCTCTTCGCGCAGTTCGTTTTCACACAAAACAATTTCATGCAGCCTTCCGACCTGGCAGAGACCTTGGCTGCATCGGAAAGCCCCTGTCCGTGCGGAATGCTCCGGCATTCCTGCACAGATGGGGGCTTTTGCTTTCAGTAAATAGTGAGGGTGACATCAAGGTTTGGCATTTCTGCACAGACTGGAGTTTTACAGCTGCTCCAAAGAGTGTGCAAAAACAGCCTAAGATTTCACGAATGTCGGTGCTGCTGGTTTTTCTTTGACGAAATTCACAATTTCGAAAACAGTATAACAGAATGGTTACGTTGTTGTGCGATGTGAGAAGATGTTACAACTAATAGAACAATAGATAAATATTCAGACATTTTAAAAATAAATTTAAAAATATCTGAAAAAAGGCTTGACAAAACCCTATCCCTCATGTACTATAAGATCAAGGATTGACCCACCTTCATACTAGGGGTTTCGAGTAGACAAGAAGGAATAAAACGAAAGAGAGGTTATACAGTGAAACTTTTAAATTATCATAAATAGGCTGCCTGGAAGTGGTTACCAGGCAGCCTTATTTTTTTGCGCTTTTGTCATGTAACCCCGTTTGGGGGATGGGTTTTTTACAGCAGATCGGCCAGTTCCAGGACCAGGGTCTCGGTCTTGGCCCAGCCAAGGCAGGGATCCGTGATCGATTTGCCGTAGACACCGCCGCCGATCTTCTGGGCGCCGTCTTCCAGGTAGCTTTCGATCATCAGGCCTTTGACCAGACCCCGGATATCGGAAGAGACGTGGCAGCTGTGGATGACATCCTTGGCGATGCGGATCTGCTCCAGATATTGCTTGTCGGAATTGGCGTGGTTGGTATCGACGATGACGGCCGGATTTTGCAGATCTCTTTCCGCGTAGGCTTCATGGAGATGCCGCAGATCTTCGTAATGGTAGTTTGGCATGCTGCGTCCGAATTTATCGACATATCCGCGCAGGATGGCATGTGCCATGGGGTTGCCGGTGGTCTGGACCTCCCAGCCCCTGTACAGGAAGCGCTGGGGACTCTGGGCAGCGATGATCGAATTCATCATAACAGCGATGTCGCCTCCGGTGGGGTTTTTCATGCCGGCCGGAATGCCGATGCCGCTGGCTACCAGGCGGTGCAGCTGGTCCTCCACCGAGCGGGCGCCGACCGCTACGTAGGCGAGGAGATCTGACAGATAGCGGTGATTCTCCGGGTAAAGCATTTCCTCTGCACAGGTAAAGCCGGTCTCCCGGATGATCCGGGTGTGCATCTCGCGGATCATGATGATTCCGTTCAGCAGATCCTCTGCCTTTTCCGGATCGGGCTGATGCAGCATTCCTTTGTAGCCGCGGCCCAGCGTCCGGGGCTTGTTGGTGTATACCCGGGGAATGATAAAGATCTTGTCCTTTACCTTTTCCTGGACCGGCATCATGCGGTGCATGTATTCCAGGACCGCGTCCTCATTGTCGGCGGAGCAAGGGCCGATGATCAGCAGGAGCCGGTCATCCTTCCCGGTAAATATATCCTCGATCTGCCGGTCACGGTCTTCCTTGATGGCCATGATCTCCGGGCTGATCGGAAACTCTTCCTTCAGTTCCTGCGGTGTAGGAAGCTTTCGGATAAATGTCATCTGCATTTCCATTATGTGAATTCTCCTCTGAAAAACCGCTTTACTGCATTAAATTGCAAAAGCGGCTGGATGTGTTTCCTATGATAGCACAATCCGTGCCCTGCGTCAAAACAGGAATAACCGATGGGCTGTATAAATAGGCTCCTGCGGAAGAATCCGCAATCGACTTTTCGGCGGCTGTATTATAAGATGGAAGGAAAGGTGGATATGCAGCACACCGGAGCAGGATAAGTAAGATGCATATTACATCGGAGCGACAGCGGAGACGCAGACGCGCACAGTGGGAGGTGCTTACGCACCGTGCGCGTCGCGGCAAGAACGCCGAGGCGTTCTTGAAGAAAGATGCATGTGCATCACACCGAAGCAGTACGAGAAAGGAAATAGTGGAAATGCGTTTTTATACAATATTGGCGGATGGCCAGGAGAGGGTGGCTGTCAGTGAGGATGGAAAGAACCTGTATATTCTGGAGCAGGTAAAGGATATGAGTGCGCTGATAAAGAGCGGTTCTCTGCCTGTCATTCCTGCCGGGCAGACACCCATTGACATTACCGAGGCAAAGATCCTGGCGCCGATCCCGCGGCCGATGCAGGATGTCATCTGCCTGGGGATCAACTACGCTGCACACGCCGATGAGGCTGCCAGATTTTCGGCAGAGGCCTTCGGCGGCGAACGGCCCTATCCCATTTTCTTTTCCAAGCGGGTAAGCCTTGCCCCGGGACCGGACGATCCGATCCCGGCCTATGAAGGGCTGGTCGACGGCCTGGACTATGAGTGTGAGCTGGGTGTGATCATCGGAAAGGACGCAAAAAATGTAAAGGCAGAGGATGCTGCCGCCTACATTTTCGGCTATACCATCATCAACGATGTCAGCGCAAGAAATCTGCAGACAAGGCACAGGCAGTGGTACTTTGGGAAGAGCCTGGACGGCTTTACTCCCATGGGTCCCTGTATCGTGAGCGCGGACAGCTTCGCCTTCCCGCCAGCACTGCCGATCTGGTGCCGGGTCAACGGCGAGATGCGGCAGAACTCGGTGACCGAC
The DNA here is from genome assembly GCA_002368795.1 of Eubacterium sp. UBA3782. Lineage (GTDB taxonomy): Bacteria > Bacillota > Clostridia > Lachnospirales > Lachnospiraceae > Bilifractor. The sequence continues at coordinate 14,095 of DFFG01000099.1, forward strand.
TGCCTGATGACGGGTATCGGGACCATCATCGAGACGCTCAGCGAAGGCATGACCCTGCAGGCCGGAACGATCATCGCCACGGGCACGCCGGCCGGCGTCGGCATGGGCATGGATCCGCCGGCATTCCTGAAGAAGGGCGATATCGTAGAATGCGGAATCGACGGGATCGGAACGCTGAAAAATCCGGTTGCGTGAGGAGTACTTTGAGGACCGCATCTGGGGAGCTCTTACATGTTGGGTGGCAGAAACAGGATGTGCCCCGCTTACCTGCCAAGGGTTGTAAGGTACTGGCAAGGCAGCGTGGAAAGGAACAGATCCTGTGACGGACCTGTATTGTAAAAACGGGCCTGGCGGCGGTTTTCTGCCATCGGGCAAATGACGAAATTGCGTGGCAGTTCGTGTCCTGCTGTGCTATAGTTGGAATATATCGAAACCATTGATAATGTATGCTTTATTTGGGGGCAGGCAATGATAAAAGACGGAAAGATCTGGGCAGGCAATACTCAGAACAGTGAAAATGTTTTTATTCTTCCGAAGATGGCAAACCGGCATGGCCTGATCGCCGGTGCGACGGGTACAGGTAAAACAATTACGGTGAAGGTCCTGGCTGAGTCCTTTAGTGATATGGGCGTTCCGGTTTTCCTGGCAGATGTCAAGGGAGATCTTGCAGGTACGTTTGCGCCGGGAATAGACAGCGAGGACATGCAGAAGCGTATCGAACGCTTTGGCCTTGCCGAGGCCGGCTTTACTTACACCGGGTATCCCGTCACGATCTGGGATTTGTTTGGTACCAGCGGCATCCAGCTTCGGACCACCATCTCCGAGATGGGTCCCCTTCTTCTGGCCCGGATCATGGGCCTGAATGAGCTGCAGACCGATATCCTGACGATCACCTTCAAGATTGCCGACGATCAGGGACTGCTCCTTGTCGACACAAAAGACCTGAAGGCCATGCTCAACTATGTGGAGGAGAACCGGAAGGAATTTGAGAGCGATTACGGCAGGATCAGCAGCACCTCCGTCGCGGCGATCGTCCGTTCTGTGGTCGCTTTGGAGATGGCAGGCGGCGATGTCTTTTTTGGCGAGCATGCGCTGAATATCCATGACTGGTTCACCATGGGGCCGGATGGCAGAGGAATGATCAATATCCTCGATTCCGGCAGCCTGATCAACAATCCGAAGCTGTACTCGACCTTCCTTCTCTGGCTGATGTCGGAAATGTTCGAGACACTTCCGGAGGTGGGAGATCCGGAAAAACCCAAAATGGTCTTTTTCTTTGACGAAGCCCATCTGCTTTTCAAGGATGCCTCCAAAGAGCTCCTTGCAAAAATCGAGCAGGTCGTAAAGCTGATCCGTTCCAAGGGTGTCGGCATCTATTTCTGCACGCAGAATCCCCGGGATATTCCGGACGATGTGCTTGCCCAGCTGGGCAACAAGGTGGAGCACGCACTCCGCGCCTATACACCAAAGGATCAGAAGGCGGTCCGGGCAGCGGCAGATTCCTTCCGCGTTAATCCGGAATTTGATACCTACAAGACCATTCTGGAGCTGGGAACCGGCCAGGCCGTCGTCTCCTTCCTGGATGAGAAGGGCATTCCGGGCATCGCTCAGCGGGTAAATATCCTTCCGCCCAGAAGCCGTATGGGTACCATCACCGAGGAGGAGCGCAGAAGCTGCATAACCGGCAGCTGGCTGTATGGAAAGTACGCGGAAACCTATGATCCGGATTCTGCATATGAGTTTCTGGAGCGCCGGGGCCTGTCGATCCAGGCGGCCAACGAGGCAGCTCTTCGGGCAGAGGAGCAGGAGAGGCAGCAGCTGGAGATGCAGAAGGCCTACGAAAAAGAGTACAAGCAGAAGCTTGCCGAGCTCGAGAGACAGGCTGCCGCCGAGCAGAAGGCCCGGGAGCGGGAGCTGAAGGAGATGCAGAAGGCAGCGGAAAAGGCCCAGAGAGAGGCACAGAAGCAGGCCGAGCGCGAGGCGAAGGAGCGGGAGCGTCTGCTCAAATCCATCGGAGGCACCCTTGGACGCGAGGTAGGACGGAAGGCCGGCAGCGGCCTTGGCACCGTCGGCAAGAGAATCGGCAGCAGCCTGGGCAACACCCTTGGGCGCGGGATCATTGGCACGCTGTTTAAGTATTAAGAAGCGGCGGACAAATCTTCATATGCCGCGTTATGGTATATGCCCGCAGGCTGCGGGTATGTGCAAAAAACTTGCAAACATAAGTTATACGATGTATACTTGTTTTTTGGTAAGGTCTGACGCTCTTGGCATATAGGAATGTGTTAGACGGATACTGCAGTTTTTTGAATCAGGCAGGAATCAGGACGGACAGCTTTGTTTTACTCGCAGATTCCTGTTACAGGGGCAGGCCGGTTCCCACGGCCGGTCTGCCTTTTCGTAACGAGAGATCCGGTTCTGAATTCAGACATATACAGATCCAAAACAGGGGCTTTCATGAGCAGTACACTTTCAGCAGTTTTCAACAGATACACTGGGGTCTCACTTTTCTCTCAGAATTGTGCAGACTCTCTGTACGTGTGCGGAAAGTCCCGGATCGCGGAGCATATCAGCTCCAGGGTCAGCAGACAGGCGCAGAATATGGGCGCTTGCGGCATTTGCCGCATCATAGGATAAGAGAGGGCAGGTACAGTTTTTTTCTGTATCTGCCCTTTCTGTTTTTTCCAGTGTTTTTCATCTGCGAGGCTAGGGAAATGTTATCATACGATATCGGTATAGCTGGCGGAAATAATCTGTATACATATCAAAAAAATACTGGACTTTTCCTGTAACCCTCTGTTACATTGAAACCCTCGGCAGGAATCTAAGCCGGCAGATGGCCGGCAGGATGCGGACAAAGATCCCTGCACGAGAGGTATCCTGAGCAGACTCGCCGGGATGAGCAACAAGAAACAGCATTACAGCAAGGAGGAAAAAATGGGAGGCTTTTTTGGCGTCGCGTCGCACGATGACTGTGTTTTTGACTTGTTTTATGGAACCGACTATCATTCCCATCTCGGTACGCGCCGGGCAGGTATGGTGGTTTACGATACCGAAAAAGGCTTTGACCGGGCGATCCACAATATCGAAAGCACCAATTTCCGCCCGAAGTTTGAGAAGGATATTCTGAAGATGAAGGGCCATATGGGCATCGGCTGCATTTCGGATTTTGAGCCGCAGCCGCTGATCATCCGGTCCCATCATGGTACCTTTGCCATCACCACCGTCTGCAAGATCACCAATTCTGACGAGCTGGTGGATGTTCTGTACAATCATGGATTTTCTCAGTTCATGGAAATGAGCGGCGGAGAGATCAACCCGACCGAGCTGGTGGCGGCATTGATCAGCCAGAAGCCCACCATTGTCGAGGGCATCCGCTATGCCCAGGAGATCATCAAGGGTTCCCTGACCCTGCTGCTCCTTACCAAGGAGGGCATCTACGCTGCCCGGGACAAGATGGGCCGCACGCCGGTGCAGGTCGGCCACAAGGACGATGGCTACTGCGTCTGCTTTGAGAGCTTTTCCTATCTGAATCTCGGCTACCATTACGAAAAGGAACTGGGACCCGGAGAGATCGATTTTATCACACCTGACGGCATCGAGGTCCTGGCAGAGCCCCACAAAGAGATGCGGATCTGCACCTTCCTGTGGATCTACTATGGTTTCCCGGCATCCTCTTACGAGGGACTGAATGTCGAGGATGTCCGCTACGGCTGCGGCTTTAAGCTGGCCGAGAGGGACATGCGCCGCGGCAATATACATCCGGATATGGTTGCCGGCATACCGGATTCCGGTATCGCTCATGCCATCGGTTATTCCAATAAGTCCGGCGTTTTCTATGCCAGACCATTTGTCAAGTATACACCGACCTGGCCCAGATCCTTCATGCCGCCGTTCCAGAGCAAGAGAAATCTGATCGCCAAGATGAAGCTGATCCCCATCACAAAGCTGATCGAGGGAAGAAGCCTGCTGCTGATCGACGATTCCATCGTGCGCGGCACGCAGCTTCGGGAGACGACAGAGTACCTGTACGACAGCGGAGCAAAAGAGGTGCACATCCGTCCCGCATGCCCGCCGCTGGTCTTTGGCTGCAAATACCTGAATTTCTCCCGGTCCAACTCAGAATCCGAGCTGATCACCAGAAGAAAGATCGGAGAGCTGGAGGGTACCACAAATCCCGACCAGGCGATCCTGGACGAGTATGTGGATCCCGATTCCGACCGCTACCATGCTATGCTTGAAAAGATCCGCAGCGAGCTGAATTTCACGTCGCTGCATTATCACCGTCTGGACGACATGATCGACGCCCTGGACATCGATCCGTCCAAGCTGTGCACCTACTGCTGGAACGGCAGAGAGTAATAATAAGGCCCGGGTGTTCCTGCTGCTTATGGCGGTGGGAACACCCGGGCTTTGCTTAGCGGGGAGACTTATGAAAAAAGATCCTGTTCGATGTAACGGCAGAAACAAAATCAATGTAACGGAAGAAACGGAAGAGGTTGCGGACAGTCATGCCTCTGTTGCCAGATACGGTTGCAGCAGAAGGGCTTCATGGATCAATACCAATTACACAACCTGGCAGAGGCGGTCGGTGATGCAGCCCATGACATACCACACGGTCTCATAATGCAGATGCTCCGGTGTGGTGCTGTCCCAGAGAAAACGCAGGCTTGCCGGAAATTCATCATCGGCATCCCAGAACTGAAGCCATACATGCAATTCTTTAAACACGGGGAGAAGGTAGCTCACTTCGCCTCCTTTTTTTGGCACTCCGCCAAGGGCTTCACATGCTTTGGCAAGAAGCTCTGGATGGCCGGTGAACTTCTCCATCGCCCCTCGCATCATGCCGGAGGGATCGGTTGGGCCGCTTCCGATCCGGTTTGCCAGCTGGGCAAGGGTGACCCACTCTCCGGAGGGGTGAATCGGGGTTTTTGACCGGCACAGAATGTCAAAAACAGACAGGGTCGGACCGAAATCCCCGGAAACGCCGGTGTCCAGACAGGTCATGACACCGCTCCTGCGGTCAATGGAAAACTGCTGATCGATAAACTTCAGCCGGATCGTCTCGTCATCATGCTCCAGGGAAAACATGCGGATGATGCTCTCCTGATCATAGCCAAGAAACAGGCGGCTGGCCTCAGCCGCACTTTTGTCATAATTCGTGGGTGCAGAGTTTTCTTTCTGCTTTCTGGTGGATTCCAACATGGACAGTCTCCTTTATGTACTCTATTCAGGCAGGATCGCAGCCTGGTGTCTCTGGAATGTCTGAATTGTCCTCTCATCTGGCATGCAGGATCGCAGCCTGGTGCCCCTGGAATGTCTGAATTGTCCTCTTATCTGGCATGCAGGATCGCAGCCTGCTGCCTATGGAGTGGCTGAAAACGTCCGCAGGCGACATGCATGCCCCTGGAGAGTGCGCAGACTTTTCAGTCTCTGCCTCGGCAGACGGGTTTTCTGTTATGAGTATAGCGCATGGAAAGGCCAAAGAAAATACCCATGATCCATGGAGCCAAATGCTTTGTTTTACAGCAGTTTACAAAAGGTGAGCGGTCTGTTAAAATTGGGTTTTGGACAGTAAAGACCGGAAGTCGCCTTTCCCGCCGAAAGGACCGGTCACAGGCAGAAAAAGGTATCAGTGCGCGGGAGCAGGTGCTGCGTTCTGAAGACATATTATAGAAAGGGGACGTCCCAGGTCTGGCGGAGACAGATGTCCACAGGAGAGAAAACAATGGCCAAGGGAAAACTTTATGGTGTCAGCACAGGCCCTGGAGATCCGGAGCTGATGACGGTAAAAGCAATGAACACGATCCGTAAGGTGCAGGTGATCGCCGCACCGCGGACAAAGGGTGAGAACTGCATGGCTCTTGATATCGTCAAGGGCATTATGGATGTCAGCGATAAGGAGATTGAGTATCTTGATTTCGCCATGAAGCGGGACAGCGGTGTGCTGAATTCCACGCACAGACAGCAGGCGGACCAGCTGATCGCTGTTCTGGAGACCGGAAAAGATGTGGCGATGCTCAATATCGGCGACGCATCCCTGTTTGGCACCTGGTGCTATATCCGTGATCTGGTGGCAGAGGCAGGCTTTGAGGTGGAGACCATTCCCGGTGTAACCAGCTTTTCCGCGATCGCGGCCGTGCTGGAGCAGAGCCTGACCACGATGAACGAGCCGCTGATGGTCATCCCCGGATCCTACAGCGATATGAAGACGGTGTTCGCCGTGCCCGGAAGCAAGGTTCTGATGAAGTCCTTCCGTCAGCTTGGCGCCGTGAAGGAAGCAATCGAGGAGGCTGGCCTTACCGACAGAGCATCACTCGTCGCAAACTGCGGTCTGCCGACCCAGAGAGTATACAAGGATATCCGGGAGACCGAAGACAATGAGGGCTATTTTGCCACGATCCTGGTACGCGGAGACGAAGAGATCTGAACCCAGGAAAAACAGTTGACAGATAAAGGATGGACAGATGAAGTTCACAAACGAAAAGCTGGAGAGAAACGCGCCCTGCTGGTGCGGGAGCGGCAGAAAATACAAGCAGTGCCACATGAATTTTGACGAGCGGATCAGCCGGTTTGAGCTGCAGGGATTCCGCGTGCCGAAGCGGAGCCTGATCAAGACAAAAGCACAGATCGAAGGCATCCGTGAGAGCGCAAAGGTCAATATCGCCGTGCTGGATGCCGTGGCAGACAAGATCTGCATCGGCATGAGCACAGAGGATATCGACCGCATCGTATATGAGGTGACCACCGGTTACGGGGCAATTCCTGCTCCGCTGAACTACGAGGGCTTCCCAAAGAGCGTGTGCACCTCCGTCAACCACGAGGTTTGCCACGGGATCCCGTCAGAAAAGGTCATCCTGAAGGACGGCGACATCATCAACGTAGACTGCTCGACCATTCTCAACGGCTACTTCTCTGACTCTTCGCGCATGTTCTGCATGGGCAATGTCAGCCCGGAAAAGAAACGGCTTGTGGATGTGACCAAGGAATGTGTGGAGATCGGCATCCAGAACGTCATCCCCTGGCATCCGCTGGGCGATATGGGCAGCAAGGTCCATGAGCATGCAGTCAAAAACGGTTATACCGTAGTACGCGAGATCGGCGGACATGGCTGCGGCGTGGAGTTCCACGAAGATCCCTTCGTCAGCCACGTCAGCCAGCCGGGAACTGAAATGCTGATGGTCCCGGGCATGTGCTTCACCATCGAGCCCATGGTCAACATGGGAACCGATGAGATCTATCAGGACAGCGAAAACGGATGGACCATCTACACAGAGGATGGAAAACCCTCCGCGCAGTGGGAGGTCCAGGTGCTGGTCACCGAGACCGGATGCGAGGTCATCACCTGGTAGGAAGGATAGCAGCATCTGCAAAAGAAAACAGCAGATACGAACAAATATCAGCAGGTAGAGCTGATGCAGACAAGATATCAGCAGATACTGGCAGATCGCGCAGATACGGTCAGATAAAAACAAGTACCAACAAATATAAACAGATACCAACAGATATCAATCAGGGCTGCCGCACTGTTCTGCAGGAGCGTAAAGGCGTTTCTGCAGCGGAAAACAGGCGCGGCAGCCCTGTTTGAATATGGAGCGTCAGACAAAAGTGCAGGAAACAGAAACAAAAACAGTAATACAGCAGTCCGCGCCTGGGCAGGAACCGGTGGACATGCAGAAAAATGCAGGCTTGCAGGAGGCGATGGACGGACAGCAGAGTGCAGACCGGCAGAAAACCGCGGACGGACAGCAGAGCGTGCCTTTGCAGAGCCCCGTGGATGGGCAGAAAGACACAGGCAGGCAGACTCCCTCAGAAAAGCAGAAGGCGGCAGGAATGCCCTCCGGGCGATGGTTTTTGAAGGGGCTTGCTGACGGCATACCGATCTGTCTCGGCTATTTTGCCGTTTCCTTTGCTCTGGGCATAACGGCAAGAAACGCCGGTATGGATGCCCTGCAATCTTTTCTCATGTCATTGACTATGGTGGCCTCGGCAGGCGAATTTGCAGCCGTGACGCTCATCAGCCAGGGTGCAGGCGTGATCGAGATGATCACCACCTCGCTGATCGTAAATCTGCGGTATTTCCTGATGAGCTGCTCCCTCACACAGAAGCTGAATCCAAAGGGAAATCCGATCCACCGGGCTCTGGTGGCCTACTGTGTGACCGATGAGATCTTTGGCCTGTCCGCCACGGTGGACGGCTGGCTGGATCCCTTTTATACCTACGGAATCACGCTGATCTCTGTGGCCGGATGGTGTGCAGGAACCGTTCTTGGCGTGGTGATGGGCAACATCCTGCCGCTGTGGGCATCCAATGCTCTGGGCGTCGCCATGTACGGCATGTTCCTGGCCATCATCATTCCGCCGGCAAAGAAAGACCGCTTCATCGGCTGGATCGTATTCCTGTCCATGGCAGCCAGCTGGCTGTTTTCCGTTCTCCCGGTGCTTCGGGAGATATCCACCGGATTCAGAGTCATCATTCTGACGATCCTGATCGCCGGCATTGCGGCTGCTGTGCGGCCTATAGAAGAAGAGGGAAGGGAGGAAATGGCATGAATATCTATCGTTCACTCCTTGTCATTGCACTGACGATCTACGCGATCCGCGTGATGCCCTTCCTGTTTATCCGCAAACCTATCAAGAACCGCTGGTTCCGGTCCTTCCTGCACTACGTGCCCTTCGTCACGCTCGCGGTCATGACATTCCCCGCGATCCTGACAGCCACAGACAGTGTGGTGGCAGGCGCGGCAGCCCTGGTGGCAGGACTTGTCATGGCATGGATCTCCGGCGACCTGTTCGCTGTCTCCATCACTTGCTGCGCAGCGGTGCTCATTGTAGGGTTTATCGTCTAAAAGACCACATATGTGCTATTTTATTTACTCAGTTCTAATCAACACATTTTGTCTATATCTCGAAAACGATATCTATATAAAAAATGAGAAATCAAAAAATGGGGAATCCTCCGCCAGAGCCGGCAGAGAATTCCCCATTTTTCATCTCAAAATCCCTCAGACATACGCATCTGAGCATAGGGAGTGATGCGTATGTTATTTTTTTATAAAGATGGCCATAGAAGCTCTCAGAAATCAGCCTTTCGCTTTTGATGTGATTGTTTTGTTTGGCTTTTCGTCAATCTTATTCAGAGCAGATTTGCGCTGAATGTTCAGATCAGGCTTGCGCTGACTGCTCAGTTCAGATTTGAGCTGTTGGTTCAGATCAGATTTACACTAATAATCGTTCAGATCAGATTTACACTAATCGTTCAGATCAGATTTGCGCTGATCAGGATGACGGTCAGGATGAGCAGGATGCCCACACAGGTCATGATCAGTGCGTATGAGAAGTTGCCATACAGCTGTGAGCCGGCGTAGATGGCCTGGCGCAGGCGGATCCGTCTGGTGCTTCCGTGCTCTGGCAGTGCTGCGGCTTTTTTCTCCCGCATGACGCTGTGCCGCAGGGCGAAGACTGTCTCATCGAGGGTGCCAAGAAGGAGCTTGGCGAAGACAGAGAGGGCCAGCATCAGACCGCTCGGTCTCGTGGTTGACGAAGAGAAGCCGGTATTGTCCATCAGGATATCGTTGGAGCCCATGATATCCAGCAGCCCCTGGAAGGCGGCCGGCAGGATCCGGCCAAGTACGCGGTTTTCTCCAAAGATGGCTGCGGCTGGTCCGAAGATGCCGGGCAGGAGCTTTGTCAGTACCGGGCGGTAGACAAGATCCTCCAGATCCAGGTTTTCCGGCCAGAGATTTATGTAGGAGCCGTTTCGCATCAGCACCCGTCTTACCAGTACCAGGTAGAGCAGGGCTCCGATCCCCAGGGAGATCAGGCCGCCCTTGAGGTTGACGGGAGAGAAGGCTGCAAAGTGCAGGATGTCATGGGTGCCGGTCATGTATGCGGCCAGCGGACGGGAGACACCGGGCTGTCCGAGGATGACCATCAGCAGGGAGGATCCGAAGATCACGGCTGTGCTGAGGGGATTCATGCCTCTGGTATCCGCGTCAAACTCTGCCTGGCGCGTCGGATGCTTTTCGATGAAGATGCAGATGAACAGCTTCAGCATGTAGGCGAAGGTGCAGCCGCCTGAGATCAGGAATACCCACTCTGCTGCACTCAGCAGGCCGTGCCAGGCGGTCCAGGCTTCCGCTCCGGCAACGATGCTTTCGTGCAGCAGCGTCTTGGAGATGTAGCCGTTGAACATGGGGATGCCGCTGATGCCTGCAGCGCCAAGGGCAAAGGAAGCCATGAACAGGGGCTTTCTGCGTCCGAAGCCCCGGATATCATCAAGTGTCAGGGTGTGCAGCTTCATGATCACAACACCGGCACACATGAACAGCACCAGCTTGATCAGCGAATGGTTGACCATGTGAAGGACTACGCCGCACAGAGCCTCGCCGGCAGCTTCCTCGCTTCCGGCAGCCTGTAGCAGAAGGGTCATGCCAAGACCGGTCAGGATAAAGCCAATCTGGGACATGGACGAGCAGGCAAGGGTGCGCTTCAGGTTAACGGAAAACAGGGCCAGGACTGCGCCAAGCACCATGGTGATCAGGCCCGCACAAAGGACGATCACGCCGAAGACGGCATCGGTCAGGAAAGCATTGAGGCTGATCATCAGGATTCCGTAGATACCGACCTTGGTCAGGATGCCGGAGAGCAGTGCAGAGGCGGGTGACGGTGCGATGGGATGTGCTTTTGGCAGCCATATATGCAGCGGGAACATGCCGGCCTTTGCGCCGAATCCCAGCAGCACGCACAGACCGCCGGCAAAAAGCTCGCCTCTGGCAGAGGTCTCCCGGGCAGCCTCGCCAAGCTCAGCGAACACCAGGGTCCCGCAGGAGTGGAGGATCAGGATCAGACCCATGAACAGGATCAGACCGCCGATCACGGCGACAAAGAGGTAGGTGTAGCCTGCACGGATGGCCGGCGCGGTCTCCTCGTGGATGACCCAGGTAAAGGATGTGAAGGACAGCAGTTCAAAGAAGACAAAAGCGGTCATCAGGTCTGCGGAGAGCATGACGCCCTCGGTCGCACCCAGGGTGACCAGCACAAAGAACCAGTACCGGTTCAGCCCCTCCCGCTCCTCTTCGAAATATTCTTTTGAGAAGACGGAGGTGCCTGCCCACATGATGGCGGTGATCAGTGCGTAGATCTTCCGGAAGCCGTCGGTCACAAAGTGAAGACCGGAAAACAGGACGACGGGAATGTCTCCATGGAAGTCCCCGGCAAACAGGCAGAGCACAAGGAGAAGCTCGGCAGCCGATACGGCGATGGCCAGATTATCTCGGGCTGCCTCATGCTTTCTGCCGGTCAGCCAGACTGCAAAGGCAGCCGCAAATGGGAAAAATACAATTAGAAAAAGCATTAAGCTACCCCCTGAAAGATGGTCCGGATGAAGGTCAGGATGGGACCGGACCATATACCGAACAGAGGATTGAAGACCGAGAAGAACAGGATCGGCCAGAGCATGAGCCAGTCTGCCTCCCGGACAGTCGTATCATCAGCATACAGATCTCTCTGCTTTGGCGGAAAGAATGCCCGGATACTGACGGAAAGTGTATAGATCGTACAGAAAAAGGCGGCGATGATCAGCGCAAAGGCAGCGATCACGCCATAGGCTGTGCCCTCGCCGGCGGCAGAGACCAGCAGCAGCCATTTGGAAATAAAGCCTTCGAAGGGCGGCACGCCGGAAATGGAGAGCGCGCCCACGGTATACAGGACAAAGGTCACAGGCATCCTGCGCCCGACGCCGTTTAGCTCGTAGATGTACGCCCGGCCGGTCTGCTTCATAAAGGCGCCTGCGCACATGAACAGACTCATCTTGATGATGCCGTGGAAGAGCATATGTGTCATGCCGGCGACCAGTCCGTCATAGGACAGCATCATCAGACCCAGAAGCATATAGGACAGGTTGCTGGCGGTGGAGTAGGCCAGACGCCGTTTGAAATGCCGCTCCTTCAGGGCCATGGCGGCCGAGAAGACAGTGGATACGGCAGCTGTGATCACACAGACATGCTGGACCCAGGTGCCGTCCAGGTATGCGGCTCCAAAGCAGTAGTAGGTCAGCCGCATGACAGCGAAAACACCGGAGTTGACCACGGCTACCGCATGCAGCAGGGCCGTGACTGGCGTTGGCGCCACGGAAGCGCCGGGAAGCCAGGCATAAAACGGAAAGATGGCCGCTTTTGTGCCAAAACCAAAGAAACCAAAAAGGTAGACCAGCAGCATAAGGGAACGGTCTGCGCCATCCAGCAGGCAGCCGCCCGGCAGGAACATGCCGTCCGCAGAAAACAGGGTGACCATGATGACGGCAAAGAAGCCCAGCGAGGCGCCGCCGATCAGATAGGTCGCATATACCCGGCCGGCACGCATGCTCTCGTGGTCCTCTCCGTGGGTGACCAGCGGGATCGTGACCAGGGTCAGCATCTCAAAGAACACGTACAGGGTCAGGATATCCGCTGAAAAGGCGAGACCCAGCGTGATGCCGTAGGTCATGATATAGAAGGCAAAAAAGCTGTCCTTCCGTGTTTCATCGGCCATATAGGAGAAAGCGTACAGAAGAATCACCGGCCACATGACCGAAACCATGCCGGCAAAGAGAATGGCAGGACCGTCGACAAACAGGCTGATGGTAAAGCCGGAGGCAAAGCTGTACAGCGTCACCGGCTCTCTGGAACAAAGCCAGATGGCGATCCAGACCGCAGCGGAGGTCAGCAGGGCGACACACTCGGTGTAGATGTTCCGAAAACGGTCCGAGGGGGCCCGCCGGGCCAGAAGCAGCGCACCGCCGGCGATGGGCAAAAATATCGGGATCAGTAAAAACAGAGGACTCACCAAAAAAGCCTCCCTTTCTTAGTCAAAGGTGAAACCAGCCGGCAATGGCCGAGCCGAAAAGGCCGACAGCAAGCGCGAATACACAGAGGCAGGCCATGGGGACCAGCATCAGGGCGCTGGGTTCCAGGCTCTTTTCTGCGCCCTCCTGCTCGGGAAGATCCTTTCCGGGGAAGAAGCCGTCTACAACAATGGGAAACAGGTAGCCTGCGGTCAGCAGAGCAGAGATCAGCAGGATCACCGGCGGCAGGTAGGCAAACAGACCCCGGCCGCTGCCCACAGAGGCCATGGCCAGATGCCATTTGCTGGTAAAGCCGCCCATGGGCGGGATGCCGACCAGGGAAAGTGACGCAATCGTGAAGCACCACAGCGTGATGGGCATCTTCTTTCCGATGCCGCGCAGCTCTCCGACGTGATGGCTGCCCAGCTTATAGATGAAGACACCGGCACACAAAAACAGGCAGCCCTTGGAGGCCATATGCTGGCAGACATGAAGCAGTCCGCCCTGCAGGCCTCCGCTCGAGCACATGGACAGGCCGAGCATGATGTAGGACAGCTGGCTGATGGTGGAATAGGCCAGGCGCTTTTTGGTCACCTTTTCCCGGTAGGCCATCATAGAACCCATAAAGACGGTCAGCATGGCCAGGCAGGTCCACACGTTCTGCACCCAGGTGCCTCGGATGAAATCCGCACCGATCGAGTAAAAGACCAGACGGATGACTGCCAGGATACCGGCTTTGGCAATGATGCCCGAAAGCAGCGAAGATGCCGGTGCCGGTGCGATGGGGTGAGCCGTCGGGAGCCAGCCGTGCATCGGGTACATACCGGCTTTGGTGCCGAAGCCGACAATGCCGATAAAGAAGATTGCCAGCAGCAGCTTTTCGTGACCGGCACACAGGGAGGGATCCAGGATGCCGCCCATGGAAAAGTCCCTGCTCCCGGAGGAGAAGAAATAGACAAAGAAGACCGCCAGCAGGCCCATCAGCGCGCCGCCGATGGAATAGAACAGGTATTTCAGGCCGGCGGAGACAGCTGCATCGGTCTGCTCGTGAAGGACCAGTTCGACAGAAGAGAGGGTGGCCGCTTCAAAGCAGAAGTACAGCGTCAGAAGATTGCCGGATGAGCAGACACCCAGCATGGCGCCAAGGGAGACAAAGAGGAAGGCAAAGAAGACCTCCTCCCGCTCCTCCATCTGCATGTATTCAAAGGCATAGAATACGACGCAGGTATAAAGGAACATGACGCACACGGCAAACAGAGCGCCGGTATTGTCAAAGGCAAAGCGCAGGCTTACACCCTCAAAGAATTCCAGAAAGGATACCGGACTTCCCATGCAGATGGCCAGAACGCCCAGCACATCCGTAACGAGTACGATCGCCCCGTACAGCATGTGGCGGGACCGCGCATCCGGCAGCCGCATGAGTGAGGCGGCGATACCGGCGATTATCGGAAACAGGATCATAAACAGGATCAGCATGACAGTACCTCAACCAAAGTGTGATAGTCCTTGAAGGATCAGAGCGACAGCTACCCGGGAAAACAATCCCAGAAACAGGTTGCCAAAGGCAAGGACAAGAGAAGGAAGGATGACCATGGGGTCAGCTGCTTTTTGCCTGTGCCGGCCGAAAGGATCACTCTCTCCGGCAGAGTAGATCCGGATCTGCGTCCGGATAAAGTACAGTGCATTCAGCAGAGAGCTGACAGCCAGGATCAGCATCGTCAGGATCAGCTTTTTATAGCTTCCGGATTCCACGGCAGCCTCAGCAAAGAGCAGCTTGGATGAGAAACCGGCAAAAACCGGGATGCCGATCATGGAGAAGGCGCCGACCGTAAAGAAGATGCCGGCTCTCCGATCCCGCAGGGCGCTGCCCTGCAGATCCCGGAACCTGAGGCTGCTGCCGGAGGCCAGGGCCAGGAACGGTATCGTCAGAAACAGCAGCGACTTTGTAAAGGCGTGCATCAGGATGTGGAAGACGGCGGCCGTCAGTCCGGCCGTGCCGCCGATGCCGATCCCCATATAGATATAGCCGATCTGGGCAGCCGAGGAGTAAGCAACCATACGGTTGATGTTTGTCGCACGCAGCGCCTCGACCGAGCCAAAGAACATTCCGCAGATGCCCAGCACAAAAAGCAGATTGCCGACGGGCATCCGGGAGAAGACCTCCAGACCAAAAACCCGGACATAGATCTTCAGCAGCAGGAAGATGTAGCACTTGGAGACCAGGGATGAGAGGATCGACGCGGAGGTCGGAGTCGCCCATCCATAGGTATCGGGCATCCAGAAATAAAACGGAAACAGGCCGCTCTTGATGCCAAGGCCGATGGTCATGATGCCGGCCGTGATGATCAGGACGGTAAAGGCAGAAGGATCCTGCGCCAGCTCGCTGATGGCAGCCTGCATATTCATCATCAGCAGATGGCCGGTGATGTCATACAGCAGGATAACGCTCAGCAGGAACAGACCCGAACCCACCAGGTTCAGCAGCATGTAGCGGACAGCGGCCAGGGTCGTCCGTCCGCCCTCGCGGATGATGATCAGGCCGCAGGAGGTCAGCGTCATGATCTCCAGGAAAACGTACCCGGAGAAGATATCGTTGGTCCACAGCATGGCCATCATGGCAGCGGTCAGCAGGTTGATCAGAGAAAAATACAGGTTGATCTTGTTCGGGTTCACATCCATCCCGAGGAACAGCCAGCCCGCCAGCACAGAGCACAGCAGGATGATCAGGAAGCACAGGGCCAGCAGGGCTTCCAGTATGCCAGCCCGGATCTCATTGCCCCAGGGAGCGGGAAATTCACCCATGGTGTAGGTAAAGGATCCGCCGGTGTGCCAGGTATACCAGAGAACGGCAGCGGCCATGCAGATCAGGATCCCCTCATAGATGCAGGTATAGATCAGAGCTGTTTTTTTCTTCAGCAGCATGCAGAGCACGCCGGAAAACAGGCTCAAAACGATCGAAAACAACGGAAAATTACGGATGATATCCAATTTAGCGCTCCTCCGTCTGCTGTCTGGTCAGCACATAGATGGTGTCCAGATTCAGCGTGTGATAGCGGCTGTAGAGGCGCACGGTCAGGGCAAGCATGACAGCAGTGACCGATACGGATACCACGATGCCGGTAAGAACAAGGCCTGCGGGGACCGGATTGATGTAATTGTGTACACCGGTGACGCCGTCAGCCAGGATCGGGGCCTTTCGCCCCTCGATATAGCCCATGGAGGCCAGAAACAGAAAACCGCCGGAATCCATGATGTTCATGCCGATCAGCTTTTTGATCAGGTTCCGCTGGAACAGCAGCATGGTAAAGCCGATCCCGAACAGGATGACCGCGACCGCTTCTTCATAATTAATCAGCAGAGTGTTAAGCACTTCCGATCCTCCCTCTTCTGAACAGACTGTAAAAACCGTACATGGTACAGGCAACGACGATGCCGACGGCGATATCCAGGGGCAGGATCAGGCCGCCGCTCAGGATGGCGCCGGGAATGCCCTTGGGGATGTGGTTTTCCAGGCCGTTTGCGCCCATGAAAAAGACATAGCCCTTGGCAAAGCTGTAGAAGGCCAGCGCACAGAAGCCGACCGTCATGAACCGCTTCATCGTCAGCACCGCATCCACCGGATCAAAGCCGAAGGCTGCGGAATAGATGATCATGGAAGCACCAAGGACAGCGCCTCCGGAAAAACCGCCGCCAGGAGAAAGCTGGCCGTTCAGCAGGACATAAATGCCAAAGACCAGAAGGCTGGGGACAAGGATAGCGCCGATACCCTGCAGGATGCTGTCTTCCTGTGTCGGGAAGTAGGTTTCCGGTTCTTTTCTGTAGTAATCATCCCTCTGCCGTCTTTTGACATCCGGATCTCTGCGCAGCAGGATCATCACGCAGATCAGGGCCGTAAACAGCACATGGCTTTCACCCAGGGTATCGAAAGCACGGTAGTCCAGGATCATGCCGGCGACGATATTTACCGCGCCGGTCTCGGCAAGGCCATCCTCGACATACCGCGTGGTGACCTCCAGGGCACGGGGGTTCTCCTGTCCAAACAGGGGCAGGTTGGCGATGGTATACAGCAGCACGCCGATCAGCAGAAGGCATGAGGTGATGGCGATGACGGAATAGAGGATGCCAAAGCCCTTGCGCTCCATCCGGAGGATCGACAAGGTCTCCGGCTGCTCCTGCAGCTCCCGGTCAAGCTCATGCCTGCGGGCTTTGATCTCGGCACGGGGTGCGTCATGGGCCTCGGAAATATCCAGCAGGGGCTCGTAGGAGCCCTCATCCTCGTTCAGCCAGTTCCAGAATCTGTCAGTTTTACTCATAGGCTTATCCTTCCTGCTCCTCCTTCGGTTCACTCTGGCGGCGAGCCTCGGAGAGGGCATCCTCCTTCCGGTCATCTGTGCTTCGCAGCTTGCGCAGCGTGACAAGGAACAGAATGCCGCTGACGCCTGCGCCGACCGCGGCTTCCGTGATCGCCAGATCCGGGGATTCCAGAAGGATCCACACCAGGCACATCACCGAGCTGTAGGCCATAAAGATGATGGCAGCCTGGAGCAGCGATTTTGTCAGATTGACGGAGATGGCGCACAGGATCAGCAAAAGCAGCAGAAGCAGCTTTACGATCTCTTTTATTTCCATGAGGCATCTCCTTTCTCCGTGTGTTCATACAGACGCGGATTGGTGTAGTATTCGATCTGCCCAAGAAAATGCGAGGATACCGGTGAGGTGCACCACATAAACAACATGAGCAGTACAAGCTTCAGATCTGTCATCGTGAGTCCATTTGCGATAAGTACGGCAAGGGCGATGGAGGCCAGCCCCATGGTATCTCCGATGCCGGCAGAATGAATCCGGTTCATAATGAAACCTAACTGGTATGCGCCAAACACGGCGGAGATGAAGCAGATCAGGCTGACAATGACAAAAAAGGCACACAGGCCAAAGCGGATCCATTCCATGATCATCGTTTGGCACCTCCCTCTTTGGCAGTGCTGTCCGCATCGGCCGCCTTGGCTGCAGATGCCGTGTCTTTGCGGTTAAACAGATTGGCTCTTTTTTCCCGGATCGGCACATAGACACTGGCCAGGACCAGTACAGAGACAAAGGAGATCATCGCGTAGATCAGCGCCACATCCAGCAGGTAGCCCTCCCCAAGCAGGGAGGAAAAAATGACGATCGACGAGATGACCATGGTCCCGATCATGTTGATGCAGAGGATCCGGTCGGTGATGCGGGGACCGAGGACCGAGCGGATCAGCGCCAGGATGATCAGCACGGCCAGAACGATAAGCGCTGCCGTAAACAGCGTCCGGTATGCAGCTTCGATACTCATTTCAGCCTCCTCAGCAGGCGGAGAAAGGAGAGATCTCCCATTCCGTCGGCGTATTCTTTCCTCAGACAGTGGATGACAAAATGCCCATTCTTCTGGTCCAGCGTGATGGTGCCGGGCGTCAGGGTGATGGAGTTCGCGAGCAGGATGTTCGCGAAAGCCGAATCCAGGCCGGAATCAAATTCGACGATCACAGGCTCGGGCTGTTTTGCCGGGTTCCAGATCACGGTCATGACCTGCAGCGAGGCCTTGATGATCTCCAGGATCAGGTTCAGAACATAGACAAGAAGGAGTGGGGCATTGCGAAACAGCATGCGCTCGTTCTCGGCAGAAAGCGGGGTCATGCGCCGGACCACGGTCGTGATCAGTGCGGCGATGGCCAGACCGAAGAGGACGATCTCCAGAGTGATCCGCCCGTTCAGGATGATCCACAGCAGAAAGAAAAAGATAAACATGGCATTCCTCTCTTTTTTCGGATGATAAAAGGATGCAGGCTATAATCGGTATAGCCTGCCTAATAAGTCGTATATCGTGTTTTGGTGAGGTTTAACGGAGCAGCTCGTCCAGTGTCTTGCCATAGGAGGCAAGAAAGTCATCGCAGAAGCTTTTTACCTCAGGCAGCTCCTCTGCCATGGCCAGCAGGGACTCGGAGGTCGACTGCCGGGCTGTCCGAAATTCCCGGTTTCCTGAATTTTCTTCCTCAATACATTTGATCAGCGCGGAGATCTTGTCGGCTGCCTTTATCAGGCGCCGCATATACCGTTCCTCCTCTGAATCGCCGCCGCCGAAGATTTCCTCGTAGGCCGGGCGAAGATCCTCGGGAAGCTGGTCGAGCAGCCGGTTTTCCGCTACAGCTTCCACCTGGCGGTAAGCCTGCCGGATGTCGCTGTTGAAGTACTTGACCGGGGTCGGCATATCTCCGGTGATGATCTCGGCCGCATCGTGATAAAGGCCGGCCAGGGCCGCCTTTTCACTGTCGAGGTGTTTTCCAAAACGCACATTCCCGATCACGCAGAGAGCGTGTGCGATCATCGCCACTTCCAGCGAATGTTCGCTCAGGGTCTCCGCCCTCGAATTGCGCATCAGGGCCCAGCGCTCGATATATTTCATTCTCGAAATCGTGGCAAAAAAGCTGTGTGGCACGATCTGACCTCCCGTCTGGAATATCAGCTTATTGTACTCTCTTTTATAGGAAGAAGTAAAGCACAGAATACTAAAAATATGATATACTTAACCTTGATTTTCCATGCTTTTTCACTAAAACACTAAAAACCGGCCGGGAGGTGCAGATAATGAGCAAAAGGCAGAAAAAAAAGGCTCCGCTGTGGCGGAGATTCCTGCGGTTTGTCCTTGTTCTTGTGCTGGTGGTCGCTGCGCTGGCAGCGGCATTGATCGGCACGCTCACTGTTCTGGAGTATAAGCCTGCGGACAGCGAGATGCTGGCTGTGGAGGGCAGTCCGTCGGATACCCTCACGGAAGGAGATGGCCTGACGGTGCTTACCTGGAACATCGGCTACGGTGCGCTGGGCGACAATGCGGATTTCTTTATGGACGGCGGCACCCATGTCTATACTGCGGACAAAGCGCGGGTACAGGAAAACATGGCGGCTGTTCAGGCACAGCTGACCGCATCTGCGGCAGACGTGGTATTTTTACAGGAGGCGGATGTAAATTCCTTCCGCTCCCGCGGCGTGGATGAGGTCGCGCAGATCCGCATGGCGTCCGAAGGCTTCTGCTCGGTTTTTGCCCTGAACTATAAGTGCCTGTTTGTTCCTTTCCCGATGCCGCCCATCGGAAAGGTCGAGAGCGGCATTCTGACGCTCAGCGCGTATCCCATCCGGGAGGCTGTCCGGCAGCAGCTGCCGGTGCCTTTCTCCTGGCCGGTCCGCGCGGCAAACCTGAAACGATGCCTGGAGGTCTCGAGGGTCCCCCTTGAGGGTTCGGAGCGGGAACTGGTCCTTATCAATCTGCATCTGGAAGCCTATGACAGCGGCGAGGGCAAGACGGCCCAGACGGCAGCGCTGCGCGGTATTCTGGATGAAGAGAGAGCAAAGGGAAATTACGTGATCGCCGGCGGCGATTTCAACCAGGTGTTTTCCGGCACGGATGCCTCCATGTATCCCACATACGAAGGAAAATGGCAGGCAGGCGCCATCGATCAGTCGGAATTTGATCCGTCCTGGCAGTTTTTGATGGACAGCACGCATCCGACCTGCCGGTCTCTGGATCAGCCGCTGAAAGGTGCCGACACGGAGAATTTCCAGTACTATATGATCGATGGTTTCATCGTTTCGGATAACATCCGGGTGGACAGTCTGGAGACTCTGGACCTTGGCTTTGTCAATTCCGATCACAACCCGGTGCGGATGGAAGTCACACTGGGAGCATAAGCAGATCTTCCCTGCGCGGACCATCGCAGCTGCATATACAGGAGCCTTGTGGAACCTCCACAGCGCAGGAGAAGCGGCAAAGAAATCTTCATGTTTCGAATGCAGTGAAAAATACAGTACAAATATACGGAAACATGAGTTATCATAAATAGCGGTATTATAGTCATCACAGGAGTTGCTTGCTTATGAAGTTTGACAGGAATTTTTTCGAACGTAAATGGGTCGCCAATTCGCTGGCGGCTGTGATCGGCGTAACGGCGTATATGCTTCTTTCGCATATCCACCTGTTCGGACGGGCTGTGAGTTCCTTCATGGGCTTTGTCCAGCCGGTATTTTTCGGCATCATCATCGCCTATGTGCTGGATCCTCTGACCAAATTGTTTGAGAGATACTTTTTTGCAAAAGTCGAAAAACCAGCCAGAAAGCGTATGCTGTCGGTGGTCTGTACGCTGGTGCTGATCGGAGGACTGATCATCCTTCTTCTGGTCGCATTGATCCCGCAGCTGATCAACAGTATTATCAGCCTGATGGACAACGTCAATATGTATGCGATCACGATCCATCGGCTGCTTGGAAATCTGGGAAATACCACGGCAGAGACGGGCATCGATATCTCGGGACTGATCTCCTCGGGGCGTGAATTCCTCGAGAATTTCCTGCGGAGCCTGCCAAGCAACGTCAATAACATTATCAACACATCCATGCATGTGGGCTCGACGCTGTTTTCTCTGGTGATTGCTTTCATCATGGCAATCTACTTCATGATGGGCAAGGAACGGCTGCTGACATGGATCGCGAACCTTCTCAAGCTGATCCTCTCTGAAAAAAGCTATAAGAATTCCGCGGAATTCTGGCAGCAGTGCAATACGATCCTGATCCGTTATATCGTCGGCGATGTGCTGGACGGTCTGATCGTCGGCATCGCCAACAGCATCTTCATGCTGATTGCCGGTCTTCCCTATAACGTCCTGATCTCCGTTGTCGTCGGTCTGACCAACCTGGCCCCGACCTTCGGTCCGATCGTCGGCGCAGTTTTCGGCGGGATCATTCTTTTCCTGGTCAATCCCTGGTACTGCCTGTGGTTCCTGATCTTTACCGTGATCCTGCAGACGGTCGACGGATATATCATTAAACCCAGACTGTTTGGAAACACCCTTGGCGTATCTGCGCTGTGGATCCTGATCTGCATCGTAGTGGGCGGCCGGATGTTCGGCGTGGCCGGCATTCTTTTCGCAATTCCCGCAGCCGCGATCATGGACTATATCTTCCACAAAGGAATCCTGGTGGCGCTGGAGCGGCGCAAAGACAATCAGGAACAGAGAGAGAAAGAGAAGATCGAGATGCGCGCAGATCTGCAGGAGGTCCTGCGCAACGAGATCCGGGATGAGATGGAGTCCAAAAACTACGCAGAGATGCGTGATGAGGTAAAGGCCGAGCTCAAGCGAGAGATCGAGCAGGAGCTGCAGGAGGAGGCTGACGAGGAAGCCCCGGCTGCTCCAGATGCCGGGCAGAAGCCGGCGGAGCCCGAGGGATTCCCGAGTCAGAGTAAGCTGTAAAAGTTTTGATAATTGCATTGAGACACGCCTCCCGGAAGGCATTACGCAAACGGCTTCGGCCTTGTCAGGCCTGCAGAATGTTTGGTTTGCATAAAGAGCTTCTGAAGGCTGCATACAGCACACGCCCCGGAAGGCATTACGCAAACGGCTTCGGCCCTGTCGGGCCTGCAGAATGTTTGCTTTAATGTCTTCCGGGGCGTGTGCTTTCTTTCTTGACTAATCGGTTTTCATCAAGACTATTTTCTTATGGGAATTTAAAGAAAAATATAAAAAAAGGCCGCCGCACCGGCATGGCCTGCATTATTTTTTTGGGGATGCGCTTTTGCGCATGCTCCATTATGATGCAGGGGCATTGCTTTTGTGCAGCGGCTTTTTTGTTTATTCCACAGCTGGTATTAAACCCGATCGGAGAGCTCGGACAGGGCGACGAAGGTGGAGTCGCTGATGTCGTGCTCGACTTTGCAGGCGTCTTCTCTTGCTGTTGACGGGTCAACGCCGATTTTGATAAAGAATTCTGTCAGCATCTTGTGCCGTTTGTATATCCGCTCTGCGATTTCCATGCCGGAGTCGGTCAAGGTGATGAAGCCGGAATGATCCATGGTGATGTAGCCGTTTTCCCGAAGCCGTTTTGTCGCATAGCTTACGCTGGGCTTTGTTACGCCAAGCTGCTCGGCGATGTCGATCGAACGGACATAGCCATGGGTTTCCTTCATCATCAGCATTGCTTCCAAATAATCTTCCGCAGATTTTTGAATTTTCATTTCAGTTCACCGACTTTCCTTCTTGATAGTTGTTTTTTTCCGCATTGACCGTCTTTGGCGGTCCCGTTGAGTCAACTCTATCACGATTCCAGATCTATTTCAAGATTTAGCACGCATTTTGATTGCGCATAATTCAAAAAAGATAGCATTTTCGAATTGCAGTGAGAGATATCTACCGGGAACAGGGGAACGAAAACGGGAACAGATCCAGCGTTTTTGTGCTGTTTTACGCGCTCTTTTTCTTGCCCTGCGTACGGAAACGTTCCCTGTCTTTTTTCTCTGCCGGCTTTTCTGTTACCTCGCCTGCCTTGATCAGTGCCTGCTTGGTCAGCAGCGGTCCGACGAGCTCATAGATCAGTACGCTGAACAGGGTGATGTTGCGGATCGTGGAGCCTTCGAAGGTGCCAAGCGCCATGGCCTGGTTGCACATGCCGAGGGCTACGCCTGCCTGGGGCAGGAGGGTGATGCCCAGATATTTCTGGACGTTGGGGCTGCAGTGCAGGGCGCGGCTGCTTTCTCTTGCGCCGAAGTACTTGCCCAGAGAACGGGAAAGGATATAGACGATGCCGATCAGGACATAGCTGAAGTGAAGGAAGACATTCAGCTCCAGCTCAGCGCCGCTGACCACAAAGAAGGTGGCATTCAGCGGGGCGGTCCATTTCTCCGCACGCTGCATGATATCCTCGGAAAATTCACTCCTGTTGACGAAGACCGTGCCGAGCATCATGCAGACAAGAAGCGAGGAGAAGGAGAGGGTCGCCTTGCCCAGCGGGATCTCCAGATAGGAGAGGGCGATGGTCATAAACACAAAGGAGATCGTCAGCGACAGACGGTTCGTGTTGGAGAAGAACAGTTTCTCCAGCTCGGAGAGCACGAAGCCCAGCACACTGCCCAGGAGCAGGGAACCGATGATCTCCAGGATCGGGTTGATGACGATGGAGATTACGTCCAGGCTGCCGCCGATGAGGGCCTGCGCGATGCCGAAGGAGACGGAAAAGACGACCAGGCCGACGGCGTCATCCAGCGCAACGATGGGAAGCAGGAGCCTTGTCAGCGGACCGTCAGCCTTGTACTGGCGGACGACCATGAGGGTAGCTGCCGGCGCGGTGGCACTGGCAATGGCGCCCATCGTGATGACCACAGGGATGGGCAGGATCTCCGGACCGACGATAAAGTGAAGGCAGAAGAGCGCCAGGTCGACCAGAACGGTGGCCGCGACCGCCTGCAGGATGCCGATGATGGTGGCAGCCTTTCCGGTATGCTTCAGCTCGCTCAGACGGAATTCGCTGCCGATGGAAAAGGCGATAAAGCCAAGGGCTGCCGTGTTGATCACACTTAAGGTCTCCACAGCCTCCGCAGAGACAAAGCCCAGGCCCTCGATGCCCAGCCGTCCGAGGCCGTAAGGGCCGACCAAAAGACCTGCGATCAGATAGCAGGTCACATCAGGGAAGTTGAAACCCAGTTTTTTAAATACACGGGTAAGCATCAGCCCGGAAAACAGGGCGATGGCAGTTGACAGAAAGATGTCCATAGTTGGTGTCCTTCCTAATATATTATGTAGCATTTATTATGTAGCAGCGGCAGGAAGCTGCGGGCCTTCTCCTGACTGGCCGGGGAAAGAACCGCCGCTTTTGCGCACCAATGTTAATTCTATGCCCGGCGCAGGGAGAAGTAAAGGCCAATAATCAACGAAAGCCTGCCGGAAAATGAAGATTTCTTGGCCATTTTTTTGATTCTGCTATTGACAATGCATAAATATTTGATACAATGAAATTGCACAAAATCAATACGCACAGGTAAGCCATTTACGAAACACAAGATATATCCCATAAGTACTACAGGAGGATAAGGTCATGAGTGAATTCTACAACTATTCCGTTACTACCCCGAAGGGCGAAGAGGTTCCTATGAAGGATTTCGAGGGAAAGGTCGTTCTCGTTGTCAACACAGCTACCGGCTGCGGCTTCACTCCTCATTACAAAGATCTTGAGGACATGTACGAGAAATATCATGACAAGGGTCTGGAGATCGTCGATGTTCCCTGCAACCAGTTTGCCGGCCAGACTCCGGGTACCGACGATGAGATCCATGAGTTCTGCACGCTGAAGTACAACACCCAGTTCCCGCAGATGAAGAAATCCGATGTCAACGGTGAGAATGCTATCCCGCTGTTCAAATATCTGAAGAGCCAGAAGGGCTTCGAGGGCTTTGGCATGAGCCCGGCAGCACTGGCAATGAGTGCCATGCTCAAGAAGATCGACAAGGATTACAAGAAGAATCCGGAGATCAAGTGGAACTTCACCAAGTTCGTCGTTGACCGTCAGGGCAATGTGGTGGCCCGTTTCGAGCCCACTGCAAAGATGAGCGATGTGGAGAAATGTGTAGCATCCCTGATCTGAGATCAGACAGAATAACATCCGCTGCGCAAAACTAAATCAGACGTTTGCGTGTATGCTGGAGACAGAAAAGGGGCTGTCGCACTAAGCATTTGATACATAAATATTCTTACGGGAAACGCTCCCGCTCTGTCCTCGCGCAGTGGCACTAAGTCGGAATCAGAAGATTCCTCCAAGTGCCAGCGCTGCGGATGTTCCCTTCAGAATATTTATGCACACCTTTTGCTTAGTGCGACAGCCCTTTTTTCTGTCTGACCGTGTTACAGCACGGCAGCCTCTTTTGCATGCTCGATGTAGATCGCCCGGATCTCGGGATATTCGCCAAAGCCCCGGAGGATCGCTTCGGTCTCAAAGCCTTCCGCGTTAAAGCGGTTTTTCCAGGAATCCTCCTCGTCGCCGGCCATATCATTGGTGGCATGGTCGCCGGCAACAAACATGAAGACCGACAGCCAGACCTTTGCTGGTGCAAGCGCTTTTACGCGCCCGAGCACATCGTCAAAGGAGGGATCCCCCTCTACCGTGCCCATACAGAAGTTAGGACAGCCAAGAGCCTGGAAACGGTCGTCGATGGTCCGGTAGATGCTGCCGGCGGAGTGCTCGGTTCCGTGTCCCATAAAGACGATGGCATCGTTCTTTCCGATAAAGGAGAAGAGGGAGCGGACCGCCGTGATCACCCGGTCGATATCTGCATCTGAAGCCAGAAGAGGTGCGCCGATGGCGATCCGGTCAAAACGGCTGCGGTACGAACGGAGTGTCTCCATCATCTTGTCATTTTCAATGGCGGGAGTGAAGTGGGTCGGCTGGACCAGAAGGTCGGTCACACCGTCCGCAAGGGCCCTGTCCAGAGCCTCGGTCAGGGTGTCGATCTGCAGACCCTCGGTCTTTGCGAGCTTCCGGATGATAAAGCCGCTGCTCCAGGCGCGGTAGAATTTGCGGTCCGGGAAGGCAGCCGCCAGATCCTTTTCTACAGCATAGATCGTCTTTTCACGGGTCTCCTTGTAGGATGTGCCAAAGCTGACAACAAGCAAAGCTTTCATAATGCACCTCATGGTTTCTTTGTATTCTGCAATAACGCAGAAGTAGTCTTATATATGCCTCTGGATGAAGGCTGTTTTCGTGTCCCCTGGGCATGCCTTCATGCACTGCATCATTATCGTACCATGGAAAGATTGTTTTCGGTACAGTTTTTGTGTATGATAGTGTATGTTGTTTTATCATATCTCTGCGGGGGCGGATCACATGATCGAACTGAAAAATCTGACAAAAAAATTTGGAAATTTTACAGCGGTGGATCACCTGAATCTGAAGATCGAGACAGGGGAGTTTTTTGGCCTTCTTGGCTCTAACGGCGCGGGAAAGACCACGACGATCAGCATGATTTCTACGGTCCTGCTGCCGACGGAGGGTGAGGTGCTGCTTGACGGCGTGCCGCTGACCAGAACGGCCTCCGAGCAGAAGCGCAAGCTCAGCGTGATCACGCAGGAATACTCCATGCGGCAGGACATGACCATGAACGAGGTCATGGAATACCAGGGACGCCTGTACTATATGCCCAGAAAGCTGATCAAGGAAAAAACTGAGGAGCTGCTGGAGTTTGCGGGTCTGATCGATTTCCGCAAGCGGACGGTAAGGCATCTGTCGGGCGGTATGAAGCGGAAGCTGATGATCTGCCGGGCCTTGATGATCGAGCCGGAGATCCTCCTTCTGGATGAGCCGACGGCCGGCATGGATGCCTTTTCCCGCCGGCAGATGTGGAATCTGCTGCGCCAGCTTCACGAGAAAAACCTGACACTCCTTCTGACGACTCACTATATCGATGAGGCGGAATCCCTGTGCGGCAGAGTCGCCATCATGGACAAGGGCCGGCTGGATGTGATCGATACGCCCCGTCATCTGATCGATGAGCTGGGTAAATTTGCGGTGGATGAGACCTCCCAGGACGGACTGGTCAGCCACTATTTTGGAGAGAAGAACGAGGCGATCCGCTTCCTTTCCGAGACGGAGGGAGAGCTCGCCATGCGAAACACGACACTGGAAGACGTTTTTGTCGAGCGGATCGGCCGGCATATCGAAAGGCGGTAAAGAAGCATTATGGGTGTTATTACTGTTCTTTGGGAAAAATGGACCGAATTCCGGCGGGATTTTTATAAGATCACACTGGCTGCAATGATCTCACCGATGATGTACCTGATCATTTTCGGCATGGGGATCCAGACGACCTCGCACGGAGAGCCTTATCTGAATTTCCTGATCCCCGGCGTCATCTCCATGGCGACCATGACCGGAAGCTTTAGCGCTGTAGCCCAGAACATGTCGGTGCAGAGGCTGTATGAAAAAGCCCTGGACCAGGTCATGGTCTCGCCCACCCCTCTATGGCAGTTTATTCTGGGACAGATCATCGGCGGAAGCCTTCGCGGTATGTACGCTGCCGGCGTGATCATGCTGCTTACGGCACCGATCCGTGTGGGCCTGATCTTCAATGGGGTATCCTTTTTGATCATGTTCCTGAACGGCGCTGTCTTCTCTACCATGGCACTGGTGCTGTCCTTTCTGGCGAAGACCTACAATGATGCGCCGAAGTATAACTCCTACATCATCGTGCCCATGTCCTTTTTGTGTAATACCTTCTTTTCGACAGAGCAGATGCCGTCCGGCTTCCGCCAGGCAGTATCCCTTCTGCCTCTGTCTCAGGCCTGCGAGATGATCCGTGCGATCTCCCGGGGCGATGCACCGGGCTGGTTTGGCTTCGCTGTCCTGCTGGTCTACCTGGTGATCTTCTCGGTCATCGCTGTCGTGTTCATCTACAAGAAAAAGAATCTATAAGGGGAGGGGCATATGAGAAAAGGTAAAACCATGAAAATGTTCCTCGCCGTCCTGGTCCTGGCGGCAGCGCTGCTGCCGATGCCGGTTCTGGCGGATACCGGCGACGTCGCTTCGGCGGGCGAGATCGCAAATGCAAGGGAGATCGGCAAGTACGGCATGCTTCCGGTCTACGGACAGGATATCGCCGACGGCACCTACCATGTGACCAGCCAGTCCAGCTCCGCATTTTTCCGGATCACGGACGCGCAGATGACCGCGGAGGATGGTGAGCTGTCGGTCACGATCACCCTGTCGAGCCACAGCTACCTGTACGTCTATCCGGGAACGGCAGAGGAAGCCGCAGCTGCAGATACATCGGCCTACATTCCTTTTGTGGATGATGCCGACGGAAGAGCGACCTTTACCTTCCCTCTGAAGGCGATGGATACGCAGGTCCGCTGTGCGGCCTACAGCAAAAATACAGAAAAATGGTATGACCGTCTGCTGCTGTTTGAGGCGTCCTCACTTCCGAGAGAAGCGCTCTACGTGGATCTGCCCAATTATGACCTGATCGAGAAAGGTCTGGAAGCCCTGGGCGATACCGGCTTTGATGTGGATACGGCGGTCAATGAAGGCTGGAAATCGGAAGAAAAAACACTGGAGAGCGCGGCCTATGAGCCTGCAGAGGCGCTGTCGGTGGATCTTCCGGACGGAGAATACTCCATCGAGGTAAATATGACCGGAGGCAGCGGCCGTGCCAGCGTAAGCTCCCCCACGCTGCTGCTTGTGCAGGAAGGAAAAGCCTATGCAAAGCTGTTCTGGAGCAGTACCTACTATGACTACATGATCGTCGGCGGCATGCGCTATGAGAACCGGACCACAGACGGAGGAAACTCCACATTCATCATTCCCATCTCTGCCATGGATTCGGTCATTCCGATCATTGCCGACACGACTGCTATGGGAGACCCGCTGGAGATCGAATATACCCTGACCTTCTACCGGGAATCCATCGGCGACAAGGGGATGATCCCCCAGGAAGCCGCAAAAAAAGTGCTGGTGATCGCGCTCTTTATCATCATCGGCGGCGGCATCCTGAACTGGTACGTCAAGCGCGGCAGGCGCTAAGAGAAAGGGGAGTTCCCGCAAAACAAACAGCGGGGCTGCCGCACGAAAGCTTTTATGTGTCTACATATTCTTACGGGAAACGCTCTCGCTCGGTCCTCGCGCAGCGGTTCTACGTCGGAATCTGTTAAATCAGATTCCTCCAAGAACCGGCGCTGCGGATGTTCCCTTCAGAATATGTAGGCACATTTTTGCTTTCGTGCGGCAGCCCCGTTTTTGGACTGACCGCGTATATTTTTTTAGTTTGCAGCAGCCCTGCGGCTCCGCTCGAGGGCCAGCTCGTCATCGATGCTGACGCTGCAGCCGCCCTCTTCAAAGTATTCTCTGTACCACAGCAGGAACATATAGACGACCCAGATGTGCCGGGCATAGTCTTCCTTTCCGGCCTTGTGGGCATCCAGGATCTTCACCAGCTCATCGGTGTGGAAGAATTTTTCCGCCGCAGGGCTGGTGAATTCTTTTTTGACGATGGCATAGTATTTATCCTGCCGCAGCCAGATCCGGATCGGGACAGGGAAGCCGAGCTTTTTCTTTTCGGCCTGCCGGTCGTTCAGGTACCGGTGGGCAGCCTCGCGGAAGCACACCTTGGTGTTTTTGTCGGTGACCTTTTCCTCGAGGGGAATGGTCTTTGCGCACTCGTACACGCCGCGGTCCAGGAAGGGTACACGGCTTTCCAGACAATGGGCCATGCTCATCTTGTCAGCCTTCAGCAGGATATCGCCCACCAGCCAGAAGTTGAGGTCGATGTACTGCATTTTTTCCGTATCCTTCAAGTGACGCACCTTGTCGTAGAAGGGCCTGGTGAGCCTCCAGGGTTCGGTATCTCTGCCCGGATATTTCAGCACTTTATTTCTGAGCTTTACGTCATATACGTTGGCGTTGCCGATAAAGCGCTTCTCCACATCCTTTGAGCCGCGGATGAGGAAGCCTTTGCCCTTGGGATGGCCGGGAAGACGGGAGACCGCGGCGGCCAGCGCTTTCCGGATCCCTTTAGGCACTTTGGCGTAGCCGGCCAGGGACATGGGCTCATGATAGATGACGTAACCGCCGAAGAGCTCGTCGGAGCCCTCGCCGGAAAGGATGACCTTTACGTGCTTTGCAGCCTCGCGGTCGACAAAGTAGAGCGCGGAAGCAGAGGCATCGGCCAGGGGTTCATCCATATAGTACTGGATCTTTGGAAGCTCCTGCCAGTACTCTTCGGTAGAGATTACCTTGCTGTAGTTTTTGATCCCAAGGCTTTCCGACAGCTCCTGGGCATAGGGGATCTCGTTGTACGTCTCATAGTCAAATCCCACCGTAAAGGTTTTGGATCCGTGGAAGTGGCAGGCGACATAGCTGGAATCCACGCCGCTGGACAGGAGAGAGGCGACCTCAACGTCGCTGACCATGTGGTAGCGGATCGATTCCTGCAGGGTCTGGTCGATCCGGTCGATGAGGGCGTCGTGATCAACGGGTCCTTCATCTGGGGTGAGCATGGGATCAAAGTACCGGCGGATCTTCATCTTTCCGCCGCGCCAGTGGAAGCAGTGTCCGGGCATCAGCTTGAAAATGCCGGAAAAGAAAGTCTCCGGAAGCACGGAATATTCAAAGGACAGGTACTGCTCCAGTGCAGGCAGGCTTACGCTGCGGTGATAGCCAGGGTATTCCAGGATGCTTTTGATCTCGGAGCCATAAACCAGCTCGCCGCCGATCTGGGCATAGTAAAACGGTTTGATGCCAAACATGTCCCGCGCGCCGAAGAGCTCTTTTTTCCGGGTGTCCCAGATCACAAAGGCAAACATGCCGCGAAGGCGGTTCAGGAGGGCCTCGCCCCATTCCTCATAGCCGTGCAGGAGTACTTCAGTATCCGCTTTGTTTGCAAACGTATGCCCTTTGGCGGTCAGCTCTTCCCGAAGCTCCCGGTAGTTGTAGATCTCGCCGTTAAAGGTGATGACCAGGGTCTTATCCTCGTTGAACATGGGCTGATCGCCGGTATTCAGATCGATGATCGACAGGCGGCGGAAACCCATGGCGATATCCTCGCTGATAAAGCGGCCGCTTCCATCCGGCCCCCGGTGAATGATCCGGTTCATCATATTTGTGACGACGGTTTCCTGGTCATACTGTTTTCCGGTAAATCCGCAGATTCCACACATAACGCAGACATCCTCCATAACGTGTGAAGCATAGCGCTATAAAACACGATTGTTTACAACTTCGCAGCAGACGCGCACGGTCGAAGCAGTTATATATCATGCGCGCCGCGTCCGGAACGCCGGGGCGTTCCTGGAGAGGTCTTGTTTCTGTGCCATTACAGGCACACCGCAAGATCAGACTTTGACATTATAATCAGAAAACAATTATAGGGCAGTGCTGTGCCTCTGGCAAGAAAGAAGTGCGGGATAAGAGGATAAGAGAGGGCCTGCCATACAATTTGCGTATGATAGAGAGAATGGAAAGCGGGCAGAGCCCTGTGGTCAGGCTGAGAAGGTATAGTAAAGCAAAAGAAAAAATGGAAGGACACATTTGCAGAAGTGTCCCAGACCTGTGCCGGATGTGACGGAAATCAAAGTCTGTCCCATGGAAGAATGCCCTGACCGGGAATATAATGCACACCAGATCATTATGGGCATAGAAGACGCGGCAGATCTGTTTATCCTACGTTTACTTTTGCCCTTTATCTTTTTTGGAGCAGCCTTGCGGTTATCCGGTCAGTGGCTGCTATGACAAAATACAGGATGCAGGAGGTAATAGAAATGGCATCTGCAATCGAGAATGTAAAGCATGCGGCAGAAAGACAGGCGGTTGCTGTCCTGGCTGAAGGCCTGGTAAAAAATCTGAAGAACAAGAATTATGAGGACCGTACAAAGTCCTATCTGAGCATTCTGAAGCTGGCACAGAAATATTATGGAAAAACCTTTACGCCCGAGATGGTCGCGGCGGTGAAGGGCGCCATCGAGGATCCGGATAACCGCTGGATGAAGTTCATCGATGAGATCATCAATGAGATCGATCCCCAGTTCGCAAAGATGACGCTGCTGAACCTGGGGTATGAGTCCTTCCTGCGCGGAACAAGGATGATCCGCGAGAACCGCAAGAAATACGACTGCAATATTCCCTGGCTGATCCTGTTCGATCCGACGGCAGCCTGCAATATGCACTGCGAGGGCTGCTGGTCCGGTACCTATGGCCACAAGAGCAACCTTTCCTTTGACGATATGGATAAGATCGTTACAGAGGGCAAGGCGCTCGGCACGCATCTCTACCTGATGACCGGCGGAGAGCCGATGGTCCGCAAAAAAGATATCCTGAAGCTGATCGAAAAGCACAATGATTGCTATTTCGCTGCTTTCTCCAATTCCACGCTGATCGATGAGGAGCTGTGCAAGGAGCTTGCCCGTCTCGGCAACATGACCTTCTTCCTCTCGATCGAAGGCACACCGGATACCAACGATGCCCGCCGCGGCGAGGGACATTATGCAGCGGTCATGCGTGCCATGGATCTGCTGAAGAAATACGGCATCCTGTATGGAACCTCGATCTGCTACACCAGCGCCAACATCGAGGCGGTTACCAGCGACGACTTCTTCCATCTGCTTGAGAAAAAGGGAGCAAAGTTCGGCTTCTACTTCCACTACATGCCCACCGGTCAGAACGCGGTTCCGGCCCTGCTGCCGACACCTGAGCAGAGAGAATATATGATCAACCGCATCCGCTATATCCGGTCCGATGCAAGCGACATCAAGTTCTATCCGATGGATTTCCAGAATGACGGCGAGTTTGTCGGCGGATGTATCGCAGGCGGCAGGAACTACTTCCACATCAACTCCAGCGGAGACGCGGAGCCCTGTGTATTCATCCACTACTCGAACACCAACATTCATGAAAATTCGATCCTGGAGATGCTGCAGAGCCCCCTGTTCATGGCATACCACAAGGGTCAGCCCTTCAACAGGAATCACCTGCGCCCCTGCCCGATGCTGGAGAATCCGCAGCTGCTCCGCAAGATGGTCCAGGAATCCGGAGCACACCAGACCAATGCAGAGGCACCGGAATCCGTCGAGCATCTGTGCGCGAAATGCGATGACTACGCCAGAGACTGGAAGCCGTTTGCCGAGCGGATCTGGGCATCCCAGAAGCACAAAACGAAAAAGATCTACGAGAATTACACAAAGGAAAAGAGAGAGCATCCGGAGCTGGCAGCTTTTGAGAAGCCGGCAGAGCTGAAAAAAGAGGCATAAGGAAGCATAAAAAGACGAAAGAAGAAGGGCTGCAGACCCGCTGCGTAACCGGCGGTTCTGCGGCCCTTTTTTAAAAGATGCATAAACTGTTCAAAAATGATTGCAATCATAGAGAAATACTGTGATATGCCTTAATATTTCGCATAAATATCAGATAATAGATGCAGAAGCAAAAGGAAAATGATACAATATTATCAGCTATATCGTATTTCGGGTCCGCTGGTGTGCAGCCTGGCCGGAACCTGCAAGGCTGATGCTGCACAAGGAGGAGAGTTTCCATGCTGAAGGATTTCGTAAAGGCAAATATGCCCGAAGAAGAGGAGATAAAACGTGAGCTGAAAACTGCCCGGGATAAGCTTGCCGGCTATCAGAACCAGATCAAGGAGGCAAAGCTGCCGGTCATGGTCATTATGGAGGGCTGGGGCTCGGCTGGCAAAGGCACGGTTATATCCAAAGTTATCAAAAACATTGATCCCAGGTTCTTCCAGGTGAAGACCTACAAGAGGCCCTCTGAGGAGGAGCTTCGGTATCCCTTCCTGCATCGGTATATGCTGGATATTCCCGAGGCAGGCAAGTTCACCTTTTTTGACTCCTACTGGATGGAGGAGATCATCAAGGATTACATGCACGGCGATATCGATGAGGAGACCTACCGTAAGCGCGTAAACAGCGTCAATACCACAGAGCGTTCCCTGACAGACAATGGCTATCTGGTCATGAAGTTCTTCTTCCAGATCGGAAAGAAGGAGCAGAAAAAGCGCCTGAAGGAGCTTCAGGAGAACAAGGACACAAAATGGAGAGTCGACAAGGCGGATATCCATGAGAATGCCCACTACGATAAATATCTGGAAGCCTATGACCGTTATCTGACCGATACCAACCGGTCGGTTGCTCCCTGGTATATTATTGATGCCTCTGATCTGAAGTGGACAGAGCTGCAGGTCCTGCAGTTCCTGAACCAGGGGATCGAAACTGCCCTGAAAAACCATGCGCTGGCTGTGCCGATCCTGCAGAATACCTTCCCGCTGAACCAGAGCCATAAGCTGGCCACCATCGCTCTTGGCGACAAGGTCCTGTCTGAGGAGCAGTACAAAGCCCAGCTGGATGCTCTGCAGAAGGAGCTTGGCGAACTGCACAACAAGCTGTACCGCAAGAAGATCCCGGTCATCATCGCCTACGAGGGCTGGGATGCGGCAGGCAAGGGCGGCAACATCAAGCGTATCGCAGCGGCACTGGATCCAAGAGGTTATGTCGTCGAGCCGATCGCCAGCCCGGAGCCTCACGAAAAGGCCCGGCATTTCCTGTGGCGGTTCTGGAAACGGCTGCCAAAGGACGGTCATATCACGATCTTTGACCGTACATGGTACGGCAGAGTCATGGTTGAGCGGCTGGAAGGCTTCTGCTCCGAGAATGACTGGCAGAGAGCCTACAATGAGATCAACGAGTTTGAGAAGGAGCTGGCAGACTGGGGCGCTGTCGTGATCAAATTCTGGGTTCACATCGACAAGGAGACCCAGCTCGAGCGGTTCACCGAAAGACAGAATACACCTGAAAAACAGTGGAAGATCACGGAAGAAGACTGGAGAAACCGGGAGAAGTGGGATCTCTATGAGGCGGCTGTCGATGAGATGATCGAGAAAACCAACACCACCTTTGCCCCGTGGTATATCCTGGAGTCCAACGACAAAAAGTATGCAAGGATCAAGGCCTTGAAGATCGTTATCGATGCGATCCGCGAAGCCTGCAAGGATAAATAAGAAAACCGCTGGGATAAATTGCTGGGGCAAACAGCTGGGGACAACAGCTGGCAAAACAGCGAGATATCAGGATGCAGCATAAAATAGCATAGAAATACAGATAGAAATAAAACGGCTGCCGCGCCAGCCATCGCGCAAATTGATTCCCGAAAGAAGTGTTTAGGTTATTTCCTCGAAGGTATTTGCACGGTTGGGTTGGTGCGGCAGCCGTTGTTTTATTACAGGCTGACAAAGTCATGTGAATGCAGGGGTATACAGATACCGCCTGAAGACGCCCGGATCAGGTGGAAGACTCCGGCATGGCGATCAGATCCCGGACGACCTCACCGGCCAGGATTAGACCTGCGGCTGACGGGACAAAGGAGATGCTGCCAGGCACACTTCGTCTGCCTGCCTGCGGCTGCTCGGATGGGCTTTCCTTTGGCTGGATGGGCGGCTCTGTGGAATAGACGACCTTGAGTCCCGTGACGCCCCGTTTTTTCAGCTCCCGCCGCATGACCTTTGCCAGGGGGCATACGCTGGTGCGGGAGATATCGTCCACACGAAAAAGGGCCGGATCCATTTTGTTTCCTGCGCCCATGGAGCTGATAACAGGAACACCGGCAGCCTTTGCCCGGAGGATGATCTCCAGTTTGGCAGTCACCGTATCCACCGCATCGATCACGTAATCGTAATCGGAAAAATCAAATTGATCTGCCGTTTCCGGGAGGTAGAAGCAGTTATAGATGCGCACCTTTGTATCCGGATCGATATCCTGGATCCGTTCGGCCATGACCTCAGTCTTGTACCGGCCGATGGTCCGGTATGTGGCGATGATCTGCCGGTTCAGGTTGGAGATGCTGACGGTATCACTGTCGATCAGATCCAGTGCGCCGACACCGGCCCTGGCGAGAGCCTCCACGGCAAAGCCGCCGACACCGCCAATGCCAAATACGGCGACCCTGGAGCTGCGGAGCCTCGCGATCCCTTCTTCTCCGATAAGCAGACTGGTTCTGGAATACTGTTCCTTCATCTTGTCACTTCCTTGCGCCTCTCAAGTATACCGAGGGCTTAATGATGTAAAACCACCGGGCAGGCGTCAGAGACTCCCGGGACCCGGTGAAGCCTTTTCGAATAACAAAGGAGCTGCCGCACTGAGCATTTTTTGCTTCATACGGCAGCTCCTATTAAAATTACTACGATATGCGCGGTTCTGTCAATTCAGGGAGGGCGCTTTGCTTCTGTGCATAGAAGCCTTGGAAACGATCGGTGCTCTATAGAATAGGACGCTTCGATGGTCCGAAGATCACTGCATGATCTTCCGGAATGCCGGCACGATCTGAGCGGCGATGACCGTCTTTACAATATCAAGCGGGATAAAGGGAACAAAGCCGGTCAGGAAAGCTGCGCTTAAGGTAAGGTGGGAAGCAGCCATCAGCCAGAGCATGCCGATGATATCGATCAGAAGGGCGCCGGCTATGGCAGCCAGCGTATAGCGCAGGCGGTTGTAGACCTTGCCGCGGATCAGCGGAAGCAGCAGGCCGACCAGGGGGAAGACCATGGTATATCCGCCATAGGGGGTAAGGAGATACCCAATACCGGAGCCTCCGCCGATGAAGACCGGCAGCCCGATCACGCCAAGGATCATCCAGACCAGAATGATCAGAAAAGCGTCAAGGGACGGAAAAAGAAGCGCGATCAGAAGGATCACAAAATTCTGCATTGTGATATGAGGTGCTCCCGGCAGGGGCAGCGGAATGCTGATATAAGCAGAAACGCAAAGGATTGCGGCAAAAAGAGCCATGGTGACCAGACGCTGGACGGAGCGGTCATTGGATACTGCTGTGGTTTGTGTAGACATCGTATACCTTCCTGTTTTTTTGTTTTTATCCGGGCTCCGATCTAAGATTTCTGCCTGTACAAGCGGCAGGAACCTTTGGGTGTTTCTGGATCTGAGTTCCCGGATCTGCAGTCCCAAGTATATAGAGCAGAAAATGGTTTGTCAACCAGAAATATAAAAACGGTTGACAAAAGCGCCGAAGAGGTGACAAAACAGCCGCATAAGCAGCGGCAGCGGACCACGCATGCCTTTTCATATCAAAAGATCCATCCGGAAGACGGTGGCAGGAAACGGTTGTTTCTGGTATCATGCATACAGAGTGACAGGAAGGAGTACAAAAGGGTATGGAGCTGCTGGATATCTGCGATGAAATGGGCAGGCCGGTCGGAGAGAGCATTGACCGTGATATTGCCCACAGGGACGGAATCCTGCACCGGACGGCGCATGTTTGGATCGTGCGGAGGACAGAGGCAGGCACCGAAGTTCTGCTGCAGAAGCGGAATATGGACAAGGAATCCTTTCCTGGTATGTACGATACCTCCTCTGCCGGGCATATACCGGCAGGCTGCGAGCCGCTTCCCTCGGCCCTCCGGGAGCTGCGGGAGGAGCTTGGGATCCAGGCAGCTCCAGAGCAGCTTGCCTTTGCAGGAATGTTTCGCATACAATACGAAAAAGAGTTCCATGGCAAAATGTTCCGGGATAATGAGGTGACCTGGCTCTATGTTTACCGGGAACCTGTAGATTGCGGGAAACTGATACTGCAGGAATCGGAAGTAGAGGAGGTTCGCTGGTTTTTGCTGGACGAGGTATATGCAGAGATCCAGAACAGCCGGGAGCGTTTTTGCGTGCCCACAGCCGGCCTGCAGGTGCTCATGAGATTTCTGGAAAACGAGGAGTGATAGCAGCCGGGGATCTGGAAACAGCGCTGCGTCTGTGCTGTCAGAAAAACAAAGGTTCCAAAGGTGATCAGGAAAACAGAGATTCTCAAATCAGGAGAAAAACAGGTTACAACTCTGTGGTTTTGTGATAAAATTATCTCGAATTATCGGTGAAAATCTGCATGAAACCACATTTCTCTGTGTATCCACCCTCATCCTCCTTTCAGACGGCAGGTAAATGAGGCAGGAAAACAGATTCAGATGCCAAGCTTTAGTAAGATCAGAGGAAAAACAAGATGAAGATCCGTTTTATCCGTAACTGTACGATGACGATCGAATATGCCGGCCATAAGTTTGTCCTGGATCCCATGTTCCGGGCGAAGGGCGCTTCCATGAAGCTCCCCAGCACAATGTACCCGGAAAAGGGTCCGCTGACCGATCTTCCGGTATCGCCGCAGGAGATCATGAATGGTGTGGAGGCTGTTCTGCTTACCCATATGCATCCCGGACATTTTGACAAGGCCGCAGCCGAACTGGTGCCTAAGGATATGCCCTTCTATGTCCAGTGCCTGAATGACAAGGATCTGGTGCGGAATTTCGGCCTGAAAAAATCCCAGACCATTGACATGACCCCCTGGACCAAATTTGGCGAGGATATCGATGTGATCCGTGTGCCTGCCCGGCACGGCGACGGCAAATTTATGCATATCCTCAATACGATGGGAAATTCCAGCGGAATCGTTCTCCGCAGCAGAGGTGAAAAAACCCTCTATGTGACCGGCGATACGATCTGGTTCTCCGGCATTGAGACGGGCATCGGATATCATCCGGATGTGATCGTGGCGTACCTTGGCCATTCCTATGGCGAAGGCATGCACATTACCATGGGTCTGGACGATCTTGGAAAACTGGCCAAGGCTGCACCCTGGGCAAAGATCATCGGTGTGCATATGGGCACCTTTGAAAACCAGGAACTGAGACCCGCAGATGTGCTGGCCTATGCCAGGGAAAACGGCTTTGCCGACCGTCTGATCCTTCCGCAGAACGGAGAATATCTGGAGTTCTGAGCCGGAAGCGGCAGCAGGAAAATCGATGCGTTGCCCGCATCAGAATCTGGCGGAAAACAAGATGAAGAAAAATTATAAGATGACGATCTCCTACGACGGGACCCGCTACTACGGGTGGGAGCATCAGCCGGGCCAGGAGATGACGATCCAGGGCAAGCTGGAAAAAGTTCTCTCGCGCATGGTCGATGCCCCGGCGGATAAGCCGGTCACGGTCATCGGAGCCGGCAGGACCGACGCCGGCGTCCATGCAAGAGCCATGACGGCCAATGTGCTTTTGGATACGCCCAAAAGCGAAAAAGAGATCCTGGCATACATGAACCGTTATCTGCCGGAGGATATCAGCGTCAACGAGCTGACCCAGTGTGCAGACCGTTTCCACAGCCGGTTCAAAGCGCATGGAAAGACCTACCAGTACACCTGCTGGTATGGGGAGAACAAGCCGGTCTTTGATCGGAAGTATGTGACGGTGCTCGACCGGATGCCGGATATCGGACGGATGCGC
Source organism: Eubacterium sp. UBA3782 (assembly GCA_002368795.1). GTDB lineage: Bacteria > Bacillota > Clostridia > Lachnospirales > Lachnospiraceae > Bilifractor. The sequence continues at coordinate 53,511 of DFFG01000099.1, forward strand.
GAGGCAGCCGCCCATATCATCGGTATGCATGATTTCCGGAGCTTCTGTGGAAACTCCCATATGAAGAAATCCACGGTCCGCGTGGTCGACCGGATCGAGATCCGGCACAGCGGACCCTATATCCGTTTGACGATCCACGGAAACGGCTTCCTGCAGAACATGGTCCGGATCATCATGGGAACACTCCTTGAGGTCGGTTATGGAAAAAGGCAGCCGGAGGATATCCCGGCACTGCTGGAGGCAAAGGACCGGTCCCTCGCAGGACCTACTGCTCCGGCTTCCGGACTATGCCTTATGGAGGTAGATTACTGATTCTGATCCGCCATGCTGCGGACTGTAAAAGCAAAGATAAAAAAGATCCGCAGTTAATCCTGCGCAGCGGAATCATGCGGATACAGATAACAGAAAAGAGCTGCCGCTCTGAGCAACGATCGTGCACTGGCGATCCGAAGGTTATACCTTTCGGATGCCTGCGCGTGAATGAATGCACAGAGCGGCAGCTCTTTTTTTCCTCAGATTGCAAGCGCTTCCTCCAGGAAGGCATTACGCAAACGGCTTCGGCCCTATCGGGCCTGCACAATGTTTGCTTTAATGTCTTCCAGGGGGGGCGCTCTAACGATCTGTTCTCATCAATGTACGGAGGACAGGCCTGCGGCTGCAGGTCAGTTCCCGGATGGCGCTGCTGTGCCTGCAAAGAGCCGTTGGAAGACGGGCATAAGAAGGCCGGCCAGGATGATCCCTGCGATCCCCTGGATCATATTTAGCGGAATGCCGGCTGCGGAAAGAGCCGCGGCAGCCGCCAGGCCGCTTCCGCTAAGATGCAGCAGGAAGAGATCATACAGAAAATAGCCAATGCACATGACAATTTCTCCGGCAGCCCCGGCCAGGAGGGTGAGGATGTGTTTCTTTCCCTTTGGAAACCGCAGGATGGCGGCGACGACAGCGGCCATAAGAAATTTGATCACAAAGGTCCCGGGCATCCAGGCCGCGTAGCCGCCAAGAAGGTCAGCCAGCATGGCACCTGTCGCTGCGGCAAGTCCGCCGTAGAGTGGGCCGAGGATCGCTCCGGACAGGAGGACAAAGGCGTCGCCGATATGGATATAGCCGAGGACCGGCATGGGGATCCGCAGTATGAAGGTCCCCAGAAAGGTCAGAGCAGCGAGCATGGCGGAAAAAGTCAGCTGTTTTACGGAATCAGAAGGATTCATTTTTATTTCTCCTTTATTTCTCCTCCCCGGCCCCTGCCTCCATGATCGGCAGGGAGTTTATAGACGGGGCTGTCGCACTAAGCAAAAGGTGTGCATAAATATTCTGAAGGGAACATCCGCAGCGCTGGCACTTGGAGGAATCTTCTGATTCCGACTTAGTGCCACTGCGCGAGGACAGAGCGGGAGCGCTTCCCGTAAGAATATTTATGTATCAAATGCTTAGTGCGACAGCCCCCTCTCCGGGACATAGTTCTGTTTCTTCCTAATAAAGTGGTCCTGGGCAGGTGTGCAGTGTGAAACAGGACATCAGTGATTTGTATATGGTGATCTTGTTGCTGACGCTGATCTTCAGCAGCATCCGTATCCCTTCTCAAAAGCCCGATATGGCCGGATGCGGCAGAGCCTGCAGCGGTCCTCCGGTTGAGGGCGGGTATAACTTGCGGTTATTATACTTCCTGGTGCCGAGAAATGTAAATAATTAATCTGCAGGCTTGACATTTTTATGCTGTGAGCTTACAATAATCGGGCGTGACGAAATCAGGGGATAAGTGCGCCCATATGGAGCAGCCCCCGGGAGACACGCAAAACACGATAAATAGCAGCCGTACCAATGAAAACAAGGAGGAATTTTAAGGAATGCCTACATTTAACCAGTTAGTTAGAAAAGGCCGTGAGACTTCTGCAAAGAAATCCACAGCACCGGCATTGCAGAGAAGCTTCAACTCTCTGAAGAAGAAAGCCATCAACCAGTCTTCTCCTCAGAAGCGTGGCGTCTGCACAGCTGTAAAGACTGCAACCCCCAAAAAGCCGAACTCAGCGCTCAGAAAGATCGCCAGGGTTCGTCTGTCCAACGGTATCGAGGTTACGAGCTATATCCCGGGTGAGGGACATAACCTTCAGGAGCACAGCGTTGTTCTGATCCGTGGCGGAAGAGTTAAGGACCTGCCCGGTACAAGATATCACATCATCCGTGGTACGCTTGATACAGCAGGTGTTGCCAACAGAAGACAGGCCCGTTCCAAATACGGCGCAAAGAGACCGAAGGCTGCAAAGAAAT
>DFFG01000099.1:55803-55965 GCA_002368795.1 Eubacterium sp. UBA3782
CCAAATACGGTGCTAAGAGACCGAAAAAGTAATTAAAAAGATTATTTGAGCTCACAGAAAATATATGGTTGATGTAACGGTATTCCAGAGACCCTCACGGCTGCGGGACCATAGAGATTTACCGGTGCAGACACATTTGTACCATAGAAGATGTGAGTACCT
>DFFG01000009.1:0-3280 GCA_002368795.1 Eubacterium sp. UBA3782
TCTTTTCTTTCGCTGCCGCGTATTTTTCCTTTACCGTCTCTTCCATTTCGGTGACGGAGGCCGGCATCTTTTCCTTTGCCGTGCCGATGACAGCGCCAAGCTTATGCTTCAGGGTGCCCATCAGGGATTCGGGTACGGGTGCGGGCTCCCGCTCAAAGCCGATGATCATGCCGCCTTTTTCTGCGTAGTAGGAGCACAGGGCGGTATTTTTCATGATCTCAATGGGAATGTCTTTGCCGTATTTCTCCCTGAGTCCATCGGCAAGTGCTTCTGCTGCCGGCAGATTCTGTACATGGGAGATCATGACAAGGCCGCCGTTGTAGCCGTAATTGCCAAATTCATCGACCAGATATTTGATGGTCTTTGAGGCGCCTCTGGTCTTGCCTACAACCTGGATCTTGCCCTCTGCGTTGGCTCTTCCGGTAAAGCGCATGCCAAGAAGGCCGATGGCCTTTGCCAGGAGGGGATTCAGCCTGCCGCTGTCCACAAAGTTCCGGACATTTTCCAGCGTAAAGAACAGCTCGATGCTGTCACGGTATTTTTCCACATTTGCGACGGCTTCCTCCGCAGATACGCCCTGGTCCAGAATGCTCATCAGGTGACGGATGATCATGACCATCCGGGGACCGGTGGCCAGAGAATCGATCACGTAGACATGGCGGTCAGGATGCTCGGACTCGTACATCTCCTTTGCAACCATGGCGCTGTTGTAGCTGCCGGAAAGCGTATTGGTGATGGTTATGCAGAAGACGTTCTCTGCATCGCCAAAACCGCTGATCCATTCTTCCGGAGACGGACAGGAGGTGGAATTCTTCTGTTTTGAGGCATAGATGGCGTCGATCATCGCGTCCAGGTCGGTCGACGGAACATCCGGCCACTCCTTTCCGTCCGCGAAGATATGCAGAGGCGCTACGGCATAGCGCTCATCGTCCATCTGAAGTAGATTCGAAGAGGAATCTGAAACTACACGATAATCCATAACTCTTTCCTCCCGGGGAAAACCGTCTGACAGAGCCGCGGCGCGGTCCTGCGCAGAATCCTGCAATTTTGTATATATATAAATATATCCGTTTTGTATATACGCGTCAAGAGTTTTTAAAAAACCGATAAGACGCTTTCCAAAAACTTATTTGCCATTTTCCAAAAACTGTACTATAATGACATATCATGATTTAAACGCCAAAAGTCTGAACCCGCGCCATGCAGGCATGGCGGTGGGAGAAAGACTTTATGGCGTGCCCCAGCATGAGGACGAAGTGGTGTCCTGGCACCACGAGAGTCCGAATGATGGGACGGATTGCGGGAGCACGGAGTGCGGAACAATCCGGTTAAATCATTATTGGTACTTTTGGCGAGTTAATTATATCCTGTAATAAATAGCATTGTGCTGTCTCTCTATTGCCTTATATGGGACTGTCTTTTCCGTCTGGCTTCCAGACAGGAGCAGCTGCGGGCACGGAGCAGATGGCGGAAACGGTTTGATTTTACCTGCCTGCAGGATGACTGACCTCTCCTTGTGAGATTCTTTTTCCTGCAGCTTCGGGAGTGGATAGAATGCGGACACCGATCGAAAATTTCCAGATGCCCAGATATCACGAGATCCCTACGGTGGGGCTCTACCTGGAGCAGGTCATCAAATATATAAACGGCGTACTGGAACCCCTGGGCTGCGTAGAGGTAACCTCCTCCATGGTCAGCAACTATGTCAAAAAGGGCTACATCCCCAAGCCGGTAAAAAAGCAGTATAGCGAATACCAGATCGCCTGCCTCTTCTTCATCGTGATCTCCAAGCAGGTCCTTTCCATGGAGCACATCCAGATCCTGCTGGACCTGCAGAAAAAGGACTATACCCCCCAGCGGGCCTATGACTACTACTGCCGCGAACTGGAAAACATGCTGTACTACCTGTTCGGCCTGAAGGGTGCGCCGGAGGAGCTGGACGCCTCCTATCCCCAGTCAAAAACCATGTGCCGAAGCCTGGTAATCTCTGTATCGCTGATCATTTTCATGAACCACAACTTCGAGGAGATCCGCCTTCGGAATGAGAGCGTAAACTTCAAGGTTCCGGATGAGCTTGCCGCGGATATGGCAGCCCTTCCATCCGGAGAGCTGCCGCCCGCCGTAATCCTGGGCGAAGCAGTTCCGGAGGACCCGGAAGACGTTCCCGAAGACGAAGGCGAAACGATCGCTGCCGACACGCCCGCCCTCGGCATATAAGAACACAAAGCATGCCGCACTGCACGCCAGGAGCATAAATTTTAAACCTCCGCCAAAAGAGTCCGGCCCCGTGAACGAACATGTTCACGGGGCCGGACTCTTTTCCGCTTTTATCGAAATATAGGGTTATAGGACAAAACGGGTTGTTGAGAGCCGAACAGTATAAAAGCACCCGTCCCCGGAAGACATTAAAGCGAACATTCTGCAGGCCCGATAGGACCGAAGCCGTTCGCGTAATGCCTTCCAGGGACGGGTGCGTCTGTCCATCTACGGACTACATTAAAGCAAACATTCCGCAGCCCCAACAGGACTTAAAACTGTTCGCATAATGTCTTCCGGCGGCAAACTGCTTAAACGGTATTGAACCGGAAAATGGCTGCGCCGTATGCCGGCAGATCGTAGTCGATATGGCAGGGCTGGTGGTCGCACTCGCCCTCGAATCCCTTGTAGGTCTTCTTTGCCGTATGCTCGCCGCCGTACTTGATGCTGCGGCTGTCAAGCAGCAGCTCGTAATTGCCCACCTGCGGTACGCCGCACTTGTAGTCCGGACGGGCAACAGGGGTGAAATTCACGACAAAGAGCAGGTTGTTCTTTCCGGTCTCAGACCAGCGGATGAAGCTGAAGATGCTGCGGTCCGCGTCGTCGGCATTGACCCAGGAGAATCCAAGGGCCTCGGTATCCCGGGCATGCATGGCCGGATATTTTTTATACAGGGTCAGCAGGTCACGGACATAGGCCTGCAGATGCTCGTTCTTCTTGTCCTCCAGGAGGAACCAGTCGATCTCTCTCTCCTCGCTCCACTCTCTGTACTGGCCGATATCCTGGCCCATGAACAGAAGCTTTTTGCCCGGATGGCCGAACATAAAGGTGTAGCCTGCCTTCAGGTTCTCGAACTTGTCATTTTCAAGACCCGGCATCTTGTTGATCATCGAACACTTCAGATGCACGACCTCGTCATGGGACAGTACGAGGATATAGTTCTCGCTGTAGGCGTAGGTCATGGCGAAGGTCATCTTGTTGTGGTTGTTCTTGCGGAAGTAGGGATCCAGCTTCATGTACTCCA
>DFFG01000009.1:3341-7113 GCA_002368795.1 Eubacterium sp. UBA3782
TCCAGCCCATGTTCCACTTGAAGGTAAAGCCAAGGCCATCGTCCTCCACATCTCCGGTGACCTTCGGCCAGGCGGTAGATTCCTCGGCAATCATCATGACGCCAGGGTTCCTGCCGGTGACCAGAGAATTCAGATGCTTGAAGAACTCGATTGCCTCCAGGTTCTGGTTTCCGCCGTATTTGTTGGCGATCCACTCGCCGTCCTTGCGACCGTAATCCAGATACAGCATGGATGCAACAGCATCGACGCGAAGTCCGTCGACATGGTAATCCTCTACCCAGTACAGGGCATTGGCCAGAAGGAAGTTTTTGACCTCCGGACGGCCATAGTTGAAGATCTTGGTGCCCCAGTCGGGATGCTCGCCCTGCCGCGGATCGGCATGCTCGTAGACCGCGTCTCCGTCAAACTCGACCAGGCCCTGGGCATCCTTCGGGAAGTGCGCCGGCACCCAGTCCAGGATAACGCCGATCTTGTTCTTGTGCAGGTAGTCGATCATGTACTTGAAATCCTGCGGCGTTCCATAGCGGGAGGTCGGTGCATAGTAGCCCGTGACCTGATAGCCCCAGGAAGCATCCAGCGGATGCTCGGCAATGCCGATCAGCTCGATATGGGTATATCCCATGTCCTTGACGTACTCGGCGATGCGTTTTCCAAACTCACGGTAGTTGTAGAAGCCCTCCGGATTCTCCTCACTGTAGGGATGCTTCATCCAGGAGCCCGGGTGCACCTCATAGATGGAAAGGGCGGACTCGTTGGGCGTGAATTTCTTCCGGTTCTTCATCCAGGCGGCATCGTTCCATTTGTAGCTGATATCCGCGATGCGGGAGGCCGTGCCCGGACGCTTCTCTGCCCAGAAGCCATAGGGATCTGCCTTGTACAGCCGTCTGCCATCCTTTGCGATGATCAGATATTTGTACAGCTGTCCCACGTATGCTCCGGGGACGAAGGTCTCATAGACGCCGATCTCCGCGATCTTCATCATATAGTTGGCGGTCTCATTCCAGCCGTTGAATTCGCCGATAACATATACGGCGGTAGCGTTCGGTGCCCATACGGCAAACCAGGTACCTTCCACGCCATTGACCCTGGCCGGATGTGCGCCCATCTTCTGATAGATGTCATAGTGGGTCGCATGATCAAAAAGATACTGATCCAGATCGGTAAAGATATGGGGATCCTGCCTGGTATTCTCGTGTGCCTCTGCTTCCGGAGCCGCCTTTACCTTTTTCGAGGACGCTGCTGCATCCTGCACCTGTCTGGCAGCCTCGGACACCACCTTCGAGGAGCTCTCGCTGACGATCTTTGCTGCCTCCAGCACACCCTCCTGGGCCTTCTTTGCGGCGGCTGTGAGCGTCTCGACCGTCATTCCCTTGCGGGCGGTCTCTTTTTTCTTTTCTGCCATATATATCTCCTTTCCTGAGCTGTATTCTCTATTGCCGCTGTACTGCGGTATCTGCCTTGGCAGATCTTGTGATTTCTCCAGCGCGGACCTGTGGAGAGGACACCATCCATTATTTTTACGTCATTTTTACGTTATCCGTATTTTAGATGCCGGATCTCCCGGGTCTTTTGGCATCTTCATCATATCACATGTCTGCCGGAAACAACAGAACAAACTCCGTGCCGTTCAGTCATTCTCCTCGTGAATCTGTGGAGGAGGCAGACGGTACAGCCGGTGTGCATTTTCCCAGAGGACCTTCTCGGTCTCTTCGCTTGAGATCCCCTTGATCTTTGCGATCATATCGATGACATAGGGAAGGTACAGGGAGGAGTTTCTCTTTCCGCGGAAGGGGACAGGGGCCAGGTAAGGACAATCGGTCTCCGTCACCAGATACTCCAGCGGGATATCCTCCACCGTCTCCTTCAGCTTTCTTCCGTTTTTGAAGGTGACAACACCGCCGACACCGATAAACAGACCCATCTTTACATATTCCCTGGCCAGTTCCCGGGAATAGCCATAGCAGTGGACCACGCCGCCCACATCCTCCAGATGCAGCTTCCTGGCCATCAGGAAGGTATCCTCCGCGGCGTCACGGCTGTGGATGATGACCGGAAGCTTCAGCTCCCGGGCCAGCTCTGTCTGCCTTTCAAACCAATACATCTGGACGTCCTTGGATTCCTTGTTCCAGTAATAGTCCAGGCCGATCTCTCCCACGGCCACGGTCTTTGGAAGCCGGCAGTACTCCCGCAGGATGTCCATCCGCTCCTCGGACAGATCCCCGACATTGTCCGGGTGGATCCCATAGGCAGCATAGAGGAACGGATACCGCTCCACAAGCACCCGGGTCTCTTCCAGACTCTCCCATTCTGCCGATACATTGACCGCCCGTGCGATGCCAGCCTCAGGGAGTGCATCCAGGAGCTCTTCGCGATCCTCGTCAAAAGCTTCTGCGTTGTAATGCGCATGTGTATCAAAAATCATTCAAGTCTCCATCTGGCATTCTGCCTTTTGGTAAAACAAAAGCCGGGATCATGCCTTTCGAAACGGCTGGCCTCCCGGCCATGCTGCGGTCTCAAAAGGGCTGCCGCACGAAACCTTAGTGCAGCAGCCCCTGGCTCAATTCTGTGCTTTATATCCTCAGCAGATCTCGGATCCGGAAGGCATCTCCTTTTCCGGTGTCATCAGGCACACGTTGCCATCCGCATCCTCGGCGGAGAGCAGCATGCCCTCGGACAGCAGACCTGCCAGCTTTGCGGGCTTCAGGTTGAGAAGGACCATGACCTTTTTGCCGATGACCTCCTCCGGTGTGTACCAGGCCTTGATGCCGGAAACGATCTGGCGCACCTGGTCTCCTACCTTTACCTGGAAGCAGAGCAGCTTTTTGGACTTTTTGACCGCTTCGCAGGCGATGACCTCACCTACGGCGAACTGAAGCTTTGCGAAATCATCGTAGGTGATCTCATCCTTTGGCTCCACATGGATCTCTGCCTTCTCCTCGGCGGCTGCCTCCTCGGTCTCGCCGGCAGCCTCCGCATCGCTGACGACCGCTTTTGCAGCCTCTGCTGCTACGGCCTCACGCTTTGCCTCGACCTTTTCCATGACCTCCTTGATGTCCATACGGGCAAAAAGGATCTCCGGCTTGTCGGTGACCTTCCCGCCGGAGGGATAGAGGCCGAACTGATCCAGTGTCTCATAATCCCGCAGGGAAGCGTTGAGCTGGGTCAGGATGCGGTCTGTCGTCTCGGGCATGAAGGGCTTCAGAAGAGAAGCACCGATGGTAATGCTCTCGACCAGGTTGTACAGGACCGTGGAAAGACGGTCTGCTGCTTCCGGATCCTTTGCCAGCACCCAGGGTGTAGTCTCGTCGATGTACTTGTTGCAGCGCTTAAACAACGTAAAGATCTCGGTGATCGCATCAGCAACGCGCAGGCCAGCCATCTTGTCCTCGACCTTCTGGGCCGTGCCGGTGACGACAGCCTTCAGATCCTCGTCCACCGGATCGATAACGCCCTTGTCGGCAACCGTGCCGCCAAAGTACTTGTTGGTCATGGCGATGGTACGGTTGACCAGGTTGCCAAGAGTGTTGGCCAGGTCGGAGTTCATGCGCTCCACCATCAGCTCCCAGCCGATGACGCCGTCATTTTCAAAGGGCATCTCATGCAGTACGAAGTAACGGACCGCATCCACACCAAACATCTCTACCAGATCGTCAGCATAGATGACATTTCCGCGGGACTTGCTCATCTTGCCGTCAGACTGCAGGAGCCAGGGATGGCCAAATACCTGCTTCGGCAGGGGAAGACCCAGAGACATCAGGAAGATCGGCCAGTA
>DFFG01000009.1:7194-11743 GCA_002368795.1 Eubacterium sp. UBA3782
GATATCCTTGCCGATCAGGTGCAGGTCAGCCGGCCAGAATGCCTTGAACTGGTCGGTTCCCTCACCGCCGCAGTCATAGCCGATGCCGGTAATGTAGTTGGTCAGCGCGTCAAGCCATACGTAGACCACGTGCTTCGGATCGAAGTCCACCGGGATGCCCCACTTGAAGGAGGTCCGGGATACGCACAGATCCTGCAGGCCGGGAAGAAGGAAGTTGTTCATCATCTCGTTCTTCCGGGATACCGGCTGGATAAACTCCGGATGGGTGTTGATGTGCTCGATCAGCTTCGGCGCATACTTGCTCATCTTGAAGAAGTATGCCTCCTCCTCGGTGCGGGTGACCGGCCGGCCGCAGTCCGGACATTTGCCGTCCACCAGCTGGGATTCGGTATAAAAGGACTCGTCGGAAATGCAGTACCAGCCCTCATATTTGCTCTTGTAGATGTCGCCCTGGTCGTACATCTTTTTGAACATCTTCTGGACCTGCCGCTCGTGATCCTCATCGGTCGTGCGGATAAACTTGTCGTAGGAGGTGTTCATCATATCCCAGATGCGCCGGATCTCACCGGCTACACTGTCGACGTACGCCTTCGGGCTGACGCCCTGCGCCCCTGCCTTTTCCTCGATCTTCTGGCCATGCTCGTCGGTACCGGTCTGGAAGAAGACGTTGTAGCCCTGCATCCGGCGGAAACGGGCGATGCTGTCTGCCAGCACGATCTCGTAGGTGTTGCCGATGTGCGGCTTGCCGGAGGCATAGGCAATGGCTGTGGTAATATAATAATTTTCGTTATGTTTCTTCATTCATCTGTCCTCTGATTTCCATTTTTACCCGGCCGGCAGAGGGCTGCCATACTTGACCGGTCTGCGTCCGCGGCAGTTCCCGCAGTCCGTCTTTTTTATTCGTGCACCCGGATGCGGTTCAGGATACCGCCCGGAAGCTGTGCTGCCTTTTCGGCAAACTGTGTCTCGCTAAGGCACCCGGTCAGGAAGGCAAACTCGCCCGGAACAGACGGGATCGTGATCGGATCCACCTGCCCGAAGAGCGCACGGACAGCCTCCATCTTTTCGGAGGGTGTTCCCGCGACTCTGACAAAATATATGCCTTCTACGTCATCGATCTTCATGAGAGAAAGGGTCTTGCTGCTCCAGCTCATCATGATATTTCTGTGGAGATGCTTTGCGCAGTCCACCACGTCGGCCACGACAGCGCTGGCGGTCGGAAGCTTTCCGGCGCCGCTGCCGTAGAACATGGCATCTCCGAGAACGTTTCCATGGATAAAGATCGCGTTGAAAACACCGTTCACGCTAAAGAGCGGACTGTTGCTGCTGACGAGCATCGGGCTCACCATCGCGTAAAACTTGCCCTCACCCACCTTGCGGCTGGAGGCCAGAAGTTTAATGGCATAGCCCATCTCACGGGCATACTTGATGTCTGCTGCCGTGATCTCTGTGATGCCTTCCGTGTAGATATCCTGATAATTGACGGTCCGCCCAAAGGCAAGGGAGGAGAGGATGGCGATCTTGCGGCAGGCATCGTAGCCCTTGATGTCGGCCTCCGGATTCCGCTCCGCATAGCCGTTTGCCTGGGCCTGTGCCAGCGCATCCGCAAAGTCGGAGCCTTCTCTATCCATCTTTGTCAGGATATAATTGGTCGTCCCATTCAGGATACCGGTGATCTCATCGATCTCATCGGCAGTAAGCGAAGAATTCAGCGGACGGATGATCGGAATGCCGCCGCCGCAGCTCGCCTCGAACAGGTAGTTGATATCCCCTGCCTTCGCGATCTTGAGAAGCTCGGGTCCGTGTGCTGCCACCAGCTCCTTGTTGGAGGTGCAGACGCTCTTTCCCGCTTCCAGCGCGGCTTTGGTAAACTCATAAGCCGGATGGAGACCGCCCATCGTCTCGACGATGATGTTGACCTCGGGATCGTTCAGGATCACGTTGTAATCATGAACCAGAATCTTTTCCACAGGGTCTCCCGGGAATTCCCTCAGGTCCAGGACGTATTTGATGTTGATTTCATTACCGGCTTTTTTGTTGATGCTGGCCCAGTTTGTCTCGATAACTTCGACAACGCCGGAGCCAACGGTCCCGTAGCCGAGCACGGCTATATTAACCATCCGCTTCTATCCTCGCTCTCATCTGATCTCGTATTGCATGTATTGCTTTTTATTTCTGTTTTTCTTTTTTCTGCAGTGCCTGCCACTTCAGGTAGGCATTGATGAACGGATCAATATCTCCGTCCAGCACAGCCGCAGTCTGTGCTCTTTCCTCGTTTGTCCGCAGATCCTTGACCATCTGGTAGGGCTGCAGGACATAGGAACGGATCTGGTGTCCCCAGGCGATGTCCGTGACCTCGCCGCGGATGCCCGCCTCCTTCTCGGCCTGTTTTTCCTTCTCCAGCATGTACAGCTTGGATTTCAGGACCTGCATGGCCTTGTCCTTGTTCTGGAACTGGGAGCGCTCATTCTGGCAGGTGACCACGATGCCCGTGGGCAGGTGGGTGATACGGATCGCGGAGGACGTCTTGTTGATATGCTGTCCACCAGCGCCGCTGGAACGGTAGGTATCGATACGGATATCCTCGTCCCTCACCTCGATGTCGATATTTTCCTCGATATCCGGCATTACGTCACAGGATACAAAGGAGGTCTGCCGCTTTGCCTGGGCATTGAACGGAGAGATCCTGACCAGACGGTGCACGCCGGCCTCGGATTTCAGGTAGCCGTAGGCATTGGTTCCATCCACCTGGAACATGACCGACTTGACGCCGGCCTCATCGCCCTCCTGGAAGTCCAGCACCTCGAGGGTAAAGCCCTTGCGCTCGGCCCAGCGGGTGTACATGCGGTACAGCATGCCGCACCAGTCCATGGCCTCGGTTCCGCCGGCACCGGAGTTGAGCTTGATGATCGCGTTGCAGCTGTCGTACTCATCGGAGAGCAGCGTCTTGATCCGGACGTCATCCAGAGTCTTTTTGAAATCCTCCAGCATCTCCCGAACCTCAGGAACGATGGATTCGTCATCCTCCTCCTCGCCCATCTCGATCATCGTTTCGATATCTTCCTTTGTGGAGACCAGCTTCTGGTAGGTATCCCTGTCATCCTTCAGGCTGCCCAGCAGCTTTGTCTGCTTCTGCGCCTCCTCCGGATTGTCCCAGAAATTTGGCTCCTCCATTTTTCTTTCTAATTCTTCGATCCTCTGCTCTTTACTGGCGAGGTCAAAGTGAATCCCTCACTTCCACTAATGGCTGATCAAATGTCCGAATCTCTTGTTTCATGTTCTCGAGTTCGATTACCACCAGCTTCACCACCTTTCATTTTTAAAAAAATATTGTGCGGATCCTTTCGGATCGTTTGTCTGCTGTTCTATTGTGTTTCATGCATCCGGCGGCCGGTCGCCAGTTTATCGGCTTTGCCCGGCCGGCAGATCATCGTTTTGTTTATCTGTTTTGCCCATCCGGCAAGCCTTTATGCTAACCGCCGGATGCTTTGGATCATTTCTTCTTTCCGTGGCACTGTTTGTACTTTAGGCCGCTTCCGCAGGGACAGGGATCGTTCGGATAGATCTTCTTTTCCTTGCGCTTCTGGGTCTTGCTGACGCCTGCGTCGTCCTTGTTGGTGCCGGAGATCTCGGCGACCTCCTCACGCTCGACCTTCTGCTCAACGCGGATATGATAAAGCAGCCGGATCGTATCCTGCTGGATCATCGCGGTCATCTCGTTGAACATATCGTAGGCCGTCATCTTGTACTCGACCTTCGGATCCCGCTGGCCGTAGGCCTGCAGGCCGATGCCCTGGCGGAGCTGCTCCATGTCGTCGATGTGGTTCATCCACTTTTCATCGATAACACGCAGCAGGATGACACGCTCGATCTCACGCATCTGCTCTTCAGGGAACTCGGCTTCCTTCTCTTCGTAGAGACGGACGGCCTCCTCTTTGAGCTTCTGCTTGAGCTCTTCCTTGTTTTCGCTGCGGACATCCTCGCGGGTGATAGGCTTTATGGGAATGACCGGACCGATCATCTGGTTCAGCTCGTTCAGATCCCATTCCTCTGCATCTGTGCTCTCGCCGATGCAGGTATCCACCGTATTGTCGACGGTATCGTAGATCATCTTGAGAATGGACTCGCGCATGTTCTCGCCGTCCAGTACGCGGCGGCGCTCGCGGTAGATGATCTCACGCTGCTCGTTGTTGACACTGTCGTAATCCAGCAGGTTTTTACGGATGCCGTAGTTGTTGCTCTCGATCTTCTGCTGGGCCTTCTCGATGGAGGAGGAAAGCATCTTGTGCTCGATCTGCTCGCCCTCGGCAACGCCCAGGGACCGGAACACGCCCATCAGCTTCTCGGAGCCGAACAGACGCATCAGGTCATCCTCCAGGGAGATGTAGAACCGGGATTCGCCGGGGTCCCCCTGACGGCCGGAACGGCCGCGCAGCTGATTGTCGATACGTCTGGACTCATGGCGCTCGGTACCGATGACCTTCAGGCCGCCGGCTGCTCTTGCGTCGTCGTCCAGCTTGATATCCGTACCACGGCCGGCCATGTTGGT
>DFFG01000009.1:11801-13018 GCA_002368795.1 Eubacterium sp. UBA3782
GTTGGTGGCGATGGTGACGGCGCCGGCCTCGCCGGCATGGGAGATGATCTCCGCCTCCAGATCATGGAACTTTGCGTTCAGGACCTGGTGCGGGATGCCCTCTCTCTTGAGCATCTTGGAAAGCAGCTCGGAGATCTCGATGGTGACGGTGCCGACCAGCACAGGCTGCTTCTTTTCGTGCGCTGCCTTGATCTCCTCGATGACTGCCCGGTATTTTTCCTTCTTGGTCATGTAGACCGCATCGTCGCGGTCCTTACGGATCACCGGCACGTTGGTCGGGATCTCGATGACGTCCATGCCATAGATATCACGGAACTCCTGCTCCTCGGTAAGGGCCGTACCGGTCATGCCTGCCTTCTTCTCGTACTTGTTAAAGAAGTTCTGGAAGGTGATCGTTGCCAGCGTCCGGCTCTCTCTCTTGACCTTGACGTGCTCCTTTGCCTCGATGGCCTGATGCAGACCGTCGGAATAGCGTCTGCCCGGAAGCACACGTCCGGTGAACTCGTCAACGATATAGACCTGGTCGTCCTTGACGATGTAATCCTGGTCTCTGTGCATCAGGTTGTGCGCCCGCAGCGCCAGGATCGTATTGTGCTGGATCTCCAGATTTTGAGGATCGGAAAGGTTGTCGATATGGAAGAACTGCTCGACCTTGTGCACGCCCTGCTCGGTCAGGGTGACGAGCTTGTCCTTTTCATTGACGATGAAGTCGCCGGTCTCGGTGATCTCCTCGCCCATGAGAGCTGTCATCTTGGTGACCTCGCCGGAGGCCTCGCCCCGCTGCAGCTGGGTAGCCAGGATATCGCAGGTCTCGTACAGCTTGGTGGATTTTCCGCTCTGACCGGAAATGATCAGAGGTGTTCTCGCCTCATCGATCAGAACAGAGTCGACCTCGTCGATGATGGCGTAGGCCAGATCACGCTGCACGAGCTTTTCCTTGTAGATGACCATGTTGTCACGAAGATAGTCGAAACCATCCTCGTTGTTGGTGACGTAGGTGATGTCCCGGTTGTACATCTCCCTGCGCTCGTCATTCTTCATGGAATTCAGAACGCATCCGACCGTAAGGCCGAGGAATTCGTGAACCTGTCCCATCCATTCCGCGTCACGGTTTGCCAGGTAGTCATTGACGGTGATGATATGGACGCCGCGCCCTGTCAGGGCATTCAGATACGCCGGCATCGTGGATACCAGCGTCTTTCCTTCACCGGTCTTCA
>DFFG01000009.1:13079-43898 GCA_002368795.1 Eubacterium sp. UBA3782
TTCATCTCGGCGATACGTCCCTGATGAAGGATGATGCCGCCGATGATCTGCACCCGGTAGGGCTCCATATTCAACACACGTTTTGCCGCCTCGCGGACAGTGGCAAATGCCTCGGGCAGGAGGTCGTCCAGTGTCTCTCCGGCGGCCAGCCGCTCCTTGTATTCTTTCGTCTTGCCTCTCAGCTCTTCATCAGAGAGCTTCTGCATCTCGGGACGAAGGGCTTCGATCCTGTCTACGATCGGGTAGATTCTCTTCAGCTCCCTCTGGCTGTGGGTGCCGAAGATCCTTTCGGATAATTTCATGTAATTTCTGCTCCTGTCTGCCTGTAAACTTTATGGAAGAGAAGGGTTTCGCATTAAACAATTCGTGTATAAATATTCTTCCGGGAATCGCTCTCGCTCTGTCCTCGCGCATCGGTTCTAAGTCGGAATCTAAAAGATTCCTCCAAGAACCGGCGCTGCGGATGTTCCCTTCAGAATATTTATACACGGTTTTTGCTTAGTGCAAAACCCCCTCCCTATTTCTTCTGTGTGCTTATAGCCGGGGCTGCAATGTATGCTGCCTCAGGTATCCGGCTCGATCAGACCGTAGGTATTGCCTTTTCTCTTGTAGACGACATTGACCTGATCGGTATCGGCATTCATGAAGACGAAGAAGCTGTGTCCAAGAAGCTCCATCTGTACCGCTGCATCTTCCGGATACATCGGCTTGATGTCGAACTTCTTGGTGCGGACGATGCGGACATCCTCGCTCTCCATGTAATCATTTTCAATATAGGCCTTCTGGAAATTGGTTGCGCTCTGCTTCTTGTCTACGATTTTGTTCTTATATTTCCGAAGCTGCCGCTCGATGACCTCTTCCACCAGATCGATAGAAACGTACATGTCATTGCTCACCTGCTCAGAGCGGATGATCCGGCCCTTCACAGGGATAGTGACCTCGATTTTCTGTCTCTCTTTTTCAACACTGAGAGTTACGATCACTTCCGTGTCCGGCGTGAAATATCTCTCCAGCTTATTGAGCTTTTTTGTGATGTCATTTCTGAGTCCATCGGTGACTTCCATGTTCTTGCCGCTGATAATAATGTTCATAAGGACATCTCCTTTCGAAGGGCATATGAGCCCAATTTTTATTATCCAGGATGGATAAAATTATTATAACAATCCGTCTGTCAGTTTGCAACATTCCCACTTTAGCGGCTGATTGCCTATATGGCACATGCGCACCAGTTTCTATGCTGCATTCACCTGCCCGCATCCAAACCGTTATTTCCCGTTCATAGGACGCATACGCAGCGATTGCCGGTCCATACAGCGCCTGCGCTGCGCTTGTCGTCCGCAGTAAGCCGCGTGCAGCTACGGACGGTCCGCGTTCAGCGCGGCGTAGACCTCCCGCTTGCCGATGCCCCGGTCTTTGGCGACGAGCTTCATCGCTTCCTTGCGGTCGATGCCCTGGTCGGTGTAGAGTGCCATGTGCTCTTCCATGGTGAGGGTCTGCCAGGCGGCTGCTTTTTCCTCCCGGATGGCGGCAGGATCCCTGCCTTCGACCACCAGCACGTATTCGCCTCTGGGCTCCTGCTCCTCGTACAGGCTGACAGCCCCATCGAGGGTGGTCCGGATCACTTCTTCATGCTTTTTTGTCAGTTCCCGGCAGAGGGATATCTTGCGCTCTCCGCCAAGGCTCTGGCGAAGCTCTTCCAGCGTGCGCCTAAGGCGATGCGGCGCTTCATAGAGGACGATGGTCCTGGTCTCCCCTGCCAGTTCTGCCAGACGCTCCCGCCGCTCTTTTTTATCCATGGGCAGGAAGGCTTCAAAAGCAAACCTTCGGGTGGATAATGCTGACAGGGTCAGCGCTGTGATGCATGCTGCCGCTCCGGGCAGTGAGGTGACCTCGATCCCGGCCTCCGCGGCCTGACGGACCAGCTCCTCTCCCGGATCGGAGATTGCCGGCGTTCCTGCATCTGTGATCAGGGCTACCGTGGTCCCCTGCTGCATCTTTGCCACCAGCTCCCTGGCCTTTTCGTAACGGTTATTCTCATGATAGCTGGTCATCGGGGTATGGATATCAAAATGATTGAGCAGCCGGATGCTGTTTCTGGTATCCTCTGCCGCGATCAGGTCCGCCTCCTTCAAGGCGCGGACTACCCGGACGGTCATATCCTCCAGGTTTCCGATCGGGGTCGCGCATACGATCAGTTTTCCTGCCATTTAATCCTCCTTTGACGAGCCTCTTCCATCGCCGTAGATCTTCAGGATGTCGTCGGTGTATACGCCGGGCTCCCGGTAGACGATCAGCGGTTTTTCCACGGTCATGCGGGATCTGCCGCTCTTCAGCGCCTCGATCAGCACCAGATTGGGCTCCCGGTCGATATAGGGGTAGACCAGCTGCATGCGCTTTGGCTCCAGATGCAGCTCCCGCAGCACATCCAGGATCTCCGCCAGACGGAACGGACGATGCACCAGGTACAGTCTCCCCCGGTCCCGCAGCAGGGCTGCCGCCGACGAGGCAAGCTCCCGGAAGGTGCACAGCACCTCGTGCCTGGCGATGGCCAGTGCCGGATCCGGGTTCTGCAGCCCGTGGTCGCCGATCATGTAAGGCGGATTGCTGACAACAACGTCAAAAGAAGCCGCACCGAAGATCGATACAGCTTCCCGAATGTCACCCTGTACGATTTTTACCCGGTCGCCGAGCGCATTGTACTGTACGCTTCTGGCTGCCATATCTGCGCTCTCTTTTTGGATCTCCAGACCGGTAAAGGATCGTCCCGGCGTTTTCGCGGCCAGGAGAATAGGCAGAATGCCTGTTCCCGTTCCCAGGTCCAGGACATTCTCCCCCTTCTTTACCCGGGCGTACCCGGAGAGAAGCACCGCGTCCAGTCCGTAGCGGAAGCTCTTCTCTCCCTGGATGATGGAAAAACCATTCTGAAGATCGTCCAGTGTTTCTCCCGGTTTAAGCTTCAACGGTGTCATGGGTCGCTTCCGCCGCTCCTTTATTTCTTCTGGGCCTGCGGTTCCTGCGCCGGCGGCGCTTTTCACCGGTTCCGCCCTCGGCGGACGCACCCTCACCTCCGGATGCTTTCTCCGGATCCGGTCTGCCCTTATTTTCCTTTTCCGGAGCAGCCCCGCCGTCTCCGGCCGGCCGCTTTCCGGTATCGGCCAGCTCCTTCTCCGGTCTTCCTGCAGCGCCCTCCTGGCGATCCTTCGGCCTGCGGTTCCTGCGCCGACGGCGCTTTTCACCGCTTCCGTTCTCGCCGGATCCGCCTTCGTTTCCGGCCGTCTTCTCCTCTGTACGGTTCTCAGCAGGAGAATCTTCCGCCTCCGCGGCAGCCTTCCTGTTCCTGTCTCTACGACGGCTGTTTTCCTTCTGCTCGCCTTCCTGCCGATCGCCCCTGCTGCCTCTGCGGCCTTCCGTACGCTCCCGGTCTCTTCTGCGTCTGCCGGATTCGCTCTGCTCATGCTCGGAAACGAACTGTGTCTCCTCCGTATGGACATGCTCTGCAACGACCAGCTCACCGTCGCCGGTGCTGACCGCGATCATTTCCATATCACTCTCGGTCTGGATAACAGCGGTTTCCTCCTCCGCATCAGCCGCCTGCTGAGCCGCGCGCTGTTCTGCTCTGCGCTCAAGCGCCTCGCGAATCGCTGCTTCCTTGCCCTTCTGTCCGCCTTTCTTCCTCTTCAGGATCAGGCTCAGCTCCTCGGCCGGGAATTCCTCGATCTCCTTGTCGTCCCCCTCCTCGATCAGCACGCGCACCCTCTGGCGCAGCACGTTGACCGCGTGGACGTCGCCGATCCTGCCGTCTGGCGTCTCGACGGTATCGCCAATGCCCGGCAGCTTCTGGTTCAGGTATTCGTAGGTGTCCTCTTCATTCTTCAGGCAGCACATCAGCCTGCCGCAGGCACCGGAGATCTTCGTCGGATTGAGGGACAGGTTCTGCTCCTTCGCCATCTTGATGGATACCGGTGCAAAATCGGACAGATAGGTCGAGCAGCACAGAGGCCGCCCGCAGATTCCGATCCCGCCGAGCATCTTGGTCTCATCCCGCACGCCGATCTGCCGGAGCTCGATCCGGGTCTTGAATACGGAAGCGAGATCCTTGACCAGATCGCGGAAATCGATGCGGCCGTCCGCCGTAAAATAAAACAGAACCTTTTTGTTGTCAAATGTATACTCCGCCTGGACGAGCTTCATGTCCAGCCCGTGCTCGCGGATCTTCTGCTGGCAGATGCGGTAGGCATCCTTCTCGCGGGCATAGTTTTCCCACTCGGTGCGGACATCTTCCTCCGTCGCCATGCGGATCACCGGGCGTAGCGGCTGCACCACCTTGCTCTCATCCACCTCTCTGGCGGTCATGACGACCTTTCCGCACTCAACGCCCCGGGCGGTCTCGACGATCACCCTGGACCCGCGGGCCGGAGTAAACTCCAGCGGATCAAAATAATATACCTTCCCGGCATTTCGGAACCGGACTCCGATAATTTTTACCATGGTATCTGGCTGTACTCTCTTTCTGTCTCCCCTGCTTCACAAAGGGGGATGTTTCCTATATTTATCTCGCTCTGGAGTCCGCTTGAAAGGAAGATCCCGGGCGGCCAAAGCCTTGCTGCCGCGTGTAATTATCCGCTTCCGGCAGTCACGCTCTTCCTTTCGACTCCCGTATTCCGTTTTCGCAGATCGCTATCAGAATCTGGCATCGACGTCTTTGCTCATTTCGGCTCCCGCGCTCAATTCTCGCGGATCGTCAGGAACAGAAGCTCCATCGTCAGATCAAAGTTGACGTTTGCGCGGAGCCGTTCCCCGGCCGTTGCGATTCCGTCGATGATCTTCTGCAGTCCCTCGTAGGAAGAATAGCGGGCTCTTTCCTTTACTGCATTGATCTCCTCTTTGAAGATCAGGGAATCCACTTCTCTGGTGGCCTTGAACAGCAGCACATCGTGGAACCACAGATTGAAGATCTCCAGGACGTCATAAACGCTGTTTTTATCCGCGCTCATGGCCTTTACCGTCTCTGTCATCTCGGCGATATCCAGACGGTTTGATTTTTTCATCAGCCGGACCGCGTTTTCCACCATCGTCATAAACTCCGACGAGCCTGCGATCATTTTTGCCTTGCCGATATTGCCCTGGGCAAAGGAGGCCTCGATCTCGGCCTGATAATCCGGCACATGCATCCGGTTCATCAGATACTCCCTGACCCGGCTTTCCTCCACCGGCTTCAGCCGCAGCGTCACACATCGGCTTGTGATGGTGGGAAGCAGCGCATCCGGGTTTTCGGCCAAAAGCAGGATAATGGCATAGGCCGGCGGCTCCTCGATGGTCTTGAGGATCGCGTTCTGCGCCTGCGGCGTCATTTTGGACGCATCGTCGACAATATAGATCTTGTATGGGCTTTCATAGGGCCGGATCGCCACATCCCCCACCAGCTGACCGCGGACATCGTCCACACTCACGGTGTTTGGCTTGTCATGGCGCACATAGATAATATCCGGATGATTCCCGCTGGCTGCTTTTCTGCAGGAAGGGCATACGCCACAGGGTTCGGCTGCATCGCCCCGCTCCCTGCACTGGAGCGTCTGCGCAAATGCGCCCGCGAGCATCTTTTTCCCCGCGCCTTTATCCCCGCCGATAATGTATGCGTGGGAGATCTTATTCATTTTTATGGCGTTCTGCATGTGGCTGACCACATCCTCATGTCCGACAATAGCTGCAAAGCCACGGGTCTCTTCTGTTCCCTGCATGATAGGATCTCCTTTCCCTGTCATATTCCAGTCTGATCTGCACTTTCATACAGATAAATCAATACATTGGTAATAAATAATTATACCATATTCTGTCAATCCCTGGGGTGCACATCCTGCGCATGTATCTGCAGGATGTATTCCTTTGCCTCGGCGATGACTTCGGTCAGCGGCCGGTCATTGTTGAAGAACCGGCGGGTGATCCCTGCCTCCTGGATCTTCTCCTCGGAAAAATCCACGCCATCTGCCAGAAAACGCCGGCACATCTCGTCGTATTTGGGCGGATTCTGCTTTTTCTCTCTCTTCATCGCCCGCTCCAGACGCAGACCATCCTCTGTCTCGATATAGATCGGAACCATAATCTCCTGCCCAAAATGCTCGAGAAGCCTGCGGTAGGATTCCAGAGTTCCGATCCCCAGGTAATCCCGGCTGTCCAGATCCAGCTGTCCCTCGTCCGCCGTAAAATAATACCAGGGTCCGTAAACGGTCTGGTAGACCCTTTCCTCGATGATCCTTCCCTCCCGGCGCAGTCTCTCCAGGCCGGCCTCATCGGTGAAGTGATATTCCTTTCCGTCGGTCTCGCCCTCCCGGATCGGTCTCGTGGTATACAGAACCAGCGGAGAAAGATCCAGCTCGGCGTCCTTCAGAAGCTCCCGGTAGACATGATCCTTCCCGGTCGCGCTTTTTCCCATGATGTAAAACAGTCTGCCCATGGCCTTCTCCTGTCTGCTCTGGCGATGTGCCTGTACTTTTCATACTGGCTGTATCACTCCAAACAACTGCCTGCTTCGATAAATACACCTGCAATTGTTTATCCAACTTTTATTGTCCAAAAACGGCTGCCTGCCCGGACGGTACACCTTCAACGGTTACCCGGTCACCATCGCCCAAAAACGGCTGCCGATAACGACCGGAACTTCGTTATGGCAGCCGCTGTCAATTCAGCTTTCCGGTTTTTTTAGATTCCTTCCTCTGCCTGCTTACGGAGGATCTCCACCTGCGCGGCGATCTCTTCTTTGGCATCCTCCATCATCTCGTCCCAGCCGTCCACATAGTCGAAGGTGACATCATCCTCTTCTCCCTCTGTGATCCGGCGGACATACCCTTCAAGGAGGGAAAAGTCCTTCTCATAGCAGTGGAAGCTATTCGCCCGGTGGGTGTAGGTGCCCATGGCCACGCCAAGACTGTCCGCGATGCGCTTCTGCAGCATGATCAGCGCAAACGCATTCATGTATGCTGCCTTGCATGCGTCATTTGAGCGGAACAGGACCTTGCAGAAGAGGGCATCCTCTCCATTTGCGTTCTTCCGGATAAAATACTGGATGTGCTGCAGGCATGCAGGATCGTCACTTCCCATATCCGCTTCCTTGTCACGGATAGTCATAACTGCACGCCGGCTGCTGGGGTTGCGTTTCAGCTCATCAATAATAAAAGGAACCTGATCCTGATATCTGTCATGGTACGTATAAGTCCAATTCCCGCAGGCGATCTCAAAATCCAGGATGCCATCCAGCATCTCCTGCCGGTACTGCTCCAGCTCCTTCGGTCCTCCGATGAAACATTTGCTGATCATCGGCTCTGCCAGCGGCTCCGCGACGACAAACGTCATGGAAACCTCCTTCTGCCGGGTATTCCAGTCCGCACAGTCCGTAACTGCCCCTTCCTCCTGCAGCCGGATCAGAGCCTCATGATACGCCTGCGGCAGCGTTTTTGCCTTTACCAGAATCTCTTCCATATCCATCATCGTTTATCTCTCCTTCTTTCGGAATTGCAGTCTCCTCCACCTAAAAATACGGGAGGACAGGCTGCGGATAAACGGTCTCCTCCGCAGACCATTATTCCCCATGATACCACATGTCATTCTCGAATAACAGGCTGATTGCCGGCTTTTATCGGCTTTTTGTCTGCTTTTTTATCAGGCAGATCATCGATCCCTCATTAGATATATCATCGCTCTGTTACTCAGCATATCGCCAGCATGAAGTCTGGCAGATTATCGGCCTGCTGTTTATCATATCGACAGCCTATAATTGAGCATAACATCGATCTGTCTTCAGGCAGATCCTTGACCCGTTTTCGGGCATCTCGGCAACCTACCTTCAAGCAGATCCTTGACCCCTTTTCGGGCATCTCGGCAACCTATCTTCAGACAGATTGTCAACCCGTCACCCCACATATCGCATACGCAGCCTGCATCAATATTTATATAAAAAAATTAAAAAGTCTCTAGGATCGCAAAATCCTTGCTTTCCTTCGACAGCTGAAACATGAGCTTCTGCATCTCTGCACGGTTCAGATCTCCACAGATCACCAGTTCAAACGTGACCGTACCTGCATCCTTATCTTCATAGGTCAGCTCCATCCGCTCCATATTGAAGCCGCGGTCTCCGATCATGCTAAGGATCGTGCTCATCGCGTTCGGCCGGTCCTCCCGGGTAAGCCGTACCCGCACCCGGCTGCAGTCCGGGGCAATGGCCAGATCACCGAACAATTCCTGAAACAATCCTGGTGTCCAGTCATACAGCAGCCCATACTGATACATCCGGCTGGTCTCCATGATCTTGCGTACGACCGCAAGATAACCTGCTTTTCTGTCCTCCGGGATTCCTTCACCAAGACGGGACAGGATCGCCTCCTCCCGGTCTGCCCGGAAGATATCAAAAGAACCTGCCTCCTTCTTTGCCCTGGCAACTTCATAGGATGCGTTCAGACGACGCATCAGCAGTTTACGGAGTTCAGGATCTATCGCATCAATTTCTTCCCTGATCTTCTCTAATTCCATCACGAATCCTCCTGCATCCATCACAAGGCAAATCAGGCAGCCTGCATGGACCCTCGTGCAAAACATAAATCACGAGAATTATAGCACAGACTGCCATAAAATTGTCTACCTGCAGAAAGTTAGAAAGTTGGCATTAGAAATATAGGGAGTGATAAAAACAGGCAAAAGTGCAATACCCTCATTTTTACTCGGAGCTTGTCACAAATTCATTCCGTTTTTCGTTATAATATGCAGAACGTTCTAAACCAACTGAAAAGAGGTGTTTGTATGCCAGCTCATAAGGACGATGTTGATACTGTCGTATCGCTCTTCCAGCTGTATGAACAAAAAATGTACCACATTGCCTTTGCAATTTTACATGACTGCCATCAGGCAGAGGACGCTGTAATGGATGCCTTTGTCCGCCTCCTGGAACGCAAATACAGGATAGGCGACCCCGCTTCACCAGAAACCAAAAGCCTTGTAATACAGGTGATCCGCTCTTCAGCAATTGATATATACCGGAAAAATCAGAAGGATCGGGAGAAGCAGGTTCTCGCAGAAGACCCTGCCGTTCTCTCTCCAGAAAAATCCGGCGAACTCGAATTGCCTTTCAGTGGAAACATAGAGCCAATAATCCGCAACCTGCCAGAGATCTATCGAGATGTAATCTGCCTCAGATACGCAAAAGAATTCAGCGTTGCCCAAACAGCCCAGGCACTTGGCATCCGGGAAGAAACCGTTCGAAAAAGACAGGAACGTGCACTTCGGATGTTAAAAGAAAGCAGGATCTAAAACGGAGGTTTACTTTATGGAAAACAAGAAATATTCATTTGATGAAAAATCATTCCCAAATTGGACCGTTGAAGAATTTGATCAGATTCAGGAAGAGTATGTTTTTTCTAACCGTTATCGCCATGGAATAAGAAAGACCGTTCGTTCTTACCGAAAAGCATTGGCACGCCGACACTTCGCCCAGGCGGCAGCCGCCATCGTGGCCATCGTTGCCCTGCCGGTCGGCGTATACGCCGCAGTGAGCCACGCCAACTTCTTCCGCAATGCATTTGGCGATGCGGGACGGAAAAGTACAGCCGCACATGAGGAAATAATGGACACCGGAAAAGGCACACAGGCTACCGTTGTCTATCCTGAGCGAGAGTATGTAAACGTTGACGAGGATGCCGCCGAAGCGCTTATCGGAGAATATGTGAGTGATGAGCCTGTTTCCGTGCCGATCAATGACCACACACTGACGATTGATTCCGTTGTGTGGGACAAAAACGCCATCGTCATGGAATTTACGCTTGACTGTCCAACCGGCGTAAAGGCCCTGCGTTATGACGCCTTGATGAACGAGGGGAAAGGAGCTTCTTTTTCAGAGGAATCCACTTTCTGCTTCGGCGTCAAGGACACTGCCCGCTCCATTTATGTTGATCTGGACAGGACCACGGAGACATCGCTCCATGGATATTATTACGGTGTGGACGCCTTTGGTGATTTTCATGCAGGGGGCGGAGAGCCCGTCCTGGAGATCGGCTACGCGGATGTTCCTTACCAGAAACTTATGGAAGACGCCGAAACGGCCGATGTGCTGAATAGTATGGAAGTGGCCCTTCCAACTGTAAATCCAGTAGCAATGACCAGTTTTTCCTCCAGCACCGGCGGGACCTTAGAGCTCTCCCCTATAAGCCTGCAGATCGACATGGGAAAAGGACTGGGGCTGTCAGAGATGGATGCATATGATCCCTATTATTTAGAAACCATAATCATTGAATATGAAGATGGATCTGCCTATACGGTACTAAGCGGACCTGATCATATTGACAATACCGCATACCTCATTGGAGGACTTGGTGATTCCCAGACAGAAATAGCCATGGTCTTCAACCGCCTGGTCGATCCTGCAGCGATCCGGCAGGTAACGGTGAATGGGATCAGTTACACGGCTGAATAAACAACCTGAAATATGCGGAAGGAACGAAATATTCCACTCTCACATTCTTGGAGATGGGAAGAAACGTCCCCTCCTCACACCCTTGGAGTTGGGATAAAACGTCCCATCCTCACATCCTTGCAGATAAAGACATGCGCCGGCTGCTCTCTGCCGGCGCATGGATGACTTGAATTTGATGTGGCTTGAATCAAGTCACTCCTTGGCTGGCCTCCGCAGCTACGTGGATGACTTAGATTTGATTTCGCTGGATTTGAGTCACTCGCCGGCTGCTCTCTGCCGGCGCATGGATGACTTAAATTTGATGTGGCTTGAATCAAGTCACTCCTTGGCTAGCCTCCGCAGCTACGTGGATGACTCAGATTTGCTTTCGCTGGATTTGAGTCACTCGCCGGCCGCTCTCTGCCGGCGCATGGATGACTTAAATTTGATGTGGCTTGAATCAAGTCACTCCTTGGCTGGACTCCGCAGCTACGTGGATGACTCAGATTTGATTTCGCTGGATTTGAGTCACTCGCCGACCGCTCTCTGCCGGCGCATGGATGACTTAGATTTGAAAAGATTTAAATCAAGTCACAACTTCCAGGAAAGATACTTTTAAAACGATTTTTAATCCTTTTATCCACTAATATAATATAGAAGAGAATTTATTATGGCTGCCGCACAAAGCTGTTTTTGTACTTTGTGCGGCAGCCTATCTTACTTATTTCTGGTTTTCGTTTTTTTCTGTGGATTCTCGGCCGGACAGCATGGTTTCTGCTGCTACGCCGGCCAGGATCATTCCTGCTCCAACCATCCCTGCGGGGGAAAGGCGCTCGTGGAGGATGAGCCATGAAAAGAAGGCTGTCATTACAGAGCAGAAGCACATGAGGAGGGATACAGTCTTTGCGGGGATCATCTGCAGCGCCCGGTTCTGAAGCATATAGCCTCCAAATGTACATCCAATTGCCAGATAAGCCATTGCCATCCAGACAGATGCGTCGGCCCCCTTCATTTGCAGCCCTTCTCCACTGAGAAGGGCTCCTGCCAGGGCGACCAGAAAAGATGCCAATGTCTGGTACATGGTCATCACCAACGGCTCTGTTTTCTTGAGGGAATAGCGGAGCGACAGAACGCCTACCGCGGAGAACAAGGCGCATCCCAATGCCAGCAGCTCGCCAGCGCCAAAGCCGGCCAGCCCGTTCATCCCACATAGCAGATATAACCCGCAAACGGCAAGAATGATCACCAGGATCTCCGGCAGGGAGATCCTTCTTTTAAATGCGACCAGAGCAAGCAGGGGCACAAGGATTACGGATAGGGAGCGCAGGAAGCCAACTGCTGTCGCCGTGGTGTACTGCAGCGCCATGTTGCTGAGCAGATGAGATCCCGCGACGCAGATACATGGCAGTATAACCAGTGATACCCGGCAAGTGTGAAGATTCTGGACCAATCGTTTCCCAAACAACAGCCACATCACTGCCAGAGCAAGAAGGTACCGGAAGGACAGAAATGCATAGACGGGTACATGAGTGTAGGCCAGCTTTGCCAGCGGATCCCCAAGTCCGTATAGTGCACACTGAAACAATACCATTCCGCATGCAAGGAGCGAGCGATCTTTTGCTGAATTATCCATTTTGAGCCTCCTGCAGAGATTTATCCGGTTGTTGTTCTGCTCCAAAAGAAAGAGGCGACACTGAACTGCCGCCTCATCTTCCATTCTCTGTCTGCAGTTACAGGTCATACATTTTCTGCCTGCAGTCACAGGCATTCACTCTCTGCCTGCGGTCACAGAGCATATATTCTCTGTCTGCTGACACAGGCATTCATTTTCTGTCTGCTAACACAAGACATACAATTTCTGACTGCCGTCACAGGCATTCATTTTCTGCCTGCAGATGCAGGACATACTCTTTTTTATTAAAGGGTGTGTATCACTGGAACACAAGGTTCGGAAGGAATGTGACGATCTCCGGGAAGAGTGTGAACAGGATACAGAGTATGATCATTGCCGGCAGGTAACGGATCGCTTCCTTTGTTACAACACTGACCGGAAGCTTGGCCACTCCGGCAACGACGAACAGGCAGATGCCAAACGGCGGAGTAATGATACCGATCATCAGACCAAATACCATCAGTACACCGAAATAGACCATATCAACACCAAAGCTTCTCATGATCGGCATCATGACCGGTGCGCAGATCAGAACGCCGGAGCTGGTGTCAATAAAGCAGCCGAGAATCAGGAATACAACAACGCAGAGCGCCACAACGATACGGGTATCAAGAACGCCGATGTAATTGCTGACCAGGCGGTTGACCATCTGGGAGAGGCCTTCATAGGTCAGGATCCAGGTAAACAGGCTGGCCGATGTCATGATAATAAACAGCGGACCGCAGCCGGTAGCGGTTGCCTTAATGGTCTTCCACAGATTTTTGGGGGTGACCTTTTTATAGCAGATCCCCAGGAACAGTGAATACCATACAGCAAGGACTGCCGCCTCTGTAGAGGTACAGATACCGGAAACGATGGAGCCCATGATAATTACAAATGTAAACAGGGAAGGCAGTGCGCCAAGAAAACTCTTCCAGATGACTTTACCCGGCACAACAGTTGACGGCCAGTTTTTTCCATCTTCAGAAAAATGCGCCCGGAGCCAGACATTGATGCAGAGCGCGCCGCAGATGCAGATACCCGGCAGTACGCCGGCAACAAACATCTTTGCCACCGAGATATTGCCCAGCGTTCCGACCATGACCATGGCTGCGCTTGGAGGAATGATCGGACCGATGATACTGGATGCCGCAGTGATGCCGGCAGCAAAGCCAGGCTCATACCCGGCACGCTTCATCATGTTCATCTCAACCACACCAAGTCCGCCGGCATCCGCAATGGCACTTCCGGACATCGATGCAAACAAAGCCGATGTTACAGCATTGGCATAGGCCATACCGCCGCGGAACCGTCCCAGCAGGGCTGTAACGAAGGTAAAGAGCCTGTCGGTTATTCCACATGTATCCATAAGCCGTCCGACAAGCATAAAGCCCGGCAGACAAAGCAGGGTAAACGAATTCAGATAGCCCAGCATGTTTGTGGCCATCATGGTCGGATTCAGGCCTGTCTTGAACAGCCAGAATATCGCCGGAAGGCCGAGCGCAAACATAACGGGAAATCCGGTAAACAGGAAAAGGAAAAAGAGGACCAAAACCAGGATCATTCCACTACTCATTGCTCTTTTCCTCCAGTTCATCCATAAAGTGGTCTACACTTGCCAGGGACTCAGCGCGGCGGCGGTCCTCCTCGGCCTCGTTCTCCTTGTCGCGGAGCTTCTGCCGTTCTGCCCAGCAGTTGTATCCGGGGTAAAGGTCATTCAGGAAATCCAGCAATATGACCAGGATCATATAGATGGACATAAAGATCATCGGAATGTAGTAGATCTTTCGTGAGATCTCCAAAGCAGGCGTGATCAGCCGAACCGATGGATACAGCTTGATCAGCGCGTAGGTGATCGTAACCAGGAAAAAGACTTCCATGATCCGCACGATCCAGCTCTGAACCACCTTTGCAGTACCTGTAAGCTTCTGGGAAAGAAAATCGGCAACCACATGTGATTTGCTGACCGTAGCCAGACCAGCCGTAAAATACGCAAGCCAGACCAGCATGATGCAGCACACTTCTTCTGTCCACGAAAGAGAATTATTGAATACGTAGCGGGATACGATTCCCAGGGTGACCACCACGATCGTGACCGAAAGCACGATGGCAGAAATCACCTCAAGCACATCATAGGTGAACATCTGTATCTTGTTTAGTATTTCAACGATTTTTTTCATAAGGATAGGAACCTCCTGCCCTCGTGCCTGAAGTGAACAGTGCGGCCCGACAGACACATAAATGACTGCCGGACCGCAGTCCTTATCAATTCAGTTTCTCAGTCTGCATGTATATCTGTCTGTTTCTTTGCAGAAAGCAATGCTTAGCTGCCTGCACGGGTCGCTTCAACGATCTCGCGGCACTTGTCAAACAGACCGGCTTCCCATACGCCTTCTTCTTCCTGCTTGTAAGCATATGCAAAGGTGATCTCTGCCCATCTTTCTGCTTCTTCCGGGGAAAGGGTGATGGTCTCCACGCCTGCTGCCTCCCAGTTGGCCCTGTTTGTTGCCAGAGCATCGTAGGTCAGCTCGGAGTAATAGTCGCCGGCATCCTTTGCGCACTGGACGATCAGCTCTCTCTGTGCATCGGTCAGTCCGGTCTCATACAGGTCATTATTCATGTAAACATACATGGAGTCAGCACCTGCATTGAGCTCAAGCACATAATTGGCCGGCTCATAGAAGCCCATGGTCCAGATGGCGTCCTCAGTACACCATACGGCATCAATAACGCCCTGCTGCAGGGAGATCAACGTCTCATTGTAGGCAACGGGTGTTGCGTTGAAGCCAAGGGA
This sequence comes from Eubacterium sp. UBA3782, assembly GCA_002368795.1. Taxonomy (GTDB): domain Bacteria; phylum Bacillota; class Clostridia; order Lachnospirales; family Lachnospiraceae; genus Bilifractor. Next base: position 27,957 of record DFFG01000009.1, read on the forward strand.
GTTGAACATTTCAGTGGTGGATGCTACCGGAGGAACACGAAGCTTAACGCCGCTGCAGTCTTCCAGCTTTTCGATCTTGTTTTTGGAAGCAATGGCTGTGCCGTTGCGGAACCAGTTATTGGTGAGGATCTTAACATTTGTAGATTTTGTGAATTCATCTGCCCATGCTGCATAGACATCACTGTCCATAAGTGCTGCCAGCTCATCACGGCTTCTGGTCAGGAACAGGGGGGACATAGCGCCGGTGTTGATGCCAAAGGAGCCCATCAGGTTTGCCTCAAGGAACAGATCCAGAGAGCCCTGTCCGAGCATTTCCATCTGGTCAACGGAAGCACCCAGCTGAGAATTCGGGAACAGATCGATCGTGATCGCACCGCCGGAACGCTCAGCAACGATATCGCACATATACTGGGCTGCCTGAGTGGAAATATCCTCAGGCGCACCGCTGGTACCAAAGCGCAGCTTCAGCTCAGGACCGTAATCTACATCTGCAGCAGCCTCAGCCTCCTCGGCAGGTGCTGCCTCGCTGGAAGCAGAAGCCGCCTCCTCGGCGGGAGCTTCCTCCTCTTTGGCGGCAGACTCAGCCTCTGCAGCGGGAGCCGTGCTGGAAGCTGCTGAACTGGAGCTTCCGGATCCGCAGCCGATCAGAGCAGAAGAAATCAGGATCATGGAAAGAATGAGGCTAATTACGCTCATCATACGCTTCGTTTTCATAAGTATCCTCCTTTACTTTAAAGAGTAAATGTACCGTTGCCTGCTCCCGTCAGGCTGGTTACGGAAAAGCAGCTTTGCGTGGGGCATTCTCAATCAAGAAGCGCAAAGTCATTTTCCATAGTCTGCAGGATCAGCTCCTGCCATGCCTTTTCCGGGAAGACAGCGTAGGCCATCTCCAGATATTTCTGACAATCTGCATTCCTGCCCAGATGGTGGTACTGCTTTGCAATGCGGTAATAGGCAGTCGCCTTTTCTGAAGCGCTTTTTGTCTTCTTCGCAGCTTCCTGCAATTCAGCAATATGATCCGTCCGGTTAAGAATATAGATGTCTGTCACCAGGCGGGCTTCCGCTGCCGCTCTGGCATGACGCTTATTTCTTTGCAAAGCTTCACAGACCTGTTCAGCCAATGAAGCATCTTTTTCCTGCACGGCAAAATTCAGTGCCTGGTTGTTAAACTCCAGGAAATCCTTTTCCCGCATAGGCATGACCGAAAGCTGTCGGATCAGATCCGCAGCCTCCCTGCGTTTATCCCATTTAAGGGCGCCGATAAGCTCTTTCTGTTTCAGCTCATAATCATGATAGATCCGTCTGCCTGTGTCGCAGAAAAGATGCGCTCTGTACGTATCATAATCAGCCTTTTCCAAAAGCCAGGCCGTCTTGCGGTCAAATGCCTGTTTTCTCTGATAACGATACAGGTAGAGCACCGTACCGGCAAAGATGACGAGGATCATGATGATTTGCCGGTATTCCAGTAAAAACTGTCTCATCCGGAGCCTCCTGCCCAAAACGGGTCATACCCGCCGGACCGTAAAGGGCCCGGCGGATGCTGATCATCAGTGAACGCCGTCAAGAATAGCGCCTTGCTCCTTCAGGATCGCCTGCATCTCTTTTACGTACTTCTCGTCTTCGATCTCACGCGGTGTAACACCATACTTTACACAAAGGCCTGCGGCCACGCCGGCAGCCTGACCGGTAACGACGGTCTGCATCAGGAAGCGCATATAGGCGCCGCGGTCTGTGCTGACATGTTTTCCGGCTACCAGGAAGTTCTCGACCTTCAGCGGGACCAAGCAGCGATAAGGAATATCGCTTGTGCCGCCCTTGGGCGGTTTGCCGGCGATCTCGCCGTTGCCGGTGGTGATCGTCTCGTTTGTTGCCACATGGATCGCTCCTGCCGCGAACTGGTTCTTGCCGATGCAGTCGTAGAACCGTCTGCCCTCTACGACATCGCTGGCTGTGATCTTGTAGTCACCCATGATCCGGCGGCCTTCACGAAGCCGGAGCTCTGTGCCGATCCGGACAAGATAGGCGTTCTTAAAGCCGGGCATGTATTTGCGGAAGAATTTCAGTGCGATGATACACTGGTGGCGGCATTCGATCTCTGCCTTGGTCAGATCCCATGCGTCACAGCTCCAGATATTCGGAACCTGGCTGGAATGCTGCATATGTGCCTGGATCTCACCGCCCTCACGCGGCATCAGGAAGAAGCCGACGCCAGAATACGGATGCCAGTCGCCGTTCTTCAGCGCTTCGTCCATGATCTTGAAGAATCCGCGCAGGTCACCATAATCCATGATATTTGTTATCTTGCGCATGATCTCATAATGTTCCTCAAGAGATCTGGGCGGATAGTCGCCGCAGGTTCCCTCTTCCGGTCCGGAATAGAGGATCTGATCCGGATTCTCATGGACATACTTGATCATCTCATCCCAGTCAACACCGCCCATGGTAAAGCAGATCGTCTGGGGCTCGCACTCTTCCCGCGGAAGAAGCTCATAGTCACAGCCGGCGCGGACAGCGATATCGCCCTCACCAGTACAATCGATGACGACCTTAGCCTCGATAACCAGACGTCCGTTGGCATTCTCAACAACAACGCCGTTTACCTTGTCTCCGTCTTTCTGTACATCGACGACCAGGGTGTGGAGAAGCAGATCGACTCCCTCCTCGGTCATGACTTCAAAGATCTCGAGCCCCCACCAGTCCGGATCAACATAGGAGAAGGTATATCCGGAATGGGTACGGTATTCATTCAGGTCATGGGGATATGCGTGGCCTTCCTTCAGCAGGCGGGCATGCATCTCTTCGGCAAAGCCGGCGATGACCTGCTCATTGTAGCCATTAAAAAGGTTTGCGTAGGAAAATCCTGGAGGTCCGGAAACATTCATCTGTCCTCCGAGCGCGCCATTGCGCTCGATCAGCAGTGTCTTGGCGCCGCCTCTTGCAGCGGCAACGGCAGCTGCAGTTCCGGCCGTACCGCCGCCGCATACAACTACATCGTACTTAACGTCATGTTTTCTCTCGTTTGCCATTTTTGCCCTCCTGTAAAAAAATCTTTTTTTATCCGTTCCAGATACGGATTATTTTTTGAAATCGTTAATGCTCTTTGCGATCGTGCCGTCCGGAAGACGAAGTGCCTCAACACAGCCTTCACTGTGGAGCGCCCAGGGAAGGATAATGCCGTCATGACCGCCGCGGCCGCCGATCGTCACGACTTCGACGTCCTTCGGTGTACGGGTAACAGGCAGCGGATGGCGGTTTGCCCAGGACTCCGGACGTACCGGCTTAAGACCACGGTCTCTTACCATGGCGTTATCATGGTATACATACTGGTGGATATGCTCCTGGATCATTTCCTTGGTATAGCCATCGCGTTTGAGCATCTGCGCATGGTCAGGCACAAGACAGAGCACCAGCGGACCAGGCATGTAGGCATTGTTGGAGCCCAGCGTCGTGCAGCAGTGTGTCAGTGTATCCAGAACATCGCCGCCGGTCATGGACAGGAAATCGATCACATCGTGGATCGGTTCTGCTTTCATGACGTAGACCGTGGTCGTCTCGGAATCATAATGATCTTCATTGATCATGTTCCACTGTGCCAGCTCAGGCTCCTCTGCGAAGCAGAACGTGAACTCTGCCTGAGACGCGATGCAGTCCAGATCGCATACACCTGGAACACTTCTTAATACGTTCATAATGACCAGATTGATGGCGCGGCCGATCGTCGCGTTCTCCGGCCAGCCCGGTCCCTGGCAGCCCTGTTTTCCGGAAATACCGATCTCCTGTGCGATCGGTCCGGATACGATGCAGAGATTTCCGCCGGGATGTGAGGTCGTTACAGACTGGTTGAAGTTGTAAAGCGGGCTGTTCAGTGCCTTGAATGCCGCAACCAGAACGGGCATCGCATGGGGCTTGCAGCCAGCCATAACAGCCGCGATCGCAATATCCTTTACGGTGATCTCCTTTCCGGAGGGACCAGAAGGATCGACCAGCTTGGTATCTTCCGGCCACGGACAGTACTCCAGCATCGCCTCATAGCGGCGTCTTGTCGGAGGAATGATCGGAAGGCCGTCACAGATATGCTCTGCATTGAAGTAATCCATGACCTCTTCCATATAGGCACCGGGCTCGCCTGCCTTGACATCGTCAAACTCAGGAACAAACGGGAGCAGACCATCCTTTGCAGGAGCGATCTTGTCCATCTTCAGATCGATGTGAGCCAGCTCTTTGAGCTTCTCGCCGTTTGAAGTAAGCGCGCCAAGAATGTAATCCCACTTCTTGTCGACCTCGGCTGCCACTTCCTCAACGCTAGAAGCCTGCATGATGTCGACCGAGCACATGCACAGATTTCCGGCACGGTACACGCCGACGCCTTCTGTGATGGCAGTTCCGGGAGGTGCTGTCATGTAAAGTGTCGGGATATGCTCGTTTTCCTCAAAGGCGATCGACAGAACCGTCGTAGATGAGGATGTTCCCATATCACCAAAGGCAGTAATGACAACGTCCGGCTTATACTCCTCGACCAGACGATGCGCCAGCTCAGCCAGCTTTGCCGCATTCTTTCCACGGACAGTCTCAACATATTCAAACCAGTTGGTATCATCGCAGCCGATCCCGCGAAGGCGTTCTCTGATGCGGTCGTAGACCGTATAGTAATTACAGAACCCCAGCTTCGTGTTGTTGTAGAACAGGATCCGGGCCTTCTTTAACTCTTCCAGCGACGGGCGCTTTGAAAGCTCGATTACTTTTCTTTCCTGGTAACCACGGGGATCCAGCAGCTTGCTGATTTCGCTCATACATATACCTCCTTCTTGTCTGCCTGCTCTCATCTCCAGGCTGTGTACAACCCCAGAGTATTCCTTTTGCTCTCCGGAACGCAATTCAATTTAAGGCAGACACCTTTTCTAAAATGGAATAATTTGACAAAAACATCAGTATTGTCGATGATATTTTGTGCATTTTCCCGATTTTTTCTCAAAATGACTGGATTTTTATGTTTTTTTAAGAAGTCGTCTTGCGTTCCGGAGCACCCCCTCCAGGTGCCGTTGCCTTGAAAAAAACTGAATACCAGGTATAATAGACATTAATTACGGATATAATTCAACAGTTCCCCTTCCTGTTTTCTGGCAACAACGACTGGAGACTCTAGGCTAAAAAAGGAGGGACAAAGTGCGTATTAAGAGGTAATTCACGATGAAAATTGAACGTTTGCAATGCTTTCAGGCAGTTTCTCTGTACAAAAGTTTCTCCAAGGCTGCCGATCATCTCTATATTTCCCAATCTTCCCTGTCCAAGCACATCAAAGCACTGGAGGATGAGCTGGGCGGCGCGCTGTTTATCAGGAAAAACAACAATACCGTCATGCTCTCGCCCTTTGGGGAATTTATTTCCAACGACATCAACAACATCATCGAAGATTACAACATTCTTATGGCTGCCGCTGGCAGCTACCGGATCAATCACTACAAAAAACTGTCCATTGCCGCCCCCTTGAACGTTGCCCACAGCGGGATCCTTACCCCTCTGACAGAGTTTGAGGCAAATCAGGGAAATTTCTTTATCGAGACCATGGAAAGGGAGCACTCTGCCCTCCGCCATGAGCTGGACATGCACCATGTGGATATCTGCTTCGGCTACCGGGAACTGCTCGGTGAACCGCAGGATTACCGGATCGTTCCCCTGTTTCAGGATCCTCTGATCCTGGTCACAAGCCAGGCCCAGGCAGCACAGCATCAATGGAAGGGAAAGCTGAGTATTTCCGCTCTCAGCAATATCCCGCTCTGCTTTCCCAGAGAGGATATGGAGATCTTCTCCTTCCTGATCAATGTATGCAGAAAAAGCGGCTTTGTCCCGCAGCTGACCCATTCAGATGTCCGGCTGGGTACGATCCGGCAGTATATCAAGACCGGCATCCGCTGCACGCTCCAGTTTGAGAGTCTGTCCCGCTCCAAGTTCCATGGGGATGAGTTCGTCTTCATTGCTCTGGAAAATGCGCCGACGCTCACCTACTGCATGTACATTGAGGCGACACAGACCAAGCAGATGAAGCAGCGCCTTGCCGAATATATGCTGGAGTGGTTCCGCCAGAACCGGACAGGTAAGGATTCTGTCTACAACGATGTCATCGGAAAAGAGGAATTTGAGGCATGAGCAGCCAGACAGAGCGGACCTTTTTTACGGCAAAAATGCCCTATACCGAAGAGACCTTGCAGCGATTTACCATTATGCAGTTCAACCTTTACCGGAGAAGGCAAAAGCTCCTTATCCAGGCAGCAGCCTTTGCGATGATCGTTGCCGGACTGCTCTTCGGTCTGCAGGACTGGAAGGGTGTGCTCCTTGCTCTTGCAGGCTGTGTCATCCTGACGAATATCTTTATCGTGCCAAAGCAGATCGCGCGGCAGGTCATCTCACGGTTCAACGGCCATCTTCCCGTCCTGGAGTTCCGGTTTTACCGCGATCACCTGAACGTCAGCGCCTCTGATATGCCGGTCTACTACGCCTCTCTGGACCGGATGGAGGAGGATAAAGACTATCTCTATCTGTTTCTTTCGGCAGAGACCGGATACATGATCCCCAAAGCTGCCATCCGCGGAAACGGCGGTTATCCGGCGCTGGCAGAGCTTCTGGAAGCAGGGGCCGGCCGCAGGGTACACCGGTACGTCTCCCTTACCACAGCTTCCCTCCGCACGATTCTGGAAGAGCTCCAAATACTGTCAAAATAATAAAAAGCGGTCGCGTTTCCTTTTCGGAATGACTGCCTTCCTGAATCTGAATTGAGTATCCTCTGTTCCTGGGGTAGACTTTTAGTAAGACAGGAGGTGCATGATGAACGGATATGAAATGAACTACGATGTAATCGTTTGTGGTGGAGGAACCTCCGGATTTTCAGCAGCAATCCAGGCTGCGCGAGGCGGAGCCAGTGTTTTGCTGATCGAAAAAACCGGTTGTCTCGGCGGTCAGCTGACAGTCTCTGGCCCTCCGGGATTTGCCTACGCCCGCCTCTTTAACTGCTTCGGACAGCAGGACAGCAAAGGCATCATCGAGGAGACTCACCAGCGGCTCTATCGGGAGGGCCATGCCCTGCCCCATTACCGGCCAAAGCACAGAGTCGGGGCCGCTTATACATTTTCTTACATTGATCCCGAATGGTGGATCCTCATGGCATTCGACATGTGTGAGGAGGAAGGTGTCACTCTGCTTCTCGACGCCCTGGTCACCGGCGCGGTCATGGACGGAAACCGCATCTGTGGCGTTGTTGTAGAAGACTGCGGCGGACGCCATGAGATTCACGGCAAAGTGGTGATCGACTGCACCGGCGAAGGCTATGTGGCCTCCTATGCCGGCTGCGAGATGTCCATGTCTCCCATAGACGTTCTGGAGCCCCACACCATCTGCTTTACGGCAGACGGCGTAGACTGGGACAAGCTTCTCCGCTATGTCAACCGGCATCCGGACCAGTTCAACTATAACCAGCTGCTCAATCCCAACGCTCCGATCACGCTGGAAGAGATCATGCAGGCCTATGAAAAGGCGATCGATCCGATGGAGCTTGGGGAACTGATGGGCTTCAACGACCTGCGTGAGATGGCCCTGCAGAACGGAGACTGGCACCCCTATTCCGGCGCAGGCTTTTTCCTGATGCCAAAAGAAGGCGGCAAAGTCCTCGCCCACTTCCAGCACTCCTCCCAGTGGGACAAAACGTCTCCCTATGACGCATGGGCAATGAGCCGCTGTCATATCGAATGCCGAAAGCAGATCCGGATCGCGTGGCGCTTTTTCAAAAACTATGTCCCGGGATTTGAACACGCGTATATCGTAAAAATGGGCACTGAACTTCGCATCCGCGAAGGTGCCATGATCGTAGGCGACTATGTCCTGACCGGAGAGGATATCGGCAATACCTGCCGCTTCGAAGACAGTATCGGCCTCTCATCCTTCCCGGCAGGAGCCTTCCATACCACAAACGTCAACACCCTCAACGCCATCGGCAAAAACAATGGCTCCGAGACAAAACGGTTCCCCAAGGGTTCCTACGAGATCCCCTACCGGGTGCTCGTTCCAAAGGATGTAGACAACCTCCTGGCTGCCGGCAAATGCGTAAGCACTGACCGCAACGGCCATATGCGTTTCGTCGCCCAGACCTTTGTCACCGGCCAGGCAGCCGGCGCGGCCGCTGCCCTCGCTGTCAAAAAAGGCTGCACACCCAGAGAAATCGAAACCTGTGTCGGCGAACTTCAGGAAATCCTGAAAACAAGCGGAGCCGTAGTCTTCGCAAAAGATCTGAAATAGAACTGCTGCTTTTTTAGTGTTTCTTCCAAAATAGGCGCATCATACGCTGCAGGCGCCACTGCCGCGTATGATGCGCCTCTCCCTTATCCTTCCCTTTGTTCTATCAATCCGCTATCAATCTGCAGTCAATATCAAATATCAACTATCTCCTTGGCCGCATCTTCCCTGAAGCATTTCTGTCAAAATACACGGGTAAATTCACGAAAACAGATAGGTATCGATTATACGCTCTATCATTTTTTAATGTCCGCCGATTTCACGAAAGCAGATAGATATTGATCATACTCTCTGTAATTCTTAAATGCACGACGAATTCATGAAAGCAGATAGGTATCCATCATGCTCTCTATAATTCTTAACTGCACGGCGAATTCATGAAAGCAGATAGGTATCCATCATGCTCTCTATAATTCTTAACTGCACGGCGAATTCATGAAAGCAGATAGGTATCCATCATGCTCTCTATAATTCTTAACTGCACGGCGAATTCATGAAAGCAAATATGTATCAATCATTTTTTCTATAATCTTTGATCGGATTGGCCTTGCAGATGTCTCATGAGTAAGAATAAGATCAATCCCAGGGTGATAACCATTCAGAATATACTGTTCGATTCTATACAGCGCATTTTCCCGGTAGGTTTCATCATCCATCATGCCCATTTGTTCCCAGTATAACGTTTTTCTTCGCTTAACATTAAGAACCGTGAAATCCGGATGGATCGTCCCGATACCCTGGAGATAAAGTGGACGTTCATAATAAAAGGGAATCTTTTTCTTTTCCAACATCTCAGCAATCATCCATTCGGTTTTGGACCTCACCCGTATACCGCTGCTCGTATAGTATTCCGCTGCATCAGGAGAAAAACCTTTCCTTTCATAAGATTCGGCCAGCCATTTCTCAACATATGCCTTCTGATCTAAGGTGATCGGAGTAATCATGTTGCGGCGAGCAGGAACCATCCTTGCCGCAATCAGCTCCTCTGGACCGGAGAAGAACTCCTCCTTTTCCCGGGTTTCTTTTTTATATAACCTATCAAGTGTGCAAACCAGATTCAACTCTTTCTTAAGCAACGGTAAAATCTTCTTATCGTAGTCAGATTGGGCAAGCAGCCTTGCTCTTTCTCCTTGACTAGTAGCAAGATATTTACCTGTTGAGTCACCTTTTTTATTCATCTCATAAAACCTGGGATGAGAATTCCTCATGCTAACACGGAGCCTGCTTTCAGGCGCATTTTTCATCCTGCTTTCTATCTCTTCTATTCTCGCCGACAACACGTGTTTTCTGCTTTCCAACGCTTCTGATAAAGTACTCATATCGCTCCTTTGCCTAATGTACTGGTTAATAATCAATCATCATTGCAAACACATCTCAATTCTGTACCGACAGCTATTATTTAGACACTCCGCCCTGATGCTGTCCTACTATGATCATCCGTATCAGTCCAAGATGTCAGTAAAAAGCATGACAGGCTGTCACTACAATTTCTGAATATCCTCACATTGACTGAAAAATGAATTTACAGAGAGTTTAGTTACCTCGCGCGCTCTCTCTAATAGCCTGAGGGGTGGCTAAGACTTGAATTTGATGGGGGGAGTCACCTCGCTATGCCTCTATTCTGGCTTGATGGTGACTATGATTTGATCTGGATGGGGGGTAGTCACTTCGCTTTACCTCTATATTGGCTTGAAGGTGACTAAGACTTGTCCCTGATGTGGGTTTAGCCACTTCACTTTGCCTCTATTCTGGCTTGATGATAACTAAGATTTGATCAGGATGAGAGTTTAGTCACTTCGCGCTGCTTCTCTACTGGCTTGACGGTGACTAAGACTTGTCCTTGATGAAGGGTAGTCACCTCACTTTGCCTCTATTCTGGCTTGACGGTGACTAAGACTTGTCCCTGATGTGGAGTAGTCACGTCACTCTGCCTCTATTCTGGCTTGATGGTGACTAAGATTTGATCTGAATGGGGGCTAGTCACTTCACTCTGCCTCTCCAATGGCCTAGTGGTGACTAAGGTTTGATCTTGATGTGGGTTTAGTCACCTCGCTCTGCCTCTATTCTGGCTTGATGGTGACTAAGATTTGATCTGGATGGGGGGTTAGTCACTTCACTCTGCCTCTCCAATGGCCTAGTGGTGACTAAGATTTGATCTGAATGGGGGCTAGTCACCTCGCTCTGCCTCTATTCTGGCTTGATGGTGACTAAGACTTGATCTTGATAAAGGGGAGTCACCATGCACCTGCTCTTCGCTGCACTGGCGGTGACTAAAAATCTGATTTGATAGGAATTGAGTCATACTCCCCACCCGCCTGAAAACGGGCGGGGAATTCAACTATCTATTTATACGTTTTTATATGCATTTTTAGTTCTTTTAGATCTTGAACCGGTAGCCTACGCCCCAGATCGTTTCTATGTACTGTGGCTTTGCGGTGTTGAATTCGATCTTCTCACGAATCTTCTTGATATGTACGGTGACCGTGGCGATGTCTCCTACGGAGTCCATGTTCCAGATCTGGCGGAACAATTCTTCTTTTGTGAACACGCGGTTTGGATTTTCAGCGAGGAATGTGAGCAGGTCAAATTCTTTGTTTGTGAAGGTCTTTTCCTCTCCGTTTACCCATACACGACGGGCGGTCTTGTCGATCTTGATGCCGCGGATCTCTACGATATCGTTTTTGGGCAGGCCGCTGCTGACCAGACGCTCGTATCTGGCCAGATGGGCCTTCACCCGGGCGACCATCTCGCTGGGGGAGAAGGGTTTTGTGATGTAGTCGTCTGCTCCGAGGCCCAGACCGTGGATCTTGTCGATATCGTCTTTCTTTGCGGATACGATGATGATGGGGGTGTCCCGATCCTCTCTTATGCGGCGGCAGATGTCAAAGCCGTCGATGCCGGGCAGCATCAAATCAAGGATAAACAGATCGTACTCGCCGCCGAGCGCTTTCTCCAGCCCGACATCACCCTGTGTCTCGATCTCTACCTCGAAGCCCGACAGTTCCAGATAATCTTTTTCCAGCTCAGCAATCGATTCTTCATCTTCGATGATTAATATTCTGCTCATGTCTTTTCCTGCCCGCGTCCAGCGGGCTTCCTTTCCTGCTTATTGTAGCGGATTGCGTTTGAATTTCCTTGTTCAAGGGCAGCCTTTCCTGCATATTGTAGAGGACTGCGCCTGTATTTCCTTGTTCCAGGACATCTCATCCTGCTTACTGTATAGGACTGCGCCTGCAATTCCTTATTCCAGGACATCGCGTCCTGCTTACTGTAGAGGGGTGCGCCTGCATTTCCTTGTTCCAGGACATCCCTCCCTGCTTACTTTATAGGTCTGCGCCTGTATTTACTTATTCAAAACCTTCCCGGTCCTATACCTCCGGCTCCTGATATTTCCGTAATACGAAGGCGATGGTCGTTCCTACGCCCTCCTTGCTGGAGGCCCATACTTTTCCTTCGTGATCTTCAAGGATCTTCTTTACGATGGAAAGACCGATGCCGCTGCCTCCTCTGGAGCTTCTGGCTGTATCGGTCCGGTAGAACCGGTCAAAGATCCTCGTCAGATCTCTCTGGGCGATTCCTTTGCCGTTATCCTCAAATTCCACCTGGATAAAGTCGCCGACATCCTTCAGCCGGACCCGAATGATACCCGGATCCTTGTCCATGTATTTGACGGAGTTGCCGATGATATTGTTGATCACGCGGCGGAGCTGCTCCGGATCGGCTATGATCGTCGGATCCTCCCGGAGGTAATTGGTATACTCGAACTGGATTCCCTGCTGTTCAAGCTCCATCTGGAGCTCTTCCCGGCAGTCCTCGAAGTACTCGTTGACTTTAAGCTTTGTAAAGTTGTAGGGGATTCGGTTCGTGTCGATCTTGGAGTAGAGCGTCAGCTCATTGATCAGACGGTCGATCTCCATGGTCTTGCTGTAGATGGTCCGGAGATATTTTTCCTGCTTCTCCGGAGTGTCTGCTACGCCGTCCATGATGCCCTCTACATATCCCTTGATTGCTGTTACCGGCGTTTTCAGATCATGGGAGATATTGCTGATCAGCTCTTTGCTCTGGCTGTCGAACTCGATTTTCTCGTCTGCGCCTTCCTTCAGACGGATACGCATCTCTTCAAAATCATTGCAGAGATCGTTCATCTCCTGGACACCGCCGGAACGGATCCGGAAATCCAGGTTCCCGTCACGGATATTCTGGGCTGCTGCCTTCAGGTCGTTGATGGGATCAATAACGCTCCGGTATATCCCGTATCCCAGCAGGATACAGGTCAGTGTCAGGATCAGGATCAGGACCAGGACCAGCTCGCTGAACCATGACTGAAGCTCCGGCATGACCTGGTTCAGCCGTGTGACCAGGAATATCGCCCCGTAGCTTCCATCGGAAAAAGGAAACTCGATGCGCTTCATCAGGATCTGGTCACGGACGTGGATCAGCGTATCTTCACTGAATTCCAGCGCCTCATTTCCTGCCTTCGGCAGAAGCTCTGCCAGCTGTTCCGTGGACATGGTGTCGCTTCCGTTATAGATGATATCATCGTTTTTTCTGACTGCCAGGAAGGCCCGGTTCTCCAGCAGCTCTGCATTGATCTGCGAGAGGTATTCCGGGTCGTCTGCCATGGAGGAATCTGCAGTAAGCTCCTTCTCAATGTCTATAACGATCTCCTCCATCTTGCTGGAGATCAGATAGGAGCTGTTGTATATGCTTTCGATTCCCGGATTGCTGATTCCGTAATTCTCCTCGATCTCGTTCAGCTTAAAGTGCAGCAAAGCAAAAAAAGCGAGGCTGCACACGATTGCCGGTATGATAATGACCAGGAGGAAGGTCAGGAAGATCCGGGTCCTGAGTGTCATGGATCTCTTCTGTTTCATATTTTTTATCCTGATTTCAGCTGACAGATGATCAGCATGCCAAAGCTGCGGTGCCGGCCGGTTCCGGGAACGGAGTTTCCAATTCTTCCAATGCCGTGCTCCTCCGATTCTTCCGATGCAGTGCACTTCCGAATTTTACGGGCTCGTGTTCCTTTGATTCTCCCGGGTCTGTGCTCTTCAGATGTTGTCTCCGTAATTATAGCATATCCATGAATTCCTGTTTCTTATAATTTTGTGAACCAGACCACAGGAGACCTTTCAGAAAAAGACTGATTTTCCCTGTGCCGTGCGTTTTTCCTTGAGAAAGCAGATGCGCATCCTGTATAATTAAAGTGTGATAATATATCCTTAAACAGATTTTGTATTTTTATGCTCACAGATTTGACCCTGCCTCTCCACGAAAGCAAAGGGCAACGCCATGAAAAAAAAGGTCAAAAAATACATTATATCTGCCGCCGCTGCCGGTATCCTTATTGCCGGCGGCCGGACTGTGACCGCGGCTGAGCTGGCCGCCGATGAGCTCCTTCCGAAGGACATGCAGACAGACCAGGCAGAGCCTTTTTCCGCGGCCGACGCAGAAAGCATGGCTCCGGCAGAGGCTTCAGCCGGCATTTCTGCCGGGAATCTTCAGACTGAGGCCCCGGCTTATCTGGCTGCCGAGATTTCTCCGGCTGTTCCGGCTGCCGAGATCCCGACGGCTGTTCCGGCTGCCGAGATCCCGACGGCTGTCCCGGCTGCTGAGATCCCGCCGACAGAGGCTGCTCCTGCCCCGCAGAAAGCTGCTGCGGCTATCGTTCAGGGAACCGAAGGCGAGATCCCGGAGGAGCCTGCCGGTGATCCTGTTCCGACACCGTCCGCAGCAGAGATCTCCTCTCCTGAACCGGCGGCTCCTTTTTCCGAGGAGGCTCCCGGGGAAGTCCTGGGACAATCTGATCCCAAAGATACCCTTGCCGCGGCTCCGGAGTCTGTGAGCCCGCCCATTTTCCAGACCGCCGAGGCGCCTTATGAGGAACCCTTTGACGGACCGCTCCCGCTTCCCGGTGGGGAAGCGGCGGTGGAAGCTCCCACAGAGGCGGTCTCGACCGCTTCCATCACGCCTTCCGGAACTCTCACTGTCAAAAACAGTACGGCAGATAAAAGCGGGTCAGGCTGGAGCTATACCGCCGATAACAAAGGAGCGACTGAGACCGGAAACAGCCTGACCATGGTGAACGCCGGACTGGAAAAACTGAATGTGCAGAAAGATCTGACCATTATAGCCGCAGGTGTAAATAAGATTACATCCATCCTGCTGAGAGGCACGGCAAATGTCAAACTGGGCGGTTCAGGCATCTTTCTGGTCGACAGTCTGCAGGCAGTAACGGGCTTTAATGGTTCCTTCGGTCTGACCGAAGACGGTTCGGCAGCTCTTTTCCTGAAAAACACCGAAGGCGCCTACATGCTCATGAACCCTTCCGGAACCCCTGGCATTCTGGATGAAGCATATGTGCTTGAAGGAGGCGAGTATGTCATCCCCCAGGGCACGGCACTGAGGCTTCCTGCTGCCTTCGATGGGGACTTCCCTGTCTCCATCGGCTCCCTGACGGTTGCTCCGGACAGCACGCTCCACATCGAAAAGGAAGGCTCAGTCACTCTGGAGTACTCTGCAGATGAACTTTGCTTTCTTCAGGGTTTTTCTGAGCTGAATGTGCAGGGCGGGCTGCAGCTGGACGAAGGCGCGGATCTGATCTGCGATGGACGCCTGCGAGTGACCGGAAGCGGAAAAGTGACCGGTAACGGCGTCATCCGCGGGACACGGACGGATGGCTATCCGCCGCATATCCTTTACTCCTCGGACGCCAGCGATATCACTTTGAATACTGCCGGCATCCTTACTCAGGTGTATGCTCCGGATTCCGGGAAGCTCCCGGAGACTCCGGTAAGTATCCGCTGCAGCGGGGAATCTTCCGTAATTCTGGACTCGGATATTTCCTGTCTGAAAAGTACCGGAAATACCCATATTTACATCTCCAATACTGCAGATCCGATCCATGCAGATGAACTTCAGGCAATGGACGGCAGCCGGCTTGAGATCTCCATGTTTGACAATCCTCAAAGCGTTTTTTCAGAACTTTCCGTGTCCCGGATCACCGGAAACGGCTCTTTACTGCTCCATGCCGGACTTGTAACAGTAACAGAAGAACTTTCCATCGCCGGCGCTGAGATTCACGGAGTTCTCCTGAACCACGGCAATACCGCGACAGCGGAATCAGCTCTCCAGATCTTCTACGGCGGAGAGTTCTTTGACCTGACAAATTCCGGCAATACAGCAGGTACCATCTGCGCACTCTTTACGATCCGGTGGGAAATAGTATCTCATCCAGAAACAGTGTATCAGACGCACACTGTTCATGAGACTGGAGAGAAGGCTTCAACAGTCAGTCGGACAGTTCTTCTTACCGGGGAGTACCAGACAGCAGAATCCATTATCCGGAAATTTGGGTATGAATTCGGAGAAGACAGCTCCCCGTGTATTCGTCTCATTCTCCGAGAGAATGACGGCCTGCGCATGTGCTATCTGAAACAGGACTCCTCTGAGACCATTCCTACTGCCAGTATTGTAAGCATTACCATTCTGGATGAAGAACAGCAGTTCCCGACACTTCCTGCCAGCTCCCTGGTCTCTACCAACACCGCATATACCGGCTCCGGCATCCTGGGCAGCGGAGGTACCATAGACACTTCGGGCAGCCTGGTACGCCTTGTTGTTTCTGAAGTCCCCGATGATCCGGATGACCCCGACGATCCG
>DFFG01000009.1:43995-73265 GCA_002368795.1 Eubacterium sp. UBA3782
ATGATCCCGACGATCCGGATGATCCGGATGGCCCCGACGATCCGACCGACCCCGATGATCCGACTGATCCCGACGATCCCATCGATCCCGTTGATCCCATTGATCCTGACCGTCCGGAAGAGCGGAATAACAACACGGAAACCGTGGCTGCCACAGAAGCAGGCTATTATACCGTCGACGCAGAGGGCACAGGAAATGCTTCCTTCACCTTTGCTCTGGATAATACCCTGCTCCGCCGGATCCTGGCCGGAAATTATGAGGGCCTTCTGATCCGGTCTGACGTCGGTGATATCCGCATCGAAGCAGGGGATCTGAAGACGCTTCTTCGTCTCCTGGCATCCGGAGAGGAATGCCGCATCGTGATCACCAGCCGGCAGACGGAGACCGAAGACGGCATTGCTGCCGTCTGGACGATCTCCCTGTACATTGGCGGCGAACCCGCAGAACTCCCGGAGGGCATGAGCCTTCGGATCGCTCTTCCCTGGGAAAAGGCAGGCAATACCGGCAGCATTTCAGCAGTATGGACCGGTCCGGACGGAGAAGCTGTCCGGATGGAAGCGGTCTATGATCCCGAATCTGAGCAGGTGATTTTTGAGAACGCCCAGCCGGGTGATTATGTGATCGCTGACAGATAATCCGCTTGTCTATGAGGGCAGCCGCATTACGCACATGCATTTTGATATGCTCTTTTTGTGCTGATGCGGCTGCCTCTTTTTTTATTCTTCCAGGCTCGCATTCTTCAGATACGGTCCCCGTAATCAAAGCATTTCCGTGATTTTCCTCTAATTATGATTTCGCAGACAGAGGCGTTCCCTGAGAAATCAACAAAATAAGCCTCTTTTCTTCGGTAAATCTGCCGATTTCCTGTCATCTCCTCCTTTCCGCCTGTACTGTTCACAAAAGATGCGATATGATTAAGTTGGGTAATTATATACAGCAACTGGTATTCGGGGATCCCCGCACTGAGGGTGAAAACATGAAAAACAGAAAAAAATCCAGAAAATACAGGAAATACATCATTTCCGCCGCTGCTGCCGGCATCCTGATCGCCGGCGGCCAGAATGTGAAAGCGGCTGAGCTGACCACCGATGAGATCCTTCCGAAGGATGTACAGACAGACCAGGCTGACCCTGACTTTGCTCCTGCGTCTGAAATCATATCTGCAGGAGACGCCGAGGCCGTTCCGGCTGCCGAGACCGTCGGGGCTGAGACCGCCTCTGACCCACAGACAGTACCTGGGATCACGCAGGAAGCGGAAGCTGCACTGCCGGATCCTGCTTCCTCAGATACAACTCCTCTGATTCCTGCGTCCGGAACAGCAGATGCAGCAGATGAGCTCCTTCCGGCAGTAGAAAGTGACGGGGCTTTTGATGCGCAGACAGGATCCTCAGATGAGACAGAAGTTGCAGGGACTGTTGCGGAACCGGCAGAACTCACGACCCTTGACACGGTCCAGACCGTCGAGACCATCCCTGAGGAAACTCTCGACGGGCAGATCCTCCTGCTCTCGGGAGAAGAGGAATCTGCGGATGCCGCAGACCCGGTACGCTCTGATTCGGTCACGCCTTCCGGAAGCCTTACCATTTCCGGCAGCACGTCGGATAAATCCGGGAAAAACTGGACCTACACCGCCGACAACGGCGGAGAAACGCAGACCGGAAATGACCTGACCATGGTGAATGCCGGACTGGAAAAACTGACCATAAAGAAAGACCTGACCATTATCGCTGCCGGTGTAAACAAGATCTCTTCCCTCATGCTGAGCGGCATGGCAAATGTCAAGCTGGGCGGGTCGGGCATCTTTCTTGTGGACGACCTGCAGTGTGACAAGTCCTTTAAAGGCTCCTTCGGTCTGACCGAAGGCGGCTCGGCCGCTTTTTTCCTGCGGAACAGCAAGGGCATCTATGAGCTCCTGAATCCTGCAAGTGCCCCGGGTATCCTGGATGAAGCATATGAACTGACAGACGGAAAATACCTTATTCCTAAGGGAACTTCTCTGGAACTTCCTGTTACCTGCGATAAAGACGGCAATCCCATCTCGACCGGATCGCTGACCATAGGCCCGAAAAGCAGCCTGAAGGTCCAGGCAGGAAGCTCCGTGACTATCGGCCACGGAGGGGAAAACATCTATACGCAGGGCCTTTCCGAGATGAATGTCAAAGGCACCCTGGAACTTGATCCTGATGCAGAACTGATCTGCAATGGTATCCTGAATATAACCGGCAGCGGTAAGTTAAAGGGCGACGGCCTTGTCAGGCGGACCCGGGAAGGCGGTCTTCCGGCCTATATTTACTGCTCCTCTAATGCCGCCGGGATCACGATCAATTCAGCGGATATCTATGTCGAAATTGATGAACCGGAATCCGGCTCCTACCCAGAGGTTCCGACACAGATTAACTGCCATGGCAGCTCAAAGGTGCTCCTTGGCGGTGATATCTCGTTTCTTAACTGCCTGGACGGCGATGTCAGTCTGTACATCCCTGATTCGAAAACTGAGGTCTTTGTATATGAGATACGGGCAGAGAAGGGTACTCATATCTCTATGTTTATGGAAGACCTGCCTTCTGCCCGGAAGATAACCGAAGCCAATGTATCCCGGATCACCGGAGAGGGCATGTTCAGCCTGATGAGTGGTTTTCTGAAGGTATATGACCGCCTGTCCGTCTCTGACCTGGAGGTGCGCAGCGTCCTCTACTGTCCGGGTTCCCTGACGACCCCGGAAGATCACCGGGCATTACTGCCTTGCGGTGAGCTGTTCACGAGCGCAGAGCGTCCCGCTGCTCCTGTCCCTACCGTCACTGCCAGCACTTTCGACTACCTCGACAAGATCACGATTTTCCATGATATACGCAGAGAAACATATGTCGGTACTTTTACCCCCATTAACGGAAGAATCCATGAGGTCCGTGATATAGAAGGAGCAATACCTGCGGAAGAGATTCCTGTTTATCTGTCCGATCCTGCACAGACAGCAGCCTCGATCCTGAATGCTGCTGGTTATGTTCCTGTGGAAGAAGATACCACGGTCGTACGTTTTGTGTTTTCATTAGAAGGCTCTCTGATTTGTGTGTACGTGCCAGTGGAAGGTCCCGGATCTGACACTTCCCTTCCGACCGCCAGCATTCTCAGCGCCGCCATACTTGATGAGGACGTATGGAGCGGAGTGCTGCCGGCTATCACCCTGGTATCCACAGATACCTCCTATACCGGCTCCGGTATCCTGGGCAGCGGCGGTTCTATTGATACTACCGGCAAGCTGATCCGGATTATCGGTACCGAGGCGGAAGACGATCCCGATAATCCCGATGACCCCACCGATCCCTCCGATGACCCGGGCTCCCGTACAAGGACTGTCTCTCAGGAGCGGGCTGTTGAAAAAGGGTATTATATTGTTGACGCTGAAAGTGAAAGCGCAGCGGAAGATGTATTTTTCTTCTCCCTCGATACCGTCCTTATAAGGGAGATCCTTTCCGAGGATTACCTTGGCATCCTGATCCGGTCAGATCTTGGAGATGTCCGGATCGAGGCAAAGGACCTAATTAAGTTCCTTCAGCTCCTTGCAGAGGATGAGGACCTGAAGGTAGTGATCTCCTGCCGCGAGGAGGAGACCCCGGACGGGACCATCCTGGTATGGACCATTTCGTTCCAGACCGAAGATTCTGACATAGAGTTTCCGGAGAACGTCATTCTTACTATCGCTCTTCCCTTCGAACCGGACGGAAATACTGCTGGCCTGTCCGCAGTCCGGACCGGACCGGATGGGGAGACAGAGGCTCTGAAGGCTGCCTTTGATCCGGTGACCGGACAGCTGTCCTTCCAGACCAGACAGCCAGGAGATTTCACGATCGAAAGCGGCCAGCCATGACTTGACGGCTGCGGCTGCAGGAAACTGAAGACATTGCGTATTAACCGCTCCCGCCTGCCGGCTCCCGGCAGGACGGGAGTTTTTATGGTATAACGCCTCTTATAGTCATATGGACAAAACCAGACCGGACCTTTCGGTAAATATGCTGATTTTTTTTCGTACCTGTCCTGTAATCCTTGTGCCTGAAAAAGTGCGTCCTGTATAATTAATAAAACGCAATTTCTGATACCTGACCGTTATTGCCTGCTGTCCCGAAACAGCGTTCGAACCTGACCGAAAAAGAGGCACCGCTATGAGAAAAATAAAAAAATACGTTATATCTGCTGCCGCGGCCGGTATCCTTATCGCAGGCGGCCAGAATGTCAAAGCCGCTGAACTGAACACCGATGAGCTTCTTCCGAAGGAGCTTCAGACGGATCAGGCAGAGCCGGTTTTGGAAAACACAGCACCTGCTGCCCAGCCGGCTGCTCCGGATGAGACCTTCCCCTCTCCACAGGAGACAGCACCGGAATTTACGCAGATGCCGGAGGAAATGACGCAGGCTCCGGATCCCGGGGAGATAACGCCCAGGATCCCTGCTCCGGCAGCTGAGGGCACAGCAGCCGTTTTTTCTCCTGAAGGAAATGAAGAAGAGGCTTTTGAGCTCCCGGCCGCCTCTCCGGAAGGGAACTCCGCGGATATTATTGCAGATACGGCAGCACCCGTGAGCCCTGATTCGATCCAGTCTGTCGAGGCCCTTCCGGAGGAAGCTCTCGACAGTCAGATCCCCCTGCTTTCCGGAGAAGAGAGCGAGGGGGAAGATGAGGAGTCTCCCGAAGAACCCGTTCACTCGGATTCCGTCACGCCCTCCGGGACACTCACCGTTTCCGACAGTACGGCAGACCAGACCGGAACAAACTGGATCTACACTGCCGACAATGAAGGAGAGACGGAGACCGGAAACAGCCTGACCATGGTGAACGCGGGACTGGAAAACCTGACTGTACAGAAAGATCTGACTATTATCGCCGCAGGCGTAAATAAGATCACCTCCATCCTGCTGTCCGGCATGACAAATGTAAAGCTGGGCGGCTCCGGCATCTTCCTGGTAGACAGCCTGCAGTGCGACAGATCCTTTGTTGGCTCCTTCGGTCTGACCGAAGGCGGTTCAGCTGCCTTTTTCCTGAAAAACGAAGCCGGCGTTTACGAACTCCTGAATCCGCAGAATACGCCTGGTATTCTTGACGAAGCCTATGTCCTTGACGAGGGCAGATATGTCATCCCCAAGGATATGAGTCTGGAGCTTCCTGCCACATGCAATGAAGAAGGAATTCCCGTCTCGGTCGGGTCTCTGACCATTGGCCCGGGCAGCTCCCTTCACATTAAAAAAGACGGCTCTGTCAATATCGGATATGCATCAGACCAGTACCTTTACTTTCAGGGCTTTTCCGGAATGGAAGTGCAGGGTGAACTGCAGCTGGATGAAGGTGCAGAACTGATCTGTGACGGGGTCATGAAAATGACCGGAAGCGGGAGGGTGAGCGGGGACGGAATCGTACGCAGGACGCGGACAGGCGGCTACCCGCCCTTCATCCAGTATTCTTCAGACGCCAGCTCTGTCTCACTGAATATCGAAGACCTTTTTCTGCGTGTTGAGGCTCCGGATTCCGGAGACATCCCGGATGTCCCGCTCAGCATCCGATGCAGCGGAAAATCCTCCGTGATCCTGAACTCGGATATCTCCTGCCTGAGCACCACGGGAACAGCCTTTGTATATCTGCCTGATGATGCCGGCATGATCACCGCGGATGAACTGCGGGCGGAGGAAGGCGGTCTGCTTGATATCTACATGTATGATGTGCCACTTAATGATTTCTCCAAAGCAGTCGTCTCCCGGATCACAGGTGACGGCTCCCTTGTGCTGCGTTCCGGAATGATAACCGTAACCGAAAAGCTTTCGATCGCAGGCCTTGAGCTTTTCGGGGTGCTTTTGAACAATGGCGAGACCCAGACGCCCCCGGATGCTTTCCAGACTTTGTATGGAGGAGAATTCTTTGACCTGACAAATTCCGGCAATATGGCGGATGTGATCCGTGTGCTTTATACAAAGCGTATATTCAGCGTACCCCATATAGAAAAACAGAATCAGTACGTTCATGAGATCGAGGAACGGAATCCGACGATCTGGGTGGAGGCCGGACTTTCCGGACCGTACCAGACTGCATCCTCTATTATCTCCGCGCTGGGCTATGAGATCAGGGAAGATAAGTTCCCTGTGATCCGCCTTGTCCTCCGGGAGAGCGGCGGCCTGATCATGCGGTATCTGCAGATCGATTCGAGTGAAAAGATCCCTTCCGAGAACATTGTGAGCATAACCGTTCTGGATGATGAATACCAGTTCCCAAGCCTGCCGGCCAGCAGCTTAGTCTCTACCCACAGTGCCTATACCGGCTCCGGCATCCTGGGCAGCGGCGGGTCCGTCGATACCTCCGGCGGCCTGGTGCGGCTTATTGTCTCGGAATCCGGGGAGGATGATGATCCCAATGATCCGGTTGATCCTGTCGATCCCGTTGAACCGGTTGATCCCGTCACTCCCGTCGATCCCGTTGATCCGGTTGATCCTGTTACTCCCGTTGATCCTGTCACTCCTGTTGATCCGGTTGATCCTGTCACTCCTGTCAATCCCGTCACTCCCGTCGATCCGACAGCGCCGCGCAGCACTGCCGGAACAGGGAATGTCACAGAGGCCGGCTATTATACCGCTGATGCAGAGGACGTCTCCGATGGCTCCTTCTCCTTCAACCTCAGCGATTCCCTCATCCGGCAGATCCTGGCCGGCAACTATCTGGGTCTCCGGATCCGCTCCGACATTGGCAGCGTACGCATAGAGGCAGCAGACCTGACGGCTTTCCTGCAGCTTCTGGCAGACAATGAGGATCTGAAGGTCGTGATCACCTGCCGCGAGGAGGAGACTCCTTCCGGTATGATCCTCGTCTATACCATTGAGCTCCGGTCAGGAGAGACCACCCTGGAGCTTCCGGAAGGCATGACCCTTACCATCTCGCTCCCCTATGAACCGGATGGCAGCGCCGGAGCCCTGACGGTAATTCTGACCGGTCCGGACAAGAAGATCGATGAACTGGCAGCTTCCTTTGACCAGAGCTCCGGAAGAGTGCTCTTCCAGACTGAACGGCTTGGAGATTTTGTGATCGTCGGCGAGTGATCCTGGAGAGAAAACGATATGAGTTCTGAAAAAACTTTTGATATCTGCATCTGCAGTACCGGAGAGGATGCCCTGAAGGCGGAGCTTATCCGTGACAGCATCCTGCGGTACCGTCTGCCCAAAGGGACTGCGCCTGCGGATCCGTCCCTTTCCTATGACCGGATCTGCCTGGATGCCTCCGGTGCGCCATTGAATGAGGAGACCTGTGCGCTTCAGGATGCAAGCCGTTATCTCCTGCTGCTCTGCTCCCCCTCTGCCAGGGCGTCAGCAGCCATCTCCGACCGCCTGGTCCGTTTCCGGGAAAAAAACGGCAGAGACAAGATCATTGCCGTTCTTCTCTCCGGAGAGCCTTCCGAAGCCTTTCCCCCTGAATTTATCGAGACTAAACAGGTACAGCGCATCCTTCCGGACATGAGCATCGTCTGGGAGACAGAGACCATTGAGCCCGTAGCCTCGGATCTCCGGGCAAAGGACAGCCGGGAGGCCAGACAGCGTCTTCGATACGAGACGGTCCGCATCATCGCCACTGTGCTGGGGCTGCATCCGGACGAGCTGGAACGGCGGCATGAGAGACGCCGGCACCGGGCGATCCGGACTGCTGCCCTGACCCTGTCCTGCATTCTTGCCCTGATTGCCGGGATCTTCCTGTATTTTGGCCTGCAGGCAAAGCGGGAAGGTGATATCTATACACGCCAGACACAGATCGGCACCGAGGTGGCAGAGCGGCTGACAGAGGAGCTTCCCGCCCAGTTTAAAGACGTGCCGGAAGCCCAGAAGGCGATCGAAGCGATCATCGCCAGGGCACAGGATGAACTGCTGGCAGATACAGATTCCGGGGCAGCTGCTGCAGATCCTGCGGCAGAGACAGGAACGGAGGGCGAAGCAAAATGAACAGACCCTCTGAATATACTTACGATGTTTTTATCAGCTACCGCCATAAGCCTCTGGACGAAGCAGTCACCCGCGGGACCTTCAACCGCCTGGAAAGCTACCGCCTCCCGAAGCCCATTCTCAAAAAAGGCGGCGCCCCTATCCATCGGGTGTTCCGCGATACGGAAGAGCTTGCCGTGAGCAAGGTACTGACCGACACGATCATGCAGGCTCTCCGGGAGACCCGCTGCCTGGTAGTCGTCTGCTCCACAGATACTCCCAGCTCTGCCTGGGTGGACCGGGAGGTAGCCTCTTTCATCGAGATGGGAAAAGCCGGTGATATCTTTCCTCTGCTGATCTCCGGTACACCGGAGACCTCCTTCCCGGATTCCCTGAAGCTGGTCCCGGATATCTCGAAACGGATCATGGACGTCCGCACCGGCGATGCCGATGCTAGAAGGATCCTGGCAAAGGAAGAGACCGCTCTTCTTCCCGTCATCGCCAGGACCGCAGGCTGCAGCTATAAGGATCTCCTGCGCGAGCACTCCTTCCGGAAGCGCCGCCGGACTCTTACCGGATGGGCCGCCGGATCAGCGGTATTTGCCCTGGTGGCACTGGTATCCCTGACTTTCTGGACCCGGGCGGAAAACTACCGGGCCGGAGCCGGGAGGGTCCAGGACCGTTCCATGCGCATGCTGGAGAGCATGACCTACCCGATCCCGGACGCACTGGTCGGATTCACGGGCACCTACCCGCGGGTCGCCAGGATCCTGGAAGACAATACGGCCCAAATCAATGACATTCTTGCACTGGCCACGGACAAGACCGAAGTCGAAGCGGATATTGCAGCCAACTACGAAAAACTGGCTACTTCCTACACGACTCTCGGATATTTTGACAAAGCCCAGGAAGCCCAGCAGAAAGCAATCGACATCTGGCAGAAACGGAAGGAGGAGCAGCTTCCGGGAGCAGAAACAGCACTTGCCTCCGCCTGGAACAACATGGGCCGACAGAAGCAGGCCGCCGGTAAATATGCGGAATCAGAGAAATATTTCCGGCTGTCCCTGGAAGAGCTTCCGGATACAGAGGAAAACCGTATCCTCCGGGCCACTGTGCTGAGCAACCTCGGCGCGGTCCGCGTCGAACAGGGAGACTACCAGTCTGCAGGTGAGTTTTTTTCCGAGAGCGGAGAACTCTTTGAACAGGATACCGCTGCTTCCGGAATCGTCCGTACAGAGTACGCTTCCTGCGTATATAATTACGGAGCTGCCCTGCACCGGGCCGGACAGTATGAGAAAGCCCAGTCCCCTCTGGAAAAAGGAACCGAGCTCTTTGAGACGATCTACGCCGGATCCCCGGTCCAGAACAACCTGCTGCCATTGCTGCGGGCCAGATCGGCACTGGGGGCAAATCTCTCCCAGCTTGCCCGGTTCGATGAAGCCATGCAGGTCTTCGGGAAGGCAGATCTGGAGGCCCAGAAGCTGACCGATGCCGGCAATATTGAGATAAGCATGCTCCTGGCAGAGCTGTACAACCAGTATGGCTTCTGCTGCAACATGCAAGGCCTGACAGAGGAAGCAGACATCAACTTCCGCCGCTCCACCGAAGCCTACCTGGATATTGCACAGCGGACAGGCTCTGACACGGCAGCTGCAAACGCCGCCCTCGCATGCTTCAATGTGGGAATCAATGCATTTCAGGCAGGCGATTACAGCTCAGCGCCAGAATATCTGCAGAAGGGGCTGGATCTGTTGGAGCCGGTCATGGAGGAAATGGGAAATTATTACGCTTCCCTTTACTGGGCATGGCATGCCTTCTATGCCCTTACCTTTGACAAAAATGAAACTGCGGCCCTGGAGGAATCCGCGCGGGCACTTACCCTTCAGCCAGACTCCGTCATCGCCGCCCATTATTATGGCTATGCCCTGATGTACAACGGATATGAGGAGGACGCTGCCCGGGTCTTCGAAGCTCTTGCCGCACTCGGCCAGGGAACGATCGACAACCTTCGTCTGGACTTTGATGCCCTCAGCCGTTATGGCATGCACCATGCCCTTATGGACAAGGTCATGGCAGAGCTGTCCTGACTGCCGCTCCAAGTGCCGGGTGGAGTTATACCGACTGCCGCTGCCGGAGTTTCGACAGATGACGTGCTTCATTATCTGCCTCCGAAATCGCTTCCATTTAATGAAGAAATGAGCAAAAAAACAGGTTTCTCAACGGGTTTCCTGTTCTTTCACCAACTCTTTTTGACCGCCCGGTATCTGGTTTTAACCCACTTTTTTTGCCCGATAATCCTCGATTTCGAAAAAACCGCCAGCCGAATGGCTGGCGGAAATTTTGTTAAAATACTACTGTAATAATGTCGCAGATGATTCTTTTGATTCTTTTGATTCTTCTGCCTCTTTACTTCTCTGACACTTTCGCTTATTCCAGACGGGTGGCATCTCCCAGACCGTCAAAGGAGATGGATTCTACGGTCAGGTTCTCAAACTCCGCATAAAAATCGAAGTCATCGGAGTTTACCATCGGTTCACCGTCATAGGCAAACCGGACAACGTAGCTGTAATCACCGTAGGACAGACCTGCCTCCATATCCTCCAGGTTGTAGTACCAGTAGCTCCAGCCTTCCTCGAACAGCTCTCCGCCGGTCCTGCCGATGTTTTTGTCCATCTCTTCCTGGGTAGGGATATTCTCCGTGAGGTTATCAAAAGCAGTCACCTCAATAGGCCCAAGCAGCTCCAGCATCTTCTGCTCTCTGTCCGGATCATCAAATTCAATTTCCGAGAGTTTCTCGTAGAGGCCTTCCGGCAGATCCGCCTTGGCACGATACCAGGTCCCATCCACCGTGATCACCCTTGCAAACTTCTCTTCGGAATAGGTGCTCTGATTCTCTTCCCCGCCAAGTGCATAAAAATCGCCAAGCGTTTTTATCTGCGCAGGATCAATAGCTGCACTCTGGCTGTCCTTGCCAGTTTCAGCAGCGCTGCTCCCAGATGTCGCTGCACCGGCATTTCCGGTCTGGCCGCAGCCAGGAATAGCCGCAAGGATCATTCCCATCGTTAACAATATAGCTGCAATCTTTTTCATTTTTTTCCTCCCTGACAGCGAATTTTTCAAAGTTTTTCTAAACCATTTTGTTTGTTTTTCTTTATTACGTTTTATCGAAACAGTTACAATCACATTCCATCCTGACCTTTTCTCTGCCGGATCAGAAATTCTTTACTGCCTCGATCACGAGCTGATCGTGGTTGAACTTAACCTTTACATCGTCGGCAAGATTTGCGATGATCGAATGCTCGAGTTCCTCCATGGCATACTCTCTCTCCTTGGAGGATCCGCTGTACCCATCTTCCTGAAGACTGGCGACGTATTCCTTCAGACTCCAGACCTGACCATCCAGCTTGGAGTCGCTGGTCAGCAATTTCAATGCCATGCCGCTCATCCGGTTGATCATGCCGGTGTTGCTTTCCGCCGTTTTTTCTGCCTCTGCAAGTTTGTGTACGCGATCTTTGATATCGCCGTCCATCTCACTGTCGATCCTGGCGCGGATCGTGCAGATCCTTCCCTTTTCGGTGTAGGAGACCTCCAGATTCGACTGGGCGCTTGTATTTCTGACCAGCTCAAGGATCTCCTCGGTCAGCAGCCGGATCTGAAGCTTCTCTTTCTTCGTGCAGCCCATGCGCCAGGTGAAATTCTCCACTCCGTCCAGGATCTTTTCGGTATTTTCCCCATCGAAAAGCGCCTTATATTTCTCTGTCCGGAACAGACTGTCGCTGCTGGCGTACTTGTTGATCTGTTCAAACTCGCGGAACTTGGGCGTATCTGTCAGTTCAGCGAACTTCTGCCGGCGTTCGGCATCATCAATGCTGTGGATATCCAGCTGGCTGTACGGAACGGCAACGTTGTTTGCCTCCATGCCCAGCAGGGTCGAACGCAGGGTATCCCGCCGCACCTGTCTGCGGTAGACCGGCTCAGAACGGATCTCCAGATAATAATTGATGCAGGATTCTGCCAGCTCTGTGACACCGATATATCGCACACTGTCCACGTACTCATTCTTCCGGATCCGGTCCACGATATCCTTCACGACCTTCTCCGCCTGGTAAACCTTCAGATCATACGGCAGGGGCACCTTCTCAAAGTAAAAGGTGGATACAACCTCCGCATCCTCCAGATTCCGGTTCGCGATGGAGATGATGTTTTTTGTATACAGGGAACGGATCTTCGTGGTTCGGAGCGACATGGAGATGACTTCTCCCTCCTCACCCTTATACCGGATAACATCTCCAATATGGAAATACGCATCCCCGATAATGCCGGCGCCACGGATAATGTCCTTCAGTCCGTCCTGAAGAGCAAAACCCACGACAACGCTGGCAAGACCGAGGCCGGCAACCAGCGAACGGATATTAAAACCAGAAAGTTTCAGGACCAGCAGAATCACGGTCACGATCAGCGCCGACCGGACCAGACTAAGCGCAAGCTTGTTATAACTGCTGTACCTGCTGCTGTTCAGCTGCGTTTTCTCGCTTCGTTTTTTATCATACCGATACAGGATAAAACGCAGCAACCGATAAAAAAGAAAAGCACCGATGATTACTCCTGCTATTCCTGGCAGACGGAGATGCCACTCCTGTGCAAAAAAATCTGAAAACATAGGTTAACCCTCATCCAATGCTTGTTTTCGGGAGTGTTCGGATTAATTATAGCATTCTTTTACACTCTTGTGGTATTTCCGGCGAATAACATTTCCACAAAACTACCTCAGTAGGAGGCTGTCGCTTCCCAAAATCAAAAAACCTCGAAGGGATCTCTCCCTTCAAGGTCTTTTTTATGGTTTCTTCTTTACAGATATTTGCGCAGTGCCTCGACTCTGTCGGTGTGCTCCCAGGGCAGATCGATGTCGGTGCGGCCGAAGTGTCCGTAGGATGCGGTCTGGCGGTAGATCGGACGTCTCAGGTCGAGCATCTTGATGATGCCGGCCGGGCGAAGATCAAAGTTCTGACGTACGATCTCGGTCAGCTTCTCATCGGAGAGTTTTCCGGTGCCGAAGGTGGTGACCTGGACGGAGGTCGGACGTGCTACGCCGATGGCGTAGGACAGCTGTATCTCGCACTTGTCGGCAAGGCCGGCTGCGACCAGGTTCTTGGCTACGTAGCGGGCAGCGTAAGCTGCAGAACGGTCAACCTTTGTGCAGTCTTTTCCGGAGAATGCGCCGCCGCCGTGACGGGCGTATCCGCCGTAGGTGTCAACGATGATCTTACGGCCGGTCAGACCGGAATCACCGTGAGGGCCTCCGATGACGAAACGGCCAGTGGGGTTGATGTAGAACCGGGTCTTCTCATCGATCATCTCTGCGGGAAGCACCGGATCGAATACGTACTTTTTGATGTCAGCATGGATCTGCTCCTGGCTGACCTCCGGGCCGTGCTGGGTGGACAGGACGACAGCATCCAGACGGACGGGCTTGTCGTTCTCGTCGTACTCAACGGTGACCTGGGTCTTGCCGTCGGGACGAAGATAGCGCAGGGTGCCGTTCTTGCGAACCTCGGTCAGTCTTCTGGACAGCTTATGGGCCAGGGCGATCGGGAAGGGCATCAGCTCCGGGGTTTCGTTGCAGGCGTAACCGAACATCATGCCCTGGTCGCCGGCGCCGATCGCGTCAATGTCCTCGTCGCTCATCTCATTTTCCTTTGCCTCGAGGGCTTTGTCTACGCCCATGGCGATGTCTGCGGACTGCTTGTCCAGCGCGGTGATCACGGCGCAGGTATCGCAGTCGAATCCATATTTGCCGCGGTCATAACCGATGTCACGGATCGTCTCGCGAACGAGTTTCTGGATATCCAGGTTTGCCTTTGTGGTGATCTCGCCCATGACCAGCACAAGTCCTGTGGTGACAGAGGTCTCACAGGCTACACGGCTTGTCGGATCCTGCTCCATGCAGGCGTCCAGGACGGCGTCCGAGATCGCATCGCAGACCTTGTCCGGATGTCCCTCGGTAACGGACTCTGATGTAAATAATCTTCTTTCCATGTGTGTTTGCTCCTTTTTGAAAAAAATCTTTCCTGCATAGAGCTTTTATCGCTTCAGGGCAAATGGTTTCCCATTCCACCGTGTTTTTCCGGAACCGGACGAATGGACATTTCCTGTCCTTCGTCCAGACTGCGTGATCCTATCGTCTCGCGCAAAAAACAGCGGATCCAATAAATGAAAAACTGGACCCGCTGACCAATTTCCCCTTATTGTTCGAATATCTCGCTCAGGCTGGCACCTTCCATATCGCAGGGGTTGCCGTGGTTTCATCGGTCCTATGTACCTCCGCCACTCTGAATAAGAGAAAAGCATTATGCAGTTGTGTGTGATGCTGACGTATAAGATAACGCGATTTTTATCTGCCGTCAAGGCCGTCTTTTTCTGTTTAGACAGAGAAGCTGCTTTGTCCTAACCGCAGCCGCCGGAAAGCCTGCTCTCCCGGGCAGATTTTTCTCAGGATTCGGAGAAATCCGTATCCATGGCGATCATCAGCTGATAGCCAGGGTACATCTCCTGCACCTTGCGGTACAGTTCTTTGTGAACCGCTTCTCTGTCGGGTGCGTCGAAACCAATGATGGCGTCAAACCGGATCGTCTTTTTCTCCTCGTTGACATAGAAGCCATGCATCTGGAGGACGTGCTCTGTGCTCATGACGACCTCACGGATATTTTCACGCATGCGGATCGCCGCTTCATCCTTGGTGTTGACGGAGTACACGCCGATGGCTGTCAGGATCACGTGGTGCTTCATCGCCACGGCGATCGTGATGCTGCGGATCAGCTCGTCCAGATCTCCGGCAGACAGCGTGTCCGGGACCTCGATGTGAACAGAACCGGTAAAGGTATCCGGGCCATAGTTGTTGAGGATCAGATCGTATGCTCCGCTGACTTCCGGGAAGGAGGTGACCGTCTCGCGGATCTGTTTTGCCATCTCTGCATCTGCCCGCTCTCCCAGGATCTTGGAGATGGTATCCTTCAGCATCTCTACGCCGGACTTTATGATGACAACCGAGATGATCGCACCGAGCCATGCCTCAAGGGAGATGTGCATGGTCATGTACAGGATGGCCGCCACCAAGGTGGACGCCGAGATCACTGCATCCAGGGAGGCATCCTCACCGGAGTTGACCAGGGAATCCGAATTGACCTTTACACCTACACTCTTAACGTATCTGCCCAGCAGGATCTTGACCAGCACGCCGGCAGCCACGATCACCAGTGCTGCTGCGCTGTAATCCGGAGTCTCCGGCTCGATGATCTTCTTCACTGACTCGGTAAAAGAGGTGATGCCGGCATAAAGAACGATCACAGCGATGATCATCGCGCTCATGTACTCGATCCGCCCATAGCCGAAGGGATGCTCTCGGTCAGGATCCTTTCCTGCCAGCTTTGTGCCCACGATCGTGATCAGGGACGAAGCTGCATCGGACAGGTTGTTGACTGCATCCAGCACAATGGCGATCGAATGGGTCAGGATACCAACCACCGCCTTAAAGGCAGCCAGAAAAACATTCGCCAATATGCCGATGATGCTCGTCCGAATGATGGTCTTATCCCGCTGCTCCTCCTGCCGCATGGCCTCGCTCCCGGAGGAAGCGCCCTCTTCTGTCTGTTTCAGCAATCGTTCTGCGTCTTTGATCGTACCCATAGTCTGCTCCTATATACATCGAAACCGTCCCCCGCTGATGAAAACAGGGGACGGTCCAAACTCTTTATTACTATGAACTATAATAGTG
Organism: Eubacterium sp. UBA3782; assembly: GCA_002368795.1. Lineage (GTDB taxonomy): Bacteria > Bacillota > Clostridia > Lachnospirales > Lachnospiraceae > Bilifractor. The sequence continues at coordinate 59,704 of DFFG01000009.1, forward strand.
CCTGATCGTGCAAAAGTAAAGCAGTCATGCCTTCTTTACTTCCGGAAGGGCTCGCCGGCATGGGCGATGCCGGTATACCGGTGAATATCCTCGTCGGTCGTGACCAGATCTGCCATCGACAGATCATGAATATCATCATGGCCGGTGATCCTGGCAAAGGTCTGCAGCTCACGGAAGGTCGTCTGGAAATAGTTCCCGACGCGCTTTGCTGCTGCCTCCTGCGGAAAACGCTTCCTAAGCTCCGGATCCTGGGTAGCCATGCCTACAGGACACAGGCCGCTGCCGCAGATCCTGTACTGCTGGCAGGCCGCCGCGATCATCGGCGCGGTTGCCACGGCCACAGCCTCTGCGCCCATGGCGATCGCTTTGGCAAAGTCCGCGGACACCCGCAGTCCGCCGGTGATGACCAGATCAATATCCTCCGCTCCGACCTCATCCAGATATTTTCTGGCCCTTGCCAGCGCATAGATCGTGGGCACGGTGGTCGATTCCCGAAGGAGGAACGGACTGGAGCCGGTGGCACCACCCCGGCCATCGATGGTGATGAAATCGGGCCCTGCATAGACCGCCTCCTCCAGATCAGCCTCGATCCGTCCGGCCGCAAGCTTGATGCCGATGGGCCGGCCTCCGGACCGGCGCCGGAGCATAGCAACCATCTCCCGCAGATCTTCTCTGGAGTTGATTTCTGCAAACCGGCTCGGGCTCTGGATATCCTCGCCCACCTTTTTGCCGCGGATCGCCGCGATCTCCGGTGTGACCTTTTCCCCGGGAAGATGACCGCCCATCCCTGGCTTTGTGCCCTGACCGATCTTGATCTCGATGGCGTCGGCATCCTGCAGGTTCTCATCCGTCACGCTGTACTTGTTCGGAATATACTCAAAAATATATTTGAACGCTGCTGCCCTCTCCTCGGGAAGAATACCGCCCTCCCCGCTGCACATGGCCGTGTGCGCCATGGCCGCACCCTTGGAAAGCGCGACCTTTGCTTCTTTGGAAAGCGCACCAAAGGACATGTGGGACACATAGACCGGTCCCTCCAGCAGCATCGGCTTTTCGGCTTTCTTTCCGATCACGGTGATCAGATTTACATGCTCATCATCCAGCAGCGGCGCCGGATCGAGCTGCGCTCCGAGAAGCAGGATATCCTCCCACTTCGGCAGGGGAAGCTGTGTGCCCATGGCTGCACTGACCGACTTTCCACTCACTGCCATCTCGTGGATCACATCCATGTACCTGGCATCCGGATCGGTACGGGCATACTGCGCATCGTAGGCCAGAGGATTCTCCCCGGCGGTTTCATTTCCTAAAACAGGCTCTTTCTTGCCCTCTTCCTCCTGGAGCACAAACTTTGATGCCGGCTGCCTGCACAGCGGACATTCCGTAAGCTGTGCGAAGGGCACGCCCTCCTTCTCCTCATCATAAATATATCCGCAAACACTGCATCTGTAGACTGCCATATGCGCTGCCTCCCTTTCCCGGGCCGCTCCCTGCGGCCATGCCTTTCTGAGGTTTCTTCTGCTGCTATGTTCCGTCTGTTTTTATCTGAATCTTTCCGGTTTTCCTTTCACTTTTCAGTATAAAAGACCAGCTCTGCGGCGTCAACTCTGCAGGACCCAGGCGGGCCGAATCGCATAAAAAAGGCGCCTGCGTAACGGGACCATATCTGCTCACACGTTGTCTCCTCGTCGGCGCTGCGCCGCCTATTGCGGACGCTTCCGACAAACTCGGGCCGCTGGCCTCGTGAAATCCACAAGGTAATAACAAGGCCCTCAGACAGTGTCTCCAGCGTCCGCGCTATGCTCGCGCCTCTGTCGTCGACTGCCTAACGTTCGCAGGATATGGTTCCGTTCCACAGGCGGCTGCTTTCCACAGTTACTTTTGACCGTCTGATTTTGTCTCTTCCTCCCGCAGTATCCTTGCAAAGGCGTGGATCAGCTTGGCTGTGATGCCCCAGATCGTCCGCCCTTCATAATTATAGAACAGGATCTCCCGTTTCCCGTTGATCCACCGGTAATTTCTGCCGCCGACGATCCGGTCGAAGGGGAAATCATCCTCCGGCTCCTCATTTAGGGAGACCCGGTAGCGCTCCGGCTCTGTCTCCTGAAAGAAGGAAAGCGGCACGGTGAAGACCTCAGCCACCTCATCCGGACTGAAGGTTCCGTCGTAACCGGTTAATTCTCCGACGCATGCGTAGATCGTCCGGCCCTTTCCGGTCGAGAAGTAATCGGACTGGCCGATGAGCCGGATCTGTTCGGCCTTGATGCACAGCTCTTCGCAGGTCTCCCGTACGGCTGTCCGTGCGATCGTCTCCCCCTCTTCCATGCCGCCGCCGGGAAAACTGATGTCTCCGCCCTGAAGGATGCTCCCGGCGCGGACCTCGAACAGGACCTCCGGTCCCTTAGGACCATCGATGAGCGGGATCAATACCGCTGCCCGGAATTCCTTCTCGCTGTCGATCCTCCCCGGCACATGTTTCCGGAAAACGGTTTCTATATGGCTGATCATTTTTTCCTCCTGATGAAACGTCCTGTTTTTCAGATTCAGTTCCTGATTCGTGGTCAGAAAAACCGGCCGTCATCCTGGAGGACAACCGCCGGTTTTTCTATCGATACTGTTCTGATCTGTCAAGGCCTCTGCCTTCTGCCGAAGGTCTCGCCTTCCTGAAGGCAGCTCTCTTTAGCCTACTCTCAAACGGAATTTTTGGATCTCTCTCTCGTCGCTGACCCGCTCCATCTCAGCGCCAAGGCCCCGGAGCTTCAGGTCGAAGTCTTCATACCCGCGCAGGATGTAGATGATGTCATCTACGACGGTCACACCCTCTGCCGCAAGACCGGCAATAACAAGGGCTGCGCCTGCACGCAGATCCGGCGCGCTGACTCTGGCTCCGGTCAGGAGCTCGCAGCCGTCGATGATCGCGGTGTTGCCTTCTACCTTGATGTTTGCACCCATGCGGGTGAGCTCATCGGCGTATTTGAAACGGTTCTCAAAAATACTCTCGGTCACGATACTTGTGCCGTTTGCCAGACACAGCGCTACGCTGATCTGGGGCTGCATGTCGGTCGGGAATCCGGGATAGGGGAGCGTCTTTACATGGGTCTTGCCCAGACGTTTTTTCGCACAGATCCTGACGGCATCGTCAAACTCTTCGACCTCGCATCCGATCTCCTCCAGCTTTGCTGTCATGGAGTCCAGATGCTTCGGGATAACATTCTTGATCAGCACGTCGCCTCTGGTGGCGGCTGCTGCAAACATGTAGGTTCCTGCCTCGATCATGTCAGGCACGATGGTGTAGCTGGTCTTGTGGAGACGTTCCACACCGCGGATACGGATCACATCCGTACCGGCACCCTTGATGTTGGCACCCATGCTGTTGAGGAAATTCGCCGCGTCAACCACGTGGGGCTCACGTGCGGCGTTCTCGATGATCGTGTTGCCGCGGGCCATCGCCGCAGCCATCATAATGTTGATCGTGGCACCGACAGAGACCATGTCCAGGAAGATATGGGCGCCGTGCAGATCCTCCGCCGAAGCGTAGATCACACCGTGCCGGATCGTTACATTTGCGCCAAGAGCCCGAAAGCCCTTCAGGTGCTGATCGATCGGACGGCTCCCGATGTTGCATCCGCCCGGAAGCGGAACCTCTGCCCTCTTATACTTGCCAAGGAGCGCTCCCAGAAGATAATAGGAAGCACGGATTTTTTTGATGAATTCGTAATCAACGCTGACCGAACCGATCGTAGATCCATTTATGCGCACAGAATGACGGTCAACCCGCTCAACGGTGGCACCGATGACCGAGATGGCCTCAAGCATAACATTTATATCACTAACATCCGGAATATTTTCGACCAGAACGGTCTCATCGGTCATAATTGCAGCCGTAAGAATAGCAAGTGCAGCATTTTTGGCTCCACCGATCTCAACTTCACCGACCAGTGGATTGCCACCCTTAATCACATACTTATCCATTCTCCACCTCAAATGATATAACCGTCTGTAACTCTCCCCTTGCAGGCGGCCGTATAATGGAACGCACCGGGTCCCCTACTCCCGGACCATTCATATGATGATTTTAACCCATTCGGAAAAATTTGTAAACATGATAAATCGGCAACGATTTTCAGTGCTGTCTGTATTTTTCTGTCATATTCTGAAAATACATACGCAACTCCGTGTCCATTCCATATATAAGAAAACATTTTTCCATCCGGACGAACACACCCCAAAATAAGTCCCGCAAATCACACTCCTCCAGGAAGGGGGGCGCAGCGCCTGGAGCATCCATGAACCAGCGTCTTTGCCACTTCCTGCGCCTTGCCTCGATTCCGGGCAGGGATGGTCTTCATGAATCTGAGGACTTTTGCACCTTTCTGGGGCTTACCTCAATTCCAGGCTGTGCTGCTCTTCATGAACCCGACTCTTGGGCCCCCTCCAGCGCCTCCCGCACCAACAGAAGCGTTTCCTCTATATTCTTCCCGGATTCGTCCACCACGATGTCTGCATATTTTTCGTATAATGTGCAGCGCTCCCGGTAGATATCCAGCAGTGTCTGGCCATCCCGCAGGACAACGCCCCGGTTGTGCAGGTTTCCGAGCCGCCGCTTCAGCGCGCGATAGGAAAGCTTGAGGTAGACGATGGTTCCGATCTGACGGAAATGCTCCATGGCACGGGGGCCATAGACCACGCTACCGCCGGTCGAGATCACAGAATGCTGCACATCCAGCGCGGCATTGACCTGTTCCTCGATGGCGATAAAACCGTCGACGCCTTCCTCTTCAATGATCTCCCGAAGCAGCCGGTCCTCCTGCTGCTGGATCACCAGGTCGGAATCCACGAACCGATAGCCGATCTCCTTGGCCAGGATAACGCCCAGCGTGCTCTTTCCGACACCGGGCATGCCGATCAGTATGATGTTTTCCGGAAGTTTCTGTTCCATTGTTCTTCTTTTCCCTCCCGTGGGCAGTACCCCTGGATTCTTTCTTTCATTATGTATGCTCCGTCTTTGAACGGCAATCTCATATTGTCTACACCCTACCCTGTCCGGGCAGGAATTGCAAGCAAAAAAGGCAGCCCGCACGCTCTCCCTTTCGGAGAGCGCACAGACCGCCGCGCATATTTCCTTTATCCGGTGATCCGCAAATCAAAAGCCTGCGCCCCTTAAGGGTCTTGCTGCTTCGAATTCTTCGGGCGTTCTGAAACGCACAAAAGCCCGCGCCCTTGAAAGGGCTTGTCTTTCACGCCTTCTGCCTGTCTGTCCGGCGTGGTGATCACCTGCTGTTTTTATTAATCTTCCGTATAACCGTAGACCTTCCTGCCGTACCAGTGGCACTCATCCCGAAGGATCCGGTTAACTTCCTTAATGACCGGGTCTCCAAAATAGGAAAGAGGCCAGATATAGATTCCGTATCCGCCGCCGGGAGCATTCAGGTCGATGATATCCCGCACCTTCTGGCGCAGCTCTTCCTCGTCGTACTCCGGGTAATTCTTTGGCATGACCAGCGCCCAGTCTGCGCCGCCGATCAGGCCCAGTTTTCCTTTGTACTGTTCCTTGACCTTCATCAGATCATTGCTGTTCTGCATGGGCTCCAGGATGCTGACGCCGAAATCCACCATGTCCTGGATAAAGGGCTCTACATAGCCGCAGTTGTGGAACATGATCGGGATGCCTCTCTCCCTGGCCGGTTTCGCCATGCGGTCATAGACCGGCTTGAAGACCTGCCGGTAAGTCTCTACCGAGAAGAAGGGTGCGGTCTTTGCGCAGGTATCATCAAGCATATACCAGATGTCCGGTTTGTAAATGTCGATATACTTCGTGTACAGGGGCTCCAGGAAATCCACCATCGCATTCAGCATGTCGCTGACCGAATCCGGATCCTCATAGAGGGCCATCAGGCCATCGGCAAAGCCCATCAGGCCGACCAGCGTCTGGAAGGGCATCAGTCCGGGACCGCTCATGACAGCGCTCTGCTCCCGGTCTACCTGGAAGAACTGCAGATCCTTCTGATACTGCATCTCGAAATCGATATCCGGCACCTCCGGGAATTTGACGACCTTCTCCCAGTCCTCGATATCGTGCAGCAGAATAATGCTGGTATCGGGCATGGTCGCATTGTTCGTTCCCTCTGCGGCCCGGTAGGTCACGCCCCACATATCCTTTCCGCCGTCGACAAAGTGGGTCTCGTTAAAGATGTTGGGATTCATCATTTTTGTGGCGGCTTCGCCAAGATACGGCTCGCCCATCATTGTAAAATACGGAATGTACTCGGGCATACCGCCGTAGGCGATCTTCAGGAAATTATCTTTTGGTGAAATTTTTGCCATGGGTCCTTCCTCCTTTATACATCTCAGCCGCAGACGCGCGCAGGGAAAGATGCCTGAGCATCGCACGCGCCGCGTCAGGAACGCTGGGCGTTCCTGCATTCATTCCATCGGTCTTCCGCAGACCGGTCTGATGCGGCAGGATATCTGCCGGACATACGCGCCTTTCCGCCGGTATGTGCAGACATCCCTGTATATTTATGATATTCCTGCATATTTACGATTACTATGTTCACCGTCTCTAAAAATATCGGTGCTTCCCCTGGGATGTTTTTGTGCCCGGCCTGCATCCTGCCATTTCCGAAACATTTTTCGGACGTTTTCAACAGCTTCCGCTGGCAGAAATCACAAAAGTTCATACCTTATAATATAGAAACCCTTTACATGTATCGCGGGAGTATGCTAGAATTTCTAGTTAGATTTATCATATTTATGTTGTGCATTGTTAACCATCATTGCTGACCACACCTTTTTTTCGGAGTATCTGACCATGTTTCTTGAGATCCATGATATTCATAAATCCTTTGGCCAGGGGGACAGCCGGACAGAGATCCTGCGGGGGATCTCCCTGCCGGTGGACAAGGGAGAGCTCTGCGTGCTCCTTGGCCCGTCCGGCTCGGGAAAATCCACCCTTCTGAACATTATCGGGGGCATCGATTTCCCGGACAATGGCTTTGTCGCCATCAACGGTGAGCGGATGACCGGCATGTCCGACCGCGCCCTTACCGATTACCGGCGAAGGCACCTGGGCTACATCTTTCAGATGTACAATCTGATCCCCAACCTGACCGTACGGGAAAACATCGAGGTGGGTGCCTTTCTTGGCGATAATCCGCTGGATGTGGATGAGCTGCTGGCGGTCCTGGGGCTTTCCGCCCACAGCCGGAAGCTGCCCAGCCAGCTCTCGGGCGGCCAGCAGCAGCGCTGTGCCATCGGCCGGGCGATCGTCAAAAATCCGGATATCCTGCTGTGCGATGAGCCCACCGGCGCTCTGGACTACAAGACCTCCAAGGAGATCCTGAAGCTCATCGAGACCGTCAACCGGACCTATGGCAGCACGGTCATCATGGTCACCCACAACGATGCGATCCGCCTGATGGCCGACCGGGTCATCCGCCTGCACGACGGATCGATCCGCAGCGATGAGCGAAACGCCGTGCGGATACCTGCGGAGGAGCTGGAATGGTAACTACATCTTATGCCCGCACGGACGCCTCCAAAAAGCGACGTGCCGGAAACCCGCTGCGGCGCCGCCATCTGCGTGAGCTTCGGGCGGAGTTTGGCAAATACCTGGTCATTTTTCTGCTGATGATGCTGACGATCGGCCTGTGCTCGGGCTACCTGGTCGCCGACGGCAGCATGATCACGGCCTACAACGAAAGCTTCGAAAAATACAACATTGAAAACGGCAACTTTTCTCTGGAAAAGAAGGCCTCTCCCGCCCAGCAAAAGGCCATCGAGGAGGAGGGCGGCATCCGGATCTATGAGCTGTTCTACACAGAAAAGGAGCTCACCAGCGGATCGGTCCTCCGCCTGTTCCGAAACCGCAGCACCGTCGATCTTCCCTGCGTCATGCGCGGACGCCTGCCCGAGGGTCCCGGCGAGATCGCCCTTGACCGGATGTTTGCCTCAAACAATTCGATCCAGGTCGGCGATACCATCACCTTTGCCGACGGCAGCGCCTCCTGCACCGTCACCGGCCTTGTCGCCCTGTCGGATTACAGCACCATGTTCCGGAACAATACCGACACCATGTTTGACGCGCTGACCTTCGGCGTGGCCATCCTGGACGATACGGATTTTGCCGCTGTCGATCCGGATCTGATGACCTGGAACTATGCGTGGAAATATGAGCAGGAGCCATCTTCTGAGGCAGAAGAGGAGGATAGAGCCGCAGATCTTATGCAGATCATCTTCCGCAGCGCCTCTCTGACCTCCTTCGTCCCCCGCTATGCCAACCAGGCGATCAACTTTACCGGCAATGACATGGGCTCTGACCGGGCAATGGTCATAACCATCCTGTACATGGTGATCGTGATCATGGCCTTTGTCTTTGGCGTAACTGCCTCCAATACGGTTGTAAAAGAAGCCTCTGCCATCGGAACCCTCCGCGCCATGGGGTACACGTCCGGCGAACTGACCGTGCACTACATGGCCATGCCGCTGCTCACTGCCCTTGCGGGCGCCCTTGCCGGAAACATCCTCGGCTATACTGTTTTCAAGGATTTCTGCGCGTGGCTCTACTACAACAGCTACAGTCTGCCGACCTACGTCACTTTGTGGAATGCCGATGCCTTCATCCAAACGACCGTGGTGCCGCTGCTGATGATGGCCGTCATCACATTCCTGATCCTGCGTCTGAAACTCCGTCTTCCCCCGCGCAGCTTCCTCCGGGGTGAGCTGTCCGTCCGACGGCAGCAAAAGGCGCCGTACCTTCCTGCCGCGCTTCCCTTCTTCAGCCGGTTCCGCCTGCGCATTCTCCTGCAGAATGCCGGCAATTATCTGGTGCTGTATATCGGGATCCTGTTTGCAAATGTAATCCTCCTGTTCGGACTGGCGCTTCCCGATGTGCTGAAAAACTATCAGGCGGAGATCCAGAACAACATGCTCGCCGACTATACCTACATCCTCTCTGTACCGGTCGCCGCCCTTGACGAGAACCACAAACTCAGCAGCTTTTTGAACATGCTTGTCTTCGCCGACAGCGTGCAGACGGATAACCCGGACGCCGAAAAATTCTCGGCCGGCGCGCTGATGACCACCTTTGAAGAATACCGGCCGGAAGAGATCATGCTCTATGGCGTGGAGCCAGACAGCCGCTACGTCTCTCTGCCCCTTGAGAGCATGGATCCGGATGAAGTGTACATCTCCTCGGCCCTTAGCGAAAAATACCTGCTCCGCCCGGGCGATACCCTGACTCTGTCGGAAAAATATGAGGATACGCGCTATTCCTTCCATGTGGCCGGCGTCTACGACTATATGGGCGGTCTGGTGGTCTTCATGGACCGAACGGCGATGAACGATCTTTTTTCCTATGGAAAAGAATACTTCAGCGGCTATTTCTCCTCCTCACCGATCACAGATATCGACCCGTCCTGTATCGGTTCCGTTCTGGATCTGGAGGCTCTGACTGCCGTCTCCCGCCAGCTGGATCATTCCATGGGCGACTTCATGTATGTGCTGGATGCCTTTGCGGTGGCGATCTTCATGATCGTGATCTATCTGCTTTCCCGGATCATCATTGAGAAAAATGCCCATTCCATCTCGATGGTCAAGATCATGGGATACACCGACCGGGAGATCAGCCGCCTGTATATCCGCTCGACCACCATCTTCGTATTTCTGTCCATCCTGATCTCCCTTCCCCCGGTGACCATTGCGCTCAGGCAGATCTTCCGGTCGATCCTGATGGATCAGATGTCCGGCTGGCTGCCGCTTCACCTGAACAACAACCTGTACGTAAAGCTGATCCTGATCGGGATCTGCACCTACAGCGTGGTCGCCTTCCTGGAGTTCCGGAAGATCCGGCAGGTCCCGATGGACGAAGCCCTGAAAAATGTGGAATAAACCTTGTGCCGCCATCAAGGGCGGCAGGAAGGAAGTGCATATGAGAAAATACGCCAGGCAATGGACCGGTGCGGTCCTGGCCGCAGCCCTTATGCTCAGTGGCTGCATGGACACCAGCGGTTTTGACAGCTCAGGCTCCCTGGAAGGAGGCGCCGCCTCAGCCAGAGAAGCCATGACAGAAACCACAGTTATGCCGGATGCAGAAAACACGACGGACTCGGCGGCCGCCTCCGGAACCTTTAAGACATCCTCCTCTGACGCTTCGGGAAATGCCGGTGGCGGGGCCTCTGGGGCGTCCTCCTCTGACGCTTCGGCAAATGCCGGTGACGAAGTCAGGCCGACAAAGGAAGAGAGCGTAACGGTACGTGCGGCTGCCGACGGCACAGCAGAGAGCATCGACGTGGATGTTATTCTCTCCGGGGGCAGCGGCAGCACCCTCCGCGACGTTTCCCGCCTTAGCGGCATCCGCAATACCGAAGGCGTCGAGGAATATACGCTGCAGGGCACGGATACGCTCCTCTGGCAGTACCAGGGCGAGGACATCCACTATACCGGAACCGCTACGGATCCCCTCCCGGTCACGGAAAAGATCACCTATTTCCTTGACGGCAGGGAGATCGCACCCGAGGAGCTGGCCGGCAAAAGCGGCCGGGTCCGGATCCGGTTCGATTTTAAAAACCATACCGCCCGAACGCAGCCCGTCGTGCGCCGGACCGTAAAAGAAGAAAAGAACGATAATGAAGAAAAGGGCAAGGACAAAGAAAAAAACAGTGACGGAAAGACGGTTACAGAGGAAACGGTCCGCCTGGACAACATCGCCGTACCCTTCACCGTCATCACAGCTGTGCTTCTGCCGGAGGATACCTTCTCCCACGTAACGGTGGAAAATGGCAAAGTCCTGTCCATCGGCGGCTACTCCGTCGCCGTCGGAATGACCCTTCCGGGCCTTTCCGGCTCCCTGGATCTGGAAAACAGCAGTCTGGCCGAGGATATGGAGCTGCCGGAGTACGTCGAGATCGAGGCGGACGCGGAAAACTTCGCCCTTGATTTCACGGCCTCGGTCATCAGCTCCGGCCTTCTTACGGACGCCGATCTGTCGGGCCTCGAGGAGCTGGAAACGCTCCGCGGCGACATGGTCCTGCTGGATGAGGGGATGGATGAGATCGACGATGCCCTCGCCGGACTGGAGGAGGGGACCGGCGCTCTGCTCGACGGGATAACTGCCTACGCAAATGGCGCCAGTGAGCTTGGCTCCGGCCTTGCCGCCCTCTCCGGCGGACTGGCCGAGCTGGATAAAAATACCCCTCTGCTCACCCAGGGGACAGCCGCCCTCTCCGACGGGCTGGCACAGCTTTCTGCTGCCTTCCCGGAAACCCCGGCGATGAAGGATGCAGACGCAGAGGAGCTGAAAAAAGCTGCCGCTGCTCTGCTGATAGACATACAGGAGCTGGAGACGCGGGCCGCAGATGCAGAACTGAGCAAAGAAAAACTGGCCGCGATCATCCCGGCTCTGTCCGCTCTCTCACAGAAGGTGGCAGATATCAAGACCGCCATCGCCGGCCTGAAGGCTCTGGAAACACAGATAACAGAATCCGGCAGCAGCGCCTCTGCAGCTATCGGCGCAGCCCGGGACACACTGACGGATGCGGATGGTTCTCTGGCGGGCACCATCTCCCAGGCTGCCAGTGAAAAAGCCGCAGCCGCAGCACTCGCTGCCCTGGCAGATACAGAGCTGTCTGAAGAAGAAAAAGCCGCCATTGCGGAACAGATCGCAGCGAATACCGACATTTCTGCCGAGGCAGGCGCAGCCATAACAGACGCCCACTCCCAGGCCTCCGGTCTCCTGGACCAGGCACAGGCTCTGACCGATGCTCTGGCAGGGGCTGGCGGAATCACCGACGGCCTTCCGGAGGATGAGCTGGACGAGCTGGCCGCTGGTCTGTCAGAACTGCTGGCCGTCCTCGATCCGGAGCTAGCCGGACGCACGGTCAGCGATGCCTCCCGTCTGGAGGAAGCAGCAAAAACTGCCGGTATACCGGAGCTGCTGGAGGATATGAAAAAACAGCTCCTTCCCTTTGAAAAAATCACGACAACCGAAGAGATGGAAAAAGCCATCGACACTCTGCTGGCGGACTATGAAAACCTCAAGGGCAGTGTCGATGCTCTGAAAGAGGGCAGCGCCAGTGTAAACAGCGGCCTGGCCCTCTACGCCGAAGGCATCTCCCGCCTGCGGGACGCAGCCGGACTCCTCTCTTCGGGAAGCCAGGCACTTGGCGATGGCGGCGGCGCCCTGACAGAAGGAGCAAAGGAGCTGAACGAAGGCGCAGCAGAATTCCGGGAAGGCTTCAAAGAATTCGAAGAGGAAGGTTTTTCCGAGATGAGCGATCTCGTAAACGGCGACCTGTCTGACCTGGCAGACCGCATCACTGCCATCCGGGATGCCGACCGGGTCTACGACAACTACTCCGGCCTGGCAGACGGCACAAAAGGCTCGGTCCGCTTCGTGATCGAGACGGCATCCATCGAGGCGAATCAAAACTAAAGCTGGGTGCCGCACAAAGCAATCGTGCGGCACCCCAGTCTCTTGCCTGCTGCGCATAAGAAACGGCGGCTGCCCGGATATTCCGAAACAGCCGCCGCTCTTTTTTCATTTCTTTCCGCAAAACGAAAAGTTTATCTGAACTCCCGGAGGGGGAGATGCAGATCGCTTATACGATGCCCTGTGCCATCATGGCGTCGGCAACCTTCTTGAAGCCGGCGATGTTTGCGCCTGCGACATAGTCGCCTGCCAGGCCGTACTCCTTGGAAGCATCGTCGATGTTGTGGACGATGTTGATCATGATCTGTTTCAGCTTTGCATCGACCTCATCGAAGGTCCAGGACAGACGCTCGCTGTTCTGGGACATCTCCAGAGCGGAGGTGGCAACGCCGCCGGCGTTGGCAGCCTTGGCCGGTCCAAAGATTACGCCGTTCTCCTTCAGGTAAGCGGTAGCTTCCAGAGTAGAAGGCATGTTTGCACCCTCGCAGACAGCGGTTACACCGTTGGCAACCAGCATCTTTGCATCGTCCAGGTTCAGCTCGTTCTGGGTCGCGCAGGGAAGTGCGATATCACACTTGATGCTCCATACGCCTCTGCCCTCATGGTACTCTGCGTTCGGACGATAGTTCTTGTACTCGGTCAGACGTGCTCTCTTGACCTCTTTGATCTCCTTGAGAGCTGCCAGGTCGATGCCGTCCGGATCATAGACCCATCCGGTGGAATCGGAGCAGGTGACCGGCTTTGCGCCGAGCTGGTATGCCTTCTGGATCGCGTAGATCGCAACGTTTCCTGCACCGGAGACAACGCAGGTCTTGCCGGCGATGTCGATATTGTTGATCTTCAGGAGCTCCTCTGTGAAGTACAGCAGACCGTAGCCGGTAGCCTCTTTTCTTGCCAGAGATCCGCCGTAGGTCAGACCCTTACCGGTCAGAACGCCCTCGTAGATGTTTTTGATTCTCTTGTACTGGCCATACAGGTAGCCGATCTCACGGCCGCCTACGCCGATATCACCGGCCGGAACGTCGGTGTCTGCGCCGATGTGGCGGGCAAGCTCAGTCATAAAGCTCTGGCAGAAGGCCATGATCTCTCTATCGGATTTGCCCTTGGGATCGAAATCGGAACCGCCCTTGCCGCCGCC
>DFFG01000076.1 GCA_002368795.1 Eubacterium sp. UBA3782
GAACCGCCGCGGAAGCGGCGGCATTCGGAAGCACGTGGCTTTAGATAATGTGTGGCTTCACGTATGTTCACAGGATACTGTGTAAAAAAAGAAAGGATGTACAGCAATGAGAGAAATTACCCTTGGCGCGACCGGTATTACCGCGCCGCAGAACGGATTTGGCGCTCTTCCGGTACAGCGGGCGGATATGGATACCGCCGTACGGATCCTCCGCAGGGCTTACGAGGGAGGCATGCGGTACTTTGATACCGCAAGGGCCTATACGGACAGCGAAGAGAAGATCGGCAATGCCTTTGGCGACATGGGGATCCGGGACAAGATCTACATCGCGACGAAATCCGGAGCAAAGAATCCGGACGATCTGAAGAGAGATCTGGAGACTTCCCTGAAGCTCCTCAAGACCGACTATATCGATGTCTACCAGTTCCATATGGCCGGCCAGGTCTACCGGCCGGGAGACGGCACCGGCATGTACGAGGCCATGGAGGACGCAAAGCGTCAGGGTATGATCCGCAACATCTCCATCACAGCCCACAAGATCCTGGTTGCAAAGGAGGCCGCAGAGAGCGGACTGTACGCGACGCTGCAGTTCCCCTTCTCTTATCTGGCATCCCCGAAGGACATCGAGCTTGTCCGGATCTGCAAGGAAAATAACGTCGGCTTTATCGCCATGAAGGGTCTGGCCGGCGGGCTGATCAACCGCTCCGATGCGGCAATGGCCTACATTTATCAGTATGACAATGTCATGCCGATCTGGGGCATCCAGAAGGAGCGCGAGCTGGAGGAGTGGCTGGCCTTCATGGACAGGGAACCGGAGATGACACCGGAGATCGCAGCCTACATCGAAAAGGAACAGAAGGAGCTCGCTGGCAATTTCTGCCGCGGCTGCGGATACTGCATGCCCTGCCCGCAGGGGATCGAGATCAACAGCTGCGCCCGCATGTCCCTGATGATCCGCCGTGCACCGTCGGCCGGATGGCTTTCCGAGCACTGGCAGAAGGAGATGGCAAAGATCGAGACCTGCCTGCACTGCAGAAAATGCACGAAGAAGTGCCCCTATGAGCTGGATACGCCCACTCTTCTGGAAAAGAACCTCGAGGACTACAAGAAGGTCCTGGCCGGTGAGATCAGCGTAGCATATAACAACTAAGACAAAGCATTCGAGCCTTTTGCAGGCGGCGGGGAGCTGCAGGACGTTCCTGCGCGTGATGCTGAAAAAGTGCTGTAAGAATGCGAAATATCCGGCAACAGATGACAATTTGTCACGTTGGAAAAAATGACTTGAAACCGCTCCGGCGGACAGGTATACTCAGCCCAGATGGGAGTTTTCCCATCAGGGCTTTTTGTTTTGATTAGAAAAAGCGTGCCCATACGATTACTTATCTGCGCATTCCGCGCAGCAGACCATGCCGGATTCCCGGCAGGGTTATCCATTTACCATATACGATATAACCAAGTCACGACGTTCCGAAACGTCAAATGCGTGCCGCTATGTCTGCCTATACCGGCCGGACCGGTTTAGCTGGACCAGGACTGGAAGTGGGAAAGAGGAAGGTTCCAGATCTGCATTTTGGCATGCAGCTCACGAGGCAGCGAATGCTGCAGAAAGGAGCAGGTGTATATGCTGCTCTGCCGGTATTTTGCGCTCATTTTCTGTCTTTAGCGCCGCAGTATCGGACCTGAAGACCGACAGAATCCCCAATTCCGGCATTGCCGCTGGCGGCTGCCTGGCCGGCTTCTTTGTCCTGCTGGATGGGGCAGCTTTCTGGAACCGGCTTCTGGCGGCAGCGTTTGTGCTGGTGGTTTTGTACCCCCTGTTCGCCCTGCGAAAGATTGGGGCAGGGGATGTGAAGCTGCTGATGGTGCTGGGGCTTTGCATGGGATATCCGGCGATCGGCGCCTGCCTGGTACGGACATTTCTGGCTGCAGGTGCAGTATCGCTCCTTCTGCTGGCCGATTTCCGGGATCGGCGGATGCGGGTGCATATGAGCGTGCCGGTTTTGCTGGCTGTGCTGCCCTGGAGTTCTGGATTGTGCTGACCGTCCGCGGGGCAGATGCCTGGGAAGAGAGGAGAAGAATCATGAGAAAGATCCTGGCAATGTGCGACAGGGAGCAGGCGTATGCCGCAAGGTTTCAGGAGTACCTGTGCCGGTGGGAGGGCTTTCCTTTTGAAGTCAGAACCTTCACCTCGGCAGAGACGTTGGAGGCCTATGCCAGAGACCAGAGGATCGAGCTTTTGCTCATCGCAGAAAATGCCCTCGAAGAGGAGGCAGGACGCACTCCGGCTTCGCGGCGGATCCTTTTGGCGGAGGACCGTGACTCCCTGTCAGACGAGCCCTGTGTCTACAAATACCAGAGTGCCGGCACCATCACCAGACAGGTCCTGGATTTCTATGGCGCTTCCCTGGAGGCGGAACGCGCAGAGCGTGCGGGAGGGCCGGGCGGCAGCATCACCGCCATCCTCGGTGTTGCGAATGCCGCAGACAGAACGGCCTTTGCCCTTGCGGCCGGGCAGGTGTTGGCCGAACAAACGAGTGTCCTGTACCTTTCTCTCGAGCGCTATGCCGGCTTCGACCGCATGCTGGATAAGGGGCTGTATGGGACCATCAGCGATCTGCTCTATTATTACCGGCAGAACAGAGGCGGTCTGGTTTACCGACTGGAGGGGATGCTGCAGAAGATCGGCAGTCTGTCCTTTGTCGCTCCGGCCGACAATCCGGCGGATTTCCTAGAGACCGACGCCAGCGAGTGGGCAGATCTGGCGCAGGAGATTCTGCGCAGCGGCCGCTTTTCCCATGTGATTCTGGATCTTGGCTGTGAGCTGCCGGATATTGTTCCGATCCTTTCGGCGTGTCAGACCGTTTTTCTGGTTTCCTCCGACAGCGTGTTTGGCCAGAAAAAGGAGGAGACATTCCTGGACTGGCTGGATGGCCGTGACCCATCCCTGACAGGACGCATCCGCCGCATTCCATGGACGTGCCCGTCAGCTGCAGTCGATTCACCTGCATATTTTTCGGGGATCCTGGATGAAAAGAGCGGAGGACAGATCCGGAAAGCACTGGAGGAGGCCTATGGCTGATCAGACACACAGGAGGTGTGCGGAGGTGCCTGCGGCAGAGCATGTGTACAGAATACGTATGGAGACGGCTTGTGGCAGAGCAGTGCAGCAGAATGCTTATGAAGGAGGGCTATGGCTGATCGGACACACAGAAGGCGTATGGAGATGGCCTGTTGCAAAGCAGTTAAGCAGAATGCTTATGAAGGAGGGCTATGGTTGAGCAGATACGCAAACGGCTGATGGAGGAGCTGGAGCAGGGGACAGAGTACACCGACGAGGAGGTCCTGGAGCTGATCGACCGGATCGTCCTTGAGGAGGGACGAAAGCGGCGGCTGACCATCCGGGAGAAGGAGGAGCTTCGCAAAGACCTTTTTTCCTCGGTGCGGAAGCTGGACGTCCTGCAGGAGCTGATGGATGATCCGGAGATCTCGGAGGTGATGGTCAACGGGTACCAGAAGATCTTCTATGAGAAAAACGGACGGCTGCAGCGGTGGGAACGGCATTTTTCCTCCAGTGAGCGGCTGGAGGATGTGATCCAGCAGATCGTCGGGAGGGCGAACCGTGCCGTCAACGAGGGATCGCCTATCGCCGACGCCCGCCTGCCGGATGGCTCCCGGGTCAATGTGGTGCTGCCGCCGGCGGCACTGGATGGCCCGATCCTTACGATCCGGCGCTTCCCCGAGGAGCCGGTAACTATGGAAAAACTGATCGCGCTGGGCAGCCTGACAAAAGAAGCGGCAGATTTTCTGCGGGATCTGGTGGAGGCCAGGTATTCGATCCTGATCGGCGGCGGCACATCGACGGGAAAGACGACATTCTTGAACGCACTGTCTGGCTATATCCCGGCGGACGAGAGGATCATCACCATCGAGGACAATGCGGAGCTGCAGATCCAGGGCATCGACAACCTGGTGCGGCTGGAGGCGAGAACGGCAAATCTCGAGGGAAGCCGGGAGATCTCGATTCAAAATTTAATAATTTCTGCCTTAAGGATGAGACCTGACCGAATAATTGTCGGTGAGGTGAGAGGAGCCGAGGCCAGCGATTTTCTGATCTGCTTAAACACCGGCCATGACGGCAGCCTGGGGACGGTCCACGCAAACAGTGTAAGAGATACCGTCTCGCGACTCGAAATGATGGTGATGATGGGGTCATCTAAAATGCCTATAGGTGTCATTGCGCGGCAGATCACGGCCGGTGTGGAGATCCTGATCCAGCTCTCAAGGGATGCCCTCGGAAAACGGCAGGTTGAGGAGATCGCAGAAATCACAGGAATTCGGAGAGAGGAACCCCTGATCAGCACGCTTTTTTCGCGCACGGCAGATGGCGAGCTGATCCGGCGAGGCGAACTGAAAAAACAGGGAAAGATGGAGAAGCTATATGAGCGCAGGAAAAGAGCTGCCGAGCTTTGTACGGATGCGCAGAAGACAGATCTCGTGGATCGGGGAAAGACCCGGGCAGCGGCCGGGCGGCGGACAGAAGCCGGGTAAGGGAAGCCGGTCAGCACAGGCGGGCAGAGAGGAACAGATGAAAAGGAAGATTCCTGCGGATGAGGAAGGACCGCCGGATGCAGCCGTAACCGGCCGACGTACGGATTTCCGGACCTACCATTTCAGCCGGAGGGAGCTGGTCAGGTACCTGGCAGAAGGCCTCCTCATCGGCGCTGCAGTCGTCTGGCTGTGCTACTCCACCTGGATCGCCATGCCGGCGGCAGCAGTGGTGGCCGTCTTTTACCTTCGGCTGAAGAAGGAGGAGCTGGGTGAACAGCGCAGGCTCCTTCTGACGATACATTTCCGTGATTTTCTCTCCTCCCTGCACACGGCTATGCTGGCCGGCAGTTCACTGGAAAACGGTGTGCGCCAGGCCGGTGCCGATATGGTGCGGCTGTACGGCCGAGAGGATATCCTGTCGGTGGAAATTGCAGGGATCGTCCGTCAGCTCTCCTTCCGGCAGCCGGTGGAGGCATTGTTCCGGGATCTGGGCGCGCGGAGCGGGGTGGAGGATATCCGTTTCTTTGGAGATATTCTTTCCATTACAAAGAAAACGGGCGGGGATTTCAGTGCCATGCTCCATTCCTCCTGGCGGAACCTCTGCGAAAAGCTGGATACCAGGCAGGAGATCGAGACGGTGGCTGCGGCTGCCAGGTATGAGCAGATGGTCATGAGCCTGATGCCGGCGCTGATCATTCTGTATCTGCGGCTGACCTTTGATGGGTTTGCGGAGCAGATGTATGGAAATCCGGCCGGGGCAGCAGCCATGACGGCAGCGCTTGTTCTTTACGGTGCAGCCTTCTGCCTGGGCAGGCGGATGACAACGATCCAGGTGATCTAAAAAAAGGAGGGAGTTGGAATGAAGCTGTTGCTTCCTGCAGCGGTTTTCCTGATCCTGCTGTGGATGCGCAGGCAGTCTCTGCTGCCCATGCGGCTGTACCTGATTTTTACGGCCCTCTGCATCGGTTCCGGACTTCTGATCGCGGCCGAGATGATGGAAGGCGGCAGGCGGGCGGTTACCGCTGTCGCCAGGACAGGGGATGGCTCCTATGCAGAGACGGTCCCTCTGGAGGTGGAGACTTCCGGCGGACAGCAGGCAGATATCCAGCTGCGGATCCCAGAGGAGGCAATGCAGGAGGAAGAGGGAAGGCGCATCCTGGAGGAAACCATAGGATCGCTGGACGAGACAATTCTTGGGGAAAACACTGGCTTTGACCGGATCGAATATGACCTGATGCTCCCATCCTCCCTGCCTGGCTCATCCGTTGAGATCGCCTGGCAGACCGATGCGCCGGAGGTGCTTGGATCGGATGGGAAGATCGGCACAGAGGTGCCAGGAGACGGCGCGGCGGTCCGTCTGACAGCCCGGCTGTACCTGAAGGGCTATACCGACGAATACCTCCGCATCCTCCGGGTATTTCCTTCAAAAGAGAGCCGGACGCTGGAAAAAAGACTTCAGGCAGAGGCGGATCTTTTGAACAGCGCACAGCAGGACAGCCAAAGTGCCGGAGATTACCTTCTTCCCGCAAGTGTGGACGGGGAAAGGGTGACCTGGTACCAGAAGACAGAGGAGAGAGGAACTCTCGTATCCGCAGGTGTTTTGCTTCTGGCCGTTCTGACGGTCCTGAACATCCGGCAAAAGAAACAGCAAAAGGAAGAGGAGCGGAAGGCCCGGCTGGTGCGGGAATATCCCGAGCTGGTTTCGAGACTGTGGCTCCTGCTTGAGAGCGGGTTAAGCCTCCGGATGGCGGTCCACCGGATCGGCAGGGACAATGGCGGGACATCCCTTTCAGGAGCAGAAGCCGCCAGATGCTGGTACGAAATGGAAAGCGGTGTGCTCGAACAGGATGCCTACATGCATTTTGGAGAGCGGTGCGGGACGCCAGAGTATCGCCGGCTTGCCCTCCTGCTCGTCCAGAGTCAGAAAAAAGGCAGCCAGATCCTGTCCCAGATGCTGGAGCGGGAGATCCGGGACGCCTATGAGGGCAGAAAACGGGCGGCCAGAACGGAGGGCGAAAAGAACGCCGTGCGCCTGATCCTGCCGATGGGCATGATGCTGGTGGTCGTTTTGATCATCATCCTGGTGCCGGCGATTCTGTCCTTCTGATGGGGATAAAGGGACTGGTCCGGCATAAGAAGGCCTGCAAAAGGGCAGCAGGACAGGCAGGACCTTTTCCGGAAAATAGGCCAAAAGACAGGACAGGGATAGTGATCCGAAAATAAGGACAAAAGGAAAAATAGAAAAACAAAAGGAAAAACAAAAGGGGTAAACGAAACAAAATATCAGAAGAGTAAGCAGGCAAATTTAGGAGTAACAGAAAAGCAGAAATAAGGAAGAGAACCAATAAACAGATGCAGGCAGAAATGCAGGCCAAGAGATAGTCCTTATAAAAACGTTGGGATACCAACAAACAGATGCATGCAGAAATGCAGACTGCATGTACGTGGCCCTGCGTGGAGCAGGAGAAAGGAGACAGCAGATGTGGGCAGCAAGAGCAGCAAGGCAGCTGATGAGACGGTTTGTTACGGAGGAGGACGGCATATCGACGATCGAGATCATCCTGATCATTGTCGTTCTGATCGGTCTGGTCATCATTTTCAAGTCCCAGCTGACCAGTCTGGTGAACAGCACGCTCAGCCGGATCACCTCTCAGGCAGGGAGCATCTGAGCAGCGGCAGAGACAGGGGAAGCATCACCTATTTTCTGTGTCTGCTTCTCCTGGTCCTCCTTGGCCTGATCTTTGCCGGGATCCGTTCCTGCCGTCAGGCGGCCGCCCGGGCAGTGATCGCCTGTGCAGCCGAGGAAGGCCTGTTTTCTGTATTTGCCCAGTATGACAGGGAGCTGTATGACCGATATGGCCTGCTGTTTGTCAATGCCGGTCAGGGAACAGGTGAATTAAGGCTCGGATGGCTCCTGGATGAGGCGGATGAGTATGCCTCCTACATTCTGGAACCAGGGAGGGGAAGGGTATTGTCCAGTCTTCTTACCGGCGGTACAGACCTTCTTGCCCTGCGGCAGGAGAGGGATCGATCCGCCGTTACCGGGTATGTGCTGGCGACTGACCAGGAGGGGGCGGCTTTTAAAAGGCAGGTATGCGAGCAGGTAAAGGCCGGGATCGGCGGTACGTTCCTGCAGTCTCTGAAAGATCGCTTATCTGCCCAGTCCGGTGAAGCAGCCGGTATAAAGAACCGGCGGAATTTCATCCGCGAGGACCTGGCAGAGCAGTACCATGCGGAGGATGAAGCCCGCCGTTCTCCGCAGGTGCAGGAGGAGGCCAGAGCCCTCCGGGAAACTGCCGAGGAAGCCGCAGAAGGGGAGCAGGAAAGTCCGGAGGATGGTACAGAAGGCGGCATAGAAGCTGCGCCTGCTCCGGCCGAACGGATCAGAAATCCAATCACCATTATCGCCGAGCTGAAGGAACAGGGGATCCTTGCTCTGGCCGTTCCGGATGCATCGCAGATCTCTGCAGGAGAAATATCTTCCGGCGACGCTCTCCGCGGGAGATCGCAAAACACCGGGATGAATATGGCTCCGACCGGGCCGGAGGGAGCGGAGGTTTCCCTCTGCCTGACCGAGTACCTTTGCAGCTCCTTTCCCTGCTATACGGATAGGACCACGCCAGGCGGGTTAATCTATCAGATCGAGTATGCAGTCGGAGGAAAATTGACCGACAGGGAAAACCTGGAGGCTGTGCTCACACGGATCCTGGTGATCCGGGAAGCGGCAAATATGGTCTTCCTCATGAGCAGTCCCATTCATCGGGCAGAGGCTGATGCCATGGCGCTGAAACTGTCCGCGGCACTCATGCAGCCTGCGCTGGAACCGGTCATATCCTTTGGCCTCAAGGCAGCCTGGGCGTTTGGCGAGTCTGTCGTGGACTGCCGGACCCTGCTCTCCGGAGGCAGGATCCCCATCACCAAGACAGAGGAGAGCTGGCAGCTGGATCTGGATTCATTGGCCGATCTGATGGAGGTGGCAGACAGCAGGAAAAAAAGCAGTGAGTCCGGCCTGACCTACCTGGATTATCTTCGGCTCCTGCTTGCGGCGGGCAGCCAGAAGGAACTGACGGATGCCGCCATGGACCTGACAGAGTGGGGAATGCGAAAGACCGATCCCACGTTTCGGTTGGACTGCTGCCTGGATGTACTGGAAATTGAGCAGACCGTGCGTGCAGGAAGTATGACCTACACCGTCTGCAGAAGCTGGGGTTACGACATGAAATAATTAACCAGAAGGGAGGTCCGGGAGGGCCTTTCCCGTCTGCAGAAGCTGGGGTTACGACATGAAATGATCAACCAGGAGGGAGGTCCGGGAGGGCCTTTCGGACGGCAGATATGCTGCCTTCGAGCTTATCCCCCGGAACCATTGACAGATGATGAAAAAGAAAGCGAGTCATAAAAACGGAAAAAAACGATTCTCCCACTTCAAATTAAGGCGGAATAATCCTGTATCCGCTTTTCTTCGAAGGTGTGTGCCTGCCGTTTCGAAAGACCGTCCCGGATCTCTCTTGCCGGATGCGGGGAGCCTGACCGCAGAAGCAGCCATGGCTGTCCCGCTGTTTTTCCTGTGTGTTGTGTCCCTGATCTGCATGATGGATATGTATGGCATGACGGCAGCCCAGACAGCTGCGCTGGCTGGTCGGGCGGAGCGCCTGGCCGTGGAGGCGGGGCTGACCGGCGAGGAGGCCCTGGATGTGATCGACCTGTATGAGCCATTCACCTACACCGTCAGGTGGTTCCCGGTGCCGGGAGCCTCTGTGCGGATCCCCATCCGGGGACGGGCGCGTGTATGGAACGGCAGAAGAGGAGGAGACAATTCCCAGGGAGAAACAGGCCGAGAGGCTGAGGAGCTGGTCTACATGACCGATTATGGAAGTGTCTATCACACCTCATCGGCCTGTACACACCTGCACCTGTCGGTACAGGCTGTGAGCGGCTCCAGAGTGTCCTCCTGCAGAAACAAAAACGGCGCCCGCTATCATGCCTGTGAAAAGTGCGCCGGCGCAGGAGGGAGAGCCGGCATGGTATATATCACGGATGACGGAGACTGCTGGCACAATTCTGCAGAATGCGGCGGGCTGACCAGAAATGTCAAGCTTGTCCGGCGGTCGGAGGCGGCAGGTGTATGCCAGTGCAGCCGCTGTGCAGCCCTTGCCGGCAGCAGCCCATAAACCAGATGGTTTTCCTGATCCTCCTGGTCAGCAGCATACGCGATATCCGGGAGCGGCGGATCTGCCTCGCACCGACCCTGGCGGCAGCCGCTGCGGGGGTTGTTTTGCGAACCATATCCGCAGGTGCCGGACAAAGCCTTGCGGCGGCAGGCCCCGGTCTATTTCTGCTGGCGATCTCGCTGCTTAGCAGGGGCAGGGTGGGCTTTGGCGACGGGCTGGTGCTCCTGGCAGCCGGGCTTTGGAGCGGCCCTTATCCGGCCTGGCTTAGTCTGCTTCTGGGACTGCTACTTGCATTTTTGCTTTCCTTGCTGAAAACCACGAAAAGAATACAGGAGAGCAGAAATGCCGGAACGCAAAACGAGAGTGGAGCAGCCGGTGCGAACAGAGCACCTGATGCGGACAGTAGAACCAACGAAGATAGATTGGCTGGTGAGTGCAGAAGCGTTCACGAAGGCACAGCAGCAGACACAGACAGGAGCATCCCCTTTGTGCCCTTCCTGCTGGCAGGCTATCTGCTCCAGAGCCTTCTGGGATAAGAGGGGAAGCTACAAAGGGATAAAGGGATACCAGATGATCTTCAGCAGAAAGATGGGAGAAGAAGGAAAGTATGCCGGACACATGCAGGAAAAACTGGAGAGAAGCCAGAGAGAAGCCTTGTGCCAGGGACGGTATGGATGCCGAGACAACGGCATGCAGCACGACAGATCTGCACGGAGCAGAAAGGGACCTCAGGGATGGCCGGGATCGGCTGCAAGAAATCATCAGATGGATGGAGCAGGGAGCCATGACCGTGGAAGCCTCATTTATCGTGCCCTGGGTCGTGATCCTCACAGCTCTGCTGATCGTCATGACATTCTGGGCACACAACCGGAACTGGTATAGAGCAGGTGCTGTCGAGACAGCCCTCTGCGGCACGGCGCGCCATACCGGCAGCGATGGGGAGGCTCAGGCAGAGGAGCGGGCAGAGGAGCGGGTGTATGCGCAGACGATGCCGGGGAGTGAACCCTCTTTTCGGGTGAACTGCAGCAGCAGGACATGCACGGTCGATTTTGCAGAACAGACCTTCCCAGCATTTAATGAGGTGTTTGCCTGGAAGGTATCCGAAAAAGCAGAGAAGATCCGTCCGGTCGCGGCATTCCGGCAGGTACGGGCAGTAAAGGAAGCATTTGAGGAATAAGAGGGATTTGAGGTGAAGGCTGAGTTCAGGCGGGAAATGCACCGCAGTTATATGATCCTGTCGGGAGAGGAACTGCCGGAGGCTGGCTCCTACCCGATGCGCATGCTTGAAGAAAATGTCATTCCCGGCTTTCTTCCCTGCAGTGTCAGGGAGATCGACGGAGAACGGTTTCTGTACTACGATATTACATCGATGCTGTCACTGCGTGTGCTCCTGGACATGGGACAGGTGGACCGGGAGCTGCTGACACTTTTGTTTTCGGGCTTTGCCAATGCCCTAGACGCGATGACAGAGTTCCTGTTCTGGGATGACTGCGCGCTGGCAGATCCGGACATGATCTTTGTCAACAGCAGCCGGACAGAGCTGCGCCTGGTTCTGTATCCCGGAGAGGGCACATCCTTTCACGACCAGATCCGGGAGCTGGCCGAGTCCCTGCTGCCGCGGCTCCGCCACGAGGATACCGCAGCTGTCAAAATGGGCTATTCCTTTTACCAGCTTTGCATGGAGAGCGATCCGGACAGCAAAGCCTTCCGGGCACTGCTTTCCGGCGCGGGAGAGGAAGAGAAGACGGCGACGGAGTGCCTCATGCCAGAGCAGATGACAGAAGATGAGGAGAGGGAGCGGCTGATGGATGCCTTTTTTACAGATCCGGAGGTGGAGGAGGAAACGATCTTCCAGAAAATCCGCCACTGGTTTTTCAGGGATAAAAGAGAGAAGACAGCAGGGGAAGAAAAGACGAAGACAGAAAGGAAAGACGGGAAGAGCGTTTACCGGATTGGGACCGTGCAGGCAGTGGCAGAGGAAGCGGTACCCTACGGGCTGCTACGCCAAAGAAGCGGACCTTACCTTCCGGATGCCGCATCCAATGGCGCACCCGATGCCGTATCGGAAACAGGAATGTCTGGAGCAGCCTCTGCTGGAACATATGCGGCTGCTGACAGTCAGGAAGCGGATTTTGACGATAATGCCACACGGGTCCTTGCCCCAGAGGATATGGCAGCTTTCGTCATAAAAGAAAAAGCCAGGCTGATGCCGGCAGATGCGGGAAAGGCGCCGCTGATCTTGACCGGCGGCAATGCCATCGTCGGAAAAAGTGCACGGGAGGCGGATTACGTCATTGATTCTCCGGTGGTCAGCCGCCTGCACGCACGTCTTATGTGGGATGGAAGTCTGTACCGGATCATGGATCTGAACAGCCGGAACGGTACCTTTATCAATGGAGAGCGGATGAAGATCAATGAGGTGCGGCCCCTTGCAGACGGTGATGAGGTCCGTTTTGCGGATGCTGCGTACGAATACCACATCCGGTAAAAAAGATTCCGGTGCGTTTCTTCCCGATCCGTACTATAATAGGGGCAGAAACGTATTTGGAGGTGACACTGATGAGTGATTGTATTTTCTGCAGAATCGCGGCAGGAGAGATCCCGTCTGCGACGATCTATGAGGATGAGAACTTCCGTGTGATCCTGGATCTTGGCCCCGCAACAAAAGGCCATGCTCTGATCCTTCCCAAGGCACACTATGCAGATCTGACAGAGATCCCCGAGGATCTGGCAGCAAAGGCTATGGTTGTGGCAAAGAAGGTCGTGACCTTTATGAAGGATGCCCTTCCCTGTGACGGCTACAACATCGTCCAGAACAACGGCGAGAGCGCAGGCCAGACCGTTTTCCATTTCCATATGCATCTGATCCCACGTTACAAGGGGGACCATGCAGGTGTGACCTGGAAGCCCGGCAAGCTGACCGATGAGGCAAGAGATGAGATCCTGGAGAAGGCAAAAGGCCTGATGCAGTAAGAACACGTAAGGTGCTGGAAACACGTAAGACGCCAGGAACGCGTAAGACGCTGGAAACGTGCAAGGTGGTTGGAACGCGTAAGGCGTTTAGAAACCCGAAAAGGGGCTGCCTGACGAAACATTGATGTGCAAAAAACACATCATCTGTTTTGTCAGGCAGCCCCTTTTTGTCATGGACACAGGCCTTATAGGTGGCCTTTAAGCCTGCGGTTTTACTTTGTCATCAAAGATTTCGGAAGAAAAGCCGAATTTACCAGCGAGGGTAGAAACCTGGATCCGGATTAACGCTCGATTCCCCGGAAGAAGAGTCCCAGCATACCGGGGCCGACATGAGAACCAGAGAAGGGCTCATGCTGGCAGATCGTGATGGAGACACCGGGTGTGATTGATTCGACCAGACCGGCCAGGGTCCTGGCATCCTCAAGGCAGTCGCCGTGGGAGATGCAGATCCGCTGCTCTCCGGTCTTTACTCGTTTCTCCTGGTATTTGGCGGCAAGCAATTCAATCGATTTCTTCCGTCCCCGCACTTTGGCACAGGAGACGATATGCCCTTCCTTGTCCCCATAGAGGATCGGTTTGATCGAAAGGAGCGTGCCCAGATGTGCGGTCATTCCTGAGACACGGCCAGTGCGCTTCAGGAAATGCAGGTCGTCTACCGTAAAATACTGGCAGCTGTGTGCCACTTCCTCGTCTACGATGCGGGCTGCCTCCCGGGCGTCAACGCCTGCTCTGGAGAGCTCGGCTGCACGGACGGCCAGAAGACCGCTGCCAAAGCCGCAGCCGTGGGAATCGACGATATGGACAAAACGTTCCGGAAACTCTTCCATCAGCTCGTTTGCGGCCAGGACCGCGGCGCCGTAGGTACCGCTGATGCCGGAACTCATGGAAACATAGATGATATCCTGCCCCTGTTCCAGGACAGGAGTAAAATGCGTCAGAAACAGATGGGTATTCAGGAGCGTAGTGCGGATATCCCGTCCTGCCTTCAGCTGTTCGTAAAAAGCATGGCCGTCAAAATCATCGACGTTTCCCTCGTAGATCCGGGGCTCCCCATCGATGGTATAGCTGCAGGGAAGGAGAGAGATCCCTTCCAGCATGCTAAGAGGCAGATTAGCGCTGCCATCCGCGAATACCGCAAAAGCCATAGATAAACCTCCGTGTAATCATATGTGTTTACGCATGTACACCATCTTAGCTGCATTCAAGAACGCCTCGGCGTTCTTGCCGCGACGCGCACGGTGCGTAAGCACCTCCCACTGTGCGCGTCTGCGTCTTCGCGTATCTCTGCGTCAGACCCCGCTGCCCGAACTGCGGCGCAGACAAGGGAAATCTCCTCTGTCTTCTGCTGCAGCCCTAGGAGCCGCACAAAAAAACACTCCGTACATCAGTCCGGAGCGCCAGGTAGGATCTGATCATCAGCTTACGTGTGTCATGCGCGATTGCCCACAACAAATAGTGACATTTGTAACGATGAGTATTATACTTGCTGCAGAGAAAGTTTTCAATAGCCCCGGCTGAATCGTTATAAAAGGAGCAGAAGTGTAACGTGAACAAAGCAGAACAGTCAAAGCAGAGAATAGCGGATGCCCTGATCCGTCTTCTCAAAACAATCCCATACAATGAGATCACGATCCAGATGATCACCCAGGAGGCTGATGTCTCCCGGATGGCATTTTACCGGAACTTTGAGTCAAAGGATCAGATCATCCGCTACTATATCGACCGGCAGGCCGATGCCTTCATCGGCGGCCTCAGGCCAGAGCCGGGGAAGGGCTTTGATGCCGTTTTCTACCGGAACCTTGTAAGCTTTTTGTCTGGTGCCAGAGAAACAGGCCTTCTGCTGATCCGGGCAGATCTGTTCGATATGATGCGGTCAGAATTTGACCGTATCTACGAGGTGAGCGGAGCCGATATCCAGGACAGGCTGCGGTTCCGCTTCATAGCCGGCGGCATCTGCAACGTCTATTACTACTGGCTGGTCAACGGCTGCAAGGAAGCACCGGACGATCTGTCCGAGACCCTGCAGCGGGTATTGGCCAAAATCTAAATGTCCAGCGGTGCTGTTTCCGGAAAGCGGCTGTCTCTTCAAATCAGACACACGATTTAAAAGAAGATACAGCGTCTTCAGATCACTACAGCGGTTTTAGATCACTATAGCGCCTTCAGATCACTACAGCGCTTTCAGATCAACACAGCACCTTCAGATTAACGGCAGCACTCCCGGATCAGTTCCAGGATCTTTGCGGAAGAATCCACATGGCTGCTGCTGTTCATAGCCGTGCGCAGTGCTTCCTTCTTCTCATCCAGCTCATGGATGGCTGCAAGAAGAGTCTCTGCATTCATGTCCTCCTCTTGCAGCACCAGGCTGTAGCCCTGCTTGCGGAAGGATTCCGCGTTCAGAATCTGGTCACCGCGGCTGGCAGCAGCAGAGAGCGGGATCAGGAGGTTCGGCTTGGCAAGAGAACTGATCTCACAGATCGCATTGGCGCCTGCCCGGGAAATAACGGTATCTGCCATAGCAAACAAATCCGGCAGTTCACCCTTGATGTACTCGTACTGACGGTAGCCTTCAAGACCTTCCAGAGAGGGATCCAGATTGCCCTTGCCGCACAGATGCACCACCTGGCGTGTCTTCAGAAGCTCAGGCAGGATTTCCCTTACATGATTATTGACCGTCACAGAGCCAAGACTTCCTCCGATGACCATCAGCACCGGCTTGTCCTCGGAAAGCCCGGTAAAGGCAAAGCCCTTCTCGCGTTCACCATTCAGAAGCTCAGAACGGATCGGCGTGCCGGTGACGACAGCCTTCTCTTTCGGAAGATTCTCCGCAGTCTCCGGGAAATTGCAGCAGATGCGGGTGGCATAAGGCAGACAGATGCGGTTCGCCAGACCCGGCGTCATATCACTCTCATGGATAATGATCGGGATCTTCCGGCTTTTAGCCGCCAGGATTACAGGAACAGCCACAAAGCCGCCCTTGGAAAATACGATATCAGGATCCAGCTTCCGGATCAGGCGCCTGGCCTCACCGATGCCCTTGATGACACGGAAAGGATCCGAAAGATTCTTCAGGTCCATGTAGCGGCGGAGCTTGCCCGTGGCGACCCCATAGTAAGGAATCCCCTCTTCCTCCACCAGCTGTTTTTCAATTCCTTCATACGAACCGATATAGGATATATCAAAGCCCATCTCCCGAAGTCCGGGAAGCAGGGCGATATTCGGCGTGACATGCCCGGCAGTACCGCCGCCGGTAAGAACGATTCGCTTCAAAACAAAATCCTCCATTTCCTGTGCAGATCACACGACAAAACTGTGCGCACGCTAATACTGCGGAACAAGCGCAGAGAACGTAACATCAAACATAACATCATGAAAAAAGCTGTGCGCACGGTGCTTCTGTGTGCACGCGATAATTCTATGCGCTGGAAAAGGCAAAGTCAAGGGCAGGCCCCGTTTTGGCATATGCCGGCGTGCTTTGGCAAATGCCGGCGGAAGGCACAATGGCCTTTCACAAGATTGCCACGCCAGCATGGCAGCCTTTCACAGCTGTTGTCTTGGTACGAGCGCTTTACGTCACTGTTGCGCCAGCCTGGGCATCAATTAGAGTGTAAAGAAAGCCTACGGAATCAGCGCAGGATGACTCAATTTAAAGAGTGCATTCTTTCAAGTCCCTCACGAGGCTGCGGAGGGCGAATAAAAAGTGACTAAAAACAAGCAAGAGCAAAAATGAGTCATTCACGAGGCAGCGGAGGGCGAATAAAAAGTGACTAAAATCAAGCAAGATCAAAAACAAGTCATTCACCAGGCAGCGGAGGACGAATAAAAAGTGACTAAAAACAAGCAAGAGCAAAAATGAGTCACTCACGACGCCGCGGAGGGCAAATAAAAAGTGACTAAAAACAAG
>DFFG01000048.1 GCA_002368795.1 Eubacterium sp. UBA3782
CATCATCGACGATATCGATGGTGAACTCTTTCTTGGTGCTGTTGTCGTATACGGCAACGATCTGCTCCGGAGTAGTATCCTTGGAGCCAAGGCCGTAACGTCCGCCAAAGACCGGAACCTGGTCGAACTTGGTGCCGCGAAGCGCCTTGACGACATCGAGGTACAGGGGCTCGCCGATGGAGCCGGGCTCTTTGGTACGGTCAAGAACAGAGATCTGCTTTACAGTCTCCGGGATCGCATCGATGAATGCCTTGGTAGAGAAAGGTCTGTACAGGCGGACCTTAACGACACCGACCTTGCGGCCCTGAGCCATCAGATAGTCGATGGTCTCCTCGATGGTATCGTTGACGGAGCCCATGGCAACGATCACATGCTCGGCATCCGGAGCGCCGTAGTAGTTGAACAGTTTGTAGTCTGTTCCGATCTTTGCGTTGATCTTGTCCATGTATTCCTGGACGATCGCCGGCAGAGCCTCATAGTAGGGGTTGCAGGCCTCACGTGCCTGGAAGAAGATATCCGGATTCTGAGCGGAGCCCATCTCGCAGGGATGCTCGGGATTCAGAGCTTTTCTCTTGAATGCCTTCAGAGCCTCCATGTCGATCATGTCTCTGAGATCCTCATAATCCCAGGTCTCGATCTTCTGCAGCTCGTGGGAAGTACGGAATCCGTCAAAGAAGTTGATGAACGGAACCTTGCCCTTCAGTGCAGCTGCATGAGCGACAGGTGTAAGGTCCATGACCTCCTGTACGGAAGACTCGCAGAGCATGGCTGCGCCGGTCTGGCGGCATGCATAAACGTCGGAATGATCGCCGAAGATGTTCAGCGCATGGGTAGCGACGCAGCGGGCGGAAACATTGAATACGCCGGGAAGCTGCTCACCGGCTACCTTGTACAGGTTGGGGATCATCAGAAGAAGTCCCTGGGAAGCGGTGTAGGTCGTGGTCAGCGCACCGGCTGCCAGAGAGCCGTGAACGGCACCTGCTGCACCTGCCTCGGACTGCATCTCAGTGATCTGCACTTCCTGTCCGAAAAGGTTCTTTCTTCCAGCGGTCGCCCACTCATCCGTGTGCTCCGCCATGGGAGACGAGGGAGTGATCGGGAAGATCGCTGCCACTTCGGTAAACGCATATGAGGCATGTGCCGCTGCGGTGTTACCATCCATGGTCTTCATTTTTCTAGCCATCGTAACTGTTCCTCCTTATATAGCTTAAATAGGGTAAACCTTATACGCATACACGGTCATTATAGCATGATTTTCTGAGAGTGTCATGACGGATATTATTGTACCTCTAAAAATGCACCTCATTTTTAAAGTTTTTTCTATAGAGTTCCGACAATGAGCCGGGGCTGCCTGCCGCCTCTGGTCATTCGATGCCAAAGGCGGATCTCTGCTCCTTTGTCAGCGAGGCATTTCCTGCGAATGCCTCTCCCTTCTGCACCATTTCTTCTACGGAATAATAAGGGAACCATCCGATGCGGGTCTCCTCGCCGCCTGCTGTCTCCACCTGTCCGGTCGTATAGATGCGGTTCCGCTTTGGCTCATAACCGATGCAGCTCCTGACCGTTCCCGTAAGGACATAGTCCTCGGTATCCATGATGTACAGCCGGCTGCTGTTTCTGAGGAACAGCGCCTCCTCCCGGAAGGACCATTCTGGCTTGATAAACGCGCTGTTTCCTTCAAATTTCGTCCGTCCGGTAAAGGCACCGTCTTTTATGCGGTAACGGTTCAGCTGTGCCGCATCCGAAACTGTCATAAGGAGCAGTTCCCCTTCGTGTATTGCCAGGCTTTTTACAGAACCAGGGAAGCCTGTGATGTCCTGCAGAATATGCCCGGATGCATCAAATACACGCACCAGCCGTTTCTCCTCCCAGTACACAGCCACTGTGGTACTATCCTCTGACCAGCTGCAGAGCCGGTCAGCATATACATCTCCCGCCTTTTCCGTACGCTCCTCATCCGGGATCTGCAGCTCGCTGCAGGTTTCTGTTTCCATATCACAGATCCAGCCTGCAAGACCGGCATTTCCGGTGCGGAATACCAGAGCCCTCCTTCCATCCGGACTGATCCCCATATCTGATGCCGGCTCGCCCGCCTCCATGGGGAACCTGAACCTGGAGAAGCTTCCGTCCTCCGGATCTGTGCCAAACAGACTGTACTCCGTTCCCCCGGAATCCTGACGATTGCTGCGGACAATGTACCAGATTCTCCCGTTTTCCATACATATCCCTGCTTTGATCCATGCGGATATCAGCGGAGACGGCAGCGGCACAGGCAGTTCCTCGATGCGTATCTCACCTGTCCTGGCATCGACCCTGCTGACCAGGGGGCTAAGCAGCCTGCCATTATCACTGACATAATCCTTTATCTCCCAGCCATGGTCGGCAAAATACAACAGCTTCTGATCCCTGGAGGATCCAATAAATTCATAGTTATGCCGTAT
This sequence comes from Eubacterium sp. UBA3782, assembly GCA_002368795.1. Classification (GTDB taxonomy): domain Bacteria; phylum Bacillota; class Clostridia; order Lachnospirales; family Lachnospiraceae; genus Bilifractor. Next base: position 2,442 of record DFFG01000048.1, read on the forward strand.
ATCCTGATCCGCAGCTTCTGTGCTGTTTCCGCCATCTTCTGCCAGATCCATATTCCAGCGCAGCCTTCCGCTGTCCAGGTCCATCAGCTGCACGGGCCCATTGTAATTCCAGCACAGCAGCACATCCTCCAGAAGCTTCCGGCTGTCTACGCTATCCGCTGCTCCCGCTTCGCAGCTGGTCCAGTCCTCGCCGCCCATTGCGCCTTCCAGGCGGTACAGAATACCATCGATCAGCAGATAAAAGCTGATCCTGTCATCCTGGTTCCGGAATTCCTCCACGGCAGCCAGACCGCTGCCGGCCACATCCACCGAGCTGTGGATCTCCTCGTCCACCCCCAGCATGCTCAGGTTTCCGTTTGCCAGAAAGCCGCACACATAACGGTTCGTAAAATTACATGGTTCGATAAAAGCATCCTCCAGTTCATAGGTATACAGGATATCTCCGGTCTTCGGATCCAGCAGGGACGCTTTGTCGGCGACAGCAGCCAGAAGAATATCCCTGCCGCTGCTGCCGGTATTTTTCACGAGCCAGATACACTCATTTGCCTGCTGCGTATTCCCTGAAAACAGGATATCCTGCGACCACTGTGCCTCCTCTTCTCCTGCCGAAAAGGCATTTACGATAAAGCGGCCGTTATCGTAAACAGCCAGAGGCGCGGAATTTCCCTCCTGCATGTAGCTCCCGTTGCCAAAGGTATCAATAGAGCTTTTGTAATCCTGCCCGCATACCAGGATCGTCCCATCGGTCCTGACAAGAAGTCCGGAGGCTTCATAGATCTCACTCGTGCAGGGAACAAACTCTGCTGCCCCGCTGACAAGATCCGCGAGTATGCACCCGGAAAAAGCACCAGATCTGTGTCCGCCCTCTTCCGTCGTGGTCCAGGCACATGGAAGCACCGCCCTGGTCCCGTCCTCGGAAAACATGAACGTCTTATCACTGTACAGGAGTTCATCCAGGATCATGTGCTCCGGGACTGAAAACGGGATCCTCCGGAGAACGTTCCCGTTTTCCGGATCGGCAAGTGTTATTTCCCCATCAAACAGCAGCACCAGCGTCTCTCTGTCATCCAGGACGGCAGATGCAGCGCCGCGTATCCCATTCTCGGTCTGCTGCCAGAGGACCTCTCCGCTCTGCATGGACAGACAGACGAGGCGGTCGTAGGTCTGCACCAGGATCCGGTCATTCTCGCTTACCGCGATCGAATTGATATATGCCTCTGAGGTATATTTTGCAACGGCTTCTCCCTCTTTGGCCTCCCAGAACCAGAGGTTGTAGCAGTCCATATCCTCCGTTACGACGCGGCTTCCGTCACGGCTGCACCAGAAAGCTCGGATCCGGCTCTCCATCCCATAACGACCGGTCATTCCGAAATTTGTAAGCGCCGCGTTGTCATACAGACCCAGCGCTGTCTGAAGCGCATAAACGGCTTCGGGTACGACCGGACGGTTCCGCCCATTTCCGGGAAGGGCCTCCAATGCCAGCTGTACAGCCGTCAGCTGATCCGCGTTATTCGTCTGGATCAGGCTCTGCTGGGCCAGATAGCGTGACTGATTTTGCAGAGAAGCCGTATAGTTTTTCCGGATCTGCAGATTGCTCCAGATAAAATAAGCAAGGAGACATCCTACGGCTGCCATGGCAGCCCCGGCGATCCGGTTCCGGTATTCTCTCTGCCGCTGCCGAAGCTCATCATAGCGGCAGCCAAGGATCGCCGCGGCAAGTCTGGGAAGCTCCTCCCGCCTTGCACGCCGCCTATCCAGCCTGTAATCGCAGGAGAGCGGCTCCAGCGGTATTCTGACCATCACGTGCTGCCCGTCATCCGTTACAGTCTCCACCGTCTCCTCGCAGACGATCTTCGGAATGACATCGGCAGGCTCTCCGCCGGCGATCACCGTCAGAATGTGCTTTCTGTCATGAAAACGCAGGAAGGTCTCGATCTCCCGCTGGACCCACTGGGATTCGTGGGTACTTGGCGAACAGATGACGATCAGGAAGTCCGCATCCTCAAGGGCTGCAAAGATATCATCGTTCAGGTCGCTGGTGATGGGAAGCTCTGCCTTGTCCCGGAAGATCCGGCGGATCCTCTGCTTCCCAGTCCTCTTTCTTATACTCGAAGGCACATGAAAATGCTCCAGCTGCTTCTGGATCTCTTCGGCGACCGCGATATCCAGCGGAGCATGGCGGTAGGAAATAAATGCATCATAGTGAAAATCTTCTGACCGCTTTTCTTTTCCCATTTTTTATTCCCCCGGCCGGATGCCAAAATCGTCCTCAGTGCCATAACTGCCATCGTCCTTTGTAATCATCCACTGCATGGAAAAATCTGCCGGAAGCTCATCGCTGCTGACCAGTACAAGGAAGTCATAGAACCACCGTTCCTCCACGGATACCGGACCGTCAGAGAGGTAATTGCTATCCGTCAGCAGCACACGGCCGTCTCCTGCCTGTGTGCTCAGGCTGGCAGAAAGGACAGGCACTGCATCGCGGCCGCACAGAAGATACAGCCGGCTGCTGCCTTCTCTAAGGCCTTCATCCGTGACCTTGCTGATCTTATTCTTCTGCCCATCTGCGCCATCCAGCCAGATACCGGAGATGGCACCGTCCTTTTCATCGATTCGCAGCTGCGCGTCCTCTATGCTGTATCCCAGCCCTTCCCCCATCCGGATGGCAAGACTGCTGCAGCTTCCCAGCAGCTCTGCGATCAGAAGATTCATCCGATCCGTACCGACAGCGATCCGGATCCCGCCGTCTTCCCCCGCCGGCGGCTGTCCCAGGGCATAGGGCGCCCCCAGGGCATCGAGCCTTGCAGCGATGCAGCGGAGCGCTGTCTTCTTCTCATCTCCGGTCAACGTCCCGTCTGACGGATCCAGATCGAGCCGGCACCAGGTCCCGGTGATCTCCCCCCTTCGTTTCTGGAGCTGTCCGGCATCCTCTCCCATATCCTCCGGCGTCAGCCAGTCCACTGCCTCTATGCATGCTGCACTCCAGCCAGCCGAAAGCACCGGCGAAGAAACAAACCAGGCCAGATGCTCCATGACCGCAGGATCCTCCTGATCGGAGGCCGCATAGAGCACCTTTCCATCCTCATCCACATAAACATAGTAATGAATGATAATATTTGTCGTTCCATCCAGGACCATCTCGGTATCCTGCATCAGGATCACGCTTTTGTCCCATGTGTCAAACTGCTCCCGGTGCGAACGGACAAAAGCATCGGTCATGGTCATCTTCAGATACGTTCCGCTGGCGCTTTTCACCGGCAGCAGTTTTTCCGGCAGGGTTTCCGGAAGGGCCGTCACGACCTCAGTCGTCTCTATATCCCCGCGGTCCAGCAGGACAGCCTCAGCAAGCGTCTCCTTTGCCGCTTTATCACTCAGATGCAGCGTCCCGGGCCGGATCACAAAGGCACGCAGAAAGTCGATGGCCGGCGCCCCGCATACACAGGAATTGTCCAGCCAGACCGTAAGTCCTTCCTCATCCTCCTCCAGGAAATATTCCCGCTCCCCGGAAATATGCCGGATCCGATCCCGGATCAGCGCCTCTGACGCTTCCCTGTCCCCGGCAGTGATTCCTTCGGGCGGAAGCAGCTGGATCTGCAGCATTTCTTCCTTTTTCTGCGCTTCTGTCCTGCCGGTATCCGGCGCAGCAGGAGCACTTCCACCACACCCTGCCAGAAGCAAAGCAAGGCAGGAAGCCGCAATAAAGCTTCCTGCCCTGTTCATGATCTTTTTCTGCGAAGCATCCATCCTTTTTGTTCTCCATATGGTCTACTCACGGCAATACTGCCATGTGAATGCATCGATATTTTTTTGATCGTTTTCTACAGCACCGCGCCGCTGCTGCCAAGCTTCTCCAGAAGCGTCCAGGCGTAATCGTCCTTCTGCTTTTCCTCTGTTGTCAGCGCGTCAAAGGGCTGAAAATCCGGGTGCAGCCGCATCCGGTTATCCCGGTCCCCGCCGTAATCCCAGTTGTACATCGCATAAAACCGCATCCAGCGGTCGTGCTCGATCTCCTCATAGAGCACTCCACGTTCCTCATAGGTGCTGCGCCAGACTTTGCCGGCCTCGCGGCAGAGATCCACGGTAACATGGGTCACCGGAGATTGTTCTGCCTGAAGCAGGCTGATCTTGGTCTGCAGATGATCTGCAGCTGCGATATTGGACTGACGCATGAAGGCCGACAGCTCCTCCCAGGCAGGGACCGGATAGTCCGCCCCGCTCCGGTAGATCTCATGCATGGCTGCAGCCCTTTTGTTCAGCTCCTGCCGGATCACATATTCCGGTGTGTAGAGCTCCTCATCCGTCCCGAAGGTCCGCACCCCCGGATAGGGAGTATCGGCCCGGCAGTCCACCTGAGCCCTGGTCGGGAAGGAGGTATGGATCCGGCTGAGGATGTCCAGATTCGCACCCATGTCGTCATCACACAGGATCACCCGGTCTGCATTCCGGATCAACTCACCATCCTCATTCCACGGTTCCTCGTGAAAGATGATCCGGTCGCCGTCCCTGGCCACATCCTCACCCTCAGGCGGACAATCGCCTGTGCAGATCTCGATGACGGCGGCCAGCATCCGGTGATTCCGCCGGAAATCGGTAAAGTCGCCGAAAATATGGTACTGCATGTCCTTCAGCGGCCCGAACACATTGGTCAGGAGCGCACGGGACAGCAGCTCCTCTGCACAGCGGCCCGAACCGATGAGAACAAATTCCTTTTCGGTCCCGGATACGGGATAGCTCTGCCAGTACCGTCTGGCACAGCAGTCCGCCGCGTGAAACAAAACCATGTTTGCCGGCAGCTCCTCCGGATCGTAGAAGGTCTGGCAGCAGACATCCGTGCCGGTCTCCGCCAGCTTTCTGCCCTCCGCGTAGTTCCGGTAGCTGTCCGGTCCCATCAGGATCACCCGGCAGTTCCGGTCTTTCTTCATCTCCAGGATCCGACGGATCGGTGCATCGATCGCCAGAACACCCGGGATATCGCACGGAACATCATCCGCGGAATCCGGAACGATCAGCTGTGCCGACCTGTCCTCTGCCGTCAGATTTACCGCAAAGGCCTGCGCCTCCCTGCTCCACACAGGGAAAATATACCAGGGTCTGTTTTTCCTGGTCTGAAGCTTCAGCGTCGGCAGCATCTGCCCACGGATGACCGACAGGGCAAAGCTCACCAGAAAGGCCAGCAGGCCGACACTCAGCATCACAAATACTGCCCCGATCAGCTTTCCTGCCGGTGTCATCGGATACAGATCACCGTATCCCACAGTGGAAACAGTCACCAGGAAATACCAGAAAGCGTCCCACAAAGTGCGGATGCCTGAATCCGGCGATCCTGCTTCTGCGCGCACCAGAAGGGCCAGCAGCGCCAGCCATAGAGCCAGGGCTGCCAGAGGACGCAGCAGTTTTTTTATCCTCTCCAGATCCATCAGCCTTTCCTCTGTTTGTTTTCATATTCCTGGGCTGCCCGGAGCATATCCGGTATCGCCAGGATGTTGTTGTAGTCGCTTTGCTTGTAGTCGACATGCTTTCCGGTCACAGCCTCCTCCGCCGCTGAGAGCTCATCCAGCGCATCCCAGTCGATCAGGCATGCGTGGATCCGGCCTGGCATATCCTTTGTGATGCGGATCAGATGCTCCACGCCGGCTTTCTTCTGCTTGTGGTAGATGGCTGCTCTCTCCTGGAACGTCTCATCGTCCATCGGCGCAAATCCCATCGTATAGTGGAAGGCACACCAACGCAGATGCTCGGTCTGGCCAAGGACAGAGAGCATCCCGTCGGAAGGCTGCCAGCTGCCGGATATGGCCTCCTCTTTTGTTACACCGGCACAATGCAGGATCGCCTCTGCAAAATCGGCAGATGCCCGGCTGCTCATCCGGTCGAAATAACTGCAGTTTTTCCAGTTTTCCTCCGGTGTCAGACCGTTGTCTCCGCAATAGCCATGGTTCAGGATGATGGCCTTCCGATCCAGTGCATTGGAGGTGATGATCGCCGGCGAAAAGATCTTGTCCAGATTGTTCTGCCGGCCGTCAGCCGAGACGGCCCGGACACCGGAATGGTCGATCTGGTAGATCGGCAGGATAATCTTATTTGTTGCAAAAAAGCGCTGCAGCTCCTCGGTGAGCTCGTTATTGGCCGCAGAGCTGCCGGCACAGATCACGACATAGCGCAGCGTACGTCTGTGTTTTTTCAGATAGCGGTACAGTTCAACCGAACGGCAGTCATTTTCATAGAAATCGATATCGTATTTCTCAAACATCGCAGCACATTCCTCCCGGATGCCGCCGCTGATGCTGTTGCATTTGGCGTCAAAAATGCCCAGATGGAAATGGCTCCCGACAAACTGGCCATTCTGCACGATGTATTTCAGGGCTTCCTGACCAAACCGGCCAAAACCCAGGATCAGTGCGTCAAAATCCTCTGTTGCCCTGCCATTTTCATCAAACGGAATGGTCTTTACCGGGGGATATGCCCGGATCAGAAGCCTGGCTGCCAATGCAGGCTCATTGTAAACAAGGACATTGGAATAACCATAGGTGTCCCCATCCTGCTGGAACATGCTGCCGGAAAACTCATCATAGCCCAAAAGAGTCAGGGACAGCTGCTCCGCGCGGATATCGTTTTCCCTGCAGGTATTCAGGAATTTGTCTGCGTACTGATGGTTCTGATTGAAATCGTCGGACAGACAGTACAGACTGATCCTGCGGCTGCCCGGATTCGCGCCGATGCTTTTCAGGAATCCCGCATCCGGATCTGCCGCGCCGGTCCCGGTGAAGATCAGACAGCCGGAATCACTCACCCGCTTTGCGCAGTCTGCATCCGGATGGTTGTCCACATAGACAACAGTCTCGTCCGCCTCCTTCACCAGCTGGGACCCGAAATCAACGGAATCCTTGTTGACTCCGTAGATGACATGGAGGTTGCCCCGTTTCAACAGGATCAGGCGCAGATGCTTGAGCGCTTCATCGCCCACCGTGGTGATCGCCGCACTGGCAAAGGAATAAAAGGCTGCAAAATGGAAAAACCAGAAGGCAAACAGCACCCAGTTATCGTTAAACAGCGGCGCAGCCGATACGGCGCCCAGATCGTTCTTGCCCAGGTACATGCCCATGGTGGAAAAAGCTGCACGTACGACAGAGACAAAAATATTCCCGGTCACGACAATATAGCCGTAACCATACAGGATCAGACCGCCGATCGTTGACACTAAGATGGCCGTCCCGATAATCGTAGACTGAAAGCGCGGTTTTGCCGCCAGGGTCGTGACAGCTGCCAGAAACAGCGCAGATGCAAGCAGGATAGTAATTCCAATATTCATGGTCAGATCATCTCCTTCACCCATGATTATACTGGAAACAGGAGCGAAAATACAGGAAAAATATAACTCTCTGTTGTGAAGAATACTTTTATGGTATAATCATCCGGATGATCCAGGCGGTAAAGATCTGTGTCCGCATGCCGGCGCGCCAAAGCCCCCTGGCCGAATATAAGTGTAAAAAAGGAGGAAGCCGTACCGGCAGGCAGCCGGGCACGGCAGCAGAACAGATGAAGATCGGAATTATCGGTGCCATGAGCGAAGAGGTCGCACTCCTGAAAGAGCATATGCAGATCAGCGGGATCGTGTCCCTGGCAAAGATGGATTTTTTCGAAGGAACGATCGGCAATACCAGCGTCATTGTCGTTCAGTCCGGCGTCGGCAAGGTCAATGCTGCTATTTGTGCGCAGCTTCTGATCACCCGTTTCGGCGCGACCCACGTCATCAACACCGGCATCGCCGGCTCTCTGGACAGCCGGATGGATGTGCTGGATATTCTGGTATCCATCGATGCCGTCTATCATGATGTGGACGCCACAGTCTTTGGATATCATGCCGGCGAGGTCCCTGGTCTGGGTCTTCTGGCCTTCCCGGCAGATCCCTTCCTTCGGGAGATGGCAGTCACATCCGCCCGCAAAGCGGCACCGGAAAGCCATGTCTATGAGGGCCGTGTCGCCAGCGGAGATCAGTTCATCTCCACCACCGGACAGAAAAATACCGCCCAGGCAGTAGCCGGCGGAAACTGCTGTGAGATGGAAGGCGCAGCCATCGCCCACGCCTGCTGGCTGAACGGTATCCCCTATGTTATCTTGCGGCTGATCTCTGACAAGCCCGGGCAGACCACAAATATGGAATATCAGGAGATCGAAGCGGCCGCTGCCAGACGCAGTGCGGAGATCACGCTACGTATGCTGAAGGACCTTCGCCAGTAAAAAGCGGCAGATCAGCCCGCAAGAGACGGCATCTCCCGCCTGTGCAGAAGATGGGCTGACACACGAATCCTTTCGGATGCTCATTTTCGGAAAACTGAGCAGTCATGACAACACACGCCCCCGGAAGACATGAAGCAGACAATTTGCAGATCCTGCAGGATCCAAGCTGTTTGCCCAATGACTTCCGGGGGCGTGTGTCGTATATGATCGATCTATTTTAATCTTATCGCTTATCTTTATAAAAGTACGGTTTTATTTCACTACAAACCGCTCGAAGAAAGCACATTCTTCATCATTGCACACTGTCGCAAAGGGCTCCCGGATATCAATGTGAAACACATGCGCAAGCCGGTTTTCGCTGTCTCCGTAAATGTGCAATTCTGCTTCCACGCCTTTATCTGTCAGATACTCATACATAGGCTCTGCATAGGGCAGGCACATATCTCCATTCGCGCTCATCACGAAGGCCGGTGGAAATTCCGATGTAATATTTCCCTTGATATCCAGCTGTTCGCTGTATGCATAGGGATCCCCATGATCTGCTTTCTGTGTTTCTTCATCCCCGGATCAGTCTGCCCCCATCTTTGTGATCAGGATGCAGTTCGGTGTCTCCACCTCCTGAGGCCTGCCCTTCATAACAAGTACATTCTTCTCATAATCGATCGTAAAGGTCGTGATCGAGTTGGACTGGTGATTGACGCAGGCGATATGTTTGCCATCCGGGAACAGAGCAATATCCTTGGGATATTCTCCACTGATCGGAAGAGCAAACTTCTTGGTCAGCGTACCGTAGTCCTGATCGATCTTGAACATGGCGACCGTATCATCTCCGGCTGTGGAGGTGAAGAGGTAATTCCCGTCCTTGGAGATATCCATGCCGGACGCTGCATCATGCAGTTCATCCTTGTCATCGGAGGTGGTGCTGACCCGCTGCAGCTTTTCAAACTGCGGCACATCCCCAAGATCCGTGTAGGAATAGACATCTACTGCATTGTCCAGTTCATAGAGGACATACATAAATCTTCCGTTTCTGGAGAAGATAACCCTCCTGGGGCCGGACTCTCTCGGGCAACGTATGATATCCACCAATGCCAGCTTATCCTTTTCTGTGATCCGGTAGACCTTGACCTGATCGATGCCGTTATCAACGGCACAGAGATATTTGTTGTCCGGCGTCATTTTTACACAGCTGACCCGCGGGCGGAAGTTTCTCTCCGCGACACTGCCCAGGCCTTTGTGGAACACGCCGTCCATGACAGACCCAAGGCGTCCGTTATGATGGGTATGAACAAGAGTGACCTTTCCGTCATGGTAGCCGGCAACAAACAGATGCTTGCCCTCTTTATCGACCGAGATGAAACAGCCGCGCATGCCGTCAATGCCGATCTTATTGATCATCTCCAGATCACCGTCCGGCAGGATGGCGAACACCGCCACACCCTCATCGGCAGTGGAATACAGGAATTTGCCGTTAACGGACCGGCAGATATAGGAGGAATTATTGACCGGCACGACCTTGCGCTCTGTCAGCGTCCCTTCCTCCACATTGACATCATAGATATGAATACCCTTGCTCTCCCCGTGAGTGTAGGTTCCAACATATGCCACATATTTATCACTCATTTCTGAAAATCTCCCTTTACACTGAGCACATGCTCCTATTTCCGTGTTTTCCATTATAACACAGGGCATGCCTCATGATAACCCACAGTTTCGGCAAGTTAGAGGGCCAGGCCTCGTCTCTTCCGCCCCGGCAGCCGTTGACTTTGCGGATTATGGATGATAAACTTTTCAAGTGATACCGCGGTTCCGTGATCAGGCTGGGAACCGCCAGAAGGAGATAAACATGATCAACGACAAAAAGGTTCTTTTTTCAGGCATGCAGGCAACCGGCAACCTCACTCTCGGCAATTATCTCGGAGCCCTGAAAAACTGGATCTCCCTGAGCGATGAGTTCGAGTGCTTCTACTGCGTCGTCGACGAGCATTCCATCACCGTACGTCAGGATCCCGCCACGCTCAGAAAGCGTGCCCGCCTGCTGATGGAGATCTACATCGCCGCCGGCCTTGACCCGGAAAAGAACACGATCTATTACCAGTCCCATGTCCCGCAGCACGCTGAGCTGATGTGGATCCTCAACTGCTTCACCTACATGGGCGAGCTGAACCGCATGACGCAGTTCAAAGATAAATCCGCAAAACACGCCGACAACATCAATGCCGGCCTGTTCACCTACCCCGTCCTGATGGCTGCAGATATCCTTCTGTACCAGACAGATCTTGTACCGGTCGGCATCGACCAGAAGCAGCATCTGGAGCTGGCCAGGACCATTGCCGAGCGGATGAACAACATCTACGGCCCGGTATTTACCGTTCCGGAGGGCTACTATCCGAAGATCGGTGCCAAGATCATGAGCCTCCAGGATCCTGCCCACAAGATGAGCAAATCCGATGAGAACCCCAACGGCAGCATCTATCTGATGGATGACGCCGACACCGTTGCCCGCAAGTGCAGACGTGCCGTCACCGATTCCGAGGGCGTGATCCTCTACCGCGACGAGCAGCCCGGCATCAAAAACCTGCTGGATATCTACTGCGCATGCAATGGCAAGACCCCCGAGATGGCCGTCGCCGAATTTGAAGGCAAGGGCTATGGCGTCCTGAAGGATGCCGTGGCTGAGTCCGTCAACGCGATCCTCTCTCCGCTGCAGGCACGGGTAAAAGAGCTGGATCAGGATAAGGACTACATGGACAAGATCATTCTGGACAATGCCGACAAGGCATCCTACTATGCGTCCAAGACGCTCCGCAAGGTCCAGAAAAAGATCGGCTACCCCGAGCGTCCGCGTAGAAAATAATTCAGAAAAAATACATCTCTGACAAACCAAAACAGAGGCTCTCATTGCTGGCAGCATAGAATATGCCGGCAGGCGAAGGCCTCTGTTTTTCTGTTTTTCTGTTTTTCTGTTTTTCTGTTTTTCTGTTTTTCTGTTTTTCTGTTTTTCTGTTTTTCTGTTTTTCTGTTTTTCTGTTCTTCTGTTTTTCTGTTTACAACACCTGCAATGCCGAAAGCAATTGTGGTTATGGCTGCAAAAGTGCCTGCATATCCTCAGGAAGCGGAGACTCAAAATGCATCTGCTCCCCCGTGATGGGATGAACAAAATCCAGGCGGGCAGAATGAAGCGCCTGCCTGCCGATGCCGGGAATACCATCCGGGTTGTACAGCGTATCACCCATCAGGGGATGACCGGCCGCTGCCATATGCACCCGGATCTGGTGGGTCCGCCCGGTCTCCAGATGCAGCTCCACCAGTGAACGGTCCTCCATATGCCTAATGGTGCGGAAATGCGTCACCGCCCGGTCTCCCGTCTGCAGATCCACACACCGCTCGATCAGACTCCCCTCCTTTCTGGCGATCGGAAGAAAAATCGTACCCTCCTCGGGCACAAGCCCTTCTGCCACAGCCAGATAGGTCCGCCGGATCTCATGCTTCTGCAGCGCCGTCTCAAGGACAGACGCACTCAGGATATTCTTCGCAACGATCAGAAGGCCCGTAGTATCCCGGTCCAGCCGGTTGATACAGCGAAAAACATACGGGATCCCCTTCTGCTGAAAATACAGGGCAACCCCATTGGCCAGCGTATTGGCCGGATGGCCCGGAGCCGGATGGATCGCCGTATCCGCCCACTTGCTGATCACCAGAAGATCCTCATCCTCATAGGCAATATCAAAAGGCACAGGGGCAGGGATCACATTCACCGAAGACTCCGTATCCCGCACCTTCGTGCAAAGCACATCCCCCTCCGAAAGTGGAAAACGCATATACTGATGCTCACCATTCACCAGCACCGCATCCCGGACCGGCTTCATCGAGGCCAGAATATGCCGCGAATACCCCCGCGCCCGGAGAAACGTGCGGATATCCTTGCCCGCATCCTCCTTGCCAACTATATAAGTAAATGTCCTCTCCATAAGCCTCCAGCATATACATAAACTACGGCTGTACTACATCAAAGCAGACAATCTGCAGGACCGCAGGGTCCGAAGCCGTCTGCAAACAGAAACGGCAGGCGAACTGCATCAAAGCAAACAATCTGCAGGACCGCAAGGTCCGAAGCCGTTTGCGTGATGCAGTTTCGCCTGCCGTTTTCGCATCACTTATTCATTATATCCGTTCGGATTTTTTGACTGCCAGTTCCAGGAGTCTGCGCACATGTCCTCAATCCCATATTTTGCAGTCCAGCCCAGCTCTTTTGCCGCCTTGTCGCAGCGGGAATAGCAGGTGGCGATATCGCCTGCTCTTCTCGGCTGGATCACATAGGGCAGCTTCTTGCCGCAGGCCTTCTCGTATGCATGGATGACATCCAGCACGCTGTAGCCGACGCCGGTACCCAGGTTGTAGATGGACACGCCTTCCTTGTCGGCAAGCTTTTTGATGGCTTTGACATGGCCGACAGCCAGGTCGACGACGTGGATATAATCTCTGACGCCAGTTCCATCTGGTGTGTCATAGTCATTGCCGAAGACATTGACATGGGGATGCTTGCCGATGGCCACCTGGGCGATGTAGGGCACCAGGTTGTTCGGGATTCCCTTCGGATCCTCGCCGATGAGACCGCTCTTATGAGCGCCGATCGGGTTGAAGTAGCGAAGCAGGATGACGTTCCATTCCGGATCTGCGGTGTGGATATCGGTCAGGATCTGCTCGAGCATGTGCTTTGTCCACCCATAGGGGTTCGTGCACACGCCCTTGGGGCATTCCTCGGTGATCGGGATTTGCGCGGGATCACCATATACTGTGGCGGAGGAGCTGAAGATGATGTTCTTCACGCCATGCTTTCTCATCTCATCACACAGATTCAGTGTACCTGCGATATTGTTTCTGTAGTATTCGATGGGCTTTCTCACGGACTCACCGACAGCCTTCAGTCCGGCAAAGTGGATGACGGCATCGATCTGCTCCTGATCAAACAGAGCCTTGACGCCTGCCTGATCCAGCATGTCTGTCTCATAAAAGGTCACCTTTTTTCCGGTGATCTGTTCAACACGGTCCACGGCCTTCCTGCTGGAATTATACAGGTTGTCCATGATCACGACCTCATAGCCCTCATTCAACAGCTCCACACAGGTGTGGCTTCCGATGTAGCCGGCACCGCCAGTAACGAGAATTCTCATGTCCGTTCCTCCATATTCTTTATTCTTCTGATAAGATCAGATCGTCTTTTGATTCAGGAATGCTCTGCCGTTCCCCTGTCTCCAAAGAGGGGGAGCCTCGTCTTTGAGCAGAATGGATCAACGACAGTTCCAAATAGTTATTTTAACATATGTACCTGTGTCTCACAACGGAGATCATCAGACCGATTACGCTCCTGGCAGACCGATTCCCGACAGGTCCGACCTGCCCTTTGCCTGCAGATGCCCTGCTATCTATGGTCTGATTCAGAAGCAGTTCTTCTCCCTTGTCAGATCTTTGGATAGCCGCCGGCCTCCCGGAACACTGTCATCATCTCGCTGGTAAGGGCGCAATGCTCGAAGTCCACCGGCACATCCTCCGGCGGATACCAGCCGGCTTCCGACAGCTCATTCTGATCCAGGGTGATCGTCTCCTCGTCTCCGTCCAGCTCACAGAAGAAACCCATAAGCAGGGAATCTGAAAATGGCCATGGCTGACTTTTGTAAAACCGGAGATTTTTTACCGGAACGCCGACCTCCTCCATCACCTCGCGGTGTACAGTGGCCTCGATGCTCTCGCCGGTCTCGTTGAAACCTGCGATCAGTGCGAATCGCCGGTACTGCCGGTCACGGTATTTGCTCATCAGGATCTTTCCATTGTGTGTGACCGCGACAATGACCGCCGGGCAGATCGTCGGATAATATGTCCGCCCGCAGTCGGGGCAGCGGATCATGCGCTCCTTTTTATCCCGCTCTGTACGGCTTCCGCAGGAGCCGCAGTATCGCCGGGAATCGTACCAGTCCGCCAGCTGCCAGCCGGTAATGCCCGCATAAGCTCTGTCTCTGGGGACCGCCGACCGGAAGATCCATGGATCCTCATAGGTAAAGCCCAGCTGCCCCAGTGTCTCCTCCAGCTGTTTTCTTATGCTCATCTCCGGAATGCCCAGATAGTACTCCTCCTCATCGATGCGGAACAGGTAAATATAGGTCAGCTCCCATCTTTCCAGCATACCGGCCGAAGGATAGCTGAGCATTCCGTCGGCATCGGTCCTCAGGAAGGCTTTCCTTCCCTGATAGATCAAAACGATGCCGGAGCTATCGGGCTGCCGGTCGTGAAAGCTGTTGTCAAATTGCTTTGGTTCAATATCCTGGATCATAAAGCTCCTTTTGCCAGGCATTTCCTGCATTTTTCTGCAGTTTCGCCTTGGATCCCTTCATTTTCGCGCCGCGTATGCAAGAATTCCTGCAACCGTTTTACTGTCCTGAATCTCTCCCGCATATATTTTTTCCAGAAGAGTGGAAAGCGGCACCGCCTCATAGCGGATCTCCTCTGCCTCATCCAGGCTCTGGGATTCGCCCATATCCAGCTCCTCTGCCAGATAGACATCGGTAAATTCGCTGCAGTAGGCGGCTGCGGTCTTCAGTTTGAGCAGAAGGGAAAGTCTGCCGGCCCGGCAGCCCGTCTCCTCCAGAAGTTCTCGTCTGGCCGTCTCCATCGTATCCTCTGCGGCGCTGTTTCTGGCACCCGCAGGCAGCTCGACCGTCTCCTGGTCGATTGCCGGACGATACTGGCGGATCACCAGGATCCTGCCGTCCGGCAGCACAGGCACGATGCAGGCACCGCCCTTCCGGTGATCCACAAAATCCCAGACCTCTGTCTTTCCGTCGGGCAGTTCCATCGTATCCTTGTAAACATCCAGGATCGATCCTTTGTAGGCCAGCTCCCGCCGGATCCTCTTTAATCGGTAATCCATCTGTGTTTCATTCCTTTCGAATCCTCGGTCAGCGGCAGGGTCCGTCCCGCAGACCTATGGCAGCATCCATCCCGCAGACCAACGGCGGCATCCATCCCGCAGACCAACGGCAGTATCCATCCCGCAGACCAATGGCAGCTCCATCCCTCCGGCAGCCCTCCTGCTGCTCCTTGGGACTTCCCATAAACAGTAAGGAGACCAGAGTGCTTATATCCCGGTCTGGGATCACAGATTGCGGATCCTGCTTTGCAGCAGAGAGCCGACGGTATCGGCAAACTGGTCCAGCGAGCGGATCCGGGCAAAGTCCTGCCCGTAGATCCTCCTGGCGTTTGGCAGCTCGGCGTCATCGCCGGTAAAGATGCAGAGCACGTCAATGCCCTCCATCCTGGCCCGGTGCACCTCCACAGCCGTATCCTCAATGCCAAGCTCCGAAGCATAGTCCTCAAAGCGTCCGCTTTCCGGCCGTACCCTTGCCGCATCGTTGGGCTTGCAGTCCGACAGGATCATCAGGATCCGGTGCTCGGCACGGTTGTCCTTCATAAAGGCAGCCGCCATGCGGACCGCCAGCCCGTCACGGTTGGCCCCGGCGGTATAATAACGGAAGACCTGGTCATTTTTTCCCTGTTCCTGATAATCCCGGTAAAGATCCATGACCAGATAGCCGCTCATGGACAAAAAAGAGTACATCCGCACCGGAATGCCGCAGCGCGTCAGACTTTCGGCGATCATATACCCCTGGGCAGCCACCGTCTCCCGCCGCTTTACCTGAGAAAAGGAGGAATCGATCAGGATATCCACCGTGATATTTCCCCGGTCGCCCTTTAGCAGCTTGTTGAATACCATAGGATCATTCAGCTCTGTGGCCCGCCAGATCCGCAGCGGAATCAGGGTCCCGGTCCGGGACCGCACGCTTTCATCCTCCAGATGGACCAGCAAGGTGTTTCGGATGCGCTGAGCAAGACGGTTGATCGCGATCAGATAACGGTCCTCCTTATCTTTGTATGCCCGGATATTGGCCTCGGTCTGCTCGCGTATGAGCCGGGATTTCTGTTTGGCAAACCGGTTCTTTCCGCTCTCATCATACACACCTCTGGTCAGGTGCAGACAGATATCTGCGTGTGTGCCGGTGCAGTATTCCTGCTGAAGCCGCAGGATCTCGCTCTGCTCCAGTGCCGGCATGCCAAAATACCCTGAGATATATTCGCGGATATCCTCCTCCGACTTTCTCGTCTGCTGCGCAGAAGCCAGACGGTAATGGCTGTCCACCGTATCGTTCTGATCACATTCAAAGCTGTGCTCTGCATAGCCGAAGGCCAGGCGGCGCACAGGCATACTCGGCTTTTTTCCTTTTCTTCCCCACCAGGACCAAAGCACAAAGCGCTCCAGATGAAGCCGTTCATACCAGGAAATGCGCTCTCTTTCTGTCTTTCCCTGTTCTGCCTGCGCAGGATCCGGAAAATATGTATCCAGAAGAGCGGTGATAAAGCTGGTCATCCCGGCGGTATCCTCGGGCTTGTCCCCATCCAGGATCTGGTCGAGCAGCGCTTCTTCTGCAGAAGTTCCGCAGGGCTCTGTCTCTCCCAGGATCCGGCGAAGATAAGAACGGTAAAAGCGCGGCAAAAAGAAGGTCTCTTCCCCCTCCGCCGCCTTCTCTTCACCCTCTGCCAGGGTGTGAAGTGCGTATTCCTTCCGCAGAAAAGGAAAGACCGGCCGGACACGCTCCTCCTTCCGGAAAACCGCTGCCTCAAGCACCATCCAGAAGATGCTCTCCAGGCTCTGCCGCTCCTTGCGATCCGCAAAGGATGCATACAGCTCCAGCAGTTCGTCCCAAGTGTAATGCCGGTGCACGGCACCGATCACCGTGTTCCAGTACAGCTGGGCTCTGCCCTCTGCATCGAACACGCGCAGACCGGTTTCGATCCCGTAGTCGCCGGCACCATTCCAGATCAGGTTGTCTGCCCGTCTTGTTTCAAAATCAGAAAGCTCCATCGTCATTTACCGGAACAGCTCTTCGGCTGTCTGTGAGGAAGGGATCCGGACATCGATCAGATCCCTGACCAGCTTTCTCTCAAATTCGTCAAAGCATTTATTAACGATGCCAAGCTCCAGGGCACTCACGGCCGGAAGGCCACGGCTCATCATCAGGATCGCGGCCAAAAGGCCCCGAAGATCCAGTGCATTGGTCGAGATCTCTCCGCCATCGCATTTTCTGCGAATGTCCTCAAACAGCTGCGCAAACTGATCCGCATACGTTTCCCTGAGATTCGGAAACTTGTCCAGGATCAGTTTTCTCAGGTTCTCCTCGCTGATCACCGGCATCTGGATGATCATGAACCTTGAGGCCAGTGCCTCATTGATCTCCCGCGTTCCGGCATAGCCATAGTTCATCGTGCCGATAAACCTGGCCGCCTCATGCAGATGGATCCGCCGGTATCCCGGAATATCGATGATCCGCCGGAAATCCAGAGTCGCATGGAGCACCGCAAGGGACTCATTTCTGGCCATGTTGATCTCGTCCAGCACGCCGAAACCGCCGGCCAGCGCACACTCCAGAATGGGGCCTTTCCGCAGCGTCACCCGCCCGTCCGCAAAGGTATCGGTGCCGATCAGCACGGCAGCATCTGTATTGATATAGAAGGATACGTCCCACTCGGGCCGGTGAAACACATTGGCCAGGCCCTGAGCCAGGACATTCTTGCCTGTCGCCTTCGGGCCGACCAGAAGCAGGTTCTGGCCGGCGAGAAGGGTCGATGCAGCCTTTTCCCAGATCTCCGTGCCGTAATAGCGGTACATCGGATCCGGGATCCGGTCCTCATTGTCGTTGTCTGTCCCGTAAAATGCGCGGAACTGTTCGATCTCGGAAAGGATCCGCCCGGATACGCCTTCCCTTCTCAGAAACTCAAGCATGGCTGTTTCCTCATGCGGGGTCTGCAAAATTCATCTCATACCACACCAGGAAGGTGTAGATGGTGTATACCTTTCTCCAGTTGTCGGAATTTCCGCCGACGTAATCATCCAGGATCGCGTTGATCTCATCTACCTGGAAGAACTTCTCTGCTGCCGGGCTTCTGAACTTTGCGCGGACATCCTGGTTGTACCGGTCATCTGCCATCCAGATGCGGATCGGGACGATGAAGCCAAGCTTTTTGCGGAAGGCGATCTCGTCGGGCAGCACCTTTGCTGCTGCTGTGCGGAAGGCGACCTTGTTCTGCTCCTCGTTGACCTTGAATCTGGACGGCATCCGGGAAGCGATGTCAAAGATCCTCCGGTCTGTCAACGGCATCCGGATCTCCAGTCCGCAGGCAGTGCTCATCTTGTCGACATTGAGATAGATATCTCCCTCCAGCCAGATCTGGATATCGATATCCGACATTTTGGAGAGGGGATCCAGTCCTTCGATCTCCTCATAGATATCCTTTACCAGATTGATCGGGAGAACGCCCTCCTGATAATTCTTCAGGATCCGCCGCTTCTCATCCTCCTTCATGATGTTGGTGTTGCCAACGTAGAAGGTCTTGAGATTGTCCCCGTAGCGCTCTGCGTTGCGATACATGTTGTAGCCGCCGAAAAACTCATCGGCACCCTCACCGGAATAGCAGAGCTTCGTATGCTGTGCCGTCGCCTTACATCCAAGGGCAAAGGCGATCGCAGATGCGTCGGCCAGCGGCAGCTCCATCTCCTTCATAACATAAGGGATCGCTGCAAAATACTCCTCAGGTGTAATGCGGCATCTGGAATTCTGCCTGCCCAGGATCTCAGCCGTCTGTCTGGCCAGCGGCGACTCATCGAACCGCTCCTCATCATAGCCGCAGGAATCGGTCATCTGTGCATCGGACATAGCCAGCACATAGGAGGAATCCACGCCGCCGGACAGGAAGGATTCGGCCGTCTCGCCCTCTTCCTTGACCTCCGGGAAAATCTCCTGGATCGTGGTATGGATCTCATCTGCCCACTCCTCCAGAGTCTTTGACTCGTCGGGGTGAAACTCGGGCGTCCAGTATCTGGTGATGGACAGCTCTCCGTCCTTCCAGATCAGGTACCGGCCGGGCATCAGCTTCTTCAATCCCTTGTAGAAGGTATCCTCACCGGCCACATAGGTCAGGCTCAGATAGAGCTGAAGCATGTCCTCGTTCAGCTCCTTTACAAAGCCCGGCTGGCTGGTGATCTGACGGATATAGGTGCCATAGAGCAGCCGCCCGTCTGCTGTCTGATAATAATAGAAGGGTTTTGTACCGAAATGGTCTCTCACACAGAACAGCTGCTGTTTCTCCTCATCCCAGATGGCAAAAGCAAACATGCCATAGAGATGATCTGCAATATCTGTTCCCCATTTCTCGTATGCCTTAACCAGGATCGCCGGCTCTCTTTCCTCTCTGCCAAGGGAGGGATCAACTCCAAGCTCTTCACAGAGCGCTCTCCAGTTGCGAATATGTCCTCTGTATTCTTTGAGTTCTTTCATATACTGTCTTGCGGCCGAAACGATGTCTTTTCTCTGATTCGTGTTTCGGTCTTCCTTTCTCCTGCATGTGCAGGGAACATCCGCATGCCGCCATTCCTCCAGCTCACTTTTGCAGATCTTTTCAGGAACTGTTTTCATTCCTAAAGCGATGGGTACGATGCAAAAGTTCTTTCACTGTCCGCATCTGCGTCTGCGCTGCCGCCTTGGACTTGGCATGCAATTTTCTAAATATCCTCAACCATGTATTTTATCATACTATCTGTCCTCACGGCTACAGGCAATTCTGAAGGCTCCCTGGCCTTCCCGGAATGCGTTCACATTTTCTTCCGGATAGATCCTGCAGCAGCTTTCTTTTCGTTTTTTCCAAACACCCTTCTATCTGTTTTTCGAAAAAAATTTTCCTTTAGATTTTTCGTGCATAATATGCTCTGCTGTGCTAATATGGGAAACGATTGATTGGACGAGGAAGGAATAATCTATGATCTATAATACAATTCTGGATGCCATGGGCCATACGCCGCTGATCCGGCTGCAGCGCATGGTACCGGAAAACTCCGCCCAGATACTCGTAAAATTTGAAGGTCTCAATGCCGGCGGCTCCATCAAGACCCGCACCGCCTTTAATATGATCCTTCAGGCAGAAAAAGCAGGTTTGATCCATGAGGATACGATCATTGTAGAACCCACCAGCGGCAACCAGGGCATCGGCCTGGCACTTGTCGGAGCCGTCCGGGGCTACAAGGTCATCATCATTATGCCTGACTCTGTCAGTGAAGAACGAAGAAAGCTTGTCGAGCACTATGGCGCAGAGGTCCGGCTAATCCACGATGCCGGAAACATCGGGGCCTGTATCGAGGAGTGTCTGCAGACTGCGCTTCGCATGCAGGCAGAAGATCCCCGGGTATTTGTCCCCCAGCAGTTCGCAAACCCGGCAAATCCTGCCGTCCACCGGAGCCAGACAGCTCTGGAGATCCTGGACGCTTTAAATGGTGAGCCGATCCATGGCTTCTGCTCGGGAATCGGAACCGGCGGCACGATCACTGGCATCGGTGAGACCCTCCGGGAAAAGAATCCGGATATCGTCATCTGGGCAGTTGAGCCGGAAAACGCGGCGATCCTCTCCGGCGGCTCCATTGGGACACACATCCAGATGGGCATCGGTGATGGTGTCATCCCAGAGATCCTGAACCAGAACATTTACAGTGACGTCAGTGTGATCACGGATGAAGAGGCTCTGAACACAGCCAAGGCACTTGCCAGCCAGGAAGGCATCATGTGCGGCATTTCCAGCGGAACCAATGTGGCAGCTGCGATCCGTCTGGCCAGGAAGCTGGGACCCGGCAAGACGGTCGTCACGATCCTCCCGGATACAGCAGAGCGGTACTTCTCCACGCCGCTGTTTGAGTAAACAGGCAAAAATGCACAGGTGATAAGCGCGCCTTCGAAAGGCATGACGCGAACGGCTTCGGCCCTTACGGGGCTGCAGAATGTTCGCTTACATGTCTTCCGGGGCGCGCTTTTTTCATTGTTTTATAAAAAGGCCCGCCGCTTGAAGCGACGGACCTTTTATTGTTTTGGTTTGTTCGGCTTTTAATTACTCGATGATGGTAGCAACACGGCCAGATCCAACAGTGTGTCCGCCCTCACGGATAGCGAAGGTAAGACCCT
>DFFG01000055.1 GCA_002368795.1 Eubacterium sp. UBA3782
ACTTAACGTCATTGGGACGGTTCTAATTGTCTCATTTTCTGCAAAAAAATGGGACGGATCTATCTGTCTGATTGTGTAAAACCAGACAGATAGATCCGTCCCATTTGTCTCAATTGTTATGCCGCTTCGCCGTCGAGCACGTCTTCCTCCCAAGCCTCAGCAGCAGGTGAGAGCGTCTCTGCGAGCTGATCGAGCTGATCTTCCGTCAGTCCCACGGAAAGCAGATATTCTCTGCTCTCTGCCTGAATATCTGCCCCGTCCAGCTGATTGACCCCAAACATACTGCACAGCGTCCTGAACAGGTTGCTATCCTGGATGACGCTCCAATTCTCATGCTCCGGTGTTATGCCGTAGAAATTGGTGTAGGTAAGCATATAATCCTGCCCGATCTCTTCCAAAGAAGCCCCGGCAAAGCCTTCAAGAATCGCGCACAGGACACCCGTACGGTCTTTTCCTTCCTTGCAGTGGATCAGGTACGGGCCTTCGTTTTCCAGCATGAAAAGGATGCTTTTCCGGACCGACTCACCAAACTCTTCCCCAGCAAAGTCATACGACATTTCGGCATTGATCACCTGGCACCGGCTGTAATAACTGTCCGGATAGGCAGCAAAGCCTTCCATGTCATCTACCGAATCTGCGAGGTTCAGCACACTGCGGATCCCTGCTTTTTCCATGGCCTCCATCACATACGTATCCCGGCCGAGGGCAGGATTGATCGGCGAGCTGCTCCGGTAGAGATAATTTTCCTCGATGCCCGTCACAGAAACCGCCCGGAAATTTCCAAATTCCTCATCAGAAAGCTCCGGGTAATCCTCGCGGACATTGGTGCGGGTGAGATTTCTCGCAAAATACTCCTCCAGGTACCCTGCTTTTTCCTTCAGGCAAAGAGTGACCTCCGGGATAAGGATCTCCCACTGAAAGCCGGGATCCTCCTCGATCGTCTGCTTTTCGCCGATCCCGGTCTCTGCCGCAAAAGAGCCCATATTGATCAGCAGGCCGACCTGCTGATGCTCCTGCGAAAAGCGGCAGACCATTTTTCCGGCGTCCACATCGCTGTGGAGCGTCCCGATGGGGAGATCATAAGACGCATCGCCCACCGTCACGGTGATGATATCGCCGATCTCCATGTCATGCTGCTTCATCTCATCGAAAGTGATCTCCAGAACTACATTGCCATGTTTTGTGATTGTCTCGACCCCTGACACAACCGGAACCGGTGCCTTATCCGCTGTGCTGTCCGCTGCCATGTCCTCTACATTATCGGCAGCACTTTCCGCGGCAGTATCCTCTACATTATCCGCAACGCTTTCTTCTGCAGTATCCTCTACATGATCCGCAACGCTTTCCGCTGCAATATCCACTGCGCTCTCCGCCGCCCGATCGGCTTCGTTACCCGCAGTTTCATCCACAGCCGTACCTGCACATCCCGCCAGGGAAAGCGTCAGCAGCAGAGCAAAAAACAAACAACCGAATTTCTTTCTGAAGGTCTTTCTCATTCAATATGCCTCTTTTCTTCTGTCTAATATGATGACCAAACAAAAAATCCTGCCCATTAAATCTCAGGTAATCTCATGCAATTGTCGGCCAAAGATGATGAGCGGCCAACACCATCGCCATCTCATTCCAATAATACTATGAAATCGTCGCTGAAAAATCAATGTCCACTTGAATGTTCACAAAATTGGCTGTGCCAATTACCGTGATTCCAGAACCGTATACCCGGCACCCTTAAGCACCGCAAGCGCCCGGGCAAAATTCTCCTCTCTTGTGAGGATATAATCCGTATTAAAGGTCGAGACCGCAAAAATGCTGATCCCATTCTCCGCCAAAATACCAGCGATCCGCGCCAGGATCCCAATCAGCGAAAAATTCAGCTGCCCGGCGATACGCATGCCCATCCAGCCATCATCCCGCTCAACCACATTATCCGGCACAAGCCCCTCCGGGCAAACCAGAGAACGTTCCTCATCCGTCGTCCCTGTAAAACAAAACGGCTGCGACAGGTCAACACCTGAAAAATCAGCCACCTTACATACAGAAAAACGAACGCCAAGCGCTTCCAAAACCAAAGATTCCATATAAATCCACTCCCCCTTCATAGCTGACCAGACAAATGTGACAGTTCTATCTGTCTGGTCTTTAGTCTGGTCTTTAGTCTGGTCTTTAGTCTGGTCTTTAGTCTGGTCTTTAGTCTGGTCTTTACTTCAGTACCTTCCGGAGAGCTGCCTCCGAGGCTTCCGGAAACATCTCGCGTACTCTGGAGAAGATGCGCTCCGCGGAGTCTGCCGGCTCCTCATTGTATGCGCTTGTCACGTGATCATAACCCCACAGCTCTTCGGGCTTCTGGTAGAAGGAGACGGCCATGCCGTAGCTCTGCCCGCGCTTGTTTTTTCTGCGCTCGAATTTGCGGATAACGAGGTACATCTGCATCTGCAGCTGTGTCATGCAGCCATCAAAGTTTTTGTAACCGTTTTTTCCAAAGCCTGCTGCCGGCTTTAGTTCGTAGCCAGGATGCATGCCGCCGTCCTCGCAGAGATCCATGATCGCTTTGTACCGGCGCTGGACCAGTCCATCATCCCAGGCCGCGTCGAAGTCATAGCCGTCCCGGCGGGCATTGGCGAAGTAGGGGAACCAGTCTTTGGATATAAAACCAGTCTTATTATTGAAAAACTTCCCGTAGGCCACCTCGCCGGTTGCGGGGATGATCTCCCGCCATTCCCACGGGTCCTGCTCGGGATCCCCGGTCCACCAGAACAGGGGCGATACGTGCTCCTCAGCGGAGAAGCCGGGAATCTCATTTGCAAATAACGGCAGAAAACCTACCTCGTTGATCCAACTGATCAGCTCGCGCCAGGTGCGGATCCGGTATGGATCGTCCCATTCCAGTCCGCGCATGATCCATTCACCGCCTTCGTTTGCCATAGCAAAGAGCTCCTTTCCTGCTGATCTGTCCTGTAATATATGCTCTTACCTTAAGGTATCATATTAAGACTGTCTCGGCCATAAAAAGGTCCCACTTGTCATTCTGTCAGCAATTGGCTTCGCGGACATGTAGTGTGCTTGGTTGCTGTGGACTTCCTGCTTTCTGTGCCACACCGGTCGTTATCATGTAGAATGTCGAATCATCGGAACCGTACTGATAGCTTCCTGGGTAATTATAGCTTTGGGATAAATGGGCAGTCCTGACCGGTTTCCAGTTGTCTTTTTCCTTGATTTTTATATTTCTGCATTCCAGAGTCCGGATCTCTCCGGAGGTACGGGGAGAGAAGTTCTCCAGAAAAATAGCTGTGTTGTTTTTAAAAGTCACATTAGTTGTGCCCATGTCGAAGCGGCACAGGCAGGTCCATTTGCCGCCATCCACTTCCCGAGCAAACATGGATATGACGGTGTTTCCGCTGTCCAGCATCGTCCCGCAGGTAAGGAGCATGCGGTACCATTTTCCGGGACGCCAGTTATAGGGGAGGATGATATGGACACCAGCTCCTTCTCCGGAAAATCGGCCTGTGCCTTCCCCGGCCGGGTATACCAGTCTGGGTGTATGGACCAACTTCCTGCCTAAAGAATCTGTTCCGTATACGTCCCAAAAGGACATGATTGAAACATAATTCCCGTTTTCCAGGCGCTGGAATCCTGCATATCCGGCGACGCCATTGTACTCGGTATGGATGTTTCTAAAGTGTTTTTTCAGTCCGGAGTAGTCCAGATCAAAATTTGCAAGACAACAGTATGTTCCGCAAGGGAGGTAATCTGCTTTAAAGTCTATGGCATATTCCTTATAGCTCTGTGAGCCCGTCTCCATCCAGCCGCAGATATACGGCGAGCGTTCCTTGCTTATCCTATTGCACAGGGCGATCTCCGCCTTATCTGGAAATCTGATAATCTTTGTCCAGTCTCTCATCTGCTGCTTCCCTCCCGCTGTTTTTGTTTTTCTTCTCTGCCGCATTTTGGCTTAGTGGACACCGGGCCCGCCGGTTTTAACGCTGGTGCTGCTCCGTCAGTCTTTTCACCGGATGATATTTCTCCAGCATGGAAAAAACACATTCCCTGATCTCTTCTGCGGTCTTCTTTGGTTTTGCACAGTTCATGCCGATCCCATCCGCAACGGCAAGAATATCTGCGATGCCTGGGTTGCTGCCGTTCCCATGAACAGTCGTTGCATGCTCACCTCCGATAGAATTGGAATAGGTCAGGTCACTGGTATAAATTAATCATGCTAATATCTTAGCTATTTTCTAGCATTAAGGCAATTATCAGATAATATATGATGAACTATTGGCACTTCGGGAGACAATATTCACGGATATATGACCGCACAAGATCTTTAGCAACACAATATGTAAGAATAGACGTATGATGGTTACATGTATTGTATAACTCGGACTCATTTTGGAAACGCATAATCCGCTTTGGATACATACAAAACAAAAAAGCTGGCTAACTCATGACTAAAGTCACAAGAATGCGCCAGCTGTACTTTCAAAAGGGAATTTCTGACATATACTGGTTTCATAAGTGCTCCTTAAATCAAAGTGAGGTAGGATGCCTTTGGTTTAAGGGCCGCCTTCATCGCGTAAAAGGCGATGAAGGCGGCCGCACTTTTTTTGATATTTGTCAACCTTTTTGTTGATTTTTTTCGAAAAAAATTGGCCTTCTAAAGCGAAGACCAATTATAACTATAGACTTGGATTTAGCATGCGAACAGCGGCTAAATTCTTAACTTAACGGCATTGGAACCGTCCCTTCTGACTCCAGTTTTACTTTCTGGCCAGGGCAGCGGCTATGCGTGTCATTACCGGCAGAAATGTGAATATGACAAGTGTGCCGACTGGCAGCAGGATCGGAAACTTGGAGGGCCAGTATTCAATCAGGTTGGCGTTGACCATACACCAGAGACTGTTGAACAGTATCTCGATAAAGGAAAACAGCGCTACGCGGATTATATATTCTGCTGTCTTGCTGCGGATCTTTTTTGTCAGAGCGGCGCACCAGCTCATCACCGGAAAAAAATAGTTTATTGCCACTGCGATGGCGAAGGCTCCTGCCCAGCCGAAGAGGACGGAGCGGAGTGTCATCGGCGCACCGATGAGCAGCATCGTCACGGTGGTAAGGACCAGGGACATGACCGCGCCCATGCCGGTCTCCAGTATCCGGCCGAATTTTACTTCATCCATGGACAACTCCTTCTGCTGCTGCGGGCGGATCAGACGGTGTAGTCCATTGCAGCCTGAAGCATAGCGTCTACGTTCTCGTCCCTGGCGTTGAGCGGGCAGTCGCAGCCGGAGCTGAGCATCAAGCCGGTCGTCGGGCCGACATCGCGGATGAGCCTGGTGCAGTAATCGTATACCTTCTCCGGTGTACCGAAGGCCAGCATGCTGGAAGGTACATCGCCCAGCAGGCACATGCGGTCGTCCAGGACTTCACGGGCCTTGCGCATGTCGGTCGTGCCGTCAAGCATCAGTACGCATCTTTTTGCGGGCAGCTCTTTGAGTGTCTCCAGTTCGCTCTCCCAGCAGGAGTCGAAGTGCAGTACGGGGACGACGTCCATTTCAAGTGTCACATCGATGAACCGCTTCAGGTAAGGCCACACGAATTCCATCCATGTATCATGGCTCATCAGCTGGGGGGCAGCGCGCCAGCCGCCGACCCAGGCGCCGACGGGATGGGATTTCAGACCGTTGACATAGCTGTCGAACAGCGGACCGAATGCAGCGTCCATAGCCTTCTTGACAAGCTCCGGCTCTTCCATGATGTCAAGGAAAAAGTTTATAATGCCGCGGGCGCCTGCAAAATTCTCGATGGGAGTGGCAGCATAGGCACAATTCATAACGGGAATCCCTGCCTCATCCTTCATACGCTGGATGGCAGTGCCGGCATAGCTGAAATAGTGTCCTGCCTTGGAAAGCGGATCACCGATGCGCTCCTTCATATACCGGTCCATCCAAGGCGCGTAGCCGTGGTCAATGATTTCCTGGTAGTCGTCGACGGACATCTTTTCTTTTTCATGGACCTGCCAGAGCTCGTCGTCCGGGAGATCTACGCCGGGCGCCTTGACCTCTGCCAGCCACAGCATAGGCAGTGTATAGGGGGTCATACAGGGGGAGTGAATGCTGTCAATAACAGGATGCTGCCTGCAAAATTCCACTGCGGCACTAACGGTGCGGGGAAGATCGGTGATCGCCTCGGCCATCGTTAATCCCATGCGATGGGGCAGGTATGCCGGACCATTGAATGAAACGGGGATCTTGTCCACCTTTTCCATGTGGACAGCCTTGAGCGTACGCTCAAGATTTTTTTCATAGAGATTCATGAGATGCCTTCCTTTCTTCATGATAGCTTATGTGTTTGTACAACAATTACAAATTGCTATTGCTTACCCGAATTTGCCTGTGCCATAATAAAAATGGTCTTGTTATTTGCCATTTTATAGGTGTCAGATGGCAAAAACCATATCATCTGCCGCTAAACCGGTGAAGGGACAACATGTGTGATTTGTGGTCAGACCACAAAGGGAGGCATATATGAAGCTGAGTATGTCCATGCTGGCCTGGTATCTGCGCGGGCATAATCCGATCTGCCATATCCGTGATGACGATCTTCGTATCCGGGGGCTGCGTTTTGTAATTGATGATTCAGACACAATGCTGCCGGAATATCTCTATTTCGGAGAAGGGCAGAGCTTTTTTACTGCACCGCAGTACACCGGAGCCTATCTGGCAGTAAACAGTCACAGTATGCTGATTTTTCCGGAAGC
This sequence comes from Eubacterium sp. UBA3782, assembly GCA_002368795.1. Lineage (GTDB taxonomy): Bacteria > Bacillota > Clostridia > Lachnospirales > Lachnospiraceae > Bilifractor. The sequence goes on from DFFG01000055.1 coordinate 6,752, forward strand.
TGATTTCTCTGTGCTTCTGAACGCATTGCTTTCCGCCTTCGACTATTTTGCCGCCTGGGAGGAACGGCTGCAGGATGCTGCGGGACGGCATGCAGGCCTGCGGGAGTTTGTAGACCTTGCCTCACCGGTATTCTGCAATCCGTTGTCTGTGGGAAGCCTGGATATGAGCTTCAATGTGGGCAGTGATCTGACCGGTCACCGGGTCGATCCGCTTTGGCGCGAGATTTCCAACGGTGTAAATTCCGCCCACGCCGCACAGTATGAACCATATTTTAATTTGGAAGGCAAACCTATAAAGGACTTGTCAGAACGTCCGCAGCTGGTACGCAATGTCTTTGAAGGCGGTGATCCGGTAATGATGCTGTATCTGAACCAGGCCGAGGAACCTGCGGGTTATATCGCCATTCTTCAGGAAGACAGTTCCCTGACGCAGATGAATCTGCAGCTTGCGCCGATATTCGCTCACCATTGCCTTCATGCGGCGGAGCTGACTTCTGATGACGGAGCTATCCAGTCAGGAACAAATATCTTTCAGAACCTTCTGGATGGCCGGGATGTCGGACCGCTGAATCTGGAACGGCTGCCCCGGCTCCTGCCGCCCCCGCCATGGCGGCTTCTGTCGCTGCGCGTCAGCGGACGGTCCGATCATCTTGCCGCCCGTTCTCTGCTTGGCAACCTCAAACGGCAGACCGGCTGCTATTTTCCTGTCGAGCGCGGGGGGATATGTTATTGCATGGCAGCAGAATACCGGATCCGGATGCTGACACAGGTTACCGATATAGCCGTTGTCGGGGTGTCGATTTCTTTTTCAGATCTTTCCACGATGTATCTCCGCCGCCAGCAGGCTGAGTTCGCACTGGGTCAGGCTATGGACTCCCCTGGACTCTATCTGTGTGAGGATTACGCCTGCGACTATCTGCTGCGGTCCTTCCGCGCCATGGATATGACGGCGGCGCTCCTGCATCCTGCACTGGAGATACTGGAAAACTATGATCTGGAAAATCACGGCGAGCTGCGCAGTACGCTTTCGGTGTATCTGACAAAGGAGCGGAACCAGCTTCTGGCCAGTGAGGCGCTGTATATCCACCCCAACACCATGCGCTACCGCCTGAGCCGGATCCGGGAGCTGACCGGCCTGACGCTGGAAGATCCGGAGGAACTGAAATATCTGCGCCTGTCAGACTGGCTGGAGGAATAAGCGCATTCCTGATCCAGTCCCGGGGCAGAAAGATTCCTGAATTTCTCATTCGTTTTCACAGAATCAGATGCTAAAATGATCTTAACTTAACGGCATTGGGACGGTTCTATCGGTCTGCCGTTTGTCGGTGTGAACCGGCCCGCCGCCATTGATATGCCCTGCAAGAATATCAGGACATTCGATATACTCATTAGCGCATTGGCTGCGGCTAACCTAAAATGAGATCGTGAAATAAAGGAATAATAATAACAATTGTTATAAGGAGCAGATAAAAGGATGAGACACATCTTAATCATCATCGGCACTGCAAATAAGGGCGGCAATACAGATACGCTGGCAGAGCGTTTTGCAGAAGGAGCCCGGGAAGCCGGACATGAGGTCCAGAAAGTACTCCTGGGGAATGACATTCACGGATGCCGCGGCTGCGGTGCCTGCCAGGTCGGCCAGAAAGGCTGCGTCATCAAAGATATCATGCAGGATATTTATCCCCTCTATGCCTGGGCAGACACGGTCGTTCTTGCTTCTCCGGTATTCTTTGCCACGATCACCAGTCAGACAAAAGCCTTTCTGGACCGGCTATATGCAATCGGCAAAGAAGATATTTACCCGAAAAAGGATATGATGCTGCTGATGACTGCAGAAGATGACAGCGAGCGTACCTTCGCAAACGCACGCCGCTATTATGAATTTATCAATGTATGCTTCGGACCGGACGCCGGAACATACTTCGCCGGCGGATGCTGCGGAAAGCCCGGACACCATAGCGTACCGGAAAAGCACCTGGACGGAGCTTACACGCTCGGAAAAAATCTGAAATAACAGACAACAAATGGGACGGTTCTATAGAACCGTCCCATTTGTCTGCCCATTTGTCTTCTACCGCAGGATCTCTACGGTTTCGTTTTCTGCCCCGGGGTTTTTCTGGATGGCGGTGAAGAAGATGGTCTTGTGTACCAGCTGGTCGGGATTTCTTGAGTCGTAACTGGTCTCGTACCGGAACCGCGGTACCATGTGGAACCGGGATACGGCGATGTAGTCGGAGATGGAGAATGCCGCGAACAGCAGGATGGCGCATGCGGCGACTGCCAGCAGGCGCCAGCGTCTTTTCGGCATGGCGCTGCGGGCTGAGATGTATACCCCGATCAGCAGGATGATGCTGCCCAGGGTGGCGTAGATGCTTCCCCAGCTGCTGTCGCTGGGAAACATTGTCAGTGCCGATACGATGATGAACAGACCGAAGGCTGCGGTCAGGCTGCCTGCTATCTTCATCTTTCCGGCTTTTACTTCGCTGCGGCTGTATTCCGCCATGGCAACAGCGGTTTCTCTTGTTTCCTGATCCATGTTCTCGCTTTTCCTTTCTCCGGCGATGATCTCCGGTATGCTCACCGCATAATAGTCGGCAAGCTCGACGAGCATGCCGATGTCGGGCATGCTGCTTCCGGTCTCCCAGCGCGATACGGTCCGGTTGGAGACGTTCAGCTCTTCTGCCACCTTCTCCTGCGTCAGATTTTTCTCTTTTCGAAGCTCCTTCAGAAATGAGCCTATCTTTACCTGATCCATGCAGGTGACCTCCTTTCCCTGTCATCGTATCTTCTGCCGGCTTTTTTGAACACGACACAAAGCGAGAATTGCCGTATCCAGGCCTGCAGACAGCCTTGTCTGGCCGGTTTTGCGGGAACGCAGACCAGTATTTTTAAACAGGAAGTGATTGTTGATCTTTAGATCGGTCACCTCCGTCTGGGTCTTGCGCAGGCTGGTAAGCATCATGGCCTGTTTCTGGGTCTCCGACGCGATCTGCATCTCCTTCTGGGACAGCTCCTGCCCTGCCGGCAAAGCGTGCCGGCGGATGCCTTCTGCCTGCCCACGCCTGCGCGTTCCGAAAAATGTGCCGGTCGGTCTGCGCCTGATGTCTTCTGAAAAAACAGTCTATTCCGAAAACGCCCGTCCGGATCACTTTCCGGGCAGGCGTTTTTCCTTCTTCTTCATTCAAAATACCAAATCAGCCGATTCGTCTCGCCCTGCTATAAAGTATAGCATGCATTAGTCGAGATATGTGTGCTTATATTCCTCGCGGATCTCCTCCGGCACGAGGCTGCCGCCGGTCGCCCAGGCGATATGGGATGCCTGATCCAGCTTTCCTTCCAGTCCGTTTTCCTTGACGTAAGCCCGTCCCTCCGGGCTGGCCATGAGCCGGATCGGTCCCTGGAAGCAGGCACAGGCACTGGGCTCGAGGAAGATGTCCTCCGCCTCCAGCAGATCTCTCATGTAATCGTAAAGCTTTGCGTCTTTTACTGTAAGCTCGCCGGAGAGGTGCTTTTTCATCACGCCGCCGACAAAACCAGAGGGTCTGCCAACAGCCAGCCCATCTGCGTGGGTCGCGCCGGAAAGGCCGATATCCTGCACGGCAATGGCACTGTTCATGCCGGATGCCATGCCCAGCAGCATGCAGGGCGCATTCACTGGTTCCACAAAGAAGCAGTGGACCGCATCGCCAAAAACATGCTTCAGGCCAAAGGTGATCCCGCCGGGGGCACCGCCCACACCGCAGGGAATGTAGACAAACATGGGATGCTCCGCATCCACGGCAACGTTCTGCTCCGCAAGCTGCCCTGCGAGGCGTTTTGCCGCAACGGCATAGCCAAGGAAGAGGTTCCGGGAATTCTCGTCGTCAACAAAGTAGCTCATGGGATCCTCATCCGACAGGCGCCGGCCGTTTTTTACCGCCTCACTGTAGTCGGATTCGTACTCGACCACCGTAACACCGCGGCTCCTGAGCAGGTCTTTTTTCCACTGCCGGGCATCCGCGGACATATGAACGATGACCGTAAAGCCGATGGCCGCGCTCATGATGCCGATGCTCATGCCCAGATTTCCGGTGGAGCCCACCTGGATCTTATACCTGGAGAAAAACCCCCGCATCTCCGGGGAAGCCAGTTTTCCATAGTCATCCCCCTCGGAGAGCAGGCCGTTTTCGAAGGCCAGATCCTCGGTATGCTTCAGGACCTCATAGATGCCGCCCCGGGCTTTTACCGAACCGGCGATGGCCAGGTGGCTGTCCTGCTTGAGCAGCAGGCGGCCGGACAGGCCGCTGCCGTATTTTTTATTCAGGAGCTTCTGCATCTCCGGGATCGGCGTCAGAACCGATTCGATGATGCCGCCCCGGTCAGCAGTTTCCGGAAAGCACTTCTGGATGAAGGGGGCAAACCGCGCAAGCCTTGCCTCCGCGTCGTCGATGTCCTTCATGGACAGCTCCGCGCCGACGCATGCGCTGGCAAAATCCGTCTTGTCCGGATTGATCCAGATGACCTCCTTCTGCTCCTTCATATCTGCGATGACAGGGCTCTTCTCAGTCAGTGTTCGGATATCCATCTGCTTTCCTCTCTTCCCAATCTTTCGTCTGGTCTGCCTCCATTGGCTTCCCCTTCTCGGCCTGTGCGGCGCTCATCTTTACCATCCGATCATGGATTCCTGCACGGCTCCCTGCCGCCGGATCAGATCGTACAGCTCTGCCGGCTCCTCCCGGCAGCCCTTCTGCAGCCACATCCGCACCACGGCAGTCATGCCGATGAGGAAAAATACGCCATGATACTCCATCTCTTCCATCGAAGCTGCGCCAAAGTGCTGGGGGCTGGCGTCTGTCTCCTTGTACCGATCAATTATCGTGTCCCAGGCGAGCTGCAGAACACCGGAGTTCCTGCTTTCCGTAAGGTAGTACAGGTAGAACTCCCGATGCTCCCGGATAAAAGCAAAAATCTCCGCAAAACATTCCCGTGCATGGGCTTTTTCATCCAGCTTGCGGAAGAAAGTTTCTGTCAGCTGGCGGGACATGCTCTTTTCCACCTTCTCAACCAGATCATAGACATCCTGATAATGCGCATAAAACGTGGACCGGTGGATGTCGGCCCGCTCGCAGATCTCCCGCACCGTGATCTTGCCGATCGGGCGATGCTCTTCTGCCATCATCTCATAGACCGTCTGGATGATCTTCCTGTCGGTTTCCTTGTTCAGCCGGTTGTTTTTCACGTTCATGATAGGATCTCCTGCCATTAATCCGACACTTGTCGGTAAATTATCGGTTGTTGCCTCATCTCACAAGCAGTATACTAGAAGTGCATTAAGAAAACAAGTGTCTGATTAATACCAGAATCAATGCATCTCAAAGGAGATCTTACCATGAAAAATGAAAAACTTATGAGGGAGGGAAGCATTCCCGAGCTGCTTTTGAAGCTTAGCCTCCCTGTCATCCTGGTTATGATGGTCACCGTCCTCTACAACATGGCCGATACTTTTTTTATCGGACGAACCGGTGATGCATCCCAGCTGGCCGCCATTTCTCTGGCCGGCCCAGTCTTCTCTGCCATTTCTGCCTTCAACACCCTGATCGGCTTCGGCGGCTGCACGGCCTGCTCCATCGCCCTTGGCGAAGGCCGGGAGGATCTGGTGAAGAAGTACAGCTCCTTCGTCCTCTATTCTTCGCTGGGTCTTGGAATCGTTTTAGGCGTTCTTCTCATCGCCATCATGGATCCGCTGCTTGTCGTCCTTGGCACAGACGCCTCAACTGCTGTCCATGCAGCAGAGTACCTGCGGGTCCTTGCCCTCGGTGCGCCCTTCCTGATCATGAGCGGTGCCCTTGGCAATACTGTCCGGGCCGATGGCGACGCCAAAGGTGCCTTAGCCGCCTCCCTGACCGGCACCCTGCTGAATGTCGCCCTGGATCCGCTTTTCATCGCCGTCTTCCACTGGGGCTGCACAGGAGCAGCGCTCGCCACAGTAATCGGCAATGCGGTAAGCCTTCTGCTTCTCCTTGGCGCAGTGAGGAAAAAACCGGCATTCTCCCTGTCACCGAAGGACTTCACCCTCAAAAAAGAAATTTCCCTGTATGTACTGAGCCTTGGCTTCCCCATGGCCGCCAGCACCCTGCTGATGAGCTTTAGCACCACCATCTCCAACCGCATCGCGGTCTCCTACGGAAACATCGTTATTGCCGCCCGCAACGTCTCCGGCAAAAGCGCGATGCTGATCCCGATGATCGCCATGGGCATCTGCATGGGCGTCCAGCCGGCCATCTCCTACGCCTACGGCTCCAAAAACGAGGCCCGCCTCCGCAAAATCGTCCTTGGCGTCGGCGCTGTCTGCTTCGTCTTCGCAGCCATCACATCCGTCGGCTTCTTCCTCTTCCGCGAGCAGTTCGTCGCTGCCTTCAGCCCGGATCCAGAGATCATCACCCTCGGAAAAGAAATGATGCTCGGCACACTGGTGGCTGTCCCGATCGAGAGCGTCTACCACATGTGCTCCACCTACCTGCAGGCCACCGGCAAGGTCGCCTACGCAACCCTGACCTCCCTCCTCCAGAAGGGACTCGTCTTCCTGCCGGTACTCATCGTCATGGAACGCCTCATGGGCCTCAACGGCATCATATACTCCAACGCCGTCACCTCGCTGATCTCCACCGCCATCGCCCTGATGCTCTGCACCAGCTGGAGCCGGCAGATCAGCCTCGCCGCCAGCCAAAGCGCCGCCTGAAAAGGCAAATGGGACGGTTCTATCTGTCTTCCTTGCAAATAAATGGGACGGTTCTATCTGTCTGGTCTGCATTTACACCATGACAAATAGAACCGTCCCAATGACGTTAAG
>DFFG01000020.1:0-46949 GCA_002368795.1 Eubacterium sp. UBA3782
GGTTCGATCCCGGTCGCCGGCATAAGAAGATCCTGAAAATGCATCCAGCATGCATTTTCGGGATCTTTTTTTCTGCTGTTCCATTTTTTCCTGTCTTTGCCGGTCCTGTTTCCTGCCGTACTGCTGTCAGATCCTGTCCCTTTGCCATCCTTTCAAGGCACAGCGCTAAATCCTCCGATTCCTGATATATACCGTGTAATTGTTCCGGTTTTGTAGTAAAATAAGAAGTAGCACCCTTTAAAAAACAGACGCTTTTTTAGCGCATCAGGACCGGAGAAGACCATGGAAGTCAGCTACGATGCTTTTATCTCATACCGACATGCCGACAAGGACACACGTGCTGCGATCTATGTCCAGCACTGGCTGGAGCATTTTCATATCCCCGGACAGATCCGCAAATTCTCCGGAAAGAAGCGGATCAACCGTATCTTCCGCGATACCGAGGAGCTTCCTCTGACCAGCAATATCGGGGATGATATTCAGTATGCTCTGAACAACTCTGAGTTTCTGATCGTGATCTGCTCTCCCCGCACAAAGGAGTCCGTCTGGGTCGAACGCGAAATCAACGCCTTTCTTACCACGCATGACATCTCCCGTGTGCTGACGGTTATCGTGGAGGGCGATCCTTATGAAGTCATCCCCGAACGTCTGACCTGGACGATCAAAGAGATGACCACCAAAAACGGCGAGAAGATCTCACAGCGTGTGCCCCTTGAGCCGCTCTCCTGTGATCTCAGAGTGGGACGCTTTCATGCTTCCCGTCAGGAGATGCCCCGGCTTGCCGCCTCGATCCTGGGTGTTCCCTATGACACTCTGATCCAGCGTCACCGGCAGTACAGGCTCCGTGTCGCCTCTGCCACCTCCGGCGTTGTCGGCCTGGTGATCCTTGGCTTTTCACTCCATGTGTGGCGAAGCAATATCATGATCCAGAACAACTATGACCAGGCACTGAACAACCAGTCAGCCTACCTGGCATCGGAATCGGAAAAGGCCAGAAATTCAGGTGACCGGATGACAGCGATCCGGCTTGCCCTGGAAGCTCTTCCAAAAGAAGGGGACGAACGGCCGGTCAATATACAGGCTGTCCGTGCTCTGCTCCATGCCCTTCCGGCCTACATTACAGAGGATTACGCCTCGGTCAATCTGCTTCCGGATGCCTCCTATCTGCTGGAGTCGCCGGTCACTGCCATGTGCCTGTCGGCTTCCGAGGACTGGCTGGCAGTGATGGAAGAGAGCGGTATGATCAACATATGGCATACGGCTGACGGCACAAAGGCCGGTGCTTTTATTCCGAAAAAGCTGACGGCTGACCAGACAGCAGGTGCCGCCTTTTCCGGCTATTCCGGAGATGAACGGCTCATCTATACCGCCGGGGATGAAGTCTGCTGTGCTTCTCTTCCCTCCTGCGACCTCTCCTGGTCGAAGGATATGATCGACGAAACGATCGTCACTTCCCCTGTTGCTGCCGTACTGAACAGCGGCAGCCATGTCCTTGTCTCCGATGGCGGCACCAGACTTACCCTTCTTCAGGCCGATGACGGACGCGAGGTGAATTCTGCCGCTCTTACGGAATTGACAGGAAATTATACGCAGATACATTCCGGCTGCTCGCTCCAATTCGCCAATCAGATCCGCATCTCCCCGGATGACCGCTATGCTGCCATTGCGGTACGGGTAAACAGCCCTGGAGATGATGAACTCACGGACTGGATCGGAGAGACCGCTGTCATTCTTGACCTGGAATCCTTCGAATTTACCTGTCTTCCCATCGAGTGCGGCCGAGTCATAGGCTCTGGTTTCACGGAAGATGACACACTGCTTACCGTCTGCCGTCCCTACGGCACCAGCGGCACCTATTCTGTTTTCGGCGGAACGATCATGCAGCAATCCAACGACATCATATCCGCCTGGTCTCCGGACAACGGCAGCCTTCTGTGGGAGCAGGAGGAGAGCTCTGTTCAGGACTGCCTCTACACTGCTGTCCTGACCGCTCCGTTTACCAACGCCGATGGAAGCACCACAAAAAGCGCCGTCCTTGTCTACAGCAGCCTTGCCTGCTTTTTCGATCAGGAAACAGGTGAACTGCTCAAACGCGTAGAAACGCCTGGTCCGATCCTGGAGGCCACGCTTTTCTCTGACGGTACCCTGCACCTAATCACCAAGAGCGGCTTTCATGTAATCATAGACCCCGACCCTGCCAGCGCCTGGACTGCGGTGCAGACCAGGGAGACCTCCCTGTTTGCCTGCCGCCTTGGTGAGGAACAGCTCTGGACCGTTACCGAAGGATATGGAGGGACTGCCGCATCTGTTTTGGAGTACTCGACCATAGTGACCGACGAAAACTGGGTGCCACTGACCTCCGACGAGGTATTTTCCTATACGACAGACCAGGTGACTGCAGATAACGCCATCGTCCTCGCCGGCACGAATGGCCTGCTGATCTCTGACGGCCAGCCGGAACACCCGCTGAAAAAGGCGGAAATACCGGCAGAACCGTTAAGCTGGTACAGCAAGGAACTGTCACTGACAACGGATCAGACAAAAGCAGCGATCGTTTTCCCTGCTTCTCCCACCGCATATCTGGTCAGCATCGCGGACGGTTCTTATGAAACCATTGCTCTGACTGACAAAGCAGACGCGGTCTTCCTTGACGTGGTCTTCCAAAATGACTGTTTCTACTATCTCCGCGCCGAGGGTTCCCTGGAAAAAGACAGCACGCAGAAAAAGCTGTACCTGGGAAAAACGACGATAAGCGGTGAGAATACCGAACTTCTGCTTGCTGAGGATGCGGACCCGGCTCTCTATATGTACTCCATCACGGTCTCCCCATCCGGCAGCGATGTCCTGGTATTCCAGTGGAACTGGGAGAGGAACGCCTACCGGACCTATCTGGTGAATCTGGAAAAAGGCACCGCAGATACCCTTGCTGATCCCACGGAGGTCCTTCTGGCAGACCGCACGTATACCCCGGGCGATCAGGCCTGCTTCCTTCCGGACGGCAAAGGTTTTGCTCTGTTCTGCGGGGACAACATCTATCTCTTCGATCGTAAAGGCGAAAAAACAATACAGAGCGGCGGCACCGGCGTGAGGATTCTGAGCATGTCCTTCGATCCGAACGGCTGCCTGATGACAGTATCCGATGACAACTGTCTGCGGAAATATGACGATGATCTTTCGCTGCAGTGGACAGCTGCCATCAGCCTAGACTCTGCCTATGCCAACGACTATGACTGGGAATATGTGGACGAACACAGGCTCCTGCTGTCGGCAAACCGGACATTGGTCGAGGTCGATCTGAACAGCGGCGTCGAGCTTATTTCCCTGGAGGGGTTCCTTGGCTACCAGCCCGAAGCCGGCCGTTTCCTGTGCCAGGATCTCTCCGGCTATGGTTTCCGCCAGCGCTATACCCTCGATACCATGATCGAGAAGGGCTGGGAGACCCTGCTCAACTACGAGATGACCGATCTGCAGAAGGAAAGCTACGGCCTGTCAGATCCGGACAGGGGATTGGAGGAATAAGTGGAGCTGCGCTATGACGCATTTATTTCCTACCGCCATGCGGAAGTGGATATGGCCGCGGCAAAATACGTACAGCGCTGGCTGGAGCATTTTCATGTTCCGGCCAGCGTTGCCCGTTCTGCCGGAAAATCAAAGATCGCCCGGGTATTCCGGGATAAGGATGAGCTTCCGCTGACCAGCAACCTCGGCGACGATATCATGCTGGCTCTGGAGAATGCCGATTTTCTGATCGTCATCTGCTCTCCCCGCACAAAGGAAAGCCCCTGGGTGCAGCGGGAGATCGATCACTTTCTCTCCTGTCATGATATCAGCCGCGTCCTGACAGTGATCGCAGAAGGGGAGCCCTATGAGGTAATTCCTGAATGTCTGACCTGGACAGAAAAGGAGCTGCCGGATGAGACCGGTTCCATAAAGCGGGTCCGTTTCCCCTTGGAGCCCCTTTCCTGTGATCTGCGCATCGGCAAAAGGCGTGCGGCAAGAGAAGAAATGCCGCGCCTTGCTGCCGCGATCCTTGGCTGTCCCTATGATGCGCTGGTGCAGCGTGCCCGGCAGTACCGTATGCGGATCACCGCCAGCATCCTTTCTGTCGTCTTTCTTGCGCTTGCCGGGTTTTCTGCCTATGTCTGGCAGAGCAGCCGGCAGATCCAGGCGAACTATCTCCAGTCACTTCGCAATCAGTCCGTTTATCTGGCAACCGAATCGGCCCAGGCACTGGCGGAAGGCGACCGCATGACGGCGATCCGCCTGGCTCTGGAAGCCCTGCCCCGCGAGGACGCCGACCGTCCCTACATACCAAAAGCCGAGCAGGCACTGCTGTCTGCCGTCTCCGCCTATATCACCGAGTACATTTCTTCTGCAAACCTGCTTCCAAAGAACACTTTCGCACTGGAAGCCGATGTGCAGGCCATATGCGTCTCGGATGACGAGGAATGGATCGCCGCCTTCGATGACAGCCATACGGTCACAGTCTGGGACACCGTCTCCGGCAGATTATGCAGCACGTATTCCCTGAAAGAGAACAGTATCATAGCTCCAAATGATTTTGGATTCATTGGTTTTTCAGGCAGCGATTCCCTGCTTTTTACTGCCGGCCAGTCTGTCTTCTGTCTGGATATAGCAGGCGGCACGATCCGCTGGCAGAAAACGATCGGCGAGGACGGAAGTTTCGATCATGTCTCCGGAATTTTTACAGGCAGCAAAGATCAGCTTCTTGTGAATGACCATGTCCATACGCTTTACCTCCTGCAGGCAGAGACCGGTGAGATCCAGAACAGCTGGACGCTGGAGCGTCTGGATGGCTCCTACTCCCTGTTTGCGGACACCGGAAGTTTCAGCATGCAGGACCCGATGGCAATCTCTGACAGCGGGCGCTATGCGGCGGCAGGTGTGCTTGTTCTGTCTGCCGGCGATGCGTTCGGAACCATGGGCAGCGGCTGGACCGTCGTCCTGCTGGATCTTGCAGAGGGAAAATACCGCTGTCTGCCCATAGAGTGCCAGTCAGTCCAGACCCTCGGGTTTTCAGAAGATGACCGTCTCATCGTCCACACGCTTCCTCCGGATGGCAGCTTCAGTCAGTATTTCTTCGGTGGAAATCTGATGACCCATGCGACAGATCTTATCTCCGCCTGGGATCCGGTTTCCGGCGCCCAAAGCTGGGAGCAGCAGACCGCCACGGCCCAGAAATACAGGCACAGCGAGCTGCTCTGCACCAGCGTAACTGGGGAGAACGGAGAGCCAAAGGACGCACTGATCCTGATCTGCGGAAACAAGGCGCTGTTTCTTGATCCGTCGGACGGAACGGTCCTGCGGACCGTGGAGGCTTCCGGTGCTGTGCTGGATGCCGCAATTGTCAATGGGACCCACCTCAATCTTTTAACGGAGGATGGTTATCATATCTCCACCGCTTTGGATGACAAAGATTATTGGACGATGCTGCGTAACGCCGATGCCGGCCTTGCCCTTGGCAGGCTCGGGCAGACGCAGATCTGGACGGTTAAAGGTTCCGAAAGCAGCGGCGATTTCCGGATCCTGCAGTACTCCCGCAATGTGACCGATGGAAGCTTCAACGCCCTGCAGGCCGACGAAGCGGATCTTCTGCTGCAAAATACGCTGATCTGTGATGACGCCATCGTGCTGGCGGGATGGGACGGACTCCTTCTGTCTGACGGAGATGTCTCCCACCCGCTTCGCTATGTCGATCTGACTGACCGCCAGCTGCCGGCAGAGCTTACGGTACTGGGACTCTCGGAGACCAGAGACGAGGCCGTGCTCTATGCCGCCGGCTCCTCCGAAGTCTTCTTTGTCCGCACATCGGACGGGAGCTGCCGAACCATCCGCCTTACGGAGGACGAAAATTGTAAGGTCCACGACCTGGTCTGGACCGGCGGCAGTCTTTGCAGCCTTCAGGAGACGGCAGATCCCTCGTCGGCTTCCCGCCATCTCTCCCTTGCCGTCATGGCGCCGGAGGGGCAGACCCGCTCTCTTCCGGTGGCTGATGCCGACAGCACCCTCCGCTATTCCCTTGCCGCCGGACCGGACGGCACGATTCTTATCCTGGCGGCGGCCTATTCCTTCTCGGAAGGAACCAGTCACCTTTACCTGGCCGATCTTCAAAAAGATAGCGTTACGGAATTGGCTATGCCTGAGGAATGGAGCAAGGAAGGCTTTCCGGAAATGGCCAGAGACATCACGGCCTGGAGCACAGACGGCGGAGCCTTTGCCCTCATCAATGAAAATACCGTCTTCCTTTTTGAGAAAGACGGTACAAAAACCGCTGCAATCGATAACGGCAGCGACCTTGCTGTGTACGGGACCGTCTTCTGCCCGGATGGAGGCATTATGACGGTTTCGGAAGACGCTGTGCTCCGGTATTACTCTCCGGATGGGAAGATGCGCTGGACGCTGCCTCTGGACAGCACTGCCTTCTCCTGCGGAGATATCCGCTGGATCGATGGCGGGGATGGTATTCTGATGGTTCTTTGCGGAGATTCCATGAACCTGATCAACACAGATGAGCAGCTCCTGATGACCACCATCAGCGGCTGCCACGGCTATCAGAGTGAATCCCGGCGCTTTATCTGCAAAGATCTTTCCGGTTACGGCTGGCGGGAGAGATACACCCTGGACAGCCTGATCGCCCGCGCCGAGGAGATCCTGGGCAGCTATGATCTGACCAGCCGCCAGAAAGCAGCCTATGGTCTGTCCGACGAAACCGCCTCGACATCCAATACCGGCTCCTGATCTTCTGCCGGTCCTGTCTGTTTATTTCCGGATCAACGGCACATACAACCACGCCCTGCTCTTCCTGTACAGCTCGAAGAGGGGGCGTTTTTCATCGAACGCCCAGCCCTCCCTGGCTGCGGCTGGAAGCCACTCCCGAAATACAGCCGCCGTGGTCTCCCGCATCCGGATGGAGGTTTCCTCTGGGGGATCTGTGGCTACCGTATCCGATGCATTGACCACCGCATAGGTCCCCTGCGGCACCTCCATGCGCATAAAGCCCTCCGGCACGGTTGAATAATCCGTCAGACAGCCAAAGAAATAGGCCATCTCTCCCGACACCGGATCCGGCCGGATCCATGCGGCAAATTCGGCTTCATCCCGCATATCCTTCGGGTAGCCCGGAAATGCATGAAAATCGACCTCGCTCCAGGAAGCCGCGCTGCCCGTATCCTGGCCTGTCATCTGACGCCCGGGGATCAGGTAGCCGATGGCATGCAGGCGGAAGATCTCCTCCCGGATCTCCGGCTGGGGGATCAGCGCAGCACTTCCCTCCCTGGCCTTTTTCCTGTAATCCATGGGCGTCATGCCAAAGGTCCGGGTAAAGGCTTTGGAAAACCCTGCCGTTGTCTGAAAGCCGGCATTCATCGCTGCATAGGTCACCGAACGGCCGCCGGAAAGGTCGCCGGCTGCATTCCGCATGCGGAGGCTGCGCACATATTCCAAAAGGGTCATATCCGTATAGGCGTGAAAAACATAACTAAAATGGGAAAGGTTGTAACCCGCAAGCTTTGCCAGCTGCCCGGCTGTGATCTCTTCATCGATATGGTCCAGGATGTACGCCGTACAGATCTCCAGACACCGCTGATAATCATTCGATCTCAAAACACTTCCCTCCTCTCCCTTTTTTCCCGGGATCATCCCTTCTTCTATAGTATACGGCAAAATACCGGAAAAACACTTCCGGATTTTGGGATCCTTCCGGCATCTTTATGAAATGTCCAAAGCACGGACATGTTTCAGCAAACGATCTAAGCTATAGTAAAAGCATCAAACATGGAAAACAGGGAGACAGCTCCGGGAAGTATGGAGCCTTCCGAAAGAAAGGAGACAAAAGATATGATACCTGAGATCGTAAAACAGAAAGAGATCCGCGGGATCGGCTATGAGATCGACGCCGAATACGTGCGCGGCTCAGAGAAAAACGCGGCCTACTGGGGTGAGATCGACTTCAGCAAATATCCGCCCTATCCGGCAGATCTGGAGGATCTGGGCGAGCTGGCCACCTGGAAACATCCCGCCGGGGAAAAGGAGCACCTCTGCTACTACTTCGGCTGCAGAAGCACTACCCCGGAGGTTCCGGAAGGCTTCACCGAATTCACCATCCCCGCAGCCGAATACGCTGTATTCATCGCCTCCGATGAGGTGGGAACGGAAGCTCCGGCAGAAACCGTGAAAAAAGTCCGGCAGACCTGCGCCTGCATCTTCAACGAATGGCTGGGCAACGGCGGCTATGCCTATGACATTGACCACGGCATGCTGTACGAGTCCTACAAGGACAACTACGCCTGCATCTACGTGCCGGTCAAGAAGATCTGAGCACGTAAAAGGGACTGTCGCATAAAGAAAATCGTGCATATATATTCTTTCGGGAAGCGCTCGCGCTCTGTCCTCACGCAGCGGTACTAAGTCGGAATCTATGAATAGATTCCTCCAAGTACCGGCGTTGCGGATGTTCCCTTCAGAATATGTATGCACGATTTTTTTGCCTTACGCGACAGCCCCTTTTCCCTGCTTCTCTTTGAGGGGATCAGCCGTCCAGCCCCGTATCTGCGGCATGCACGATGCCGTTCTCATCGATCTCGATGCCCGGCGAGATGGCTTCCAGCTGGCCGAAGATCCGCTCCCGCCAGTCTTCCGTGTCTGCGAAGTAGGTGTGCATGCCGGTCTGTGTGCCGGGATGCAGGATGACCTGTACATCGGTATCTGCCATATCCGGCTTCTCTCCCGGCTTTCCCTGCCAGGTGAGCTGCACCTCTGCCACGACCGTATCGATGTCGTATTCGTCAAACCAGAAATTTCCCAGACTGTACAGGATCGGCTTTCCATTGTAGTATTCCAGTCCCTGCAGAATGTGGGGATGGGCGCCGATCACGATATCCGCCCCGGCGTCGATATAGGCGCGGGCGCTGGATGTCTGCTTTTCCTGCAGGATCGTTGTGTGTTCGTCACCCCAATGCGGCAGGACGACAACAAAGTCAGCCCTCTCTCTGGCCTTTTGGATGACCTCGAGAATATGCGCGTCATCGTAGCACCACAGGATGCCCGGTTCGGTCTCCGTGGCCTCCATGGTGTAGATCAGTCCGGGATACTCTGCGCAGGAGGCAGCCACGTAGGCGATCGTTACGTCTCCTGCCTCCATCAGCACCGGTTCCATCGCCTGTTCCAGATCCCAGCCTGCGCCAACATATGGGATCCCGGCGTTTTCCAGCGTCTCCAGGGTATCCCGAAAGCCATCGATGCCGGTATCAAAGGTGTGGTTGTTGGCCAGACCCACGATATCCACGCCCATATCGTGGAGATAGTTCACATGCTCCGGTGATCCCCAGAAGGTATACATCTTTCCGGGAAGCGGCTCGCCATAGTCTGTATACACAAACTCGTTGTTGATCCACATCAGATCCATGCGCTGCATCAGATCCAGATACGCGCGGTCGATCCCGTCTGCGATATCCTCGGAGCCCAGGGCCGCCAGGTACTGCATCGGAGAATAATTGTCGCCAAAGCAGATGTCCCCGGCAAATCCGAGGGATACCTGTATCGTCTTTACCTGTTCCTCCGGAGAGATCGCTTCCGCTACGAGGGCACCCTCCGGCAGGGAAGAAGCACTCTCTGCTGCCGCTTCGTCCTCCGTGGACATGTTCTCTCCTGCTGCTCCTGCCTCAGCTGACACGCTGTTCCCTGCTGCAGAACCGGCAGAAGAACCATCTGCCGCAAGGCTGCCCTGACCGGCAGGATCTTCCTGCATGCCATTCTGTGCTTCTGTGCCTGCCGCCGATCCGGTATTGTCTGCACTTCCCGCTTCTGTCACGGCTGTGTCCGTTCCCTGCCCGGCTGGTTCAGCCGCAGTGCAGCCAGACGCTGCCATGCATATGCCGGCAAGCAGCAGGGCTGCCCATTGTTTTGTCTTCCACGTCATCCAGCGGTTCACCTGTATCTCCTCCAGATCATGCGTCCTGAAGCTTCTTTGCCCAGTCGACCAGCTCATCTGCCGTCCGGACCAGCTTTGCGTCCACCACAGTGCCGCAGGTATAGGGCTGCAGCTTTTCCATGGTCTTGCCGATGCCGTCTCCGCCGGAGGTGGCAAAGGCTGCCGTCTTCTTTCCTCTCCAGTCGTACTCCTTGCAGAAGGTATTCACCACATTTGGCGCTGCCCGGTACCAGATCGGGAAGCCGAGGAGGACCAGCTCGTAGTCTTCAAAGTTCTCGACACGGCCGATGACCGGAACATCCTTGTTTCCGAACTTTTCCCGGTTGCAGCGGGCCATCGGATTCATATAGCTGATATCCTCCGCTGTGTAGGGTCTTTCCGGCTCGATGACAAACAGATCCGCACCGATCCGGTCCGCCAGCTCCTTTGCGAGTTTTTCCGTTGCGCCTTCCGCGCTGAAATAGGCCACCAGTGTCTTCATCGTTTCTTCCTCCTCTCGCTTTGAGATTTCTTTCCGCAGAATCTTCTTTTTAAATCAGCAGCTTCCATTTTCGCTGCTGATTATATACGCCTTCAGCTCCCGGTAGATCTGATCCTCCACCGGCGGGCACCCCTTGATGCAGAAATCGAAGCCAGAGGTACAGCTGCCGACGCCGACCTTCCCCGTCTTTTTCTTCCAGCCCTGGCCGATGCAGATCCGCTCCGTCAGCCTGTCCAGAAGCCCTTCGCTTTTCAGTCTGTCCAGCGCCGGGATCAGATATCCGTAGCAGGCACTGCAGGAATCCACTTCCTCCACCGCATCCTGAAGGGCTACGATCTTCCGTTCTCTGGGAAGCTCCTCCTCGCTGTGCTCTTCGCCCACGGTTCGGATCTCTGCTGCGGCAAGCTCCATGCTGCCGGATCCCAGGGCCGCCGCCATGGGAATATAGGGGACCGTCTGGGGATCGATATGCATGAGATGGCAGACAAAGGTATCCACCAGCACCGGATCCCTGCCGGCCATGATGCAGTTCCTGACCACCGGATTTCCGCCATCCTCAAAGTCCAGATCGCCGCAGATATGATCGACCACGATAAAATCCTGCCGGATCCCGCAGGACAGATGGGCGATCGGCTTGTGCAGACCCATGGAGTGGAAATGACGCTTCTCCTTGTTTGGGATCAGCCCCTTCATATTTTTCAGCGCGCAGGTGACCTTTGTCTGGCAATGGCCCTTCATGACCGGCACATTGATCAGGAAATCAAAGGTGTCCACACAGTCACAGAGCAGGAGTTCCATCCCGCCGCAGTCCACGTTGTGACTGCCATCCTTCTGGGTGTCAATGATAGGAACGCCGTACTGCTCCGACAGAGCATAATATCCGCACAGCTGCAGGGCTTCCCCTGTCTTGTCCCCTACCCAGGAGCCCTCCGCGATCACCAGATTCCGGAAACCCTCTGCCTGCAGGTATTCAATGATCCCGGCGACGATCTCCGGGTGTGTGGTCGCCCCCCAGGATGCCTCGGATGCCGATACCAGGTTTGGCTTGATGCCGATCCTGGCCTCGCGCGAGGGAATCAGGGATGCCAGATCTGCCTCCTTCAGGAGCTGCAGCGTATTTGCCTTAAAGTCTGTTCCGTAGATACGGAGGATCTCATTTTTCTCCATTTCTTTCCTCCCTGGAGCATATATGCCAGAGGGGAGGCATGCCTCCCTGTCCGGTCCATCTGAAACAGCGATGCACGCTGGACAGGAAGACAGCTTCCCCCGCTTCCGGTGTACTATTCTTTTCTTATCAACCAAAGATCTGGATCTTAATAGAAGATCACGATCGCCATGCCCGGCTGAATGTTTTCATAGATCGTCTTCGCAACAGACGGCGGCAGATTGATGCAGCCATGCGAGCCGTTGTAGGTATAGATATTGCCGCCGAAGGCCGGCTGCCAGGAGGCGTCATGCAAACCCTGTCCCTCAAAGAAGGGCATCCAGTACTGCACCTCCGTCTCATAATCGTCGTTGGGATCACCGGTTTCCTCGGCATTTTCGCCCCGCAGGATGGACGGGCTCTCCTTGAAGGCCAGCGGGAATACACCGACCTGTGTCCCCTTATCCTTTGAGATATCACCGGAGATAAAATCACTTTCCACGATCAGCTGACCATTGATATAGAACCAGAGGTGCTGTCTTGTCAGGTCGCACTCGACATACGTCCCTGCCAGATCATCCCTGCCGTTCCGCGCATAAAAATATGGATTGCCATAGCTGTTGGTCCGGATGTACTGCGGCTCCCGGACGGTGGCGTCCTTGGACTCGATATTCGCCTTCAGCGTGCTTTCCTCGGCCTCCTCATCGATGGTATAGCCATATTCATTCAGGCCAGGCTCGAAGTTGACGGTTTCGCCATTGGTATTGACAAAGGTCCTGGCGTGATGCCAGGTATTGTAATCCTCCGCCAGCTGGTCCACGTACGCGGCAATCGCACCCTCATCGATGGTGACATTGAATTCGTCATCGATATGCAGCCAGTCCTTTATCGTGGAATAATCCAGCACCTGCTCCTCGCTGCCAAACTGGTAGGTGATCTTTACATTTTCATACTCAGCCAGACGAAGCTCCTTGTTCTTCTGCAGGGCTTCCGCCTCCAGCTCAGCCATATTGTCTTTTGGCGGCACAGAGGTATATACCTCCTGGGGGATCGCCATCTCTATGCTTTCCTTCGGCCCCTCAGCTAGCGACGCATCGATGGTATCCTTGACAAACGTCTGCAGCTTTGCATCGTCGATGCAGTTGCCCTCGGAACCTTCCGTGACGAAATACAGCTGCTTCTCTTCATCAAACTTCATTTCCGGATCCACTGTCTCGACCCTGGGGACCGGCAGCGCTTCTGCCTTTACAAAGCTCTCCAGGACGCTCTCGTCAAACTGATACCGGGTAGAGCTCTGGATCTCGTCGCCGTTCCGGAGCACACGGAATACCGTAAAGATGTCTTTCTTCTGGGCGGCCATCCGCTTTTCCAGCATGCTAAGCACCGCTTCCCGGTCAAAGGTATAACCAAACTGCTCCAGGGTGCCGGAGATTGCCGGCTCACCGTTCTCACGGATCAGAACCACCGTTACATTCTTCTCCTGCTCTCTGGTCACGATATCCGCGGCGGCCTCTGCCGAGAGTCCGGCAATATCTGTCCCGTTGAGGATCGTTCCCTTCAGGAAGCCCTCCTGCTGCCGGAACCCGTTCAGATACATATAGCCGCCTCCGGCCGCTCCGGCACCTAAAAGTAAGATCACAAGAATCGCAATAAGCGCTTTTTTCATATATTCCTAACATGCAGCATGTGCTGCATGACTCCTTTCTCTGTCATACGCCAGCCATACAGCGGCCATGTCATCGGCTGCCGCGCACCTGACGTTTCTCTCATCATATCACTTCCGCACCGGTTCCGCCAGATGTTCCACAGGCAGATCATTCCTGCGGAATTTACAGCGTCCGCCTGGCAGGCGCATCCACGCACTGGTCACGCCCTGCCTGCCACGCTCTCTGCCACGGATCCGGATCCCAGCCAAAAGCAATCCTGCATAAATTGCACGTTTCACAGTCTGCGCAAAAAAGCAGACAGCAATGCCATTCACATGACACCACTGTCTGCCTGTATTCCGCTGCGATCCAGGTCCTCTGCCTGAATGCTCCTGTCCTCAGCCGTTTTGCATCTGGCGGTATAGATCCTCTTTTGCCTCCAGATAGAACTGAGCCTCTGCCTGGGACACATAGGGTTCCGTATAGAGGACATTCACAATACCGAACGTGATCGCCCCGAGGAAATACCAGCCGATAAACGAGAGATGCAGACAGAACAGCTGCATCTTTTTGCCGTTCATCAGCTGCCTGCTGCGGGCAAAGGCCTCCTGCCGGGAAAGTCCCGGATAATCGGCAAGCAGATAGGGGATCATCGAATACTCCAGAGCCTTGATGATGCCAGGAATGACAAAAAGCAGTGCCCACAGGAATATGAAAAGATAACGCAGACCCATGGTGACCAGATTGTTGCCGTAATTCTCCTTAAACCCGGAGAACAGCTCCATAAACTCCGGCTGACCGGCTCTGCTGCCGTTTTTGATCAGGAACGAACTGAGTCCTACGGTAAGGATATTGCCGATGAAGATCGTATAAAAGAATGAAAATGTACTCAGATTGGTACTGATCGTGCCTGGCTCCGTATGCATCATCTCCTGGAGCGCATTGGTAAATGCAGTGTATTCCACCGTAATCATCAGCACGATACTGGCTACAACACAAACACCAACAGTCGTCCAGTAATTGGATTTGAATTTCTGCTTCGCAATTGATTTGATATTCGCATTCGTCTCCATATTACATCCCTTTCTTTATTATGGCCTGCACTCTTTGCAGAGTGCCGTTTCGCATGCAGCACCTATCCTGTCTGCCATGCAAAAACGAATATGAGACCACCACAGTGCGGGCAGTCTCATGTCCTGTCAGGATGATTTTACATCACATCGCTATTCATTTCAATCGTTTCGGGCAGATTTCGGCAGTACCTTTCCTGTGCCGTTTATCCATTGCTTTTATCTTAAGGAGAATACAGGCATCCTGCACTTAGCCGCTCCTGTCATCAGCCATGTCTGTTTCGGAACAGAGAAGCGGCCGTCAGTCCAGATGAAATACCATGTCAAGATCTGTACAGACCGGGCTGTTGTCCGGGTTCGTCTCCATGATATCTGCCATGTAATCCCACCATTTCCGGTTTATCTCCGTATCGGCGGTCTCTGCCCAGCGGCTCTCGTCCTCGATCTCGATATATGCAAACAGTGTGCGCGTCTCCTTGTCCAGAAAGATCGAATATGCATGGCCGCCATGGCTGTGGATGAGTTCCTTCATCTCCGGCCAGAGCAGGTTATGTCTTCTCTCGTATTCTTTTTCCTGTCCCTCATAGACCGTCATTTTAAATGCTTTGATCATGTTATCTACTCCTTACATGCAGACAGGGCAGAAGGTCTTCTCCTCCCTTCTGCCCCTCCTTTAGTGGGAAACTAAAAGTATATTTCTCAATGTATGCAGCTGGCCTGAAAAACACGCAGGGAATCAGAACTCTTTAAGAAGTCCCTGGCTTTACAGTGCACCCTGCATGCACAGAGCACCTGGATCAATAGACATCCTTCCAGTCGTTGATATTCTCGGGATTGAACTCAAACGGAGGTCCAAGGATGATCTCGGTTCCGCCGTCAGATGCCTCGACGATGGTATACTCACCCATATCGCCTGCAGTGAAGGTCTCACCTGCAGCACCGGTGATCTCACCGTTTACAAGGGCGATGGATGTGTAAGCGCCAAGACGGCCGACATCGATCGGGTTCCACAGGAACATGTACGGGCAGGAATGTGCTTCGTCATCACCGATATACTCTGCCATCTCAGAGGGAAGGCCAAGGCCGGTAAGCTTGACAGAGGTTCCCTGATCCTGAAGGACCTTGGCAGCAGCGGCGATACCTACGGTCGTCGGTGCGCAGATGACCTTCAGATCCGGATACTTGGACAGAAGAGCCTGGGTCTGATCGGTAGACTTCTGGGGCTCATCATCGCCGTATGCGATCTCTACAAGCTCCAGCGCAGCATATTTCTCATCAGCCTCAACGATCGTCTTCATAGCCTCGATCCATGCGTTCTGGTTGGCAGCCTGAGATGTGGCAGACAGGATCGCCCACTGGCCCTCGCCGCCTGCAAGATCATAGACAGCGTCTACCAGCGCCTGGCCGATCTCCATCGTGCCGGCCTGATTGACAAATGTCGCACGGCTGTCTGCGTTAACCTTGGAATCCAGGCAGGATACCTTGATGCCTGCATCCATTGCCTGCTGCAGTGTAGCCTGCAGAGCATTTTCATCGTTTGCTGCAAGGCAGATGGAATCTACGCCCTGAGAGATCAGTGAGTTGATGACAGAGATCTGTGCATCTGCTGTTGCCGTCTCCGGCTGCTGGATGATGCAGGTGCCGCCGTTCGCTTCAATGACCTCCTTGAAACCGGATGCCTCTCGCTCATTGTAGGGGTTTCCTGCCGACTTGGTGATGATTGCATAGGTATGACCCGCAGCGATGCCGCCTTCAGCAGCATCTCCTGCTTCCTCTGCCGCTGCTTCGCTCGCTGCCGCCGTCTCCTGTGCCGCAGAGGCGGATGCTGCAGCCTCAGTCTCGGATGCGGATGAGCCGCCGCAGCCTGCCAGAAGCCCTGCTGTCATCACAGCTGTAAGCATTACACTTACCATTCTCTTCTTCATCGTGTTTCCTCCTTTAAATTAATTGTATTGCATGATGCCCCATTCTGGGCCTTATGCTCTTACGTGCGCTTCTTTCCCTGCCGCTCCTGCCATCAGAACTGGGCAAAAGGAATATCCATCAGCTGAGCGATCTTGCGGAACAGTCCGGCATTGTGGCCTACAGAAAGAGCCAGATGATGGGTCGGTGCTTCCGCAAACCATTTGTCCATATACGCAGCCGGCTTGTCTGCAAAACGGATGTGGGTAGATGTATTGCCGTTCAGAAGGATCGGTGCCTCGATCGCCTCGCCCTCGCTGACGTTCATCTTCAGGCGTCCGTCGCCGGTCTGGGTGATCCCGATCGTCGTAACCGGACCGGAAATGACCTTTGCTTCTACCGACACGCCGCTGCCTCTCTTTCCATGGTAGACACCCATCCCGCGGAGGATCGGCCGGCCTTTGGAGATGGCGATGTGGAAGGGGCCGTCGTGGCCAAGGATCATCGTATCCCTGTTGAAATCAGCTGCCACGATCTCGCAGAAGCTACCGCCTTTTCCGCAGAGATCTGCGATCTTCATGGCCAAAGCTGTCTTGATGTCTCCCTCACCGGAGCAGGCCACACCCTGCGCGTTCAGCAGAGAGAATCCTACGATAAATCCGCTCTGGACCTCCTCCAGATGATCATCTCTTCCATGATAGTAATAGGAAACGCTGTCCAGCCTGCGGTCGCGTACCATCTTCTCCTGGGCACAGGCAACTCTTGCGGACCATTCCAGCTGCTCCTCTGTAGGCTTTTTCGCGATCGGATCGGACGGTGAATCACCCGAGATCTCAAAGAAGGTATTGATAAGCTCCAGCTTTTCTCTGGTCTCCTCATCGGTGACTTCATTCAGATAAGCATCCAGATCACTCATCTCCAGGATCTCAACATCCATGCCGGTCTGTGCATGCAGCATAGTCAGATCGCTGTACATATCCAGCATGCCGCTGTAGTAGCCGCCAAGGAATCCGAACCTTGCATGCTGCAAATTGTGTTTTACCGCAGCAGCCATGCACCATTCCCCGATCTCCTTCCAGGCCTTTACTGCCTCCGGCCGTGTGCTGGTATTCTCGTCTGCCTTTGCAAAGCCAGGTGTGTAATCCAGGCCAAGAAGCCCGTTTACCGCCCGGAAGGGGATGCCTGCGCGGTTGAAGGCATTGGAGATCTCCGGTACCGGACAGGCAACGCACTGGGCAAGCCAGCGGTCAGTACCTGTGGTCATATAATCCATCTCCGGTGTCGGCTGCAGATTCAGAACAACACAGGGTGCCTTGCAGATCTGATGCACGGGAAGTACGCAGGAGCTGGTGTAGTAGGTCGCTGCATGTGAAAACACGATGTCCACATTTTTGGCATTGAAGTATTCTCCTGCCTCCCGGCCGCCTTCCTCGGAATCCAGAATACCGAAATTGTATACCTCGCCAAATTCGGCCAGCCGCTTCTCCAGAAAATGGTTGTATTCCATGAGGCAGTCCTTCAGGCCCTCAAACTGATCCCAGTAGGTGTGCAGTCCTGCGCTGTAAAGGCCGATCCGTGCCTTCCCCGGTTCTTTTATCTTTGCAAGCTGATTCATAAGATGTCCTCCTGCATATAACATTTTATTGTTTTTAATCAAATTCGCTGTTTATGCTTGAATTATATTGTTTTTCTCTATTTTGTTGTTATAGAATATTGGCAAGAAATATCACTATATTGCTCTTCTGCATTCGTATTTAAAAACAGGCAAAGCACCTGCTTATACCGAAAGGAAGTATATTCATGGCATTTAATTCTGACCGGAAATATCTGGAAAAGGCAGATTATACCTGGAGTGAAGACTCGATCCGTCTGATCAATACGCCGGCGCTGAACATCCGCCAGTCCTTTCTCTACGTACAGGAGGCCGGTTATTTCCGCACCCAGAGCCCCTACTTCACCGAGCGGGCAAATCTGAACAGCTTTCTCGTCTTTTACACCATATCCGGCAGAGGACTTCTCCGTTACCGGGATAAGACCCACTATCTGGTTCCGGGAACGGCCACCATGATCAGCTGCATGGACCACCATTACTACGAATGCCTGTCCGGGCAGGAATGGGAGTTTCTGTGGCTGCATTTCTATGGTTCAAACGCCTACGGCTATTTCGAGGAATTCATCCGCAGCGGATTCCGGATCCTGAAGGATCTGGATCAATTTTCCTTCGAGAGCACGATGCGCAGGATCATTGCCCTCACCCAGAAAAAGGATCTGAATTCAGAGATCATCGTCTCAAGCCTGATCACCTCTCTGGTCACACAGCTTCTGACGGCCAACAACGATGCCGGCAATGCCCTTGGCTTTATGCCCGACTATCTGAAACTTGTCCTGAAAAAAATAGAGACAGAGTTTTCTTCTCCTCTGTCTCTGGATGAGCTTTCCTCCCTGTCCGGTGTCAGCAAATATCACCTGGACAGAGAATTTAAAAAGTTTATTGGCACATCTCCCATCGAATATATCACGCTGACGAGAATCAACTATGCCAAGGAGCTGCTGAAATACTCCGGCTATTCGGTCGAGGAGATCTGCTACCGCTGCGGCTTTAATTACGTCAGCCACTTTATCAGCGTCTTCCGGCGGCATGAGGGAAAAACACCGCTGCAATACAAAAAGGAATGGGCCGGATGACCCATTCCTTCTGTATATTACATGAATGTTTCCCTTGGTGCTGCAGGATATATTTCCGATGCAGTCTTTATCCTTCCAGCAGCAGTGGTCCTTTTTTGTTGTTTCTTACAGGCAATGCCATCCTCAGGCCAGGTTCAGATGCCGGCTGAGCAGCCGTTCGGTCCCGAAGAAAAACAGGACGGAGAGCACGATATTGCTGATCAGACCTGTGATGAGCATGGGGCTCATCGAGACCGCAGCAGAATCCAGCTGACTGATATAATTATTTCCCAGGATAGCAGACACAATGCTGGTGATGATCTGGATGCCTACATAGGCACCGACCGAGGTCAGAAGCTTGTGCTGGCTGCTGAGGTTGCCCACCGACATGCAGAAATAAAACTGCAGGATAGTGGCAACGAGGGAAAACAGGCTCGTCAGGATAAGTACCGCAGAGTTGATATTCAGATCAGCAAATACTTCCCGGATGCCGGCAGCTACATCGACATACTGGCTCATGTACGTGAACGCACCGGAGAGACCGACGATCAGAAGGCCGGAAATGAGGACCACGACCACCGCGATCAGGTTCCAGATGAGCGCAACGATCAGCTTGGATGCGATCAGCTCCCATGTCGGCACCGGAAGGGTATGCATCAGGTAGCCTTCACCCTGGAGCATGTTGTTGTAGAAGCGCATGATGATCATGACAATGGTCAGAACACAGAGCGCAGCCATCAGGAAGAAATAGATCAGGAACAGTGCGAGAAACAGGGTCGCTACAATGCTGTTTGCGTCCTCCGCGCCAAAGACGATCGTCATCCCGTCAGTGGTCTCCCATCTTCCGGAAAGGAACCTGCCCAGGATCCCCATCAGCGTGGCTGCTGCCAGGATACCGGCATAGATATACAGAATGATCCTGCTCGTGGATCTAAGTTCATATTTCAGCAGTTTTACCAGCATCGGAATACCTCCCGGAAATACTCATCTACAGATTTGCCTTCATGTTCACGAATATCGTCCACCGTCCGGTGCATCACGATCTGCCCGCGGCTGATCAGGACGGCCTCGTCCAGCACACGCTCTACATCGGCGATCAGGTGGGTGGAGATCAGCACCAGCGCCTCCTCTGAATAGTTTCTGAGGATCGTATCCATAATGTAATCTCTGGCAGCCGGATCGACACCGCCGATCGGCTCATCCAGAAGATAGATCTTTGCATTCCGGCTCATGGCCAGGATCAGCTGGACCTTCTCCTTGTTTCCTTTGGAAAGTGTCTTCAGTCTTGCCTTTCTGTCGATCCCCAGGTTGTCCAGCATGGAATATGCCTTTTCCTGGCTGAAATCGCTGTAGAAATCACAAAACATCTCAACCAGCGTCTCGACATTCATCCAGTCCATCAGATAGCTGGCATCCGGCAGGTAGGAGACGATCGCCTTCGTTCCTGTCCCCGGCTTCTCGCCGTTCAGAAGGATCTCGCCCTCTGTCGGGACAAGCAGGCCGTTGGCCAGCTTGAGCAGGGTCGTCTTGCCGCTGCCGTTCGGGCCCAGAAGGCCCACGATCCGTCCGCTCTCCAGCGACAGATCGACATGATCCAGTGCCGTTGTGGAACCAAACCGCTTTGTCAGTCCCCGGCAGGTAAATATCTCACTCATCCGTTATCCCTCCATCTTCTTCAAAACTTCCAGGACCTCATCGCCCGTAAATCCCAGGCTGCGCATCCGCCCCAGAAAGGCTGCCGCCTCTGCCTGGGCCTCTTCCTCCCGCAGTTTCCTGATCATCTCCTGATCATCCGTCACAAACCTGCCGCTGGTCCGCACGGAATAAATGATCCCGCTGTTTTCCAGCTCGGCCAGGGCCCTCTGCATCGTGTTCGGGTTGACTCCGGCTTCATTTGCCAGATCCCGGACCGAATCGAGTCTTGCCCCGGGGGCATAGACCCCGGTAATGATCCGCTGCCGGATGATCTCGATCAGCTGCTGGTAGATCGACCGTTTCCCGTCAAGCTCCCATGCCATTCTATTTCTCCTTTGCTGCGTTTTATAAGTGTTTCTGCACCATCTGTATTACTGTATTGTTGTATTACTTACTTAGTACAATATTACAATAATACAATTGTCAGATCCTGTCAACACCTGATTTCATATTTTTTATTCTTCTTGACAGCCTATACCCCTATAGGTATAATTAAGGCGCAAAGGAGGTACATGCTGATGTTTGTGAAAGGATTATTTCTTCTGGCTGGTATGATGCTTCTGATGAATACTGTCTATATTTTTCTGACCGGAGATGACAGGGAGCATGCCTCAGACCGGACGCTTCTGCTCTCGTTTATCCTCGGTCTTATCGTTACGATCGGCCTTGGCTGCTTTTAATCAAAACTCCGGGCACCCTGCCCAGGTTATGGCAGCTATAGGTCCATCGCCGGCTGTATCTAAATGATGTATCTAAATGAATCCGACTGCCGGCAGAACCATTTTTGCTGCTTACAGGCCGCCCCGCTGTGTCATCCCTGGTTGTTTTCAGGGAGCCACAGCGGGGCTTTTTCATGCTTCAGGGAATACCCTGTTTTACTCCGTCGGCGGTTCCGAGTGCAAAAGCATACAGGCGATCTGATATTTCATCCGCTCCTCTGCTGTCTCCAGATCGCTCCCAAGTAGGCTTCTGATATTGTTCATGCGATAGATCACGGTATTTCTGTGGGTAAACATCTGCTCCGCCACGGCCTGGATACTGCCGCCGCAGGAAAGGTATTTCTCCAGCATCTCCAGATAATTGGAATCGTGCTTTACGTCGTAATCGATGACCGGCCGCAGGATATTCTCTCCCATCTCTCTCTTCAGTATGGGATCCTCGATCAGACAGAGCAGCCGGTACATTCCAAGCTCATCAAACCAAACGATATGCTTTTCGTTCCGGAATGCCATGTGGAGAGCGGCCTTTGCCCTGCGGTAGCCCAGGTGCAGATTTGCGATATCCTTCAGGACACTGCCGGCCCCTACATAGAGATGTTCCTCCGGCATACGCCGCTCCGCCCGGCGCAGAAAGCCGTTCATGACCTCCTGCACATACGCCGGCGGCATGGCGTTCATCACGACCACGAAGCTGCCGTCGTAATAGAAAAAGCTGGCGTTGTGGGTAATACTCTCCAGATAGATCTGCAGCTGGAAGCTGATCCGCCTGCGCTCGACCGTGTCCATCGTGTCCAGATCTCCTGTGGTGATCAGCACGACCTGGAAGGTACCGTCCACGTCAAAGTAGGGAAGCAATTCTTTTCTGTAGGCATCGGAAGCTCCAGGCGTTTCGATGGCGTGGATCAGTGCGCCGGAGATCTGTTCGTCAGTCATGCCCTGCAGCAGGATCCGCATGTTCAGCTCTTTGATCAGATCAAACAGCTCGGTATCCCAGGGGACGGTCATCAGCGGAAAGTCATTCTCATCGCAAAAAGCACGCACGCTCTCCGCCACCTCCATAATATACATGCCGGTATTGATGATCAGGCCGGCCGCGCCAGAGACGATCAGCTGCTCCACAAGTCCCAGCTGCTGCTCCTCGGTCGGAAAGCCAAGGCCCGTTGTGACGGCCAGATCCTTTCCCTTGAAGTTTTTCAAGACCGTCATGTCCTCAATCAGCAGGATCCAGCTGATGGAATTCGACCATCCGTCAGCTCCCCCGATCAGCTGCATCTTGTATTTATCTCTGGAAACCGTCAGCATATCCTCGATCGTAAATCCCATTCTCCTGCTCCTTTTCCCGTTTTTCTGCCCTCATTATAACACATACTACAAATATATGTGCTCTCAGTACATATTTTTGCCGATTCTTTATTCCCATATGCCATAGCATTCGGCAAAAAAAGCACTATACTATAGTTAACAGGTACAGAAAAACACCGATTTCACTGAAGCAAGGGGGCTCAACTATGGTATCCTTCGATCTGAATTATTCCTGCCACAATACCGATCCGAGACCGGAATGGATGAATTCCGAGCGTCTTGACTACTGCGAGCATATGAGCGAGATGAGAAACGGTCTTGAGGAGATTCAGGACTTCTTCCGCGAACTGTTCAATGTGATTCGGTAAAACAGAAATAAAAAAAGCCATCCACCTGGGATGACCAAACGAGAGGAAAAGGGCTGTCACGACGACAGCCCTTTTCCTATATGTGATTCGATTTAGCCGTATAGCCCACGTACCCGGAAAGACATTACGCAAAGGCTTTAAGCCCTGTAGGGCCTGCAGATTGTTTGCTTTAATGTCTTCCGGGTATGTGGGCTGTATGCCATACGAGGACGGGAAGCGATTGCCATCTTCCCTTGCCAGGCACATTTCCAACAATATAAATGAAATTACGCGTCTGAGCGGGAGAAGCCGTTTTTCATCTTCATGCTGGCCTCATAGAGGACCTTGTCCAGCAGAGCGTCTGTTGCTTCGCGGGCCATGTCGGCGATCTTCTGGTTGCAGGCGCCGATCTCTGCGCTGCCCATGGTCGCCGGATCAAAGGCCCGGTCAAATTCTCCTGTGATGCGGTGTCCCTCCACATGAACCTTATTCTGGTACCGCTCGATATGGGAGCTGCACATCGCATACTGGGCATCGGCAAGGGCGCCCACCAGGCGGTTTGCCCAGTAGAAATTCTCTGTGCTGACGGTTCCATTGGTATCGCGAAGGTACGCAGGCGTATCCTCCACATTGGCGTAGAAAGGCAGAAATGCGTTGAACACATTTGAGCCCATGGCGATCCACTGGATAGCCATGATCTCCTTTGGCGCGTAGGGACGAAGCTGGGTCAGCGCTGCAAAATTGTTGCGGTTGACGCCGATGGGCCGGTATTTTCCGCGCAGGGACGGATCTCCGTGCTTTCCATAGGGATCGTAGGGCGTGCCCTGGAAATGGCCGGAGAGCACGTATTTCACATCCTCGACGGTGATCTTCCGCTCAGGCACACGGCACCAGGGAATATCGTCGGACTCCGGCAGATAATCGGCATCCGGTCCGTCCCAGACGTTGGTCGTCGGATTCAGGTAGCGCTCCATGAACCAGGCTCTGGGCGTATTGTAGCTGTGATCGGAGTCGTCACGGCTTCCGAAAGCGCCGCGCACATCAAAGTACTTCTCCTCTGCCAGCTTGTACCCATCCTCATGCATCGTCACATCCAGATGGTTATCCTGGATAAAGGACAGAAGGTCGGCAGAACACAGGTAATCTTTGCCCTCGCCAAAGGCATCTGCAAAATCAAAGGAATCGATCCCAAGCTGATTTGGCATCACCACGTAGGCATCGTCGGGACACCGTCTGGCGATCCAGTGATGGCCGCCGATAGACTCCAGCCACCAGACTTCGTCTACATCCTGGAAGCCCACACCGTTCATCTCATAGGTGCCAAACTGCTCCAGCAGCGCGCCAAGGCGCAGCACGCCATCTCTGGCACTGTGGATATAGGGAAGCACGATCGTCAGGAAGTCTTCCTCACCGATACCGCCCTTTACCAGCGGATCTGCACCCAGTACTCTGGGATTGGAGGTGATCGTCTCTGTCTCGCTCATGGCGATGTTTTCGGCGTTTACACCTGCCTCGCCCCAGATTCCCTCGTTCGGGAGAGCGTTGGGGACTGCCGTATAGCGCATCGGGTCATCCAGCAGGTCGATCTCCACTCCCGAGATCACGGACTTGTAATGGCGGGGCTGCTCCTCCGGCTTCACCACGATAAACTTCTTTGCTGTAAATTCTCCGGCACCGGAATCCTCATTCCGCGCCATAAAGGTCGATCCGTCGTAGGTCGCTTTTTTGCCGACCAATATTGTTGTACAAGGCATGATCACGCCCTCCTTTTCCTTTGTTTGATTTCTAAGTATATACTTTATTTTCCTGCCGGGATCCGTAACTACTGTCGGGATCCGTAACTGCTGCATATATCTCGGACTGCTGCAAGATCCTGGGCTGCTGTGCGGATATAGGACAGCTTTGAAGATCTGCATCTCTGCTGCCTGCAGCCGTCTCCATTTAGTGGGAAATAAACTCCTGGATCGCTGCCAGCTGCTCCTCCATGTAGATCAGGTCTGCCGCATGTCCCGCATGGGGAATGATGCGAAGGCTGAGCCGGTCCTCGGGAAGCACGGTCTGCAGCGCTTCGTAGAACCGCTGACTCTGGGGCATCGGCACAGTGATGTCGCAGTCCCCGTGAAGGATGCAGATCCGGATATCATCCCGCTCCGGAAGGTTTTTCAGAGCGTAGGTGACCGGAAAATAGGACAGCATTTCCTCCTCTGTCATCTCTGACATGTTTTTCCCCAGAAATGCCGACTCGAAATTCTCAAACCCGTTCAGAATTTCATCATCCGCCCAGGAATTGGCAAGGCGGATCATGGTAAGGGGATAACCGAGGGCTTTCCAGTCCCTGTCAAAATTCCCAAGCTCAACGCAACCGTAGAAATCGATGAGTGCCTGCACATTGGCCGACACCGGCTCTGCCAGCTCCTCCTCGCCGATGAAGGGAAGGTCGTTGAATTCGTCATCGCTGGTGACCGCTGCCATGGAAGCCAGATAGCCGCCGGCCGACTCGCCCATGATAGTGATCCGGTCTGCGTTGTAGCCATAGGTCTCCGCATTTGCCCGCAGGAACCGCACTGCCGCCTTTACATCCTGAACAGCCGCCGGGAAGCAGGCCTCCTGGGCCAGCCGGTAGTTCACACTGGCCACGGCATACCCATGATCACGGAAATACTGATAGACCAGTTCAGTCTGCCTGGTCTGGGATGTCCCGGCAACAAAGCCGCCGCCATGCACCATCACGATGAGCTCGGGTTTCTCCTCGCTCTCCGGCACATAGAGATCCAGATAATCCGATGCCGAGACGTCCGCATAGGGAATATTCATATAGGTCTTTCCGCCATTCCACTCTGCGTTTTCATCCAGATCGATCTTCGGTGCAACGGCGTGATAAAAAATAGCTTTTGCTGCATTCGGATACAGCAGGCAAGCCACGGCTGCCACAAGAACAACGACCAGAAGAATGCATCCGATAATCCTTGCCGCAATATTCTTCTTTTTCTTCATATCTGTGCTCTCCTTTTGGTGTGCCGGCATCAGCCTGACCACCGGTTTTGCTAAATACTGTTCTTAATAAGTACTCGATCATCTTTGGATCGTCTGTCAAATGATTATATATACGCTTCTATATGTACTTAAAATATAATACCCCATGCAAAGAACAAACATGAAAAGAACATATATCACATAAACAGCAGGCACTTTCGGCAATATTCGGCCGCTAAGTGAGAGGCAATGCAGAACATCCGCAAACCTGAAGATGAGTCTCTGCAGTAAGGCTCTGTTTTTCATCGATCAGATGTCACTGTCCTGCATCTGGCAAAAAATCGCGCATAAGCCTCCTTCGGAAGCATCCGCTGCGTAAGAACAGCGCGGATGCGTTTTTCGGAAGAATGCCTATGCACGACTTATTTTTCACTGCGATCTGGTTTATGGCAGGTCAGCGCAGGAAGCCCTGGATGATGGTATCCTCGGCTTCTTTCTCAGAAAGGCCAAGCGTCATCAGCTTGTTCAGCTGCTCGCCGGCGATCTTTCCGATGGCTGCCTCATGGATCAGCGAAGCTTCGACATTGGTCGCCTTCAGCTGCGGTGTGGCCAGGATGACGCCGTGATCCATGATGATGGAATCACACTCGGCATGGCCCTTGCATGCTGCGTTGCCGTCGATGCCGATGACAATCTCCTGGCTGCTCTCCTCCTTGGCAACGCCGCGGCTGATGATGTCACAGCTGCTGCCGTCGCCGTTCATGGCAACATGCATCTCTGCCTTTGCGCTCTGGCTGCCGTTGGTCAGGATCTTGTCATGGATGATCACAGATGCACCCGGACCCAGCTTTGCCTCGGTAATCCGGAGGGTATCATCGATGCCGGCGATCTGGGAGGTCTCCAGCTCCATGACGGCGCCCTCTTCCAGCTCGATGATGGTGGTCGGGTTCATGAAACGCTTTCCGGATCCCGTTCCCTCACCGTAATGCTTCTCGAAATATTTGACATGACTGTTCTTGCCCACAAAGAAGCTGTGGATACCATCATGCTGGGAATCTTCGCCGCCGCAGTTGGAGATGCCGCAGCCGGCCACGATCGTTACATCACAGTCCTCGCCGACGAAAAAGTCATTGTAGACCAGATCCTTCAGTCCGGTCTTGCTGATGATGACCGGGATGTGTACGCTCTCCTTCTTTGTGCCGGGCTTGAAGATGATGTCGATACCCGGCTTGTCTGTCTTGGTCACGATATCGATATTGGCCGTCGTATTTCTGGCGGCACTTTCACCGTTTGCACGGATATTGTAAGCTCCCTGGGGCAGCGCATCCAGAGCCGCTACCTCCATCAGAAGGTTCTTCTGTATTGCATCCATCTCTTAGATCTCCTTTGCCTTTATTGCCTGCTCGATCTTCCTGCTGTGCTCCTCCAGAATAGAGCATGCGCTGCTCATCAGGTTTTCATTCAGCACTCCGAGCACTTCTTCTCTGGCTGCATACTGCTCAACACGTCCATCCTTCAGATAGATGATCTTGTCGGCGATATCCAGGATACGCTCCTGATGGCTGATGATCACGATGGTGCCGGATGTCCTGGCGTAGAGCTCCTCAAAGATATGGATCAGACTCTTGAAGCTCCACAGATCGATGCCTGCCTCCGGCTCGTCGAAAAGGGACAGCTTTGTGCCTCTGGCCGCCGTCATGGCGATCTCGATCCTCTTCATCTCACCGCCGGAAAGGGTATCGTTCAGCTCACGGTAGATATAGTCCTTTGCACACAGACCGACATCGCTCAGGATCTCGCAGGCCTGGTTGAAGGTGAACTTTTTGCCGCCGGCCAGATCCAGCAGATCCTTGACCCGAAGGCCCTTGAAGCGGACCGGCTGCTGGAAGGCGTAGCTGATGCCAAGGTTTGCTCTCTCGTTGATCGGCATGTTGGTGATATCCACACCGTCCAGAAGTACACGTCCGGTGGTCGGCTGGACCAGTCCCATGATGATCTTCAGCAGGGTCGATTTGCCGCTGCCGTTCGGTCCGGTGACCGCGACGAAACGGTCATCGATCGTCAGATTGATATCCCGTAGGATCTCATTATCCTCTGCGGTATAGCTGATGTTTTCCAGTACAAGCATATATATTTTCCTCCGAAAGAATAAAGAAGCCTTACAATTGCAGCCTCCATTTATAATCTCATCGCTATATTCTATTCTATTTTGGATGAAATGTCCAATATATTTCCCAGGACAAAAGAAGGTATCCGTACCGATAGGCTCTTTCGTGCCAGGTCTGCCCTGTGGTATAATTAAGACAGAATTTTTCTGGTCCTGTACAGCAAAGTTTTAACTGTATCAGTCCTGTTTAATCTGTGGATGGAGGTGCTTTATGTCTGAATCGTATAATATCTGTCTGGATGTCGGCGGTACCAAGGTGCTTGGCGTCATCTTCAATGAGAAACGCGAGATCATCTACCGCCTGAAAAAGAGATCAAAAAGCAATGGCGACTCCTCGGCCAATGTAGAGGATGTCATCGTCAGCGTCGTGGAGGAGATGATCCAGGAATCCGGGATCAAGCGGAACCGCATCAATGCGATCGCTTCCTGCGCGCCCGGTGTCATCGACCAGGACAAGGGCATCGTCCTGTTCACCCCAAACCTTCCCTGGCGCAATTATGACATGAAAAGCTCCATGGAAAAGAAGTTCGGCGTACCCTTCTATGTGGGCAACGACGTGAACCTGGGCGTCCTTGGCGAATATAAATACGGCGCCGGCAAGGGCTACAAGAACATCGTCGGCTTCTTTGTGGGCACCGGCATGGGCGGCGGCCTGATCCTGAACGGCAAGCTGTACACCGGCCATATGTTTAAGGGCGCCGAGTACGGCCACATGATCCTGGATCCGGAAGGCCCCCTGTGCAACTGCGGCCAGAGAGGCTGCCTGGAGACCTTCTCCAGCAAACAGGGCATGTCTGCCTACATCCGCCAGCAGACCTCCCGCGGACGGACATCCATGCTCTCCGCCGATGTCCAGAACGGCGTCTTCCGCAGCAAACCCCTGAAAAAGGCTCTTGCAGCAAATGATGCGGTCGCCGTCGAAGCCGTTGACCGCGCCTGCCATTACCTGGCCATTGCCACCGGCAATATGATCAACACCTTCAGCCCGGACCTCGTCCTCTATGGCGGCGGCGTCATCGAGGCGGTCGGCGATATCTTCCTCGAGAAGGTCCTGGCCGAGGTAGACCGCTACTGCATGCCTGCGATCCGCGAGACCGTGGAACTGAAGACCGCCGCCCTCGGCGACGACTCGATCCTCTACGGCGATCTTGCCATGATCGAGGCCGCAAAGAAAAACTGACTGCAGCGCAGCAAAAAGCTGCCTGCCACAAACAAATAGAGACGGCTGGCTGCCAGATTGAATAACGACAGCGGGGCTGCCGCACGATCTTACCGTGCATAAATATTCTTCCGGGAAACGCTTTCGCTCTGTCCTCGCGCAGCGGTACTAAGTCGGAATCCTTGAATAGGATTCCTCCAAGTACCGGCTGAGGTCAGTTCCCTGCAGAATGTTTATGCACGGTTTTGCTTCGTGCGGCAGCCCCCTTTTTTGCTGACAGCCATGCCTTTACGATCAGGTGTAGCCGCCTTCCTTATAATACTCTTCCGGCGGGATCATGTTCTGCATGTTCCGCAGGCAGAGTGCTATCGTTGATGTGTTGTGCAGCAGAGCCGCTGTTCCCGGCGTCACCAGACCCAGAATGCCGGCTGCCAGGATGGCTGCGTTGGACGCGATGCCTACGCTGCCGGTATTTTTCATCCGGCTCATCAGCTTGACGCTCAGCTCGCGCAGGGCGATCAGCTGCTCCAGATCGGAGCCGGCCAGGGTGATGTCCGCGATCTCGCGGGCGATATCTGCACCCTCCTTCATGGCGATGCCGACATCCGCAGCGGAAAGTGCCGGGGAATCGTTGATGCCGTCGCCGATCATCACGACGCGGTGTCCTGCATTTTTCTCCATCTCCACGAACCGGGCTTTATCCTCCGGCAGGACCTCCGCATAGTACCGGTCCACACCGGCCTGGGCGGCGATGGCCGCTGCCGTCCGCTCACTGTCGCCGGTCATCATGACGATGTTGGTGAAGCCTGCTTTTCTGAGCCTGTCGATCACCACCGGTGTCTCTTCCTTGATCGGATCGTCGATGCCGATGATCGCCGCAAGCACACCGCCGATGGCCATGTACAGATGCGAGTACTGTGCCGGCAGATGGGCAAGCTTTTCCTGATCCTCCGGCCGGACCACGGTCTTCTCATCATTGAAGACAAAGTTGTAGCTTCCGATGATCACACGCTCGCCGCCAGCCTCCGAAACGATGCCGTGGGCAATGATATACTCGGGCTTGGAATGCGGAACACCGTAGTTCAGGTTCCGTTCTCTTGCTGCCTGAACAACTGCGTTGGCCAGCGAGTGGGGGAAATGCTCCTCCAGGTCGGCTGCCAGACACAGCATCTCGTCCGGGTCTCTTCCTTCCATGCA
Source organism: Eubacterium sp. UBA3782 (assembly GCA_002368795.1). Classification (GTDB taxonomy): domain Bacteria; phylum Bacillota; class Clostridia; order Lachnospirales; family Lachnospiraceae; genus Bilifractor. The sequence continues at coordinate 30,416 of DFFG01000020.1, forward strand.
GACGATCTCCTCCACCTTCGGGATCGACCGGGTCAGTGTGCCGGTCTTGTCGAAGACGATGGTGTCCGCATCGGAAAGCATCTCCAGGAATTTGCCGCCCTTGACGGTCATGTGATGCCCGCTGGCTTCGCGCATGGCGGAAAGAACCGCGATGGGCATGGCTACCTCGATGGCACAGGAGAAGTCGACCATCAGGACAGAAGCTGCCTTGGTCACATTCCGGGTGAGCAGCCAGGTAAGAGCTGCCGTGCCGAAGGTATAGGGAATCAGCTGGCTAACCAGCCGCTCAGCCTGGCTCTGGGTCTGAGCCACCATGCTCTCAGACTCCTCGATCATGCGGACGATGTTGTCATACCTGGTCTGGCCGGAGGTCTCCTTGACCTCGATCACCAGCTCACCCTCGTCAATGACCGTGCCGGCATATACCGTAATGCCCTTCTCCTTGTGGACCGGGATAGATTCTCCCGTAAGAGCCGCCTGGTTCACCATAGCCTCGCCCTCATAGACGATACCATCCATGGGGATGACATTGCCCATGTAGACGCAGATCTTATCGCCGGCCTGCACCTGAGACGGGCTGACCGATACGGCCTCGCCGTTCTCCATCTTCCAGACTCTGGAAATATTCAGCGCCAGAGACTGCGCCAGGTCATCGACCGATTTCTTGTAGGTCCACTCCTCCAGGATCTCACCGAGCTCTGTCAGGAAGATGATGGATCCGGCAGTCGAAAAATCACCGGTCAGTATGGAGGCCAGGATCGCTGATGCGTGGACGATCTCGGCACTGAACTTCCGTCCAAGCAGATCCTTCATACCGTCTGCAATGAAGGGAGCGCCATTTTTCATGACCCAAAGTGCACGGATCGGTGCGGGAAGCAGCAGCCGCTTTGCCACTCTTGTCATCACCTTTACGGCGATCTTTTCCTTGAACTCCTCGTTGGTGGCTCTTCCCGAAACCGCGGGAACGTACTCCGCAAGCGCCGGATCCCCGGGATCGGCTTTGCGGATAAAGTCGAGCAGATTTTTCTCTGCTCCGACAGCCGTGGGATTGAACTTGCAAATGATCTGTCCAGTACGGTACAGCACCTGCACATTCTGTACACCCGGCTGTTCAAGAATCGAATAATACAGGACGTCAGCCTCCCTGCTGTCAAGCCGTCTGACGGCAAGATCCAGGTGGACCCGTCCTCTTGTCTTATGCAGTACCCTGAAGTTCATGCAAGCACCTCCCCCAGGCTCACGCCTCGGTGGTGTTTGCTTCTTCGTATTCCCGATCCAGCATCGCGTAATACTTCTCGGTCAGCTCCTTGGCATCTGCCTTGATGTTGCCGGCAGCAGCCTGGACCTTCTCTGTATCCGCCATCACCCTGTCCTTGGCGATCATGGCGCCGGCCACTACATACTTATACCCTCTCTGGGCAAACTTGCTGGTAAAAAAGGTCATGCCGCAGACACCTGCAAGAGCACCGATCGCATACTTTCCAAGACTGGAACTGAACATAACAGGAACCTCCTTATAAATACAATAAATAAAAATACCAAACCAACCGAATGCGCCGTCATCGGCGCACACAAAACTGCAGGTCCATTTCTTCCCTGCAAAAGCAAATATACCATAGGGGGTATAGGTTTTCAAGATATATATTTAAGATAACATCTAACAAAATGGCATATCAGTAAAACTATAACCATATTAAAAATCCCGCCTGAATGCACATTTGCACATTCAGGCGGGACTATACTATATATGGCGGTCTATTTATAGAGATTTACTTATGGAGATCTACTTATGGAGATTTACTTATAGAGATCTACGTATAGAGCTTTCCTTATGAAGATCTAGGTAAAGCTTAAAATAACAATTACAGCACGATGCAGTCATACCGCACCGTCTTTCCGGTGATCGCATACGATGGTTTCCGTCCGGCAAGATGCGGACCTTTGAGCGGCCGCTTGATCACGATCCGCTTTGGCTGCAGATCAAGGGCTGCCTGCAGCAGCTGCTCTTCATTCCCGCAGGGGATCTCCAGCATCTGGAACATCTGCAGTTTCTTGCCGGTGAGTGAATTCTTCTGTTTTTCCGGAAACATAGGATCAAGATAGATCAGATCCGGGGAGGGTCCCTCATATTCTGACATAAAAGCAATGCTGTCCGCCCGGACCAGGTGCATCCTGCCGGCGATCTCGCTGAGCGCAGGATCCGCAGCCGCCCGCTGCAGGGCATCCTCCAGAAGATCTGCAATGACCGGATTGTGCTCCAGCAGCGTGACATTATACCCAGCAGCTGCCAGGATCAGCGAATCCTCACCCAGACCTGCCGTCGCGTCGATCGCCATAAGCGGCCCCTCCGCATGGCGGAACTTTGCCGCCCGGTACAACAGTTCCTGCTGCAGCCTGCCGCTTTGCAGTCTGTCCGCCTTCCGGCTCAGGTCTCCCCGAAGCACCATGCCGTCCCAGACAAGGCACAGTCCATCCTCATCTCTTCTAAGAACCGGCCTGTTTTCGGCGGTGTTCTCCGCATTGTCTGCACGTCTTCTGCTCATCCATGACCTCCGCAATCACATACTTCTATATATTATCCTGCTTCCGTCCCGGTCCGTCAACACACCCGGCGCAAAGCCCCTGTTTTGATTGCGAACCACCCAAAGAATGATTATAATGATTACAGTGTCATAAGTCATCCCCACACGTCACGCTCTGCGTGTAAGTGGGGGTGTGACTTGATGACACACCCCACATGAGCAGGAAGGGCTGCCCTGGCAGCACGGAACTGCGATTATTTTGTTTTTTATCCCCCCACCCGGCTTGTAAAGCCCTGGCTGTGCAGTTATCATGTGATTATCACATCAAACATCATTTCCGGGAATCGGCAGTCGGGTGGCATCACTTCGGCTGCCGATTTCTTTTCACCTGACAGGAGGAACGGAATGGATACTTTTTCCTACCCGGTCGTGCGTCTGGAGGATCTTCCCTTTGACTATTATCTGGATCTGTACCGGCACATTGATCCGGACGAGACCAGGATCAACCTGAATGTGCCGTTTTCTGAGAAGGGTCAGTATTTTCTGGTTACGTTTTTTACTGAAAAATACAAGATCCGCTATCCCCAGTTTTCGATCCTGCCGGAGAAAAGGATCGATCCGGTGATCTCGGTCTACAGCAACATGTATGCAAAGATCCTCCTGCTGCGCTACCTGACGGAAGGCACCTTCCAGATCATGAGTGAAAACATGATACCCTTCCGGTACCTGCCCTGGGGCGATACCTATGACCGGCAGTTCCGTGAGCGCTGTGTGGATCGTCTGGCTGCGGTGTATGCACGGGATCCCGACGGCTTCTGCCGTTTTATGGACAGCCTGCATGCTCTCCCGCAGAATGACGGGGATCATTCCTATGATATTGAGATCGTTCCCGGGATCTATACCCGTTTTATCCTGTGGGACGGGGATGACGAGTTCCCCGCTTCGGCACAGATCCTGTTTTCGGATAATTTTCCGGCCGCCTTCTCGGCAGAGGATGCTGCCTATATCTGCGGCATCATCCTGGATACCTTTGAAGAAAAGACGGCAGGCCTGCCGGTTCAGAAAGGATGACTGGTTTTACAGATGAGTGAATATACCAACCACAATGCAGCTTCTCCTGGAAGCAGCACTTCTCCGGTGCATCAGGAAGCGGATCATGGATCAGAACAGATTCACGGCCACAGCCATGCGCATGCCCACGACTATGATCACCTCCATGATCACAGCCACAGCCATACCCATGATCCCGAGGAAGTGAAGAAGGTCATCAACCGGCTGGCGCGCAGCATCGGCCACCTCCAGTCCGTCAAGAGAATGGTGGAAAACGGGGTCGACTGTTCCGACGTGCTGATCCAGCTGGCCGCTGTCCGCGCCGAACTGAATAACGCGGGCAAGGTCCTTTTAAAACAGCACCTGGAACACTGCATCGCCGATGCGATCGAGGAGAATGACACCGCAGCCATCGACAAGATGAACTCCGCCATCGACAAGTTCATGAAGTAAAAGGACAAGACCTGCTATGGACAAGACCTGTATCAACGCACAAAACTCTGTCGTATTTGCCTGCAGCTCGATGCTTGGCCACCTGAAAGCCGCAAACCAAAGCCTGGGGACAAATATTCCCGTCATTCCTCTGGGCCGGCAGACACATGTCTTCCCCTCGGATATGCGGCAAAAGATCCGGGAGCTTTGCGCACAGCTGCCGGATTCCATCGAATATATTTTATTTGCCATGGGCTGGTCGCCGGAGACCTGGAAGGGGCTCACCCTATCCCGTACCGCAGTGATCCCGGATTTTGATGACTGCGTCAGCATCCTTCTGGCAAACGCAGACGATCAGGTGGGCGATCTCAAGCAAAAAGGCCATATGTACTACCGGGATTCGGACGGTGGACAATATTCCATCCGGGCGATCCTCGAAAGTGCCCAGAAGGAATACGGCATGGAACCGGGCACCACGGTCTTTGGCTCCTGGTTTGCCGATTATGTTTCACTGGATATTATCGATACCGGCGCCTATGACTGCTACGCTGAGGGATTTGTGGCCCGGGCCGAGGAGGACGCACAGCTGATCCGTGTGCCCGTCGATTTCGTCCAGGGAAGCAATCTGGTATGTGAAAAACTGCTATCCGGGCAGTGGGATGATCAGTTCGTTGTCCTTGCCCCGGGAGAAGAGGCTGCGGCCGGACGTTTCCGTACACAGCCCAATATGCTCTGGGAATACTGAAAGGAGAATACAAAAAAGACTTATGGGTGGATTACTGATACTGCTTCTGATCTTCTGGCTGATCCGGCCGGGCACAAGCAACCGGCGCAGAAACGATTCAGCCCGCACGATCCTCAAGGTGCTGGGGATCCTTTTTGGCATCTCCATTTTCTCAGCCCTCCTGGACAGCATGGGCGGCGGCCTGATCCTGCTTGCGCTGGCCACGTTCTTCTTCGTCCGCTATCTGCAGAAGGAAAAGATCGGCGCCTCCTATGACAGCAATCAGGCAAAAACGGCTGACTACCGAGAAGTCGAAAGCCCCGGAAGCGGCCGCAGGCCAAATGCACAGACCGGCCCAAAGACGGCCCAGAAGCAGCCTGGCGCGGGATCTGCCGGCGGCTATCCCGGCGGCAATTATGGAAACATCTCGATTCCTTACTCCAAAAAGAGACGGAGCAGCATCGTAAAGAAGTTCAACCGGGAATATGGATTGACCCTTTCCGACGAGGAAATCTCGGTCATCGTCGAGGCATCCTATCTTTCAGACTCCTGGAAGAAGGAGATCGCAGACATGAACCGCCGCTACGAAAGCATTTATGAATGGCTGACCGGGGACACCGCTCCCATCCGTGTCTACATTCACGCCTTCGGTCTGCAGAGCATCTCCTCCGACTTTACCCGGCAGTGGCAGATCGCAGAGACAGCTTTTGACGAGATCTTCACCTATGCGGACAGCCTGAAGAACATGACGTATGAGCAGCGCCTGGCAAAGGTGAACGAGCACTTCTTCACTACCTTTACCGACGCCAGCTTTATGATCGCCTACCGCTTTATGCAGTTCCGCGGACACACCTACGACATTGGCAACGCCTATATCCCAAGGGACCGCAACGAGGACCTGGCCGAACGGATGAAAAAGTATGACCAGCCGCAGCAGGCAGCATCATCCGCTGCATCCGGCGGAAGCCGTACGGGCTCCGGACAGATGACCGGCTCCGTCAGCAAAAGCAGGACCTTCGGCTCCGACCTGGACAAGGCAGAGCGCACCACAGACTCCATCGACGAGGAACTGAAGCAGGCCATGAGCCGCTACGATCTCGACAACTAAGATCCTCACAGCCGCTCTTACAGCATGCCAAAAGAGGGTGCCGCACATCATCGCAGATCTCCTTCACAGCAATTGTTATGCAGGAGATGCAGATGTCGCGGCACCCTCTTTTTATACTCATCTACTATTTTAATAGATAACTTCGAAAAAATGCCCCGGGAGACATTAAAGCAAACATTCTGCAGGCCTGATAAGGCCGAAGCCGTTTGCGTAATGCCTTCCGGGGCATTTGCTATGTGCAATCTACAGAAAACATTAAGGCAAACATTCTGCAGGCCCGACTGGGCTTAAAGCCGTTTGCGTAATGCCTTCCGGGGCATTTGCTATGTGCAATCTACAGAAAACATTAAGGCAAACATTCTGCAGGCCCGACTGGGCTTAAAGCCGTTTGCGTAATGCCTTCCGGGGCATTTACTTTGCAGTTTCCTATCTGTCCTCACGGAAATAGGAAAGACCAAGGGATGCCGGCGGCAGATTCTCCCGCTTCTTCCTGGCGCTGATGACGATCAGCACGATGATGGTGACCAGGTAAGGTGTCATCTTGATCAGCTCCTGGGTGCTGACGTCGATATTCGGAATGTAGTTGTGAACGATAAACAGGCCGCCGAACAGGATCGAACCGAAGATACTCACGTTCGGTCTCCAGATCGCGAAGATAACCAGCGCGATGGCCAGCCAGCCTCTGTCACCGAAGGCGTCATTCGACCAGACACCGTTTGCATAGTCCATGACGTAGTACAGACCGCCAAGACCGGCGATCATGCTGCCGATGCAGGTCGCTGCATATTTGTATTTGGATACGCTGATGCCTGCCGCGTCTGCGGTTGCCGGATTCTCACCGATCGCACGAAGGTTCAGGCCTGCCCGGGTATGGGTCAGCACATAGCTGGAAACAAGAGCAACGATGATGGCGACATATGCCAGGAAGCTGTAGGAAAAGAACAGCTCACCGACCGCACCCAGTTTTCCCGCAAAGGGGAAGGTCGTGCGGTAGACATTGCTGGTCGCCGTCAGTGTGATGGAAGGAACGTCGTTGCCGCTCAGCTTGATTAGCGATCCGCCAAAGAAGTTACCAAAACCTACACCGAAGGTCGTCAATGCAAGACCGGTCACGTTCTGGTTTGCGCGGAGCGTTACGGTCAGGAAGCTGTAGATCAGTCCCATGACCAGGGAACCGAACAGGCTGCAGCAAAGAGGAAGGATCAGGGCGACTGCCTTGTTGATGTTTGCGGGACCGACGCTCTGCTCGTACAGGAAGGCACCGATAACGCCGCCCATGCCGCCGACATACATGATGCCGGGAATACCCAGGTTAAGGTTTCCGGACTTCTCTGTCAGGATCTCTCCGGTGGAACCGAACAGCAGCGGAATACCCTGCATGACTGCTCTGTGGATAAAAGCTGTGATCAGCATCTTCAGGCCGCCTCCTTTCTTGCCTCATTGTACTTAATCTGATAGTTGATGAAGAACTCGCTTCCGATGATGAAGAAGATGATGATACCGGTAATGATATCGGAGAAGGAGTCATTCAGCCGGAACATGGTCGCGATCTCTACCGCGCCCTTGTCCATGAAGGCGATCAGCAGCGAGGTGATCAGCATGTACAGCGGATTGAAATGTGCCATCCAGCTGACCATGATCGCGGTAAAGCCTCTGCCGGCGACCGTGTCTCTGGTAATGGTATGATCTGTGCCTGCCACCAGCAGGAAGCCGGCCAGACCGCAGATCGCGCCGGAGATGATCATCGTGCGGATGATGATCTTCGACACATCGATGCCGATGTAGCGGGCGGTATTCTCGCTCTCGCCGACGACGGAGATCTCATAGCCATGCTTGCTGTAGGTCAGGTAAATGTAGACGATGACGGTCAGCACGGCAACGATCAGAATATTGATCAGATAGTTGTTGTTTGCGATCCGGGGAAGCCAGCCCGCCTGTGTGCTCTGGTTGATCATGCCGATCTGACCGGAGCCCTTCGGTACGGAAAAGCGGTAGGTATAGTAGGCAACGATCTGGATCGCGATATAGTTCATCATCAGCGTGAACAGCGTCTCGTTGGTGTTCCAGATCGATTTGAAGATCGCAGGAATCAGGCCCCAGATGGCACCTGCCAGGACACTGGCAAGGATCATGCAGATCATCAGCAGGGGGGTCGGCAGCTTGTTTCCGCAGAACATCATGACGGCAGCTGTTGCCAGGCCGCCGATCAGGGTCTGTCCCTCTGCGCCTGTGTTCCAGAAGCGCATGCGGAAAGCCGGTGTGACCGCCAGCGAGATACACAGCAGGATCGCCATGTTCTGGACCATGCTCCATGCACGTCTGGATGTGCCGATGGCGCCGTCGATCATCGTTGCGTACATGGTGATGGGATTCTCACCGGTAAACAGGACGATGACGATGCCGCAGACCACCAGGGCCAGAGCGACTGCGATCATCCGGATGATGGCAGAATGCAGTCTTGAGATAGCCGGTCTCTTTATGATATGGAAAAGAGGCTCTTTGACGTGATTATCTTTCGTTGGCATCCTGGCTCTCCTCCTCTTCCATCTTTGTTCCCTTTGTCATCAGCAGTCCCAGCTCTTCCTTCTGGGCAGTCTTTCCATCTACGATACCGGTGATCCGGCCGGAGCCGATAACCAGGATCCGGTCGCAGAGCTCCATAAGTACATCCAGGTCCTCACCGACGAAAATGACGGCAACGCCCTTCTTCTTCTGCTCATTGAGCAGGTTGTAGATCATGTAGGAGGAATTGATGTCCAGTCCGCGCACCGGATATGCCGCCATCAGAACGGTCGGATGGGCAGCAATCTCACGGCCGACCAGTACCTTCTGTACATTTCCTCCGGACAGCCGGCGGACAGGTGTGGTCGCGCTGGGTGTGTTGACCTCCAGTGCTTTGATGACTTCCTCGGCCAGCTCCCTTGGCTGCTTGCGCTTGAGGAAGACGGATTTACCTTTTCTATAAGAACGGAGCATCATGTTGTCGATGATGTCCATGTTGGCCACAAGACCCATGCCCAGACGATCCTCCGGGATGAAGGACAGCCGGACGCCCAGCTCACGGATCTGCAGCGGTGTCTTGTCCCTGAGATTCTCCTGCTTTCCGGTCTTCGGATCGTTGTAGAGGATCTCGCCGGTCTTTACCTCCTGCAGGCCTGCAATGGCCTCAAGAAGCTCCCTCTGGCCGCTGCCGGCGATGCCGGCAATTCCAAGGATCTCCCCGGAATACGCCGTAAAGGAAACGTCATCCAGAACGCGCACGCCGTCCTTGCTCACGCAGTCCAGACCACGGACGATCAGACGCTCGTGGGGATCCTTCGGATCCTCTCTGTCGATGTTCAGGCTCACCTTCCGGCCGACCATCATCTCCGTCAGCTCCGACTCTGTGGTCTCGCTGGTCACGACGGTGCCGATATACTCACCTTTGCGCAGTACGGCGACCTTGTCGGAGATCGACATGACCTCATGCAGCTTGTGGGTGATGATGATGATGGACTTTCCGTCCTCCTTCATCCTGCGGAGAACGGCAAAGAGCTTCTCCGTCTCCTGCGGTGTCAACACGGCCGTGGGCTCATCCAGGATCAGGATGTCAGCACCCCTGTACAGTACCTTGATGATCTCGACAGTCTGCTTCTCTGAGACGGACATCTCATAGATCTTTTTGTTCGGATCGATGTCGAAGCCGTACTGCTCACTGATCTTCCGGACCATGGCAGCAGAATTCTTCAGGTCGTATTTCTCGCCGGACAGGCCGAGAATGATGTTCTCCGCAGCCGAAAAGACATCGACCAGCTTGAAGTGCTGGTGGATCATGCCGATCTTGTACCGGTAGGCATCCCTGGGCGATTTGATTACAACCTCCTCGCCATCGATGAAGATGTGTCCGCTGTCCGGGAAATAAATACCCGAGATCATGTTCATCAGCGTCGTTTTTCCGCTGCCGTTCTCGCCGAGGATCGAGAGGATCTCTCCTCTGTCCACCACGAGGCTGACATTCTTGTTCGCCACGATCTGGCCGAACCTCTTGGTAATGTTGCGCAGTTCAATAGCCGGTGCACTCAAATCCTTTTCCTGCTTTCCTTTCTTTTTTATTTGCGCCATCCTGTGCAGCCAAAAGGCCGGCAAAGGGCATCTTCCCTTTACCTGTCCCCTGACGCACAGATATTCCGATAGCATGAACAGACATACCTGCCTGCAGATGTGCCTGTTCATAATGTCGGAACATGAAAGACGTAAAAGGCTGCTGCGCTAAAGCGATTAGTACAGCAGCCTTCCTTTAGAAAGACCTTATGATCAATATTTCTCGTTCAGAGTGGTGATGCCGTCGATGCGGAGATCGAAGTACGGAGCAGAACGATACTCGGACTCATGGAAGTAGCCGTCTGAAATTGCCTCGGTATCCGGTGTGTATTCAGCATCAGTATCAACATCAGCCATGTAGCTGGTGGGCTCCTCGCCGCCTACAGTAAACAGAGCGGTGTCAAATGCATGGACCTCGCCGCTGATCAGCTGAGCCTTGACCTCTTTGATCTTCTCTGCAGTGCCCTCTGCTGCTGCAGCCTCGTTGATCTCGGTAAGCTGAACAGCGCCATCCTCAAGGGTGCCGACAAAGTCAGCCGGGATAGCTTCACCGTTGGTTACGCAGTCAACGATGGTCTGGAAGTATACTTCCCAGTTGATCTTAGAGGAGATGATGAAGGTGTTGGGGCAGGCGTTAACGGTGGAACCGTTGTAGGAAACGTTCGGGATGCCTGCATTCTCGCATGCGGTCGGAGCGCCCATGGAGTCTGCATGCTGGCTGATCAGTACGCACTTGTCGGCGATCAGAACCTCAGCAGCCTCTTTCTCAAGGGTCTCATCATACCAGGAACCGGTAAACTGGACATCCATGGTAACGGACGGGCATACGGACTTTGCGCCAAGATAGAAAGAAGTATAGCCGGAAATAACCTCTGCATAGGTGAAGGCGCCGACATAACCCATCTTTGCCTCTTCCTCAGTGATATCGCCGTTTGCGATCATCTCGTTCAGCTTCATACCTGCAGCAACGCCGGCAAGATATCTGCCATCGTAGATCTCAGCAAAAGCGTTGTGGAAGTTTGCCAGACCAGCAGTGTGAGCGGTGGTACCTGTAGCATGGCAGAACTGAACTTCCGGATACTCGGCAGCAGCCTGAGCCAGGAAGGACTCATGACCAAAGGAATCAGCAAATACGATGTTGCAGCCTCTGTCGACCAGGTCGCAGGCTGCATCGTAGCACTCGCTGGACTCCGGAATGTTGGTCTTCAGATAGTACTCGATGCCGTTTGCCTCACAGACGTTGATAGCTGCCTGCAGGAAGTTGTTGTCGTAGGTGGAATTCTCGTCATGAAGGAAAATGAATCCCATGACCGGTGTCTGGCCTTCTGCTGCGGGAGCGGCCTCCTCAGCTGCGGAAGAAGCGGCTGCTGCAGACGTAGCGGCTGCAGAAGAAGCTGCAGTCTCTGCAGAGCTGCCGGAACCGCCGCATGCGGCAAGGGTCAGCGCCATGGCAGATGCCAGAAGCAAGGAAATAAACTTTTTCATTTTGGACCTCCTATCCTTTTGTGTTCATTCCGTTTGCAGTTCATGTAAGTATATGTAAATTTTCATTTACACCAAAATTGAAGCGGAGGGCAGCCATACTCAGCGGCGGAAGACGATGCCCGTATCGTCCATGCTGTCGATCAGGGCAAGTGACTCAACGCGGATACCCTTCTCCCTGAGCTTGTCTCCGCCTCCCTGGAAGCCTTTCTCGATGGCGATCAGAGCCCCGGCAACCTCTGCGCCGGCCTGACCGACGATATCGATCAGCCCGTTGAGTGCCTGGCCATTCGCAAGGAAATCATCTGCCAGAAGGACCTTGTCTCCGGGACGGATATAGTCGCATGGAACGACGATCGTATAATCTGTATTGTGGGTATAAGAATGGACGACTGACCGGTAGACATCACCGGAAAGATTGCTGGTCTGATGCTTTTTCGCAAATACGGCAGGTACATGCATGGCCGCGGCCACCCCGACGGCGATTGCGATGCCGGAAGCCTCTACCGTGAGCACACGGGTGACGCCTGCATCCGCAAAAAGGCGGGCAGCCTCTTCTCCCATCTGCATCAGGAATTCCACATCGATCTGCTGGTTCAGAAATGAACCGACTTTGAGAATGTTACCGGGAAGTATCTTTCCTTCAGACAAGATCTTTTCTTCAAGCGCTTTCAAAAACCAGCCTCCTTATATAGAGCTGCCGTCTGCCTGACGATGACGCGTCGCATATGATCATGGAAAGCAGGTATCTCTACCCTGCGGAAACCGGTACTCTTTCCGCATTAGATGAAAAAGGCAGACCGTGTACAGTCTGCTGCCAGATAAAAATACCAATAGTCACGAATTGCGGCATCGTGGTAGAAACGTCCGGGCCGTCTCGACAGAAATATCCGGACTTATATCGGCAACTTAGATTACCTTAGTCTAATATACTGTCAGAAGTTTTGCAAACATTTTTTACGTCCTTTCGCGTAAAAAAACAAACACAACACGCATCTGCTTTTATCGTTTTTGCCGAAAATGGTATAATAAACCACAGCAATTAAAAGTCGTCCACAGAAAGGATGGTCCTGAAACATGACTTCTGCACAAAACGAGCCAAAGCGGGCATCCCGCACCTGCTTTCTGATCTGTCTTATCCTGATGCTGCTCACCGCTGCAATCAAGGTCGTCCGCTACGCCATACTTTGCAAAAGCTACCCGGTCGGCTTCCTGGTAATGGCCGCCGTGGAGATCCTGCTGGTTCTTGCTGCCGAGGCAGCATTTGCCTTTGATCTGCCTGTATTTCTGCTGGCCGATGCCGTTGCCTGCTTTGTGCTCGGCTTTACCACAAACTACGGGCCATACCGTCCCTTCAACATCGACTTTTATATCCAGATGGCTGTGGCAGCCTGCGGATTCCTGGCGGGTACATTTCTGCTGCTGAAAGAGAAGAAACCCGCTTCCGCCGGAGAGGTCCTGAAGGCCCTCTTTCCTGTGTCAGGCATGCGCCTTACCTCCTACCGCAAGGGTGTCCTGATCCGGGCCATCTGCATACCGGCAGCGCTTCTGCTGTTCTGGGGCGGCAGCTGGATAACTGCCCGCGGACACAAGAGCATGCAGCCGGAGATCTGGTGCGTCCCTTCCCTCTATGATGAGGCATGCAGCGAGGCCGGCACTGTTGAAAAGATCAGCTATGAGACAAAGGCTTATGCCACCGATGAGCGCAGCCTGACAAAGGACGCCTATGTCTACACACCGTATGGCTATGATCCGGAAAAAGACTACAACATTCTTTACCTGATGCACGGCACCGGGGAAAACGAAGCCACCTGGCTGGTAGAATACCAGAAAAACACAAACATGATCGACAATCTGATCGCCAGAGGCGAAATCGAGCCGCTGATCATCGTGACACCGACCTTCTACGTGGAAAACGACTGCGCCGATGACCTGGATCAGCTGACCTGGTCCTTCGCGCAGGAACTGCGCAATGACCTGATGCCCTTTGTAGAAAGCCGGTATTCCACCTGGGCGGAAACCGCAGACGAAGCAGGCTTTAAGGCCAGCCGCGATCACAGAGCCTTCGCCGGCCTGTCCAGAGGCGCCGTAACCACCTTCCACTCCGCCTTTATGGGAAGCCTGGACTATATCTCCTGGTACGGAACCTTCAGCGGCAGCCGCACTACCGGTGAGCAGCTCTCCGCCGCCATCGATGCAGCAGAAACGGCAGATCTGGATATCCACTACCACTACGTATCCACCGGCAGCTTCGACTTTGCCCTGCCCCAGCAGATCAAGGACTACCAGGGTGAGACCGCTCTGGTAAGCCGCATCACCGAAGGGCAGAACAGCAACTTCGATGTGTTCCCCATGCGCTACCACTCCATGGGCAGCTGGCACATCGCCCTGTACAACTTCCTGCAAAAAATCTTTTAAACTTGGAAAAAAGCCGCCACAGCAGAATGCGAGGCATGCAAAAATGTTTCTGAAGGGAACATCCGCAACGCCGGTACTAGAGCGCAGCCCAGGTATCCTCACCTTGGCTGCGCTCTAGTACCGCTGCGTGAGGACAGAGCGAGAGCGATTCCCGTAAGAAACATTCATGCATGCCGAAGCTGCTGCTTTGGCGGCCTATATTTTTTATTGCTTCATCTTTGCGAAAGCGTCGACCATGTCCTGCAGCTCCAGATAGCGCTCCATGCGCTGCTCGAGCAGGGCGTCGACGTTTTCTTTTTCTTTTGCCAGCTCCTGCAGCCTGGTGTACTGGGTCGCAGCGGCTAGCATTTCTTCCTCCAGCTCTGCGCTTTTCTGCTCCAGAGCTTCGATCTCGGCTTCGATGCCGTCGTATTCCCTCTGCTCGTTGTAGGAAAGCTTTTTCTGCTTTTTCTCTCTGGCTGCGTATGCTTCTTTTCCGGACAGCTGCTTTTCTCCGCCTGCTGCCGGCGTCTTTGTGCCTGCGGTGCTCCGGGCTCCGCCAAAGCCGTTCTGAGGATCGAGCCCGTCGGCTTCCAGATGGGCCAGGTATTCGGTGTAGGCGCCTTCGCTGCGCCGGATCGTTCCATCCGGGCTGAAGGCGAATATGCGTGTTACCACACGGTCCAGGAAATACCGGTCGTGGGATACGGTGATGATGATCCCCGCAAAACGGTCCAGATAATCCTCCAGGATACGGAGGGTCTGGATGTCCAGATCGTTGGTGGGCTCGTCCAGGATGAGTACGTTGGGAGAGCTCATAAGGATCTTCAGCAGGTACAGCCTTCTCTTCTCTCCTCCGGACAGCTTGGCGATGGGTGAGTACTGCATCTCCCCGTCGAACAGGAACTGTTCGCACATGGAGGAGGCGGATACCAGGCCGTCTGCCGTGCGGATGAATTCGGCTGTATCTTTGATATAATCGATGACCCGTGCTTTTTCGTCGAGGGCTTCGTTTTCCTGGCTGAAGTAACCGATCTTTACCGTCTGTCCGATGGTGACCGTTCCTTCATCGGGCATTTCTTTTCCGATCAGGCAGCGCAGGAGGGTGGATTTGCCGCACCCGTTTGGTCCAACGATCCCGATCCGGTCGGTCTTGCCGAAGGTGTAGGTAAGGTCTTTAAACAGGATTCTTCCGCCATATCCCTTGCCGATGTCCTGCAGCTCGATCGTCTTTCCGCCCAGGCGTGACGGCAGGGAGTTCAGCTCCACCTGCCGCTCTTCGGCGATCTTTTCCCGATCTCTTAACGCCTCGAAACGCTGGATATGTGCCTTCTGCTTGGTTGAGCGGGCTCTGGCGCCCCGCATCATCCATGCCAGATCCTTGCGGTACAGGGCTGCTGCTTTTCGCTCTGCTGCCAGGGCAAAATCCATCCGCTCCTGCTTTTTCTGCAGATAGCCGGAATAGTTTGCCTCATACCGATAGGTTTTTCCCCGGTCGATCTCCAGGATCTGGTTTGTCACCCGGTCCAGGAAATAGCGGTCATGGGTGACCATGAGGATCGCGCCCCGGAAGCTTTCCAGATAACTCTGCAGCCATTCGATCATCGCATGGTCCAGATGGTTGGTCGGCTCGTCCAGGATCAGCAGGTCGCAGGGGGTAAGGATGGCCGCAATGAGGGCTGCCCTCTTTTTCTGGCCGCCGGAAAGGGTTCCTGGCAGGCAGGAGGGATCGGGGATGCCAAACTCGATGAGTCTGGCCCTGACCTCGCCGGTCACGTCCCAGTGGTCTTCCTTGCCCTGTACCCGGGCGGCGACATTGTCCAGGACGCTGATATCCGGGTCAAATTCCGGATTCTGGGACAGATAGGAGATCCGCACGGAATTTCCCTTGATCACTCTGCCCTCATCCGGCTCGACTTCACCTGCCGCGATGGCAAGCAGCGTGGATTTTCCCGTGCCGTTGACGCCGATCACGCCGATCCGGTCCTGATCCTGCAGGCCTACCGTCACATTGTCGAGAAGCATCCGGGAGACATAGCTCTTGCTGATGTTTTCGAGATTAAGAATATTCATGGTTATGTCCTGTTTTCAGAAATCCCGGGACCGCCGCCTCATCCGGCAGCAGCCCCGGGATCAAATGTTGTCTTTATTGCTGCAGCCCGCCGCATGCAGCGGCATGTGCAGCCGGTCTGGCTATCCTGATCAGAAGCTGAACTTGTCCTCGAAATAGGCCTCCAGCTGATCGATCGGGATCCGGACCTGATCCATGGAATCACGGTCACGGACAGTTACAGCGCCGTCGTTCTCAGTATCGAAGTCGTAGGTGATGCAGAACGGTGTGCCGATCTCATCCTGACGGCGATAGCGCTTTCCGATGTTGCCGCGGTCGTCAAACTCGCAGTTGTACTTGGAAGAGAGCTTGTCAAACAGCTCCTCTGCCGGTCCTGTCAGCTTCTTGGACAGCGGAAGGACAGCGATCTTGACCGGTGCCAGTGCCGGATGGAAATGCATAACGGTACGGACATCGTTTTTCTCGGCATCCAGAACCTCCTCGTCATAGGCCGCGCACAGGAAGGCCAGGACCACACGGTCAGCTCCCAGAGAGGGCTCGATGACATAGGGGATATAACGTTTGGACTGTACATCGTCGAAGTAGGTCAGATCCTGTCCGGACACCTCCTGGTGACGGCCAAGGTCATAATCGGTACGGTCAGCAATGCCCCACAGCTCGCCCCAGCC
>DFFG01000020.1:47015-47208 GCA_002368795.1 Eubacterium sp. UBA3782
CGAAGGGGAACAGGAACTCGATGTCGGTGGTGGCCTTGCTGTAGAAGCTCAGCTCCTCGGGGGAATGGTCGCGCAGACGCAGCTCCTCATCCTTCATGCCCAGGCTGTTCAGCCAGTTGTGGCAGAAGTTTCTCCAGTAGGAGAACCACTCCAGGTCTGTATCCGGCTCGCAGAAGAACTCCAGCTCCATCTG
>DFFG01000004.1:0-10824 GCA_002368795.1 Eubacterium sp. UBA3782
AGGAGGAGATCAAGCTGATCTACTCTCTGGTCAGACCGAAATATGTTATTCCGGTCCATGGTGAGTACCGTCATCTGAAGGCCCAGGCCGGGATCGCTGAGGCGATCGGCATTCCGAAGGAAAACATCTTCATTATGAAGACCGGTCAGGTTCTGGAGCTTTGCCAGAGCAGCGCTGCAGTCACCGGAAAGGTCAACACCGGAGAGATCATGGTGGATGGCCTTGGCGTGGGCGATGTTGGAAATATCGTTCTTCGCGACCGGCAGAGACTGTCCGAAGAGGGAATCATCATCGTTGTCCTGACCTTGGGAAGGCAGAGCGGAGAGATCCTCGCCGGACCGGATATCGTGACCAGAGGCTTTGTCTACGTCAGAGAAGCCGAGGATCTGATCGATGAGGCCCGGATCGTCGTAGAGGAAGCGCTGGAGGAGTGCCTGGACCGCAACATTACGGACTGGGGACGCCTGAAAACTGCCATCAAGGATGCGCTTGGCAGCTTTGTCTGGAAACGGACCCAGAGAAATCCGATGATTCTGCCTGTCATCATGGAGGCCTGAGCATGGATGGGGTAACACATGCGATCGATGCTCTGATCGATGTGCTGAAAGGTACGCCGGAGTATACCGCGTACCAGGCGCTGGAGGAACGGCTCCGCCAGGAGCCGGATCTGAAGCGGCGCATTGACGAGTATCGGACAAAAGCATATAATATGCAAAGATCCGGGTATGATATTTTCGATGAGACAGATTACTGCCTGGATGAGTACAGGGACCTGCACGAAAATGCACTGGCCCTGGCATACCTGGATGCGGAAAGCTCCGTATGCCGCAGACTTCGCCAGGTCATCGACCGGATCGTCGATGAGGTTGGCGTAGAGGTACCCTGACGAAAGGGACGGCAGCGGTACGTCCGGTTGAAGTAATAAACATGCCGGCTGCGGCAGTTTTAAGGCGGCAGCCGATGGAGGATTCACAATGGCAAACAGAGAAAGACAGGGGGAGAGCCTGGGCTATCGGGTGATGCTCGGCGGAATTAAGGGCATCCTCCGTATTCTGGTTCTGATCGCACTCGTCTTTGTCCTGATCTACATGGGACAGCAGGCGTATGCACTGGGCTATGAGGTCTTCAATGAACAGCCGGTCGATACCGGAGAAGGCCGTGCGGTGAGCGTGACGATCACAGACGATATGTCCGTCCGGCAGATCGGCATGATGCTGCGTGCTGAGGGCCTTCTCGAGGAGAGCGCAACGGCATTTGTCATTCAGGAGCTGATCTCGGAGTATCACGGGGAGATCCTTCCGGGTACCTATGTGCTCAGGACGTCCATGATCGCCGATGATATGTTTCCGATCCTCGCGCAGTACGAAGAGTCGGAAGGATAAATAGAATGCACATGCCTTCGGGACCAAAACAGATGGCCGGAGGCTTGTGACCGGAGAATACAGATGATAACCGATGAGCGAATGATCACCTTTATCAATTCCCTGGATCATGGAAATACGCCCTTTCTGGAGGAGCTTGCGCATACTGCAGAGAGGACCGGGGTGCCGATCATTCGCCGTGAAATGCAGAGCTTTTTAAAAACCTTTCTGCAGATGCAGAAGCCGCAGACCATCCTTGAGGTGGGAACAGCGATCGGCTTTTCCGCTATTTTGATGGCGGAGTACGGGCCGGTGGGCTGCCATATAACCACGATCGAGGATTACGCAAAGCGGATCCCCATTGCAAGGGAGAACTTTGTGCGGAGCGGCTATGCAGAGCAGATCGACCTGTTGGAGGGAGACGCGGCAAAAGTGCTGAAAACACTCGCGGATCCCTTTGATTTTATCTTCATGGACGCGGCGAAGGGGCAGTATATCCATTTCCTGCCGGAGGTGCTCCGGCTCATGCACAGGGGAAGCGTCCTGATCTCGGACAATGTCCTTCAGGACGGGGATATTATCGAATCACATTACATCGTGGAACGGCGCAACCGTACGATCTACAAGCGCATGCGGGAATATCTCCGTGCGCTGAAGGATGATGAGCGTCTGGAGACATCGATCATCCCTCTGGGAGACGGGATCAGCATTTCCGTGATGAAATAGGACAGGAGATAGGTATGCAGAACAAGAAAAAACCAGAGCTTCTGATCCCTGCAAGCTGCCTGGAGGTGCTGAAGGTAGCCGTTGCCTTTGGGGCAGATGCGGTCTATATCGGCGGAGAGGCTTTCGGCCTTCGGGCAAAGGCAAAAAACTTTAGCAAAGAGGATATGGCCGAGGGGATCCGATATGCCCATGAACATGGCGTCAGGGTCCATGTGACCGTCAATATCCTTGCACACAATGCAGACCTGGAAGGCGTGCGTGCATACCTTCGCGAGCTCAGAGAGCTGGGACCGGACGCACTGATTATTGCCGATCCCGGGATCTTCGTTCTGGCCGGCCAGGAATGTCCTGGCATCGAGCGGCACATCAGCACCCAGGCCAACAATACCAACTGGGCGACAGCCGAGTTCTGGAGAGCACAGGGAGCCAGCCGTATCGTGACGGCCCGAGAGCTGTCCCTCGCTGAGATCCGGGAAATGCGGGATCATCTGTCCGAGGACATGGAGATCGAGAGCTTTGTACATGGGGCCATGTGCATCTCCTATTCCGGCAGATGCCTTTTGTCCAGCTTCCTGACCGGGCGGGATGCCAACCGGGGAGCCTGTACCCATCCCTGCCGGTGGAAGTATGCACTTATGGAGGAAAGCCGTCCCGGACAATATTTCCCGGTATTTGAAAACGAGAGAGGCACCTACATCTTCAATTCCAAGGACCTCTGCATGATCGAGCATGTACCGGACCTGGTTGGTGCAGGGATAGACAGCTGGAAGATCGAGGGAAGAATGAAGACGGCTCTCTATGTGGCAACCGTTGCCAGGACCTACCGCCGGGCGATCGACGATTATTTCCAGGATCCGGTACTGTATGAGGCACATATGCCCTGGTACAGAGAGCAGATCGCAGACTGCACTTTCCGCCAGTTCACCACCGGCTTCTTCTACGGAAAGCCAGACGAAAAGGACCAGATCTACGACAACAATACCTACATTACAAACTATACGTATCTGGGGACTGCCGAGCGCATGGACGAATGCGGCCGTGTCGTGATCGAGCAGAAAAACAAATTCTGCAGAGGTGACAGGCTGGAGATCATGAAGCCGGATGGCAGAGATATCGAGGTCACGGTTGCCGGGATCTACGATGCCGATGGAAACCCGATGGAGTCGGCGCCCCATTCCAGGCAGGAGCTGCACGTGGACCTCGGCCAGGCCGTCGACCGGTACGATATCCTGCGGATGCGGAAGGAAGACTAAGCAGAAGGCAAGAGAGTCAGAAAGCTGCCATGCAAGAAACAAAATGTGCATAAACATTCTGGAGGGAACATCCGCAGCGCTGGTTCTTGGAGGAATGGAACATTCCGACTTAGAACCACTGCGCGAGGACAGAGCGAGAGCGTTTCCCATAAGAATATTTATGCACATTTTTATAGTTTCGCGTGGCAGCTTTCTGCGTTCAGCCATGCATTCAGCCGGCCCCGGATTTTTCTGGTTGCATATCCGGCTTGTCAGAAGTATACTAACAGACAGGGAGATCTTCCCTGTCTATTCTTTTTGTTCAGTTCTGAACACTTTTCCGTTTTTTTGCGCTTGCGCACGAAAAGGAGAATATTGTATGTACTGCAGTGTTATGTCTGCGGCTGTTTCTGATGTGGACGCTGTCCCTGTTTCTGTGGAGGCGGACATCAGTGAAGGGCTGCCTGTTTTCTGCATGGTCGGATTTGTGACTTCTCAGGTCAGGGAGGCCCAGGACAGGGTGCGGACGGCCTTGAGAAATGCAGGTGCTGCCATGCCTTCTGGCAGGATCACCATCAACCTTGCACCGGGAGATATCCGGAAGGATGGAACGCGTTTTGACCTGCCGATTGCGGCGGCGATCCTGGAATGCCGGGGCAGTCTGCCTGCCGGTTTTCTGAAAGGGTCTATGATCATCGGCGAGCTTCGGCTGGATGGGCGTGTCGGGCGGATCAACGGTGTTCTGCCCAGCGTGATCGCTGCCAGAGACAGAGGGTGTCATACCTGCTTTCTTCCGGCAGAGAACGTGCAGGAGGGACGGGTGGTGGACAACATCCGCATCGTTGGAATACGGAGTCTGCAGGAGCTGATTTCTCTTGGCCAGGGAGAAGATCTGCCGGAGGAGGAGATGGCAGATGCGCCACCGGAACCGGAGTCGTATGATGTGGATTTTGCGGACATCCGCGGACAGGAGGCGGTAAAGCGGGCGGCTCTGATCGCAGCCGCCGGTTTTCACAATCTGCTTCTTTCCGGGCCGCCGGGATCGGGCAAGTCTATGACCGCCAGGAGGATCCCTACGATCCTGCCGCCTCTTACAAAGGAAGAAAGTCTGGAGATCTCCAAGATCTACAGCATTGCAGGACTGCTTCCTTCAGAGCATCCGCTGATGACCAGGCGGCCGTTTCGTTCCCCGCATCACACCATCACCCCGGCAGCACTCTGCGGCGGAGGGTTTTATCCAAAGCCAGGCGAGGTGACTCTGGCGCACCGGGGTGTGTTGTTTCTGGATGAGCTTCCGGAAATGAACCCGGCGGCACTGGAGATGCTTCGCCAGCCCCTGGAGGACCGGCAGATCACCATCTCCAGGGTCGGCGGGACCAGTGTATATCCGGCATCCTTTCTTCTGGCAGCGGCGATGAATCCCTGTCCCTGCGGCTATCTGGGGGACAGTACCAGATGTTCCTGCTCCGTCAAGGAGATCCGCGCCTACCAGGCCAGGATCAGCCAGGCGATCCTTGACCGCATCGATCTGGTGTGTGTTGTTCCGGCGGTGGACTACCGGCAGCTTTCCGGCGGGGAGGAAGGCGGCGTCTCTTCTGCAGAGATGCGAAGGCAGGTTCTTGCATCTGTTCAGATCCAGAAGGAGCGGTATCAGGGAAGCAGCATTGTCTTTAACAGTGAATTGTCCGTAAGCGGGATCGAGAAGTTCTGTCCATTGACGGATGAGGCGAGACGGATGCTGGAGGCAGCTTTTCGTCATCTGGGACTGTCTGCACGAAGCTATCACCGGGTGATCAAGGTGTCCCGGACGATCGCCGATCTGGAGGGCAGAGAAATCATTAATGAGGCAGACATCAGCGAGGCACTCTGCTGCAGAAGCGGGGATCTGCCGGAGGCGGATGTGCCGGGAAGGAGCAGGCGCCATGGCTGAAGATAATATCATGCGGTGCATACGAAAAACGGATCCGTCCTATCCGGAGATCCTGAAAAACTACAGCCGGATGCCTGAGCGGCTGTATGTGATAGGGGACCTGCCGGATCCGAAACTGCCGGGTGTAGCCATCGTCGGCGCCAGGGGCTGCAGTGCCTATGGAAGAGCAGAAGCAGAGCGGTTTGGCAGATGTCTGGCCCAACATGGGGTGCAGGTCATCAGCGGCATGGCCTACGGCATCGATGCATGGGCGCATCACGGTGCGCTGGAGGGCGGAGGCCGGACCTTTGCGGTGCTGGGCACAGGAGCGGATGTGGTCTATCCCAGGGAAAACACGGATCTTTACCAGCGCATCCTGCAGCACGGCGGTGTCCTCTCTGAATTTGAGCCTGGCGTGCGGGCAGAGCCCTGGCATTTCCCCCTGCGGAACCGGGTCATCAGTGCGCTGGCGGATATCGTGCTTGTAATTGAGGCAAAGGCACGCTCCGGGAGCCTGATCACGGTCGAATATGCCCTTGAGCAGGGAAAAAGCGTTTATGCTGTTCCGGGAAGAAACCGGGATAAGCTGAGTGAGGGAACCAACCGGCTCATCGCGCAGGGGGCAGGGATCGCCTGGACACCGGAGATACTTCTGGAGGAGCTTGGGCTGCTTCGGAAGGAGGAGTACAGCTACAGCGCCATACCGATCAAGGAAGAGAAGGAGAAAGGAAAAAAGAAAGCGGTACTCAGATACACCCGAAAGGAAAGAGAAGAGGCTTTTGCATATCACCTATCCCGGCAAAGCACAGAGGCGGCTATGGCGGATGGCAGGCCCAAAACTGCTGCAGCGGATCAGACAGATATTCTTCCGCCTGCCATGAGGGAAAGCCGGGAGATCCGGCGGCTGTTCCAGTGCCTGAACGATGACGATAAGTCAGTGGACCGGCTGATGGCAGAGAGCGGCCTGCCGGTGCAGACCGTGACGGCTGTTCTGCTTCAGCTGTGCTTCTCCGGATATGTAGAGGAGCGTATCCCTGGATATTACTGCCGGATCCGCGGATGATCACGGATTTTTTTCAGAAAATACGGTCAATTTTCATATTATAAAGGAAAAGTTGTCCTTGCCATTGAAAATCTTTTGCGTTATAGTGACTTGCGTATAGTTGTAAAAGCGAGGAAAATTTTTTGGCAAAATATTTAGTAATCGTTGAGTCACCGACAAAAGTTAAGACGGTGGCAAAGTTTTTAGGAAAGAATTATGAAGTACTGGCGTCCAATGGCCATGTCAGAGATCTGCCAAAAAGTTCCCTGGGTATCGATGTCGAGCATGGCTATGAACCAAAGTACATTACGATCCGGGGAAAGGGCGATCTGGTCGCGTCGCTTCGCAAGGCTGCCGATAAGGCAGACAAAGTCTATCTGGCAACCGACCCTGACCGCGAGGGAGAGGCCATCAGCTGGCATCTTTCCAAGGCGCTCAAGCTCGAGTCATCCAAGATGCGCAGGATCACCTTCAACGAGATCACAAAAACGGCAGTAAAGGCATCACTGAAAAATGCCCGGGATATCGATATGAATCTCGTGGACGAACAGCAGGCCAGAAGGATCCTGGACCGTATGGTCGGTTATGAGATCAGCCCGCTGCTCTGGAAAAAGATCAAGAGAGGGCTTTCTGCCGGCCGTGTGCAGTCGGTAGCTCTGCGGATCATCGCAGACCGGGAGGCCGAGATCAATGCCTTTATCCCGGAGGAATACTGGACGCTGGATGTGGAGCTGAAGGCAGAAGGGGAAAAGAAGCCTCTGGAAGCACATTTTTACGGAGATGAGAACGGCAGGATAGAGATCCGCTCCGAGGAAGAACTTCGCAAAATCATGGCTGAGATCCGGACGGACGCGCTTGCCGTGACAGAACAGAAGGCCGGAGAGCGCACGCGGAAAGCACCGCTGCCCTTTACGACCAGTACGCTGCAGCAGGAGGCATCCAGGACACTGAACATGTCCACCTACAAGACCATGCAGATCGCGCAGCAGCTGTACGAAGGTATCGATATCGGCAGAGCCGGCACCGTAGGTCTGATCTCTTATCTGCGTACCGACAGTACCCGTATTTCTGAGGAAGCCGACACGGCAGCCCGTGCATACATTGGAGAGCAGTACGGAGAGGATTATCTCTCTGCCGGTACGACCACCGAAAACCGGAACCGAAACAGCCAGGATGCCCACGAGGCGATCCGGCCGACGGATGTTTCCCGTACGCCCCAGATGCTGAAGGAGTACCTGAACCGGGATCAGTTCCGTCTGTACCAGATGATCTGGAGACGGTTTGTGGCCAGCCGGATGGCAGACGCGCGGTATCAGACCAATACGGTCAGGATCTCCGATGGAAAATATGTATTCAACGCATCGGCGTCCGTGCTGATATTTGATGGTTTCCTGTCTGTGTATGCCCAGGACGAGGAAAAGAAGAGTGCAAACGACCGGCTGAACGGCGTCAGCAAGGGAAAGCATCTGAGCTTCCAGGGCTTCAAGGAAGAGCAGCACTTCACACAGCCGCCGGCGCATTATACCGAGGCTTCCCTGGTCAAGGCGATGGAAGAGCTGGGCATCGGCCGTCCGAGTACCTATGCGCCGACGATCACCACGATCATCGCCCGCAATTATGTGACCAGAGAGAAAAAGAATCTGTATATTACGGAGCTGGGCGAGGTCGTCAACGATATGATGAAGTCAGCGTTCCCCAGCATCGTCGATGTAAACTTCACCGCCAACCTTGAGCAGCTGCTGGATGCGATCGGCTCGGGCACGATTCCGTGGAAGACGGTCGTCGAGAATTTCTGGCCGGATCTGGAGGAATCGGTCAAGGAGGCGGAAAAGGAGCTGCAGCATGTCAAGATCGAGGACGAGGTATCCGATGTTGTCTGTGAAAACTGCGGCAGGCTGATGGTGATCAAATACGGCCCTCACGGCAAATTCCTTGCATGCCCCGGATTCCCCGAGTGCAGAAATACGAAGCCCTATCTGGAAAAGACCGGCATCCGCTGTCCAAAATGCGGCGGAGACGTTCTTCTTCGCAAAACACGGAAGGGCAGACGCTATTTTGGCTGTGAGAACAATCCGGACTGCGATTTCATGAGCTGGCAGAAGCCGTCCGACAAGCCCTGTCCGAAATGCGGCGGCTATATGGTGATCCGGGGAAACAAGCAGGTATGCGCAGATAAGGAATGCGGATACGTGGAAAATATTAGTGAGAAAAGCTTAGAAAACTCGAACGATTAGCTATAATGTCTGATAATTTTACACATTAACGCAGCGCCGTAATAGCACTTCGAAGCAAATGTGTCTGAAAAATGAACGTAATAGAAACATAATGCAGATACCGCATGAAAACACTGTAAAAATATCTGAAAATACTTGTTGCGCTGTCTGAAAAGTGTTAAAATGATTCTGCAATATTATGGGGAATCAGGAGGACATATCAGGCAAAAAAGGCAGAAGAGGAGATGGCATGAGCGTACAATTATTAGACAAGACGAGAAAGATCAACAAACTTCTACACAATAACAGTTCAACAAAGGTCGTATTCAATGATATTTGCGCAGTACTTATGGAGTGTCTGAACTCAAATATCCTTGTGATCAGCAAAAAAGGTAAGGTTCTAGGTGTTGCGGCATGTCCGGGCGTTGAGGAGATTTCGGAGCTGATCAGTGATGAAGTAGGAGCACACGTTGATCCTCTGCTGAATGACAGATTCCTGAACGTATTATCCACAAAGGAGAATGTAAATCTTACGACCCTCGGTTTTGAGAATGCAGCCTATGGGACTTACACAGCAATCATCAATCCCATCGAGATCGCCGGGGAAAGGCTCGGCACCGTATTTATGTACCGCATGGGTCCGATCTATGATATTGACGATATCATCGTCAGTGAGTATGGTACGACAGTTGTCGGCCTGGAGATGATGCGGTCCGTAAATGAAGAGAATGTAGAGGAGACAAGAAAGATCAATGTTGTCAAATCTGCATTCAGCACACTGTCGTTCTCCGAGATGGAGGCGATCATTCACATCTTTGACGAGCTGGACGGGGAAGAGGGCATCCTCGTAGCCAGCAAGATCGCTGACCGGGTCGGCATCACCCGTTCGGTCATCGTAAACGCTCTCCGGAAATTCGAGAGCGCAGGCGTGATCGAATCCCGTTCCAGCGGCATGAAGGGAACCTACATCAAGGTCCTGAATGATTATATTTTCGACGAGCTTTCTGAGCTTCGGGAAAAGAGAAACAGAGACAGCGAGAAGAAAAAATAGAATGGGTGAAAGACCGGATACCCGGTATCTAAGAAGACCGTCCGATATGGGAGCAAAGGAAAGCTTCTGATGGACGGTCTTTTTATATGCCTGCCGCGCACGGAATAGGAGTCGCGCGCACCGCGAGGCACAAGTACCATTAAGAGGAACGCGCGCGTTTCTCGCGCACGAGATGGAATGCGCGCTTTTCTCGCACATGTGATTACCGCGCGAGAGTTGACAAAGTTTTCATAAAACATGTAAAAACGGGATATATAACGAGAAAACAGGCGAAAACACGAGAAATAAAGAGCATACCAGGAAATTCCCGGATTTGCGAAATACAGGGCGAACCACTATTATAATTATCGTTAAGTAGCACTCGAAAGTAATGAGTGCTAATAATTAGAAAAGAGCACAAGATCTTTCAAGGAGGCATAAAATAATGAAGTTAGTTCCGCTTGGAGACAGAGTCATTCTGAAACAGTTAGAAGCTGAAGAAAAGACAAAATCCGGTATTATCCTTACTTCCGCAGCTCAGGAGAAGCCCCAGGAGGCCATTGTTATTTCTGTGGGCCCCGGCACTGAGAAGGTTAAGATGGAAGTCGCTGAGGGCGACAGAGTAATCTTCGGAAAATACTCCGGCACGACCGTCAAGGTCGAGGGCGAGGATTACATCGTGATCCAGCAGCAGGATATTCTTGCAATCGTGAAATAATAAACAAGCAGTAAAGCCTATTTAAAGGCAGATCAATGAATGGAGGATGTCAATCATGGCAAAAGAGATCAAATATGGAGAAGAGGCCAGAGCTGCCCTGCAGGCTGGCGTTGACAAACTGGCAAATACCGTACGTGTGACCCTTGGACCGAAGGGCCGCAATGTCGTACTTGAGAAGTCCTATGGCGCTCCGACGATCGCAAACGACGGCGTTACGATCGCAAAAGAGATCGAGCTTGAGGACGGATTTGAAAACATGGGCGCTCAGCTCATCCGTGAGGTCGCTTCTAAGACCAACGATGTTGCCGGTGATGGTACCACCACAGCTACCGTTCTTGCACAGGCAATGATCCACGAGGGCATGAGAAACCTCGCTGCAGGTGCTAACCCGATCGTCCTGAGAAAGGGCATGAAGAAGGCTACCGAGAAGACTGTCGAGATCATCCGTGAGATGAGCAAGAAGGTCAACGGCAAAGAGCAGATCGCCAGAGTAGCAGCTGTTTCCTCTGGTGATGAGGAGGTCGGCCAGCTGGTAGCAGATGCTATGGAGAAGGTTACTCATGACGGTGTTATCACCATCGAAGAGTCCAAGA
>DFFG01000004.1:10883-17539 GCA_002368795.1 Eubacterium sp. UBA3782
AGACCATGCAGACCGAGCTGGATCTTGTCGAAGGTATGCAGTTCGACCGCGGCTATCTTTCCGCATATCTGGCAACCGATATGGAGAAGATGGAAGCCAATCTGGACAGCCCCTACATCCTGATTACCGACAAGAAGATCAGCAACATCCAGGATCTTCTTCCCCTGCTTGAGCAGATCGTACAGAGCGGCGCAAGCCTTCTGATCATCGCTGAGGATGTCGAGGGTGAGGCCCTTTCCACTCTGATCGTCAACAAGCTTCGCGGAACCTTCAAGGTATGTGCAGTCAAGGCTCCGGGCTATGGCGACAGAAGAAAAGAGATGCTGCAGGATATCGCCGTTCTGACCGGCGGCCAGGTCGTATCCTCCGATCTCGGCCTTGAGCTGAAGGATGCCAACATGTCCATGCTCGGACGTGCAAAATCCGTCAAGGTCAAGAAGGAGAACACAGTCATCGTTGACGGTGCCGGCAATGCACAGGATATCCAGAACCGCATCAGTCAGATCAAGGGACAGATCGCTGAGACAAAGTCCGACTTCGACCGTGAGAAACTGCAGGAGAGACTGGCCAAGCTGTCCGGCGGCGTAGCCGTTATCCGTGTAGGCGCAGCTACCGAGACTGAGATGAAGGAAGCTAAGCTTCGTATGGAAGATGCTCTGAATGCAACCCGTGCTGCAGTAGAAGAGGGCGTCATCGCAGGCGGCGGATCCGCATACGTACATGCAACCGTCAGACTGGCTGAGTTCGTCAACAGCCTCGAGGGTGACGAGAAGACCGGTGCACAGATCGTCATGAAGGCACTGGAAGCTCCGATGGCAATGATCGCTGCAAACGCAGGCCTTCAGGGCGCAGTCATCATCAACAAGGTCAAAGAGGCCGGCGAAGGCATTGGCTTCGATGCATACAAGGAAGAGTATGTCAACATGATCGATGCAGGCATCCTGGATCCCGCAAAGGTTACCAGAAGCGCTCTGCAGAACGCAACCTCTGTAGCCTCCACTCTGCTGACCACCGAGTCCGCAGTCTCCATCATCAAAGAGCCCGCTCCGGCAGCACCGGCAGCAGCTCCCGGAATGATGTAAGACAACCGGCAGCAAATCTACAAAAAACAGTACAGGACCGCCCGACAACCGGGCGGTCCTTTTTGCGTGAGAATTGGGACGGTTCTATCTGGCTGGTCATTCCGATCAGACAGCCAGGCCAGCATGACACTTGGAACCGTTCCAGTTGTCTGCTTGCCTGGTCAGTCCGGCCAGCAAGACAAATAGTACCGTCCCACTTGTCTGCTTGTTCGAAGTTTTTGGTCCGAAGTTTTTGGTTCGAAGTTTTTTATACGCTCCTGCAACATTTTGCTTTTGCCGATTGTATTCTGTTCAGAAGGTTAACATAGATCATGAATGAATCGAATAAAGGAGAAGGATATGAAGAGAGAGATAAGGTTTAAGAAAGTGGCTGTGGTTTTTGCCCTGGCCGGTATTCTTGCCGGTTCTATGACTTTTGGTGCCTGCGGGGGAGCGGGTAAGGCTTCTTCGGGTGATGCTGCCGCTCCGCAGGCGGCTTATGCCACGACGGAGGGAGCGTATGCGGAGGAGTACGGTTATGCGAATGAGGAGCTGGCTACGGAGGAGCTGATCGCAGAGGAAGACACTGCAGAGATCACAACGGAAGAGCCGGAGCCTGCCGGAGCCTCAGCAGCGGCAGCGGAGCAGAAGCTGATCTATGTGTGCGATATGCATATGCAGACGCTGAATTATGTGGAGAGTGTTGCCTATATCCGGGAAAAGACGGCAAAGTATGGCGGCATCATCGAGTCTGAATCTGAGTCGGACAGCAATTATAACTGGTATATGGAAGGGGCAAGGACAACAGGAACCCGCTCCATGTATCTTGTGCTCCGGATCCCGACCGGCAGCTACCAGGCTTTTCTGGATGATATGAACGGGACAGGAAAGATCCTGAGCCGCAGCTCGAGTGTGCAGAATATCACCAAGCAGTATAACGATAAAAGCGTGGAGATCAGCGCTCTGATGACGCAGGAGGAAAGGCTCCTTGCCATGATGGATCAGGCAGAGACCATCGAGGATATGATCGCGATCGAGGAACGGCTGACGGAGGTCCAGACCCAGCTGAACAAATACCGTTCCCAGCTGGAGCAGATGGATACGGATGTTGCCTGGTCGACTGTGAATCTTAACATCGAGGAGGTCGTTCAGTATTCGCCTGTCACCGGCCCGGAAAAGACAGAGACCTTTGTTGACCGTCTGAAGAACACTCTGAAGTGGACCTGGAATTTCTTCTTTGAGCTGCTGGAGGGTGTGCTGTTCTTCCTGATCCGGATGATCCCGGTCATCATTATTGGCGGTGTCTTGTTCCTTCCGCTTCGCGCAATCTGGAAGGCCATCCGGGGACGCAGAAGCAAAAAGAAAGAGAAAAAGCAGGCCGATACCGAATGGATAAAGCCAAAGGAGATGCCGGAGAATACGGCAGATACAGAGGCAAAAAAGGAGCAGTGAAACGTAAATGCAGCCCTTCTGCATAAGGGAGAGCAGTCCATGCAAAGATCTGCAGAAAAGCTGCAGAGATAAGCGAAAAAAACCTTGACACCAAAGGGATCAGGTGATAACATACCAGATGTTGAAAAGAAAGAAGAGTGTCCACTCTCACCTGATCACGGAGGCGTGTCCCGGGTTAATATGGCAGAAGAGAAGCGCAGTATGTGTTTCTGTTCTTTCGTATCAGAGTGGATAGCCCTTATGGTTATCCACTTTTCTTTTTATTCTGTGAAGACACAGAACTGTTTTCAACAGAGGTAGTTCAGTGCAAGGCTCTAATAAAAGGAGGGTAAGGAAATTAGCGAGTTAATGATCAACGAACAGATTCGTGACCGGGAGGTCAGGCTGATCGGTGAAGATGGGGAGCAGCTGGGCATCATGTCCGCAAGGGATGCATACCTGAGAGCGCAGGACGCCGGACTTGATCTGGTAAAGATCGCTCCGATGGCAAAGCCGCCCGTATGCAAGATCGTGGATTACGGAAAATACCGTTACGATCAGGCACGACGCGAGAAGGAGGCCAGAAAAAAACAGCATATCGTTGAGATAAAGGAGATTCGTATGTCTCCCAATATCGATGAAAACGATCTGAACACCAAGATCGGTGCTGCGAAGAAGTTCCTCACCAAAGGTGATAAGGTCAAAGTAACTCTTCGGTTCCGGGGACGTGAGATGGCACATATGAATGCCAGCAAGCACATTCTGGACGAATTTGCTGAAGCACTTACCGATATCGCAAACGTCGAGAAGCCCGCAAAGGTCGAAGGACGGAACATGAGTATTGTACTGGGACAGAAGAGAAAATAAAGCATAAGGAGGAATAGAACATGCCCAAGATGAAGACAAGCCGTGCAGCGGCAAAACGTTTTAAAGTAACCGGAACCGGTAAGCTGGTTAGAAACAAAGCTTACAAGAGCCATATCCTGACCAAGAAGACCAGAAAGCGTAAGAGGAATCTGAGAAAAGCTACTGTTATGGATCAGACCAATGTACGTAACATGAAGAAGATCTTACCGTACATCTAATCGCTGAAGGAGGATATGAACAATGGCAAGAATCAAAGGCGGATTAAACGCAAAAAAGAAACACAACAGAGTTTTAAAACTTGCTAAGGGCTACAGAGGAGCCAGAAGCAAACAGTATCGTATCGCAAAGCAGTCCGTTATGCGTGCTCTGGCCAGCGCTTATGCAGGCCGCAAGGAGAGAAAGCGTCAGTTCCGTCAGCTGTGGATCGCCCGTATCAATGCAGCTGCAAGACTGAATGGCCTGTCCTACAGCAAGTTCATGTACGGTCTGAAGACCGCTGGCGTAGATCTGAACCGTAAGGTTCTGGCTGATATGGCTGTTTCCGATAAGGAAGGCTTCGCTCAGCTGGCTGAGATCGCAAAGAACGCTCTGGCTTAATATAGGTTAAAGCTGATACAGAATATAAAAATCACCCGGTAAATCTCAATGGCGAGATGTTATCGGGTGATTTTTGTCTATTTGCGGATCCGTCCGTATTCTTTGGGACGCCGGATCTTCCGGAAGTTATTCGTACGCTTTGGGACACCGGATCTTCCGGAAGCTGTCCATACGTTTTGGGACGCCAGATCTTCCGGAATCCGTCAGTGCCCTTTGGGACACCAGATCTTCTGCAGATTGTCGAGGCGGGCGCCCATGCCGACCAGGAGCGCATCCAGGATGGTGATGGCAGCCATGGCTTCCGTGACAACAACGGCACGGGGGACGATGACGGGATCGTGCCGGCCTTTGATCCGGATCTCCTGCTTCTGGCCTTCCCGGTCAACGGTCTGCTGCAGGGAGGCGATAGAGGGTGTCGGCTTTACCGCACAGCGGATGACAAGGTCGGAACCGTCGCTGATGCCGCCAAGGATACCTCCGGCGTGGTTGGTATGCTTGGTGATGCGGCCGTCTGCGCCGATGGTGAAGGCGTCATTGTTGGTGCTGCCGCAGGCAGCGGCAGCGGCAAAGCCGTCGCCGATCTCTACACCCTTGACGGCTCCGATGGACATCATGGCCTTTGCCAGGTTGGCATCCAGCTTTTCAAAAACCGGATCGCCCACGCCTGCCGGGAGACCTTTTACGATGCATTCGATCACGCCGCCGGCAGAGTCCTGCTCTGCCATCAGGCCGTCCAGATAATGGGAGGCAGCCTCTGCTGCCTGGGGATCGGGCATATAGAGCCGGTTGCGTGAGATCTCCTTTTCATCGAAGGTCTCGATGCTCACCGGTCCGATCTGGCGGGTATAGGCGGTAAGGGTAATGCCAAGCTCCCTCAGGAGGAGTTCTGCCACAGCGCCGCCGGCTACCCGGCCGATCGTTTCTCTTCCGGAGGAGCGTCCGCCGCCCCGGTAGTCGCGAAGCCCGTATTTTGTATCGTAACCGAAGTCAGCATGGCCGGGACGATAGATATCGGCTATGCTGCTGTAATCCTTTGAGTGCTGATCGGTATTGCGCACCAGGATCGAGATGGGGGTGCCGGTGGTCTTCCCCTCGAAGGTGCCCGAAAGGATCTCCGCCTGATCGGCTTCCGCACGCAGGGTGGTGTAGCGGCTCTGGCCGGGCCTGCGGCGGTCCAGGAAGGGCTGAATGTCCGCTTCCGTAAGGGGAAGGCCGGCAGGGCAGCCGTCGATGACGACGCCGATCCCTTTGCCGTGGGATTCTCCCCAGGTGGTGATCCTGAAAATAGTTCCAAATGATGATCCTGCCATACTTGTGTTTCCTTTTCCAAATGAGAACGAACAGGCAGCTTCAATGAGCTCTGCCATTTGGTTTCTGCGGAGCAGCGCTGCCGTGTCCGGTCTGCCGGAGATTTCATCGTTATTCTAGCATATGCGCCGGCAGGACACAAATATTTCAGATTCTCTTTCACGGCCTCTGATTGACAAGGTTTTATGCCGGATAATATAATGGCATAAGATTTTTACGATCAGGCAGCTTCAGACTTCCGGGACGAAAAAGGAGAAAACATGAATTTTCTGAGCAAAATGGAACGCAGATTTGGGAAATACGCGATCCCGCATCTGACCATGTACATCATCCTGACCTACGCGGCAGGCTATGTTCTGTATATGATGTCGGCGGCCTCGAACTACAGTATTTTTTCCTACCTGACACTGGATCCGGCATACATCGTCCGCGGACAGATCTGGCGGCTGGTGAGCTGGTGGCTGATCCCGCCGAGTTCACTTAGCATTTTTACCCTGATCATGCTGTTCCTGTACTATCAGCTGGGAACGCTTCTGGAGAGGACCTGGGGAGATTTCCTCTACAATGTCTATATTTTCTTCGGACTGATCATGACGGTCATTGGCGCCTTTATTCTGTACGCGATCTACGGTGACAGTGTCCATATGTTTGCCGCACAGTTTTCCACCTACTATATCAGCCTTTCGATCTTTCTCGGATTTGCGATGACCTTTCCAAATGAACAGCTTCTGTTCATGTTCATCATTCCGATCAAGATCAAGTACCTGGCCATCGTGGAGGTGCTGTACCTGGCATACGAGGTCTGGCAGTACTGGCAGCTGGGGCTTGGCGTACCTCGCCTGATCATGGTGGTATGCTCCCTGGCCAGCACGCTCCTGTTCTTTATCCTGACCAGAAATCATGTGCGGCTGTCGAGAAGTCAGCGGAGGGTCCGCCGTGAATTCCGCCGGCAGATGAACGGTTACGGCGGGCAGGGCAGCCAGAGTGCCCAGGGGACCGGTCAGTCCTCCTCAAAGATCGACCGTACGACGTTTGGCGGAGGATCAAACCGCATCGCGGTTCACCGCTGTGCTGTCTGCGGAAAAACAGAGCTTGACGATCCGGATATGGAATTCCGGTTCTGCTCGAAATGCAACGGAAATTACGAATACTGCAGGGATCATCTTTACACGCATAAGCATGTGGAGTGATCCGGGCAGAAAAAAGCAATACCGGCCCCCGGGGTCAAATAGAAATGAGGAAAGCAGTATTGAAAAAAACACCTTTTGTCACCAAAGCAAAACTCGACGAGATCGTGCAGCAGATTCCCACACCCTTTCATCTGTATGATGAGAAGGGCATCCGGGAGAACGCGAAGGCCGTGAAGAAGGCCTTTTCCTGGAATCCCGGATT
>DFFG01000080.1:0-1348 GCA_002368795.1 Eubacterium sp. UBA3782
TGATCATGCAGGCCTATGACTTCTACAGGCTGTACCATGATTACGGCTGCAACATGCAGTTTGGCGGTGATGACCAGTGGAGCAACATGCTTGCCGGTACCGAGCTGATCCGCCGCAAGGACGGCAAGGACGCAGAGGCGATGACCATCACGCTTCTCCTCAATTCCGAGGGCAAGAAGATGGGCAAGACCGTCAGCGGTGCCGTATGGCTGGATCCGGAAAAGACCTCACCATTTGATTTCTATCAGTACTGGAGAAATGTGGCAGACGCCGATGTACTCAAGTGCATCCGCATGCTGACCTTCCTTCCCCTCGAGCAGATCGATGAGATGGACAGCTGGGAAGGCAGCCAGCTGAACCGGGCAAAGGAGATCCTGGCCTATGAGCTTACCAAGCTCGTCCACGGCGAGGAGGAGGCAAAGAAAGCCGAGTCCGGAGCAAAGGCTCTGTTTGCCGGCGGCGGCGCTTCCGAGAATGTGCCCTCTGTTTATCTAGCCGATGCAGATTTTGCCGAGGACGGCACGATCGATCTGATCTCCGTGCTGGTAAAGGCAGAGCTTGTGGCGACCCGCTCCGAGGGACGCAGAGCCATTCAGCAGGGCGGCGTTATGGTCGGTGATGACAAGGTCAATGATTTCAAGGCGGTCATCCGCAGGGAGGAGATCCCCTCTGACGGTCTTCTGGTCAAAAAAGGCAAGAAGAACTTCAAAAAAATTTGCTTACAATAAGCACTTGTGCTAATATAGGAACGGTCTGTACACAGCTGCAGACCGTTCCGTTCGTTAATGATGAAGGGGAGGAAGTCAAAGCTCCTTCTCTTTTTAGGAGGATAGTTTATGAAGAAATATGGTGTAAATGAGCTCAGGGAGATGTACCTGAAGTACTTTGAGAGCAAGGGCCATCTTCGGATGAACAGCTTTTCCCTGGTTCCGCACAATGACAACAGCCTGCTGATCATCAACTCCGGCATGGCGCCTCTGAAGCCGTACTTCACCGGCCAGGAGATCCCGCCGAGAAACCGGGTAACCACCTGCCAGAAGTGTATACGTACCGGCGATCTGGAGAACGTCGGAAAGACGGCCCGCCACGGCACCTTCTTTGAGATGCTGGGCAACTTCTCCTTCGGTGATTACTTCAAGCACGAGGCGATTCCGTGGGCATGGGAGTTCCTTACCGAGGTCGTTGGCATGGATCCGGAGCGCCTGTATCCGTCGGTCTATGTGGATGACGATGAGGCGTTTTCCATCTGGCGCGACGAGATGCATATCCCGGAGGAGCGCATCTACAAGATGGGTAAGGAAGATAACTTCTGGGAGCACGGCAGCGGTCCCTGCGGCCCCTGCTCCGA
>DFFG01000080.1:1409-25330 GCA_002368795.1 Eubacterium sp. UBA3782
TGCTCCGAGATCTACTATGACAGAGGAGAGGCCTACGGCTGCGGAAAGCCGGACTGCCATCCCGGCTGCGACTGCGACCGTTACATGGAGGTCTGGAACATCGTCTTCTCTCAGTTCAACAATGACGGACACGGCAATTACTCCGACCTGGAGCACAAGAACATCGATACCGGCATGGGCCTGGAGCGTCTGGCTGTCGCTGTTCAGGAGGTCGGCTCCATCTTTGATGTTGACACCATCAAGGCACTGCGTGATGAAGTCTGCCATCTTGCCGGCGACATCGCCTATGGCGTACCGGGCAGCGAGGACAGCGACGTTTCCGTCCGTATCATCACGGATCATACCCGTTCCGCGACCTTTATGATCTCTGACGGCATCATGCCTTCCAACGAGGGCAGAGGCTACGTCCTGCGCCGGATCATCCGCCGGGCCGTCCGTCATGGCAGAAAGCTTGGCATTTCCGGCTCCTTCCTGCCGACACTGGCGGTCAACGTCATCGAAGGCTCCAAGGGCGGCTATCCCGAGCTTGAGGAGAAGAAGGATTTCATCCTGAACGTCATCCGTCAGGAGGAGGATAAATTCGAGAAGACCTTCGAGCAGGGTCTGGAGATCCTTAAGGGAATGGAGGAGAAGCTGACCGCATCCGGAAACACACAGCTTTCCGGCGAGGATGCTTTCCGCCTGTACGATACCTTTGGATTCCCGGTGGATTCCACCATGGAGATCCTGGCTGAGAAGGGCCTGACCGTTGACGAGGAGGGCTTCCATGCTGCCATGAAGAAGCAGCGTGAGATGGCCAGAAAAGCCCGGAAGACCACCAACTATAT
Organism: Eubacterium sp. UBA3782; assembly: GCA_002368795.1. GTDB lineage: Bacteria > Bacillota > Clostridia > Lachnospirales > Lachnospiraceae > Bilifractor. The sequence continues at coordinate 2,237 of DFFG01000080.1, forward strand.
GGGCGCTGATGCGACCGTCTATGAGGATATGGATCCGGCCCTCAATACCGAATTCAACGGCTATGACCGTCTGACTTCCGAGGCAAAGATCATCGCCATGGCCGAGCTGCATTCCGCCAGCGAGGATGAGGAGAATGCGGTCTGCGACGCACTTGCCGATGGCATGACCGGTGCCATCATCACCGATGTGACCCCCTTCTATGGAACCATGGGCGGACAGATCGGCGACAAGGGCATCATCACCACAAAGGACGGCGAGTTCTGTGTGGAGGATACCCTGCATGTGGCAGGAAACAAGGTCGCTCATGTGGGACGCGTCACCAGAGGCATGCTGAAGGTCGGCGATACCGCCTGCCTGTCTGTCGACGAGAAGAACCGGATGGCCACCTGCCGCAATCATTCCGCGACCCATCTGCTGCAGAAGGCTCTTCGTGAAGTCCTGGGCACTCATGTCGAGCAGGCCGGTTCCTATCAGGATGCCGGACGCACCCGTTTCGACTTCAGCCACTTCCAGGCAATGACTACAGAGGAGCTCCGCCAGGTCGAGGATCTTGTCAATGAGAAGATCCAGGAGGGTCTGGATGTTGTGACCCAGGTCATGGGACTGGATGAGGCAAAGAAGAGTGGTGCCATGGCCCTGTTTGGTGAGAAGTACGGCGATTCCGTCCGCGTGGTAAAGATGGGAGAGTTCTCCACCGAGCTTTGCGGCGGTACCCACGTGCGCAACACCAGCCAGATCGGCCAGTTCAAGATCGTATCCGAAAACGGCGTAGCTGCCGGCGTCCGCCGTATCGAAGCGCTGACCGGCGACAACGTCCGCGCATATTATCAGAACATGGAAGGACAGCTGCTCGAGGCAGCCGCCCTGCTCAAGGCATCCCCCGCAACACTGGCAGAGCACATCCGCCGTCTGCAGGAGGAGCTGAAGGCACTGAAGAACGAGAACGAGTCCCTAAAGAACAAAGAGGCGCAGAACGCCCTCGGCGATGTCATGAACAATGTCGTCGACGTCAACGGCGTACCGATCCTGGCAGCATCCGTCAAGGGCGTAGACATGAACGAGCTTCGGAGCCTTGGCGATGAACTGAAGACCAAGCTGGCCGGCGGCGTCATCCTGCTTGCTTCTGACAAGGACGGAAAGGTCAGCCTGATGTGCATGGTCTCCGACAAGGCAATGGCAAATGGCGCACATGCCGGAAACATCATCAAGCAGGCTGCAGCCATCGTAGGCGGAGGCGGCGGCGGACGTCCCAATATGGCACAGGCCGGCGGCAAAAAGCCTGAGAAGATCGGCGAGATGATCGGCAAGGTACCGGAGATCGTCGGCGGAATGCTGAAATAATTATTTTTCTGCTTGACGAAGCACATGAATCTGAATATAATTAAAAAGGTGCAAAAATACCCAAACAGTTGTATTTAGCACAATCTTACAACTGGAGGGAGGTTAGGTTTGGGCATATGGCTAATGTAATCGTAAAAGAAAACGAGACATTGGATAGCGCTTTACGTAGATTTAAACGCAGCTGCGCAAAAGCTGGTATTCAGCAGGAGATCCGTAAGAGAGAGCATTACGAGAAACCGAGTGTTCGCCGCAAAAAGAAATCCGAAGCTGCCAGAAAGCGTAAATATAATTAATGCACACATGGGAAGCTCTCACAGTACAAACTGTGAGAGCTTCTTTTTTTTGATGAGTGTTTGCTGACCCGCCCATATTCTGCCAGGGCGCAGCTCTGGCAGAATATGGGCGGAACAGCAAACACAACAATAATGAGCAGGGAGGGCAAATGCCCGGACTGCGAATTATTGAAGCGATGCGAGAGTGCGGAGCACGGAGCAGCGCGGCTCATCAAAAAAAGTAAAATGCTGACCCGGCCAGGTTTGCCAGGGCGCAGCTCTGGCAGAACATGGGCGGAACAGCAAACACTCATCAAAAAAGTAAAAATGCTGACCCGGCGAGATGCGGGAGTGCGGAGCACGAACTAAGGAAAAATAATGAGCAGTAGAAAATATATCACAGCTAAATATTCTGTCCCTGTGCATGGCTGCGCTTTGCCTGCCGGGTCCTTTCGGATCGCCTTTCTCTCGGACCTTCACAATGCCTGCAGCGAGGCAGAGACAAGGGAGATCCTGTCCAGGATCGCCAGGGAAAAGCCGGATCTGATCCTTTGCGGAGGGGATATGATCGTCGCCAGAAACCGGCAGCCGGTGAATGCGGCAGCCCGGTTTATGAAACGGCTGTCTTCCCGCATGCCGGTATATCTGGGGACCGGGAATCATGAATACCGCGCAAGGATCTATCCTGAGGTCTACGGGGATATGTATGAGCAGTACAGAGCCCTGCTTGCGGATACAAAAGTGGTGTTCCTAGAGGATTCCTATGCAGATGTGGATGTGCCTCTGCACGGAAGACCGGAGGAGAAAAACGAGGGAACTGCAGCTTCCGGGAACACATCCGGCACGATCCCTGTGCGGATTTTGGGTTTTGACCTGCCGGCGGAATACTACAGCAGATTCCGGCGTCATACCCTGGATGTGGAGACGATGCGGGAGCATATCGGAAGCCCGGATCCCGAGAGAGTGAATATACTGCTTGCCCACAATCCGCGGTATATGGATACCTACATGGACTGGGGAGCAGACTTGGTGCTCTGCGGCCATTATCATGGCGGCATGGTCCGGCTGTGGGGACACAGAGGGCTGGTCTCGCCGGACCTCGTTCCCTTTTCCGGCAAGTGCTATGGCCACTTTGAGAAGGGGGAAAGCCATGCGATCGTGACCTCCGGCTGCGGAGAGCACACGGTCCCGATCCGCATCCACAATCCCAGAGAGATCGTTTCGGCAGAGATACGGATCTGCTGACAGAATTTAGCGGCCGCGCTAAGTTTGTCATGCAAAAGCATTCTGGAGGGAACATCCGCAGCGCTGGTTCTTGGAGGAATCTGTTTATAGATTCCGACGTAGAACCACTGCGCGAGGACCGAGTGGGAGCGCTTCCCGGAAGAATGCTTATGCATGGCAGGCAAAGCACGGCCGCTGAATTCTGTTCTGGCAGGCCGGTGCAGCCGCCTGTTGACATTTTCCGCAAGATATAGTAGAAGTAATAGAGTATCTGCACTAAATAACTGATTCTCTGAAAGTGAACGGACGATCGTGGCGATTGAGGTTAAACTGCAGGCGTTTGAAGGTCCTCTGGATCTGCTTCTGCATCTGATCGATAAAAATAAAATAGATATCTATGATATTCCGATCTCAGAGATCACGGAACAGTATCTGGCCTATGTGCGGGAGATGGACCGTGAGGATATGGATGTGACCAGTGAGTTTATGGTCATGGCGGCCACGCTGATCGATATCAAGTGCAGGATGCTGCTTCCCCGTGAGGTCAATGAGGAGGGGGAGGAGCAGGACCCCAGAGCAGATCTGGTCCAGCAGCTGCTGGAATACAAGGAGTACAAGGCGATCTCCGCACGGCTGAGGGAATGGATGGAGAGAGCGGGAGATGTGGTGACCCGGAAGCAGAATCTTCCGGACGAGGTTGCCTCCTACCGGCCGCCTGCCGACCCAGACGAGCTGCTTTCCGGAGTTACGCTGAACCGGCTGCACGAGATCTTTACCTTTGTCATGAAGCGGCAGGAGGACAAGATCGATCCGATCCGAAGCCGGTTTGGGCATATCGAGAAGGAGGAGGTCTCTCTTCCGGACAAACTGGATTATGTGGAGATTCTTACCAGAAAGAAACGGCGTGTTTCCTTCCGAAATCTTCTGGAAAAACAGAGCGGACGGATGCAGATCGTGGTGACCTTCCTGGCCGTTCTGGAGCTGATGAAGCTAGGAAAAATAAGGGTATCCCAGGAAGAGACCTTTGGAGATATCGATATCGAGTCCATGGAGGACGAGAACGAGAGCACGCTGGTCAGCGAGAGCTACCGCGAGGGCGAAGGCTCCGGTGCTGCGGATCTTTACTGAGACTGAATATAGGGAAGATACGGTACAGATGAGCGAAGAAGAGAAGATCCTGTTTCGTCAGGTCGAACTGCAGGAGACGGTCGACCGTTCCGACAGGGAGGAACTGGCGAAATATAATAAAGAAGAGTACAGTATACCGGAGGATGATTCCTGGGAGGAAGAGGCGGCAGTCGAGGCGATCCTTTTTGCGATGGGAGATTCGGTCGAACTGTCAAAGCTGGCAGCTGCCATCCAGAGGACACCTGCCCAGACCCAGAAGGCCATCGACCGGCTGAAGGTCAAATACGACGATCCCCATTCCGGGATCAAGCTGCTGGATCTGAACGGAGCGTATCAGCTCTGCACAAAGAAGCAGTATTATGAAAATCTGATCATTATTGCCAAGCAGCCGAAAAAACCGGCGCTGACCGATGTTGTGCTGGAAACGCTGTCCATCATCGCTTACAAGCAGCCGGTCACCAAGGCACAGATCGAGAGCATCCGCGGCGTCAGTTCGGATCATGCAGTCAACAAGCTGATGGAATATGAGCTGGTCGAGGAGGTCGGACGGCTGAATGTTCCCGGACGGCCGATCCTGTTTGGGACGACGGAGCGTTTTCTGCGGTATTTCGGTGTGGATTCCACGGAGCATCTGCCGGAGCTTTCTCCGGTCCAGATCGAGGATTTCCGTGCAGAAGCCGAGGCCGAGGTCATGGTCGACGTATAAAAAAATTGTCAAATCATCTGTGTTGGATTATCATAGAGTAAAAGTACCATTAAAAAGGAGAAACAGGATGCTTGAATTTCGTTATGATACACAGCTGCTGATCGACGGGCAGGATCTGGATGAGGATGAGATCGCGGATTACATCACAGAGCATTTCAAGGGCGACAGCCTGATCTGCTGCGGTGACGAGGAAATGATCAAGATCCATTTCCATACGAACGAGCCGTGGCTGGTGCTGGAATACGGCCGAACCCTTGGCGAGATCTACGATATCGTCGTGGAGGATATGGACCGTCAGACCAGAGGACTGAAGGGCTGAAGCGAAAGCGGAGAATAATCTGCCGGAAATATTCAGGCGGTATTAAAAAAAATACAGTTTTTTGTTAACCTCCGAATTCTTCTGTGCTATACTGTTTGAGTAATTTAACAGAAGAAACCGAGACAGAAATAATCATGCAGAGCCAGTGAAGCAGGCATGAAAAATCAGTATGCCGGCTGCTGGCTTTGTTTTTCACCGATAGTTAGCATATGCTAATATTAGTTATATATATCTGCCCGGGTTTCCTTTCGGCAGCCGCAAAATGAAAAAGGATTTTTAGCTGCGGCGCCGTTACGATTAAGGAGGACAGAAAAATGAGTGTTGCAGGAAAAATCGCATTGTTTGTCGGCGGTACACTGTTTGGCTCTGCCGGACTCAGGATCCTGGGCAGCAAAGATGCCCGCAAGGTCTATACGCATGCGGCAGCAGCTGTGCTGCGCTGCAGAGACGAGGTGATGCGTGAGGCGGAGAATATTCAGGAGGGCTGCTCCGACATACTGGCTGATGCAAGGGCGATCAACGAAGAAAGAGTTGCTGCCGAAGAAGCCAGTGTGATCGAAGACAGTGTAAAGGCATGAGGTTCCTGATCCTGCATGAAAGCAAAGGCCGTGTCCGGCTGTTTCTGCGCTGATGCATAATAGTTCGACGCTGCTGCTTGGGCTGGAGTGCCTGAAACCGCTTTTATATGGCCAGGATGTGCAGGAGGGTGCGCTGCATACCGGTTAACAAAGAAAAATGTAAGAAAAAAGGCTTTTGCAGCGTTTGATTTTTTAACGAAAATCTGCGCCGGAGAGTCTTTTTTTTCGTTGTTTTTCAGCCATTTTCCGGCATGGATAATTGTTGCTAAATTAACAAAAAACAGTTATAGTAGGAATAGTGCAATTTTTTGAATTCACAATACACGATGGAGGTAAGAATATGAGCAACAACACGCAAAGCCCGGCAAGACAGAGGATCTCCGCTCTGCTTGACGCAAATAGCTTTGTTGAGATCGGTGCGGCTGTTACAGCCAGAAACACAGATTTCAACATGGCTGCAAAGAAAGCACCCTCTGACGGTGTCGTTACTGGATACGGTCAGATCGGGGGCTGCCCGGTATACGTGTACAGTCAGGATGCTTCCGTGCTGAAGGGAACGATCGGCGAGATGCATGCCAGAAAGATCGTCAACATGTATGATCTGGCGATCAAGACCGGCGCTCCGGTCATCGGCCTGATCGACTGCGCAGGCATCCGTCTTGAGGAAGCTGCCGACGCTCTGAATGCGTTTGGTGAGATCTACATGGCCCAGGCCAGTGCATCCGGCGTTGTCCCGCAGATCACCGGCATTTTCGGCATGTGCGGCGGCGGCATGGCCCTTGTTCCGGCCATGGCTGACTTTACATTTATGGAGAGCGGCAAGGCAAAGCTATTTGTCAATTCTCCCAACGCGATCGCCGGCAATACCGAGGAAGCCTGTGATACCGCATCCGCAGATTTTGCTGCTGAGGAGACGGGCATGAGCGACGGACAGGGAACAGAGGCAGAGGTGCTTGAGAAGATCCGCACCCTGGTATCTGTCCTTCCGGCCAACAACGAGGATGATATGGCCTATGGCGAGGCTGCCGATGATCTCAACCGCATCAGCAGTGATCTGGCCGGCTGCATCGACGATCCCGCATTCCTGCTTCCCCGCATCAGCGACGGCGGCTGCTATATCGAGACAAAGCCCTGCTACGGACGTGACATGGTCACTGCCTTTATCCGCCTGAACGGCTATACCGTCGGCGCTGTGGCAAACCGGAACATCCGCTATGCAGAGGATGGCTCTGTGGCTGAGGAGTTTGGCAAGAGCATCAGCGCCCGCGGCGCGAAGAAGGCTGCCCAGTTCGTCAGCTTCTGCGATGCTTTCTCCATCCCGGTGGTTACCTTCACCAATGCAACAGGCTTCAAGGCAGCTATGTGCTCCGAGAAGAATCTGGCATATGAGCTTGGCCGAATGACCTATGCGTTCGCCAATGCAACGACCCCGAAGGTCAATGTCATCACCGGAGAAGCCTTCGGTACCGCTTACCTTGCCATGAACAGCAAGTCCCTCGGTGCAGATATGGTATACGCCTGGAAGGATGCCAAGATCGGCATGATGGATGCTTTTGCAGCAGCCAAGATCATGAACGACGGCGCAGACGGTAATGTGATCAAGGCTGAGGCAGAGGCTTACAGCGCACTGCAGAACAGCGTTGATATGGCAGCAGCCAGAGGTTATGTGGATACCGTTATCGATCCGGCCGAGACCAGAAAGTACCTGATCGGCGCACTGGATATGCTCTTCACAAAGAGAGAGTTCCGTCCGGACAAGAAGCACGGCACCGTTTAAGCGAGGTGAGTGAATGAAGAACTTAAAGAGGAAGTTTACAGCCTTCCTTGTGCTGGCTTCCGTGCTGACTCTGCTTCTCGGAGCGGTCCCCGCATCCGCCCAGGTAGACGATGCCATGAAGGAGGAGATCAAGTCTTCTGTAGAGCTGTTTCTGACGCAGATCTACGAGATGGATGATGCCTCTCTTGAAGTCCTCAAGGATTACGGCGGTTTTTATGATGTGCTCTATAACACCTGGACTGAAAACAAGAAGGAGACCGGTGCGTTCAAGAGCTTTGTTTCGACAGAGATAAACGATTCCGATCCGGAACAGCTGGTGACCACATCGATCGTCAGCTTCGAGAATTACGATGCGGAAGTCATCGTATACTTTGACGCAGAGGGCACCACGCCGGTCAACTATGAGATGAACATCCAGTACTCCCTTGGGGAGAAGTTCATCCAGGCTGCCCAGAACATGGTGGTCGGCCTCCTGGTCGTCTTCTTTGTCCTGATCTTCCTGACACTGGTCATCTACTGCTTCAAGTACATCAGTGTCCTGGAAAACAAGATGGCAAAGAAGGAAGCTCCGGCAGCCGCACCGGCATCGAAGGCAGCTCCGACAGCAGCAGCTCCGGCAGCAGCACCGGCGGCAGCGCCTGCAGCTTCGGATGATACAGAGATCGCGGCGGTCATCGCAGCAGCGATCGCAGCGGCAATGGAAGATGCACCTTCAGAAAGCGGTTATGTAGTTCGCTCGGTACGCAAGGTGGGTACCGGAAGATGGAAGAGAGTATAAAGGAGAAAAACAGATGAAAAATTATACGATCACAGTTAATGGCACAGTATACCAGGTAACCGTTGAAGAAGGAATCACCAGCGGCGTTACCCAGAACGCAGCTCCGGCTCCGGCAGCAGCAGCTCCGGCCCCGGCTCCGGCTCCCGCTCCGGCAGCAGCACCTGCAGCAGCTCCGGCCAACGCAGGCGGCATCAATGTGACCGCTTCCGTTCCCGGCAAGATCGTCAGCGTAGCAGCTCCTGTCGGCACAGCCGTAAAGGCTGGTGATACCGTCATCATGCTTGAGGCTATGAAGATGGAGATCCCGGTCGTTGCTCCGCAGGATGGTACCGTTGCTTCCGTAAACGTTACTCCCGGCCAGATGGTTGAATCCGGCGATATTCTGGCAACCATGAACTGACAGGCATCTTTGAACAAATCAGAGAGGTATATAAATGATATTAGAGACTTTGAACAACCTGATCCATCAGACGGCGTTCTTCAACATCAGTTGGGGAAACTTCGTCATGATCGGTGTTGCGTTCGTGTTCCTCTATCTGGCGATCCATCACGGATTTGAGCCGCTGCTTCTTGTACCGATCGCCTTCGGTATGCTGCTGGTCAATATCTATCCGGATATCATGGCTGAGCCTTTTGTGGACGCGGCAGGCATCGAGCATGCCGGCGGCCTTCTGCACTACTTCTTTATTCTGGATGAGTGGGCGATCCTGCCTTCCCTTATCTTCATGGGCGTAGGCGCGATGACCGACTTTGCTCCGCTGATCGCAAACCCCATCTCCTTCCTTATGGGTGCAGCTGCCCAGCTGGGTATCTACGTTGCTTACTTCCTGGCGATCCTTCTGGGATTCAACGGAAAGGCAGCAGCAGCGATCTCCATCATCGGCGGCGCTGACGGACCGACATCGATCTTCCTGTGCGGTAAGCTCGGCCAGACATCCCTGATGGGACCGATCGCTGTTGCGGCATATTCCTACATGTCCCTGGTTCCGATCATCCAGCCCCCGATCATGAAGCTCTTCACTACCGAAGAGGAGAGAAAGATCAAGATGGGACAGCTTCGTCCGGTATCCAAGCTGGAGAGGATCCTGTTCCCCATCGTTATCACGGTTATCGTATGTCTGCTTCTTCCGACGACAGCACCGCTGGTCGGTATGCTGATGCTTGGAAACCTGTTCCGTGAGAGCGGCGTTGTCAAGCAGCTGACCGAGACAGCATCGAATGCTCTGATGTATATCGTCGTCATCCTTCTGGGAACCTCCGTCGGCGCTTCTACCAGCGCGGAGGCCTTCCTGAAGCTCGACACGCTTAAGATCGTCGCCCTCGGCCTTGTCGCATTTGCCTTTGGTACCTTCGGCGGCGTCATGCTCGGCAAACTGCTATGCAAGGTTACAAAGGGCAAGATCAATCCGCTGATCGGCTCGGCCGGCGTTTCTGCCGTTCCGATGGCAGCCCGTGTATCCCAGAAGGTCGGTGCGGAGGCAGATCCCACAAACTTCCTTCTGATGCATGCGATGGGACCGAATGTAGCCGGAGTTATCGGTACGGCTGTTGCAGCCGGTACCTTTATGGCTGTCTACGGCGTCGTCTGATACCGCTGACAGAGCGCATGTGCTGCGGGTGAGCGTTCCTTTCCGCAGCCATGTGAACGAATAAAGAGGAGAATAAGAATGGCTGAAAAAAAACCTGTAAAGATTACGGAAACCGTCCTTCGTGACGCGCATCAGTCGCTGATCGCGACCCGTATGCCCACATCCGAGATGCTTCCGATCGTTGAGAAGATGGACCAGATCGGCTACAACGCAGTTGAGGTCTGGGGCGGCGCTACCTTTGATTCCTGCCTCCGCTTCCTCAAGGAAGATCCGTGGGAGAGACTGCGCAAGCTGAAAGACGGCTTCAAGAACACCAAGCTTCAGATGCTGTTCCGTGGTCAGAACATCCTGGGCTACAGACCCTACGCTGATGACGTTGTCGAGTATTTCGTACAGAAATCCGTTGCCAACGGCATCGATATCATCCGTATTTTCGACTGCCTGAACGATCTCCGCAATCTGGAGACCTGCGTAAAGGCTGCCAAGAAGGAAGCCGGCGCTGAGGCTCAGGTCGCCCTTTCCTACACACTTGGTGATTCCTACACCCTGGAGTACTGGACCAAGAAGGCCAAGGCGATCGAGGAGATGGGTGCTGATTCCATCTGCATCAAAGATATGGCCGGCCTGCTTCTTCCCTACACAGCCACAGAGCTGGTAAAGGCAATGAAGGAGACCACAAGCCTTCCCATCGAGCTGCACACCCATTACACCTCCGGTGTTGCTTCCATGACCTGCATGAAGGCCGTAGAAGCCGGTGTGGATATCATCGATACCGCCATCAGCCCCTTCGCCCTGGGAACCTCCCAGCCGGCAACTGAGGTTATGGTCGAGACCTTCAAGGGAACACCCTATGATACCGGACTTTCTGTCCGCAAGCTTCTTGAGGTGGCCAACTACTTCCGTCCCTACAGAGATGAGTGCCTGAAGAACGGACTGCTCAATCCCACCAACCTGGGTGTCAACATCCGTACACTGGTCTACCAGGTACCGGGCGGCATGCTGTCCAACCTGACCAGCCAGCTGGCACAGCAGCACGCAGAGGACAAGTTCTACGATGTGCTTGAGGAAGTTCCGAGAGTAAGAGCGGATCTGGGAAATCCGCCTCTGGTTACTCCGTCCTCCCAGATCGTCGGAACCCAGGCGGTTCTGAACGTCGTTCTCGGCGAGCGCTACAAGATGATCACCAAGGAGACCAAGGACCTGCTTGCCGGAAAGTACGGCGAGACCACAGATCCGGTCAACAAAGAGCTGCAGAAAAAGGCTCTGGGCGACGAGGAGCCGATCACCTATCGTCCCGCCGACGATCTTGCTCCCGAGCTGGATACCCTGCGGAACGAGATGGCTGCCTACAACCAGCAGGATGAGGATGTACTGTCCTACGCCCTGTTCCCGCAGGTAGCAACCGAGTTCTTCAAGTACAGAGATGCCCAGCAGACAGGGATCGACGCCACAAAGAGCGATGCGGAGACAAAATCCTATCCTGTATAAGTCAAAAAGATAATACGAGACAGATGAAGGCCCGGGTCAGATGACCCGGGCCTTTTCGGCACGCTGGTAAGAGAAAAATCGATTTTTAATTCCACATACGTGTTGCTCAGAAAAAAAACCCACGTCCCTGGAAGACATTAAAGCAAACATTCTGCAGGCCCGACAAGGCTTAAAGCCTTTGCGTAATGCCTTCCAGGGACGTGGGCTATTGGTGCTCACGCTGCATCTGTACTCTTGGCCTTGGCTGCTCCTGCGGCTGCGAGGATCTTGTGGTAGATCCGGTTCAGGATCCGCAGGAAGGAGATCAGGTAGCGCAGCACGGGCTCCGTGCAGATCGAGAAGACGACGAACAGCATGACGCATCGCACGGACATGCCGGTGATGCCGAAATACTCGCGCAGGAAGACCAGGCAGAAGAGCATGCCGACCATACATGCGGTGAGGATGCCCCATTTGAACTTGTTCATCGGCTTGATGATGTGGCGCAGGATCATGAAGCCTACGATGGACATCAGGATCGCGCAGGCGGTGGATATATCCACAGAGCTTACATTGAAGGCTTCGCCAAAGACGACCAGACCGGCGATGATGATGAAGTCGGTCAGGGCGGCGGGCAGAGCCTTGAACAGGACGTTCGAGATAAACCGTCCGCTGATCATCTTTTTGTCCGGCAGCTGGGAGAGCAGGAAACCGGGCAGGCCGATGGTGAACAGGCTGATCAGCGAGATCTGGGACGGACGGAGCGGGTAGGTCATCCCTGCGATGATCGAGAAGACCGACAGCAGCAGGGAGAAGATGTTTTTGACCAGGAACAGGCTTCCGGAACGTTCCATATTGTTGACGACCTGACGGCCTTCCATGACGATCTCCGGCATATGGGAGAAATCGTTGTCCAGAAGGACGAGCTGGGATGCCTGGGCGGCTGCATCTGAGCCGGCGGCCATGGCGACCGAACAGTCGGCTTCCTTGAGGGCCAGGACGTCGTTGACACCGTCACCGGTCATGGCGACGGTTTTGCCGTGGGACTTCAGCGCCTTGACAAAGGCCAGCTTCTGGGCCGGTGTGACACGGCCGAAGACCACATATTTTGTCACAGCGTCCGCGATGTCTGCATCTGTCTTCAGGGTGGAGGCATCCACATAGAGATCCGAATTGGCGATTCCCGCCTGTGTGGCGACTTCCGAAACGGTGACCGGGTTGTCGCCGGAGATGACCTTCACCTCGACGCCCTGCCGGTCGAAGAACTGGAAGGTCTTGTCGGCATCCTTGCGGATCTTATTGGCGATAACGACGAGAGCGTAGGGGGTGACGGTGCCGGTCAGCTCTCCGCCATCCGGGATCCCGCTGTAACGTCCGAAGACCAGCACACGGAAGCCCTGCCGGCTCTGGGTCTCGATCGTTTCCTTGTATTTCTCGTAGTCACTCTTCAGAATAAATTCCGGAGCACCCATGACATAGGCGCCATCCTCAAAGGTTGCGCTGCTGTACTTGTAGGCAGAGGAAAAGCCTGTGACAGCCAGGGGAGCGGCTCCGCTTGGATTGGCAAAGTAGTTCTTGATGGCTTCCATCGTGATGTTGTCGGCCTTCTGGGCGGCGGCAAAATCACTGAGCAGTTCATCGATCTCCGGTATGGAACGGTCATTTTCATAGGGCGGAAGGGTGATCACCTCGTTGACCAGCATGGCGTTTTCCGTGATCGTTCCGGTCTTGTCCACGCAAAGAACATTGACACGCGCCAGTGTCTCAATACACTTCATATCGTGCACGAGGACCTTCTTCATGGAAAGACGGCCGACACTGACGGCCAGGGTGACGCTGGACAGGAGGTAGAGTCCCTCGGGGATCATGCCGATGACGGCAGCGACCATGGAGGTCACACTGTCGTAGACATTGTTCTGCTGGATCCAGTAGCTCTGGTAGAAGAGGGCGATGCCGATGGGGACGATGCAGATGCCGGCGAACACAACGATGTGGTTCAGGGAACGGATCATCTCGGACTGTTCGCCAACACGTGCCTGCTTTGCCTGAGCAGTCAGCTTGTTGATGTAGGAATCGGCACCGACATTGACCAGTCTGGCGTAGCAGGATCCGGACACGATGAAGGAGCCGCTCATCAGCTCGTCGCCGACATTCTTTTTGATCTCGTCCGATTCACCTGTCAGCAGAGACTCGTTGACAGAGACCTGTCCTTCGACGACCACTGCGTCGGCGGGGATCTGGTTTCCTGCGGTAAAGATCACGATATCATCGGCAACCAGATGCTCGGCCTGAATGACCTTCTCACGGCCGATCCGGACGACGGTGGCCTTCGGTGCATTGAGGACCGAGAGCTCATCCAGGGTCTTCTTTGCTTTCAGCTCCTGGAAGATACCGATCAGCGAGTTGGCAACGATGATCGGTACAAAGGTCATGTCCCGGAAGGCGCCGACCAGGAAGAGCAGGATCGCCAGAAGCAGGAAGATCAGGTTGAAGTAGGTGACGACATTGCTGCGGATGATCTCCCGCACGGTTTTGGAGGGCGGGTCGACGGAACGGTTGTCCCATCCGGCCTCCCGGTGCTCCAGGACCTGTTCCTTTGTCAGGCCGATGTGCGGATCCGGTTCATAGCGGACGATTTTCTTCCTTACCGGCTGCTCGGCAGATGCCTGGGCTTTTTTCTTTCGCTTTTTTTGAGTAGATGCCATAGGGTTGCTTCCTTAATACAAAGCCGGATGGTTCCGGACGGTCAATTTGCTGCCTCGCTGATGCCGGTGATGTCCGGTTCTGCCATCAGTGAATAGTTGGTATAGTAGACGACAAAGCCGGGGCGTGCACCGCCGGGCTTGCGCAGGTTTTTCTTCTGGGTGTAGTCGATCTCGACCTTTGGTGCCTGCCGGCCTTTGGAATAGTAGGCGGCCAGGCGGCCGGCCTCCTCAAAGGCGCGGTCCGGAAGCTCTCTGCCTCCGCTTTTTATCACGACGTGGGAACCAGGAATGCCCTTGGCGTGGAACCACCAGTCGTTCCCCTGGGCGATCTTGAAGGATACTTCTTCGTTCTGGTAATTATTTTTCCCAACGTAGATATCAAAGCCGTCCGAGGAGATGTAATGCAGAGGAGAGGAGGCTGTCTGCTTCTTTTTCCCGGTGGGGCCTTTGCGGCGGATATAGCCGTAATCCTCCATCTCGGTGCGGATCTGGGCAAGGTCGTTTTCGTCTCTGGCGATGTCCAGCGCAGCTGCGATGCTTTCCAGATGCTCGACGTCCGCCTCGGTGCCCTTTATGCGCTCGGCAAGGGCTTCAGCCGTCCGTTTGAGCTTGTTGTAGCGCTCAAAATATCGGACCGAATTTTCCCGTACCGACAGCTGAGGATCCAGCGGGACCGTGATCGGTTCGTTGGTGTAGTAATTGATGCATTCGAGGGAGGATGCGCCTTCTGCCAGGCTGTACCCGTAGGTATTGATCATCTCACCCCAGATCCGGTACTTATCCCGTTTTTCGGTATCGTGCATCTGCTTTTCCTGCAGCGCCAGCGTACGGCCGTTTCGCTCGAGAGCTGTCTGGATGACACGCCGAAGATCCGCGGACCTCTGGCGGATCCGGCCCCGCAGATCCTTTTCCGCATAAAAACTGCGGATCAGCGCAGAGACTGATTCCCACGTCTCACAGCGAAGAGAAGCATACTGGGTGAGGGGAAGAGAGGCAAATTCAAAGGCTTCCTTGTCCTTAAAGATCATACAGGGAGAGAACTGTTCTGTCCGGATATCCTCCATCATCTGGCTGAAGATATTGAACAGATGAAGCCGGGAGGCTTCCTCCAGCGTATTGGAGGGATGATCGCTGTCGATCCCGGCACGGTAGCAGAGCTCCTCGGCCATGACCGGTGAAATGCCGGTCAGCGTGGTATAGACGGCCTTGTACAGCGGCATCTCCCGGGAGGAGAGGGCGCGGCAGAAATCGTCGTAGGTCACAGACAGCGGATCCTGCTTGCCCATCGTCTGGGGAATAAAATAGGTCCGTCCAGGCAGGACCTCACGGACTGAGCTGATATGAAAGGGGACGCGCTTGATCGAATCGATGATCACGTCCGTATCGTCGATCAGGATGATATTGCTGTGCTTACCCATCAGCTCGATCACCAGACGGACAGTTTTGAGGTCGCCCATCTCGTTGCGGTGTTCGACCGCCAGCATGAGCACACGCTCAAGACCCGGCTGCAGTACGCCGGTCACCTTTCCGCCGGCCATGTGCTTGCGCAGAAGCATGCAGAAATTCGGAGCGGTCATGGGTGCCTGTATATTGGAATCCGTCAGATAGACCAGCGGCAGAGACGCGTTGGCCGACAAAAGAAGCCGGTGATTTCTGCTGTTGTTCTTTACGGTGATCAGAAGCTCGTCGGGCTCCGGCTGGATGATCTTTGCGATGTGGCCGCCTGTAATGGCAGCATTCACCTCGCTGCGGATATTTGCGATCGTAATACCGTCTAAAGCCATAGTATCCTCATTTTCCTGTCATTATTGTCAACAGTCCTATTATACACAATTTACAAACCGATTCCAATGCATTAAATTTATTAGAAGCAATGCAGGCACCCTGCAGCGTTCGATGCTGCCTTTTATTTGGACAGATCTGCAGAAATGAGGGGAGAAAGATGGAGATCCGGAGATTGTCGGATGAACTGAAACGTACCTATGGGCAGAAGATCTACCGGCTTTCGCTGTCTTCTGGCTGCACCTGCCCGAACCGGGACGGGACAGTCGGCTACGGAGGGTGCAGCTTTTGTTCCATGGGAGGATCCGGCGAGTTTGCCGCGCCTCTCCTCCCGCCGGAGGAGCAGATCCGTCTGGCGAAGGAAAGAGTCCGGGGAAAGATGCCTTCCGGCATGCCGGAGGAAGACTGGCGGTTTATCGCTTATTACCAGGCGTTTACCAACACCTACGGCGACCCGGAACGGCTGAAGGCGCTGTATAGCGAGACGCTCCGGCAGAAGGAGATCTGCATCCTTGATCTGGGGACAAGGCCGGACTGCCTGGGGCCGGAGATCATGGACATGCTCCGGGAGCTGAACCAGATCAAGCCCGTGTGGGTCGAGCTTGGCCTGCAGACGGTGCATGAGCGCACAGCGGAGCGGATAAACCGGGGCTATGGACTTTCGGTTTTTGAGGAGGCCTGGCGGAACCTGAAGGACTCGGGCCTTACGGGGATCGTTCATGTCATCCTTGGCCTGCCGGGGGAGAGCGCGGACGATATGGTGGAGACCTGCCGGTATCTGGCTGCGCTGGATCCGCCTCCGGACGGGATAAAGCTGCAGCTGCTCCATGTGCTGGAAGGAACGTCCCTGGCAGAAGAGTACAGAAGAGAGCCTTTTCCTATCATGCCCCTGGAGGAATACGCGGATGTGCTGATCCGCTGCCTGAAGGTCCTCCCGGAGGAGACCGTGATCCACCGGATCACCGGGGACGGACCAAAGCGGCTGCTGATCGCACCGAAGTGGAGCGGGGACAAGAAGCGCGTGCTGAATTATCTGAACCAGAGGATCCGGGAAGCGTGAGAGATAACCGCCGGCATGGGTGAGAGATGCTATCTGACTTCAGCCTTGACGGAACCGGCAGGGTGACATATAATTACCCTGTATTTTTGCGTGCATATCCAGAAATACAGATCAGTTCGCCCTAAATGGGCTGATCTTGTCCGGGTTTTATCCTGATTATATATGGAAGGGATGTTGGTATGATCTACAGCATGACGGGTTTCGGCAGGGCCGAGATCCAGACAGATGAATTGAAGATCTGCGTAGAGCTTAAGTCAGTCAATCACAGATATCTGGAGTTTTCCATCAAGGCGCCAAAGAAATTCACGCTGTTTGAGGCCGGCATCCGGAACGTGCTCAAGGAGTATGCACAGAGAGGAAAGCTGGACGTTTTCATCACCTATGCCGACTTCACCCAGAGCAGGGTATCCCTCAGCTACAATGAGGAGCTGGCACGGCAGTACCTGAAGTATGCGGCATCTGCTGCGGAGACCTTCGGGATCAAAAACGACATGACGGCCACCTCGCTGCTTCGCTGCCCGGATGTCCTGACGATGGAGGAGCAGGAGATCGACGAGGATGAGCTCTGGAAGGAGCTGGAGGCGGCACTGCGTGCGGCAGGAGAGACCTTTAAAAGCTCCAGAAACCGGGAGGGTGAAAACCTTCGTGCGGATCTGCTGGCCAAGCTGGCCGGTCTGGAGAAAAATGTGCAGCTGATCCAGGAGCGGGAGCCGAAGATCATGGAGGAGTACCGCGCCAGACTCGAGGAAAAGACAAAGGAGCTGCTGGACAACGCCCAGATCGATGAGGGCCGTATCGCGGCCGAGGTCGTCCTGTTTGCGGATAAGATCTGCACAGATGAGGAGACGGTCCGTCTGCTGAGCCATATTCAGAATATGCGTGAGACCCTGAAGCTTGGAGATAATATCGGCCGCAAGCTTGACTTTATCGCACAGGAGATGAACCGCGAGGCAAATACGATCCTGTCAAAGTCCAACGACCTTGAGACCTCCAATATTGCCGTCGATATGAAGACCGAGATCGAAAAGATCCGCGAGCAGGTCCAGAACATCGAGTAAGGGGACAGGCTATGGCAAGACTGATCAATATCGGATTTGGCAATGCGGTCAGCACCGACAAGGTCATCGCCGTGGTGAGTCCGGTCGCTGCTCCGGTAAAGCGGATGGTGACCCGGGCAAAGGAGAGCGGCACGCTGGTGGATGCGACCCAGGGCAGAAAAACAAAGGCAGTCATCGTCATGGAGGGGGAGCGGATCGTTCTTTCCGCGCTTCAGCCCGAGACGATTACCCGCCGGTTTAACGAGCCGGCACAGATACAGACAGAAGAAAGGATCGAGACAGAGGATGAGTAAAGGCCTTCTGACGGTTTTATCCGGTTTTTCGGGGGCAGGAAAGGGCACGCTGATGGCCCGGCTTCTGGAGAAGTATGATGGCTACGCGCTTTCCATTTCGGCAACGACCAGGAGTCCGCGGCCAGGAGAGCAGGAAGGTGTGCATTATTTTTATCGGACCGAGGAGGAGTTTCTCCAGATGATCCGGGAGGACGCGCTTCTGGAGCATGCCTGCTATGTCGGGAACTATTACGGGACGCCCGCGGCGTATGTGGACCGTATGCTGGAGGAAGGAAAGGATGTCATCCTGGAGATCGAGATCCAGGGCGCGCTGAAGGTCAAGGCAAAGCGCCCCGATACGATCCTGATCTTTGTCACGCCGCCGTCGGCAGATGAGCTGGAGAAGCGGCTCACAGGACGGGGCACAGAGACGCCCGAGGTGATCGCAGGCAGATTAAAGCGTGCGGTGGAAGAATCCGAGGGCATGGACAAGTATGATTACATTCTGGTAAACGATGATCTGGAGGAGTGTGTGGACCGGCTGCACAGCCTGATCCGCGCCCAGCATGACCGGGCATGTTTCCAGGGTGATTTTATTACTGCGATACGCAGAGAACTTGCAGAACGAGAGGAGAAAAAAGCATGATACATCCGTCTTATGTGGAGATGATCGACAACATCAATAAGGATCAGGAATCAAGGGAGGAGGCTCCCCTGGTAACCAGCCGCTATTCGGTCGTGCTGGCATCCGCAAAGAGAGCCCGCCAGCTGGTTTCCGGCGCAGAGCCGAAGATCAGCGCCTATGACAAGAACGGCAAGAAGATCAAACCTCTGTCCCTGGCCGTTGAGGAGCTCTACGAAGGCAAGGTAACGATCCTCAAGAAGGACGAGCCCGCAAAAGAGGAGGAGTGAGCACCCTGAATATACTGTTTATCTCGCTGGGCTGTGACAAAAACCTGGTGGATTCCGAGAAGATGCTCGGCAAGCTTACCGGGCAGGGCTACACGCTGACGGATGATGAGGCTGAGGCCGACATCATCATCGTTAATACCTGCTGCTTTATTGATTCGGCCAAGGAGGAGAGCATCAACACGATCCTCGAGATGGCGGAATACAAAAAGGAAGGCAGATGCCGCGCGCTGATCGTTACCGGCTGTATCGCGGAGCGCTACCGGGAGGAGGTCCTGGAGCTGATACCGGAGGTGGACGCCATCGTCGGAACCAACAGCTACAACCGCATCGAGGATGCGATCCTTGCGGCGGCAGGAGGAGAGCGGCCGGCGATCCTGGAGCCGTTATCCGGCATACCCCAGGATGCAAAAAAACGTCTGCTGACCACAGGGGGCTTTTACGAGTATCTGAAGATCGCCGAGGGGTGCGATAAGCACTGCACCTACTGCGCGATCCCGAAGATGCGCGGACCCTACCGGAGCGTTCCGATGAACGATCTTCTGGAGGAGGCAGAAACCCTTGCGGCAGGAGGCGTAAAGGAGCTGATCCTGGTCGCCCAGGAGACAACGCTCTATGGTGTCGATCTTTACGGCGAAAAAATGCTCCACGTGCTGCTTGAAGAGCTGTGCAAGATAGAGGGACTGCAGTGGATCCGTCTGCTGTACTGCTATCCGGAGGAGATCTACCCGGAGCTTTTGCAGACGATGGCCCGGGAGCCAAAGATCTGCCATTACCTTGATCTGCCGATCCAGCATGCTTCGGATGCTATTCTGAAGCGCATGGGCAGGCGGACGAGCCATGATGACCTGGTCCGCATTATCAAAGAGCTTCGCGAGGCAATGCCGGATATTACGCTCCGGACGACACTGATCACGGGCTTCCCCGGGGAGACAGAGGAGCAGCATCAGGAGGTCCTCGATTTTGTTGATGAGATCGAATTTGACCGCCTTGGTGTATTTACCTATTCCCGTGAGGAGGGAACGCCTGCCGCAATGATGGAAGGCCAGATTCCCCAGGAGGTCATGGAGGAGCGCAAGGACGAGATCATGAACCTTCAGCAGGAGATCTCGACCGAGCGGGGCGAAAAGCTTGCCGGCAGGGTCATGGAAGTCTTTATCGAGGGCTATCTGTCCGACGGCAATGTGTATGTGGGACGCACCCGCGCGGATGCACCGGGCGTGGACGGCTATTTCTTTATTTCGAGTCCTGAGAATCTGAATTCCGGGGATATCGTGCAGGCCAGAGTGACCGGCTCAATGGAATATGACCTGGTCGGAGAACTCATCACAAAAGATGAGGAAGTCTGATTTCTTTTTAACCTCTCCATTCTTAGAGCGGGGAGGAGCAAGGGAGTAACAAGATGAATCTTCCAAACAAGCTTACATGCCTGCGCATGGCGCTGATCCCGTTTTTTGTCCTGTTCATGTATCTGGATTTTCCGGCAGCCCGCTATATCGCCCTGGCGATCTTTATCGGCGCGAGCCTGACGGATACACTGGACGGGTATATTGCCAGAAAATATCATCTGGTCACGGATTTCGGCAAGTTCATGGATCCGCTGGCGGATAAGCTTCTGGTATGCAGCGCGATGGTCTGCCTGGTGCGGACAGCAGAGCTGCCGGCCTGGGTCGTGATCATCATCATTGCCAGGGAATTTATCATCAGCGGCTTCCGTCTGGTGGCTGCGGACAACGGCATTGTGATCGCCGCTTCCTGGTGGGGCAAGACAAAGACCGTATCCCAGATGGCGATGATCATCGTCGTCCTGCTGGACATCAACGGCTGGAGGCCCTTTGAGATCGTGCTGATCGCCGCCGCCTGTGCGCTTACCGTGATCAGCCTGATCGATTACATGATCAAGAACAGGGGCGTTCTCGGCAGCACCAAGTGATCCGGACGTGAAAAGCGGACCGCCATGCTGACCGTGTATGCGGCGCATGGATAAATAATAAAAAACAGACAAAGCATTCATCCGGAGGATGTTTGCACACATGATAACAAGGGCGTTATCCGGAAAGGGGATAACTGCCCTTATTTTTTCAGGAGGATGACCATGAGAGAAGAAATGAGGCCGGAAGCCGAGCTTGTCGATCTTTTAAGAAGCAGAGAATGGACCGTCACGACGGTGGAGTCCTGTACCGGAGGCGGCATCAGCGCCCGGATCGTGGATATCCCAGGCGCATCCGACGTTCTGCGGATGGCTTTTGTGACATACTGTGATGAGGCCAAAACAGCGCTTGCCGGCGTTTCTCCAGAAACTCTCAGGAAGTATACCGCTGTCAGCGCCGAGACCGCCGAGGAGATGGCAAGGGGAGGCGCGGCTCGTGCAGATGCCGATCTTTGCCTGTCGGCGACCGGCATTGCAGGACCCGGAGGAACCAAAGAATTCCCGGCCGGCCTGGTATATCTTGGCTGTTTCCTTAAGGGGGAGGTCTGCGTAGAAAAGCACCTGTTTTCCGGAGACAGAAACGAGGTCCGGGAGCAGGCGGCAGAGAGAGCCATCCAGATGGCCGTAGACGCTCTAAAAGCCTATGACCGGCCGTAAGCCGGATCATATAGAGAGAAATTTTTTGATTTGAGGACGCCCCGGCGTTCTTGCCGTGCCGCGCATCACCTTGCGCAGGCTGGACATGCAGGAGGTTTTACAGTGTTCAAGGCAAATCCCAATTACGCCCGTCTGCAGGGCAGCTATCTGTTTTCCACCATCGCCAGAAAGGTCGCTGCATACAGCGAGGCACATCCGGAGGCGGAGATCATCCGGCTGGGCATCGGCGATGCCACAAAGCCCATCGTCCCTTCGGTGATCCGCGAGCTGCACAGCGCTGTCGACGAGATGGCCGATGCAGCAACCTTCCGGGGGTACGCACCGGATCTTGGCTATGAGTTCCTGCGGAGCGCGATCGCAAAGGAATACCGGGACAGAGGCTGTGAGGTTTCCGCGGAGGAGATCTTTGTGTCCGACGGGGCAAAGAGCGATTCCGGCAATATCCAGGAGATCTTTGCGCCGGAATGCCGCGTGGCTGTGTGTGATCCGGTCTATCCGGTCTACGTGGATTCCAATGTCATGGCGGGAAGATCTGGCGAGTGGATCCCGTGGCAGCAGCGGTATTCGAATTTTATCTACATGCCCTGCACCGAGGCGAACGGCTTTACCCCGGAATTCCCGAAGGAGGATCCGGATATCATCTATCTGTGCTATCCAAACAATCCCACCGGAATGACCATCACAAGGGAGCGTCTGCAGGCCTGGGTCGATTACGCGAACCGGATCGGTGCCGTCATCCTGTATGATGCGGCCTATGAAGCTTACATCTGCGAGGCGGATGTTCCACATTCGATCTATGAATGCGCCGGTGCCCAGACCTGTGCCATCGAGATCCGCAGCTTTTCCAAGAACGCAGGCTTTACCGGCATGCGCCTTGGCTTTACCGTTGTGCCAAAAGCGCTGAAGGATGCGGACGGGACGGATCTCTGGTCCCTCTGGGCCAGACGCCACGGCACCAAATACAACGGAGCACCGTATATCATCCAAAAGGCCGGCGAAGCCGTCTATTCTCCGGAAGGCCAGAAGGAGATCCGGGAGCAGATCGCCGGCTACATGCGCAATGCAAAGGTGATCTATGAAGGCCTTGCCCAGGCCGGCTACACGGTCTATGGCGGTGTCAATGCGCCGTATATCTGGCTGAAGACACCGGATGGCTGCAGCTCCTGGGATTTCTTTGACCGTCTGCTTGAGACTGTCCATGTGGTGGGAACGCCAGGCTCCGGTTTTGGCCCGAGCGGGGAAGGATTTTTCCGCCTGACGGCTTTTGGAACCTACGAGAATACGGTAAAGGCCATCGACCGGATCCGGCAGATGTAAGAGTACCTTATCTGCGGGCGGAGGATGCGCTTGCATTTTCGGAAAAGTGCGCTTACAATGCAACTCAGATATTTTGTGATTTAAACGCCAAAAGTCTGAACCCACGTCATGCCTGCATGGCGGTGGGAGAAGGACTTTTTGGCGTGCTCCAACATGAGGACGAAGTGGTGTATAAGCACCACGAGAGTCCGAATGTTTGGACGGATTGTGGGAGCACGGAGTGC
>DFFG01000023.1 GCA_002368795.1 Eubacterium sp. UBA3782
AGCGCCGAACTGGCGCACAACCGTCTCAAATGTCCCACCTTTCCATGGGTGATGCCGTTTTCGTTGAAGGTGTCTACCCTAAGGCAGCAGGCCTGGCCGCTGACCAGGGCGCCGATCCGCTTGTCCCGAATACCGGAGCCCATGACCGTGTAGCTGTGATAGAGTTTGTCGGGTTGTTTGCCCCAGAGGATGGTATAGCCCTGGATATCTTTCTGGGGCTCTGCGGAGATGGTCATGTCGAGTTCTCCGGTCCGCACTGCCCGGACGC
Organism: Eubacterium sp. UBA3782; assembly: GCA_002368795.1. Taxonomy (GTDB): domain Bacteria; phylum Bacillota; class Clostridia; order Lachnospirales; family Lachnospiraceae; genus Bilifractor. Next base: position 269 of record DFFG01000023.1, read on the forward strand.
GGGCTTTGGGCGGTTTTTTTCCGCCTCCTTTTCCAAAGATGCGTAGGCCGGAGATGCATGGCGCAGCGCCGTAGGGCACTTCCTGGATCGTCAGCCGTATATAGGCAGCCTGAATGCCGTCTTCCTTTACGACCAGATCATGGCTTAGATCGGTTTTGGCCTGCCGTTTGTCTTCGAGTGTTTCCCACCGGCTGCCGTCTGCGGAGTACTCCAGCAGCCAGCGTGTATGGCCGGGGGCGGCATCGATGAACCGCTCCATGTCTGGCGTAGGTACCAGTTTTCCCGGGCAGGGGATCTCTGCCTCCGGATCGTCGGCAAAGTTGATCTGTACTGCGTGGACGGTCATGGTTTTCCCAAGATTCACGCAGATCCACTGTCCGGGCTCTGCCGAAGCTGCCTGCCACCAGGTCTGTATGTTTTCGTCTGCTGCCTTTTCCGGCTCTCTGCCTGGCGCAGATGAGGAGGCGGATACCGTCTTTCCATAGCTGAGCAGCATCCACTCCGGATCTGCCCAGGGATTTTTTCTCTGCCGGTCTGTATCCAGGGGCCAGTCGCCGTAGCGCTGGTTACACCACAGCTCACCGTCTGCATCGAAGCCGGCCGGCCAGATGCCGACCCGGCGCTCAAAGACGTGATTTACGGAGATGCGCATGGTCGCCGTGTGCCACCAGACGCCCTGGACATCCTGCATGGTGGATCCATGGCCCGCACCGGGACAGAAGCCGCCGGGCTTGTAGGAAAAGGGATTGTTTTCCGCCAGGCGGAAGGGGCCCAACGGATTTTCCGATACGTAGACTCCGTCGGCGTAGACGTTTAGCTCCGCGCCGGGACAGGCATACTGGAGGTAGTACCTTCCCGCATGTTTTGTCATCCAGGCGCCCTCGATGTAGGGCATGCCTGCAAAGGACGCCCGCAGGATCGCCCGGTTTTCGGCCGGGATCTCCTCCTCTATCAAGCCCATTTCCTTCAGGTGCTTCTGAAACAGAGCATCTGTCTCCTCCCCGGTCCGGGGCTTTTCACAGTGATCCTCGCCAAAGCGCTCATACCCATGGTTGTAGGGATCTCCCCAGATCAATTCCTTCTTTTCCCCGACGGGCCGCAGGGTCTGCCGGTCCATCTCCACGCCCCAGATGGGCGTGGCATTGGCGCAGCCCCAGTAAAAATAGAGCCTTCCATCCTCGTCTTCAAAAAGATTCGGATCCCAGAAATCGAAGCTGCCCGGGATCTTCTCCCATGGACCGGCTGCCGGATCCTTTGTCCGGTAGAAATCACAGGGCACACCCCGGTTGGAGGCAGTAAAATAAAGCCAGTCCCCCACCACCCGCACATCGGGAGCGTAATCGTAGACCGGAAAATCCTCCGGCAGAGGCATGCTTTTCCAGTGGGCCATATCCTCCGACACCCAGACGGCGGCGGTCATAGAAGCAAAGAGGTAGTACTTTCCCCGAAAACAGACCATGGAAGGGTCTGCCGCCTCCCGGTTCACGCTCATGCGAAAGCCGTCCCTGGGATCCCGCTTGAAGGAGTAGGCATAGGGTACATTTATTGGATTGCAGAAGATATTCATGTTGTTGATCTCCTTTTGGTCTCGCCTTTTATGGAGGCGGCCCTTCAGTTCTTCCAGAAGCTCAGAAAAAGTGCCTCTGCCTTCTCCCCTGCGCTGATGGCGCAGTCAGTCCACCTGCTCGCAGTCATAGTTATATTCTCCGCTTCCTAATGTGTATGCTTTGCCGTCCGGCATCTGCAATTCGCAGGTGCACCCTACGGGCACCTCCACGTGGATCACAAACCGGCCATCCAGAAGTTCCCAGCGGACATGGATCCTGCCAAAGGGACTTTCGTGGGTGCACTGTGCCCAGGTCAGACCACCGCCCGGTAACGGCTTTACGGAAAACCGCCGGTATCCCGACTCGATCATCTCCAGACCGCAGATACGGCGGTAGAAAAAATCGCCCACAGAGCCGTAGGCATAGTGGTTCAGCGATGATTCCCGGATGCTGCCATCTTCCTGAATACTTCCCCACTGCTCCCACATAGTGGTCGCTCCCCGGCGGATCTGGCACAGCCAGGAGGGTTCGGTATCCTGCAGCAGGAGTTCAAAAGCCTCCTTCTCATAGCCATTGTCTGCCAGGGCAAAAAGCAGGAAGGGCGTCGCGGTAAAGCCGGTGTCGAGATGGACCCCGTTTTCCTCTACCAGCGCCCAAAGCCGCTCTGCCATCACCTTTTGCTCCTCGCCTTCCGCCAGGTCAAAGGCCAGGGCAAGCACATAGGCGGTCTGGAATTCCTTCTTCATCCGCCCTTTGCCGTCGGTAAAGACCTTGCGGAAGGCTTTTTTTATCTTCTCTGCCTGTTCCGCATAATTCCTGCTGTCTTCTTTTTCTCCAATGACATCTGAGATCCTGGTCATGATCCGGTAGGAATGATAGAAGTAGGCGGTGCCGACCCAGGGTCCTTTTGCCAGCCAGTCCGGCAGAGAGCCGTATGGCGCGCACCAGTCGCCAAACTGGAATGGAAACCGAAGGATCCAGGGTGACCCGTTTGCAGGCAAGGAAAGAGCCGCCCAGCGGCGGACATCGGCCATATATTTTTTCATGGAAGAATACTGCCGGCGCAGGATGCTTTTATCTCCCTCTGACATGTACAGGGTCCAGGGCACCAGAATGCAGCTGTCACCCCAGCAGGAGGTGGTCATGGTGGGAGTGACGCCCTTCCGCGCCGGGATCACAAAGGGGATCGCACCGGCCGGCGTCTGCTCCGTCCGAAGATCCTGCAGCCATTTTTCCAAAAAACGCTCCATGCCAAAGTTGAAGCATGCTGTGGGGGAAAACAGGGCAATATCGCCCGTCCATCCCTGTCGTTCGTCCCGCTGGGGACAGTCGGTGGGAATATCTACCAGGTTGTCCTTCCCGCTCCAGGTCAGGTTGCTCTGGAGCTGGTTGAGATCCTCATTGGAGCAGGCAAAGGAGCCTTTCATCTCCAGATCGGAGTATACAGCGATCGCCTGCAGCTCCAGATCCTGACGGCCGATCCCGGTGATTCCCACATAGCGGAAGCCCATGTAGGTAAAACGCGGACTGTATTCCTGCACTCCCTCGCGGCAGATGTAGCAAAGCTCCTGTTTTGCGGAGCGAAGATTCTGCACATAAAGTTCGCCGTTTTCCAGGGCTTCTGCATGACGGATCCGGATCTTTTGGCCATCCCGTCCCTTTATCTTCAGCGACAGGACCCCGGCGATGTTCTGCCCGAAATCACAGATCAGCTCTCCGGATGGTGCCTCATACCAGGCGGCCGGCTCCAGAACCTCATGCGCCGTTACCGGACAGCCATAGCGGGCACTGATCCAGGGGGACACCCGAAGCTTTTCCTCTGCGGCAGGACGCCAGACGGGCTCCTTTTCCTCCAGCCGGGCATCGTACACCTCTCCGTCATACCAGTCCGCAAAACGGCAGGGGCCGTCCTCCGTAACGTCAAATCGCTCATCGGACCCGAGCACCTCCCGGCGGCCGTCGGGGTAAGCAAACCGCAGTTCGCAGAGCAGGGCCTGCCGGTCGGCAGAAATCTTTGACGCTGACTTGTTTGTATTGTCCACATGGGTGGTCCTTCCTACCGCCCAGCCGCCGGCAACGACAGCGCGGAATTCATGCTCTCCCGCCGTCAGACCAGGGACCGTATACAGGACATACTGCAGGTCTGCCTCGTAGTTTGTAAAACCCGGGGCAAAGTAATCGTCATTCAGCCGCCGGCCGTCCAGATACAGGTCAAATACACCCATGGCGGTCATCAGGATCTGCAGATTTTCTGCAGCTTCCTGGAGAACAAACCGGCGGCGGAAGGTCATGGGCACGGGTGACGCCGGGCTCTCCACATGAAAATCCGGATCGCTGATCCACTTCCCCCGCCAGGGCAGCATCAGCCGTCCGGTCTGGAAAAAGGCTTCCGCCCGGGCAGTCTCGCCGGCATCACTCTTTGCAAGCAGCTCGGCACGGTACACGGTCAGGGGCTTCAATGCCGGCCCTTCATAGACGATATTCAATGGATCCGTGATCTCCTTCTCCCAGCCATTTACCCGGATACAGGCAGACCGGAGAGATGTCTCTCTCCGGTCACTTTTCAGGGAAAAGGAAAATCTGGGATGTGGGTTATCCGTGATGACCGGCGACTGCTCCGAAGAAGACATATGCTCGATCCGGATCCTGTCGATGGCAAACATGGCAGATCCTCCTTTTTACTATTTTATGATTAACTCGCCAAAAGCACCTGGAATGATTTAAACGGATTGCTCCGCACTCCGTGCTCCCACAATCCGTCCCAGCATTCGGACTTTCGTGGTGTTTAAACACCACTTCGTCCTCATGTTGGGGCACGCCATAAAGTCTTTCTCCCACGGCCATGCAAGCATGGCGTGGGTTCGGACTTTTGGCGTTTAAATCATTTTATTATCTGCTTCTCAATAAACGCTTTGCTTTCTCAATGTTGCGATTATCCGCATTTTCTGTGATATCTGTCATCCGTGATTTTTACTGCTTCTGTGCAGACGCATGCCGTATAACTTCAGGCTGTGCGGGTGACAGCCGCTTTTACCGCTATCGTGCAGACGCGTGCCGTATAATTTCAGGCTGTGCGGATGGCAGCCGCCTTTTACTGCTTCTGCGCGGATGCGCGTCTTGCCGCTACTTCCTCACGCAGTGCCGGAAGCTTTTCCTCCAGGTCAAAGCTGCGGAACATGAAGAACATGATCATATTGATGACGACCGGCAGGTAGTTGGAGAAGCCGTAGATGCTCATCCGCATGGAGGGCGTCGCGGCTGCAAGGGTCCCGTCATAGGAGCCCAGGATCAGGAACAGACTCAGAAGCAGGGAGCCCATGCCGCTGCCTACCTTGTTGCCGAAGCCGATGGCTCCGCCGGACATGGCAACCAGCTTCTTGTCATACTTCCACTCGTTGTAGTCTACGGCCATGGCGGTCAGTACGCCGTACAGGCACATCAGCGGGATCTGGACCAGGCTGCCCAGAAGACTGGAGCCGACATATACTGCGAAGTTTGTGGGTGCAAAACAGCGGATCGCCGCACAGATCGCCGCGCCCAGGCAGCCGTACAGGACGGTTTTTGTGACGCCCAGCTTGCTGATGATGGGCTTGGATACGATAAAACCAACGATGGTAGCGGCAAATCCCATGCCGCCGATGATGGCGACCAGGTTGTCATTTCCGAAGATCCACTTGCAGTAGTAGGTTCCGGAGGATGCGGCCACCGCACTGGTGATGGCGGTGATCAGGTTGAAGAGAAGGACGATGACCCAGTACTTGTTCTGAAACAGCATCTTCATCGCCGGAGCAAAAGGTACCGGCTCCTCCTCGGGCTCGGCACCCATGCCCGCTTCTGTCTCGTTCATACGGGTAAAGGCAGCCTTGTGTCCGTTATTCCAGCAGATCAGGAAAAGCAGAAGGACGACCAGGGCCAGAACGATGCCGTATTTGATCCAGGCCTCCTGGGTACCGCCGAGCATATTGGTGACCGGGATCGTAGCAATGGCGATCAGCATGCCGGCGCCGTAGTTTCCGACTGCCCGGAAAACGCCCATACTGCTTCGCTCACTGTTTGAACGGGTCCGCACGACCATGACCGCGCTGAAGGGAGTGGCGATCATCGTGTAAATAACCGCAGTAAGCAGAAGGTTTGTTACCAGGGCGTAGGCGAACTGCATGCCTGTCGATGCATTTTTCGGAACCATGAACATCAGGGCTACGATCGCTGCTGCCGGTACGGCCAGCATGATCATCCAGCGGAAATATTTTTTGTTGCCGCCGCGGGAATGATCGATAATGTTGCCGAAGATCACGTCAGTAAACGCATCAAGGATCTTGGCGATAGCCATGACGACTCCGACCGAGCCGACGGCCATGCCGATCTTGTCCGTGTAGAAATACTGCATCTGGCCAACCAGGTTTGCCATGATGCCCAGTGCCAGCTGACCGCTCATGTCAGCCAGGTAATCATTGGTGCGCATCGTAAGCTTAACGCCTTCGGCATCGTACTCTTTTCTTGCTTTTGCCATTTTTGCCTCCCTCAATTATTGCAGTTTTTATTCTCCTGCTGCTTTTTTCCCGTTATTGTTCTTGTTCTCCTGCTGCTGTTTTCTCCGCTTGTCATCTTATAGTGCTATTCTATCAGGCCTTTCCCGGCAGGGATTGCGGAATCCTCGCTGAAATTGTAATTTCCTATCAGATTGTCACTTCGATTTCATGTACTCTTCCATCCTGGTAATCCGGAAGGAGATCCCCGGCCAGATGCACGCCGTCGGCGACGATCCCCGGATCGCCTCCCCTGCGGTAGGTGATGTGGTAGGCTGCTCCGCGGAACTGCCGCTCTGCTTTTGCCTCCTGCCAGCTAGAGGGGAAGGCCGGACGGATCCGCAGGCCTTCATAGTCCCGCTGCAGCCCCAGAATGCCTTCATACAGACCTTTCAGACACCATGCCGAAGTCCCGGTGGTCCAGGACTGATAGGACCGGCCATAGTATGCTGGATGGGTGGCGTAACAGTTGGTAAAGACATAGGGCTCTGCACCGGACCTGGCAGAGGGGTTTTTCTCGCTGTCCGGCATGATCTTCTTCAGCGTCCGGAGCGCGTCGTCGCCGCGTCCCAGATGACAGTCCGCCAGGATCTTGAAGGCACTGGCATGGCAGTAGACGCCCCCGTTTTCAAACAGGCCCGGAAGCATGCCGGACATGCGGCCTGCCATCGGATCATAGCCGTCATAGGGCGGGTCGTTTAAGGGAAATCCGAAATCCCTCTCCATTCCGTCGACCGCCTCGAGCAGGGCGCCAAGCCTCTCTTTGGGAACCACATCGCCAAGCACTGCCCAAGTCTGGGCGTTCAGATAGATCCGGCTGCCGCTGCTGTCCTTTGACCCAATGTTCTCTGTTTTTGCCAGGGCCCGGCAGTACCAGCCCCCATCCCATGCAGCCCGATTGATCGCTGCCTTCATCTCGTCAAAAGCATCCCGGCAAAAGGCTGCGTAGTCTGCATCCTCAAGCCAAAGGCTCATCTGCTCCAGCTCCTTTAAGGCCAGACAAAACTGCTCGGAGAGCATGACCGATTCTGCCTCCTCCTCCGGCGGGATGTTGAGGGCATCGTTCCAGTCAGCAAAAAAGATCCGCACGAGACCGTTTCTTCCCCGGTCTGCCAGCAGCCGGGAGACGGCCGCTTTTACATGCTCCTGCACGGTTCCCTCTCCCCCATCCTGCCAGGGCACCATGGTCTCGAGGATCTGCCGGTCTCCGGTCTCCTTGAGAAGCTCGCAGACAGCCCAGATGATCCAGAAGGGCTGGTCGGAATAGCGGGTGTCGTCATAGGGATACCAGGTCAGCACGGCATGGCCGTCCCTAAACTGATGAGCCAGGCATTCCAGGATCTCCGCCCGGGCCTTTGCCGGCCGGAAGTTAAGCAGGGCGGCTGCGATCTGAAGATTATCCCGGACGCCTTTTTTTCCTACGATGCAAAAGTCCACCTGTTTTTTGATCCAGGTGCTAAAGAGCTGATCGAGCTGCTTATCCGGGGTGACGGCAGACAGAGGAGCATATTTTCCAAGGTCCCGGGCCCCCGTCCTTCGAAGGGCCGTCTCCTGCTCCAGACCGGTGTACCGGCGGGCACAGGCAATCGCTTCCTGCCTGGATTCTGCCACTCCATACACCAGACGGATCTCTTTTCTTTCTCCGGGCAGCAGCGTCAGCTTGTGCTGCAGCACGGCGCCGGGAATAAACAGGGCTCCGCTGGAATTGGAACAGTTTTCCCCGGAAAACAGGCGGCGGGGCCTCTGATAACGGGCCGTGGAAGCTGCGTCAGTCTCTGTCTGGGTGCTTAAGGAGCCGCAAAAGGCGGTCAGATCGCCGTCCCAGGAAAAAACCAGCTCCGAGGAGGCCAGATACCCGTTGTAGCGCTCGTGCGGCGCGAAGGGGTGGGCGCTGCGGCACCAGATCCCGTTCAGTTCACCGTCAAAGCCGGCCTCTATGCTGCGGTACATCTCGTAGTACCTGGGATGGGAAAAACCATCCAGGGAAAAGCTGACCGTGGGAAAAAGACTCAGCATCCGCGGTGTGCTGCCTGCATTTTCCACCGTCAGCAGCCAGCACTCGCCGTAAAGATCGTCCGGCACGAAGATCCGCCAGGAAGCGCAGATGCCATCCTTCACGGAGGAAAGCTCCGTGCTGCTGATGGCATGGACACAGCGATAGTCTTCCACCGGCTCGCATAAAGGGCCACAGCCAATGTTCCAGCATTCCCGGCTCTGCTCGTCCCGAAGATACACATAGCGGGCCGCGTCGCGGTTCAGCATGCACATCTCTGCTTTCTCATTTAGATAGCTGCTGCGCCCATGGCCGGTCTGGGACACCTGGGCACAATAGCCAAGGTCATTCCACAGATAGTTGTACCAGTAGCGGGGCGTCTCCGGATCGTGGATAACACAGCCCCTTTTATCCGGGGTAAATTCATATATAGCCTTTCCAAGAGGGCCCGTCTTTCGGTTCATAAGTGCTCCTTTTTATCCTGCAGCCGGTCAGTCTCCCACGATCTGGGTTCTGCGGGGCTTTTTTCTAATCATCCAGGCAGGCGTTCTGCTGCTGGAGGATTTTATTGCTCATTCCGTCGCTGCGGGATTTTTTATTCCAGCCAGTGTTCCGGCGCTGCGTTTTTTTATGCGGTCTCTTCAATGACCAGATGATACTGGACGCCGCTCTGGCTTCCGTCGAGGGCAAATACAAGCCCTTCGCCGCCGGGCACGCCTGGAATGACGCCGATCTCCCGTCCCTGCATGTCGAGGATGGTCAGTTTTGCCTGCTTTGCCTTTACGATCAGGCTTCCCTCCAGGGACTCCGCATAGAGCTTTCCATCCAGGCGCACGGCTGTGAAGCGCAGACCGGGCATCAGCTCCGGCCCATCTGTGTAACTTGCCTTGTCTGTGCCAGTCTTACCGATGGCAGTCAGCAGATACTCCCCTGCCTGCTCCAGGCTGTCGGTGCCAAGAGGAAGCAGCGCCAGGCTGATCCTTTCGTTTTCTGCCCGGACCGTTACCCGGTCGGACAGTACCGTCTCCTTTTCCGGTGCGCCGCTGAAATAGGCGCATCCGGCGCTGCGGACAAAGAAGCGTGCATGCTCAGGGGCAAAGCAGATCTCACCGGTATCGGAGATCAGCCTGCCGTCGATGTAACCGCAGTCCTCCGGAAGGATCCCCCAGTCTTTCATGGCACAGTCCATGGTGGCGGCAAATTCCCGGTAATCTCCGTAGTGGGCTGCCTCGGCGATGTTGTCAAATACCAGAGAGCGGCTGCCAAGGTGTACGCCAGGCCGAAGCTCCTTCGTACCTGCCGCCGCGCACTTCAGACGCTCTGTCTCCATATAGCGGCGTTTTGGATCCCGGTAGGGTGACCAGGAATAATACACGCTGTGCTTTGCGTTTCGAAGATCTCCGTCATTCAGAAATCCGGCGTTGATGGCCACATCCGCATCTCCCCGGTACTGATCGTCTCCATCAAGGAACACATTCCGCATTCCTGTGATGTAGGGCAGAACACACATGGGCATGGCGTGGAAATTTGGCAGGGTCTTCCAGTCATTCTGGGTATAGACCACATCGGCCCGGTGCATTGCCGGAGAGATCAGCCCTTTGTAAAAGACACTGGCCATGAATCCAAACTGGCTGATCAGGGCCGGATCGTTGTAGGCGTCAAAGACAGTGACAATGCCGTCGGCCGGCTCCTCATCCGGCTTATCTGAAGTGTTGTAATTGTACAGGATCAGACCATCCCAGTCGTTCAGGCAGGCGTATGCCACGGTGTGGACAAAGGCAGTGGAATGGAAGGGGTGCAGTCCGTATTCGTTCCACTCACTGAGCATGAAGGGCTTTCCCTCCACCACGGCAACCGATGCCAGGCTCAGCAGTGTCGTTCCCATGGAGCCGATGCCCTGCTGTACGGTCAGGGGATTGGTGGAAACATACTCCGCCGGACCGTAGACCATGTAGGTATCGTTCTGCACCGGAAGGAGCGGATGGTTGAAATAGGTGTTGTTTTCCATGATGTCGCCGGTCGTGTGGCCATAGGCATCCGCGGCGCCGGCGATGAGATTGCTGGCAACGATGGGGACCTTTACGCCCAGGGAGCGCAGATAATCTTTCATATTCTGATAAAAATTCCGGTTAGCCCATGCACCAAACTCCATAAAATCTGCGTAGCGGGCCGGTCCCTCAGGGGCGTCCCACTGGCCGGTGGGCTCATTGACGGACTGATAGAAGCCGCCTTCGATGCCGCGCACGGTCCCTGCGGCCGGATCCTCATCCTCGCCCAGAGCACAGATCCCGTTTTCCGTCCATGCCGCCTTGAGCTTATCCCGGGTGTGGTATTTCATCAGCAGGAAGTCGCCAAACCGCTGCATGACCTCATCCCGATAGGGCTTCATCTCCTCCCCTGCATCTTGGCCGGTATTCCCCTTGATGGCACTCTCCTCATTGTTCATCTGGACGGTGATGACCGCCGGATCATCCTTGAGGGCAAGGCCGGTGTAGGGATTTACATGGCAAAGGAGCTCCTTCGCGTATTCCTTCTGCAGTTCGATGAGCCGCTCGTTGTACATGGGATAACGCTTCATGCAGGAGGCGATGCTGCCGGGATGCTCCAGGTCATCTCCCTCCAGGAACGGCCGGGCCACGATCAGATCGATGTGCAGGTAAATGCCCTTTTCCTTCAGCTTTGCGGCATAGTAATCGAAGCGGTCCAGCCCTTCCGGATGAAAATGACGGGAGCTTCCGCTCTCCAGATCCAGAAGCGGCGTTTCCCTGCAGCTCGACCAGTTTCCTGCCCCATCTCCAATGGGCGCGTCAGCGGCATGCATGCGGATGATGTTGACGCCTAGAGAGGCGAACCGTTCTGCCAGACGCTCCGCGTCCTCATGACTGGGGGTATTGGAGCGGGTCGCTACGTTGAAGCCCAGAAAACGGGCGCGGCTGCCGTCCTCGAAATACAGGTGCCCGTTCCGGCTTTCCACAAAGCCATGCTTGCCTGCCGGGGCGTCCAGCAGATGAGAGAAATCCAGCACACCCTGGTTTTTTTCTGCAATCGGGATACGGATCGAATGGTTCATGTGAGGCCTCCTTTGTGATATAGGTGTTTCTGTAAACAGGCTAAGACCTGTCTCCGGTTCATGTCATGAGGAAAGTGTAGCAAAGCCGAAGGCAGATGGATTGCAATATCCTCTACGTTATTGCGATATTATACTTGTTCTCCATAATCTGGGGACATATACTGGAAATATAAGGTTTTCAAAGCAATCTGCGCCTTTCCCGAAAATGATTCTGTGCGAAATACGCAGCACAGCAGTTCCCCCTCTTAAGGAGAGTTGATCATGGATTATATCACTTTCAGCCGTTCCTTTTTTTCCGCTACAGGTATCCCCGCAAATCTGCTTTTAAATGGAACACCGCTGTATTCCTCCATAAGCGAAGCTCTGGAACTTCAGCCAGAACAGTCCTGGCCCTCCTATCCGGCAGAGCGCAATCCGGAATTCAGCTCCATCAATCCTGATCTGGAATATGGCCATGTACATATCGAGGAAAGCGGCTATGATCTTTATATCGGCCCGATCTTCACCTCGCCGGTCAGCGAAACTCTGATCCGGGAATACTTTGAGGAAACCAAAACGCCCCCTGCTTACCAGGAGGCGCTGTCTGAGCTTCTGTACAATATCCCTGTGAGCGGTCATCCGCAGTTCATCCGCGTCCTCTCCTTTCTCTATTTTGTCCTGAATCATAAAGAGGCAGACATCAGTGCCCTCTACCAGGAGGGAGACGCGCAGGCGATGCAGCGGGGACAGCAGGCGGTAAAAGAGGCTGTCGATGCAAAAGAAAATGAGCGCAGCCTCAGTTCGTATTCCTTTGAGCGGCAGCTCTACCACCAGATCGCCCTGGGAGATACTGCCAGGCTGAAAGCCTTTCTGGACTCCACAAAGGAATTTCCCGCAGAGGGGCAGGTCGCCCACACGCCCCTTCGGCAGGCAAAAAACATATTTATCGGACTGGCCTCCAAAGCCGGCATCCTGGGCGCTCTGGCCGGCGGCCTGGATGAGGAACGCGTATATCAGCTGATCAATCTTTACATCCTCGAATGCGAACAGACCCAGACCATCAAGGAAGTCCATCGCCTGCAATATATTTTTCTGATGGATCTGTGCCAGCGGGTCGGGGAGGCACGTCTTCCCAAAAACATCTCATCAGAAATCAGCCAAAGCATGACCTACATCCAGCGCCACACCAACAGACCCATCACCATCGAGCAGGTGGCAGAACACATCCATCGCAGTCCCTCCTACCTCATGAAACGCTTCCGGGAGGAAACCGGCCAATCCGTCGGCGCCTACATCACCCGCTGCAAAATGGAAGAGGCAGAAGACCTGCTCATCTACAGCAGTCAAAGTCTGGCAGAAATCAGCGCCTATCTGGGCTACTCCAGCCAGTCCTATTTTCAAAACGTATTCAAAAAACACTTCGGCATGACACCGCTGCAATACCGCACACAAAAAAGCAGCATACAGCACTGAGGCAGACAAAGGGGCTGTCATCCTTTCTTCCGGTTTTTCACCGGTCCGCCTGTTGGGCGCAGGACAGCGGCTTTTATCCCTGCACGAATTGGATGAATTCCTGGGTCTCTTTCAGGGTGCGCAGTCTTGCTGTGTACATGACCCGTCCCATCTGGGGCCAGTTCAGCGGCGGCATCTCCTCCTGCATCATCATTTCCGCTCCATAGCGGGCCATGATCTCCTCATGGGTATGGGTGTAGGTGTGGCTGTCTTTCCGGCCGGCATAGGCGCAATAATACTGGTCCGGGCTTTCCGGAAGTCTCCGCTCGTCAAAGGCGACCATGTCCGCATAGATCTGGTAGACGTCTGTGGAGTGGGCGAAATTCATCATGTCGGGGGTATACCCGCCGGCAGGACGCATATTGACCTCCAGCGCTGCAAAGTCTCCAACCTCTCCCAGTCCTTTGCGGGCTTTGGCGAGACGGAAGAATTCCAGATGGACGAAGCGGCGGTCTACCCCGAAGGCCTTAACCGTGCGGCGGCCCAGCTCACGAAGGGAGTCGGGGATCACATATGCGGGGCAGGTATAGTATTTAAGATTGAGGTCTTTCACGACGATATCCATGATGGGAGGCCATTCGGTCATGTTCTCGAACAGCGGCTCACATTTGGAATCCAGGATCGCGTCATAGGAGACGATATCTCCGATGATAAACTCTTCCATGACATAAGGAACATCCGGGAGATTGTCATAGAAATTCTCCAGGTCCATATCCTTTTCCAGCTTCCAGGTATCGTTTGCCCCCACGCCGATATCCGGCTTGACGATCACGGGATAGCCTACCTTCTCGACAAACGCCCGGCCGGCCTCGCGAGTCGTCACCTTGTGCTGGCGGGCGGTGGGGATGCCGGCATCCTGGTAGATCTTTTTCATCATTGATTTCTCCTTGATGAAGTCGATCCGGTCACTCTGAATACCCGTCGTGACATTGAAATCTGTCCGCAAACGGGCATCCTGGCCAAGCCAGTACTCGTTCAGCGATTCGATCCAGTCAATCTTTCCATATTTAAAGGCAAAAAAGGCGACAGCCCGGTACATCTGGTCGTAATCCTCCATGTTGTCGACCCGATAATACTCGGTCAGGGCTGCCTTCAGCGGCTCCTCCAGACTTTCATAGGGAGCATCGGCAATGCCAAGCACGTTGACCCCGTTTCTTTTCAGCCTGTCGCAGAACTGCCAGTAGGTACGAGGGAAATGAGGAGAAATAAAGATGAAGTTCATTTTTTAATTCCTTTCTGCATTTTTCTCCAGCAGGATCGGGAGAAAATACCGCATCTGTTTAAACCACCAGGGCCAGTCATGATTTACATCATATCCCCAGAAATCACACCAGGCATGGATGCCTTTCTCAGCAAAAATCCGCTCCAGATTCTTCAGGGTCCGGACACCGTCCTCTTCCCAGGCGCCCTGGCCGCAGCACAGGATCATCGTGCGGCTGTTATACATCTCGATATACGGGTGATCAGGAGACATATTCGGCAGGAAGCGCTCCGGCGAACTCTCATAAAGGACCGGATCCATCCATCCGTCAAAAAAGCAGTCGGAATCATATACGCCCGATAAAGCGATCACACCGCAGAACAGGTCCGGCCGGCGCAGGAAGCAGATCACGGCGTGGTTTGCTCCCAGGCTGAAGCCTGTGACCGCCGGAAGAAGCGGGTTCCGGCTCCTGATGAAAGGCAGCGCCTCATCGGTAATATACTCAAAATACTGCTCCTGCCGGTAAGCTCTGCCGGCCTTATCCCAATCCTTTGGGGACCAGCTTTCCGCATCCACAGTATCCACAACAAACAGCTGGATCCTGCCATCATCGATAAAATCCGCCAGGTTATCGATCATGCCAAAATCCTCATAATTCTGGCACATCGAATCCTGGGTCGGAAAACAGAGGATCGGCAGACCTCCCTGTCCATAGATCAGCATGTTCATATCCCTGCCAAGGGCAGAGCTGTAACTGGTAATCCATTCTCTATACATAACAACATCCTTCTCTTCCAAGGCAATCCCGCTAAAAAGTCTTCTACACCAGGCAGGAAAACCTGTATTTGTATGCATAAAATGCAGACAGTCCCAGTATACCACGCAATTCTGAAAACCGGTACAAATGATTGTATAGATTTCCTCCATGAGACAAATGGGCAGACAAATGGGACGGTTCTTTCTGTCTGGTTTGGGAAAAACCAGACAAATAGAACCGTCCCAATGGCGTTAAGTTAAG
>DFFG01000002.1 GCA_002368795.1 Eubacterium sp. UBA3782
CCCACATAAAAAATGATTGACCCATTTTTATTTTTGTTTATGCGCCAGCCCTGCTTTTTCATGATTCAGGTTCGGCTTCGTCTATCACGGCGATCTCTTTGATCAGGAATTCGTTTCCCTGTACGAGATAGGTATTTCCACTGCCGCAGTTTGGGCAGGTCCTGCCGTAGCGCACGGTCTCGTATTCCTGACGGCAGTCCTCGCAGAAGGTGACGGCCGGAATGGTCTCGATGATGAGCTCTGCTCCCTTCAGGACATCGGTGCGTTTTACGGCCCAGTTCCAGCAGTCGGTGAGATAATCCGGGATAACGCCGGAGACTTCGCCCAGCTTCAGCGTGACGGAGGCCACCTGGGTGACGGCATTTTCTGCCGCGATCTCTTTTACGCTGTCAATGATGTGAAAAACGACTCCAAGTTCATGCATGGCTATGGACTCCTGTCTGATTATTTTACGAATACAATGCCAGAAGTACCATTCACGGAATAAGCCGTAATCTGCTTTTGGCATGTTGATTATTTTACACGAAACGGCCTGGTTTTGGAAGTGCGGGTTTCGGAGAGCAGGCAGCCTATGTTTTGGAGGGCAGGCTGTCCTTATGGAGAAGCTACATATCCGATGATCCGCAGGGACAGATGCCGGCAGGCTTCCGATGACGGATAGCGGCCGGTTTCATATGATGGATGCGGATGCGCTGCAGATGTCGGATGCGGATGAGCTGCAGATGGCGGATGTTGCATAGCGACAGATGGGAAAACCGGTAGATTTCCTGCTGTCGGAAAGTGTATAATAGGGAAAACCGGTTGTTTTTGCAGAGAAAGAGAGAGAAGCATTATGTTCTGTGCGATCTGCGGAAAAGAAATAGACAACAACGCCAAATACTGTCCTTACTGTGGGACGGTGGTTGACTGGCAGGATCTGTATGATCCTGAAAAGGCTGCCGCGGCAGGCAGCGGTCAGAGACAGGAAGATGCCGGGGGAGATGGATCCGACACATGGCAGGATTCTGCCATGTATGCCGAGGATGCTGCCGGCAATGAGGAAAAGTTCCTGCAGGAGCAGCAGGATGATGGTACACAGAACAATTACAGAAATTATCGTTCAAATAATGCACAGCAGGGAAACGGACAAAGCAGCCATCAGCAATCTGCCGGACACGGCGGGGAGAGGGTTCAGAGCTCCGGATCCCGGAATAACCGGCAGGGAGCCGGCAATAACCGGGAGAAAAGCAATATCCTGCTGATCGTTCTGCTTGCTGTGCTGCTTATCGCCGGAGCGATCGGCGGCTTCCTGTTCCTGCGGAGCAGATCGCCCCACAGCGGGGAAGCAACAGACACATCTTCAGCCGCTTCGGTACAGGAAAAAGCAGAGGCGAATGGCGCGTCATCCAGGGAAGATGTGAAGGAGACATCTTCCGATGCAGCCGGATCTGAGGCAGAGCCGACGGAAGAGCCGACCGAAGAGCCGACACCGGAGCCCACCGAAGAGCCGACACCGGAGCCCACCGAAGAGCCGACACCTGAACCCACCGAAGAGCCAACGCCGGAGCCTACCGAAGAACCGACACCAGAGCCCACACCGCCGCCGGCGGATCCTGTTTCCATGGACCGGGTCTCCTGGATCAGCGCTACATCGGAGCTTAGCGAGTTTGGCATGACGCATACGGCATCCAGAGCCATCGACGGTGACCTGTCGAAGGCCTGGTGTGAGGGTGCCGCCGGTCAGGGAATCGGCGAGACGCTGAGCATTGCCCTTGACGGTACCTATGCCGTGACAGGCATGAACATCTATGCCGGTTTTCAGAAGAATCAGGATCTGTATGACAAGAACTCCAGACCGCAGAACATCACGGTCACCTTTTCTGACGGCCGCGCCGAGACGGTTACCCTGGGCGACGTGAACGGCCTGCAGACGGTCCTGTTTTCGGAAATTTACAACACGGACAGTGTCAGCATAACCATTGATTCGGTGTATGAAGGCTGGCTGTACGAGGACACGCTGATCACAGAGGTTGCCCTTTTCTGAACAGAATTATGAAAAGTACCAGGATGACGGAGGCTGAAAAGATTGGATGCAAGGATCAGGCGTTATCAGGACAATTTGATGTACAGCGGGGTCGCGGTATTTGTTTTCGGAGTCTGGAGCCTGGTCAAGACTCTTTTAGCGCTGTACCTGAATTCGAAATCCCTGATCGCCCGGATGAATCTGCCGCCGGAGATCATAGCAGAGGTCGGAGAACCGATGCTCCGCCGCCTTCTCGTGATCATTGCCGCCTTTCTCTTTTCCTTTGATCTGGCCCTGCGGGCCTGGATCGGTCTCTCTGCCATCCGTGAAGGACAGGGGAAAAAGGTGCGGGGCTTTTATCTGGTCTTCGCGATCATCTATCTGGTATTTTGTCTGGATGAAGCCCTCAGAAGCATGGCTCGCGGAGAAACGCAGCACGTGATGCTGACCGGAGAGGGGGTCCTGACCTTCTGGGTCATCGAGCTGACATCCTATTTTGCTATTGTTATGATCCTTGTGTACGCGAGGAAGATCCGGCGGCTGAAAAAACGTATAGAAAACGGGGAGGCATGACCATGCAGGAGGATTTTCACTATTACGGAACCTACTGCGCGGCGCAGATTGCCGGCTATTCCCATGAGGAGAGCTTTTCTGTGGCATGGGCGTCGCAGTTTGTCGACTGCTGTTCCCGGCTGTTTCTGACGAAGGTTAGCGGACCGAAGGCCGCAGCCACGACCCAGACACAGATGGAGATGGCCGATGCCAGGACAGATCCGGTCGGCCTGCAGGATATTACGAGGATCTGGGCATCCTTTCATTTCCTTCCGGCCGATCTGTATGCGTCCCTTCCCAGGCACGGCAGGGCCTATATGGCCCGATACCGGCTGATCTGCGGCCCTGGCGGACCGCTTGTTTCGGAGACGGTGGAGCTGGCAAAAGGCAATGGTCTGGAAGCCTGCGGCCTTGCCATGCACGTGCTGGCAGACACCTGGGCGCACCGGTACTTTGCGGGGACGCCGACCTTTGTGATCAACAATGCCACCCGGTTTGAGGAGCTTGTCCTGGAGGATGGCACAGAGGCGGCCATTCCTGTTACCTATGGTCACAATCCGGCTGCGGCGGATGATCTGGAGCTGCGGCATTTTACCAACACGCTTCCCCAGCGCAGCGAGACCTCGGTCATGAATCTGGGGCACGGCAGGGCAGGACATCTGCCGGATTACAGCTTTATCCGGTACCGGTATCTGCCGGCATGGGGCGCGTACGAATATCTGGTCAAGGACAATCCGGAAGATTATTACCGTGCCTTCTGCCAGATGGTAAACGCGATGCAGTATATCCGCGGCGCGCAGGAGAGCTTTGATCCGGCGTGCAGCGAATCGGAAACTGCAGAGCCATGGCGGGAGAGGATCCAGCCGATCCTGCGGCGGCGCCAGCTGCTGGGGAGTGAAGACTGGAAGGCTTTTGGCGAGGAGCTGTCCGGCCAGGAGATCCCGGATTTTGATGTGGATGCCAACAATGAAGCTTATCTGGCGGCAGCGGAGGAGAATAAGGAGGACACACCGCTTGGCCGCTTTATCCTGGCCGCTCTGGCACAAAAGAGCATGGTGACGGCCAGGATCTTCCAGTCGGGAAATCTGCTGGCCGGCTTTTCCGTTGATTTTCGGAAATCCGGCTTTCAGGGCATCCGGGATTTCCGCAGGCTGATCATGAACAGAAGGGGGCGTGAGGACTGATGGGCAGTGCAAAGCGGGCAGCCTACCTGGTTACCGGCATCTTTATGCTGCTGGCCAGTCTGCTCATGATGGTGTCGATGGGTGAGGCGTATAGACTCGTCCTGCTGTGTCTGGAGCTGGCGCTGCTGATCCGGGGGATCCGCATGATCATCTATTATTTTATGCTGGCAAGGCATATGGTCGGCGGGATCCTGATCCTGTATGAGGGGATCGTTGTGCTGGATGCGGCGCTGTTTGCCATGAACATGGACAATCTTCCCCGGCAGTACGCCATGCTGTACCTGATCGTGATCCTGATGGTGTCCGGCATCATCGATGTTCTGCGGGGAAACGAAGCCAGAAAAATGGAATCCGGGCACTGGAGATATCAGTTGTTTTTAGGGATCGCAGAGAGCGGGATGGGCGTGCTCTGTCTGTTTTTCCTGGATTCCGCCCTGCTTGTCACGATGATCTACGCCGTTGGCCTGCTGTACTCGGCGATTTCCCGTATCGTGACGGCGTTCCGGAAAACGGCCATCGTTTATATTGAGTGAGCATCCGGTGGAGCATACTGGAAGGAAGCCGAGAACAGCTTTTTGGCAGCAGCCCCTGAAAGCTTCTGTGAAAAACTTTGGATATCACCCGGAAATAGAAATAACGCGTGTAAGAGAACAAAAGAGAAAGCAGTAAGAGGAGATCAGAATGAACAAGGACTCACTGAAAAAGATCCTGGAGCTTGCAGGTGACCAGGAGTTTTCTGATCTGGTCAGCCAGACACAGGACCATCTGGAAATGGCTCACCGCATCGGCGATTCTGCCCTGGCAGGGGAGGATGGCCGGAAACGAGAAAAGGAGATCCACGAAGAGGCCGATGCACGCACAAAGGAGCGGGCCGCAGAGGATGCGGAGGGAATCGCACTTGTGCTCAATGGCGGAGGCGGCAAGGGTGCCTACCAGGTGGGTGTCTATGAGGCGCTGTGCGGGATGGACTTCCCGGAGATCGCGGCCTATTCCGGCACATCCATCGGAGCCCTCAATGCCGTCCTGTTTGCCGGCAGCGGCGCGGCAAAGGCAAGAAATGTCTGGGAGGATTTCGAGCCCGAGCGGCTCTATGATCTGACCGGAACGGCTGCCTCCGGCACGACCGGCCTTTCCTATCTGGAGAGCCTGATCCGGGCTTCCAGGGTGACACAGAATATCCATCAGTACAGCCCGATCGTCTCGGTCACGGCCTTTGACACAGAGACCCAGTATCCCCGGGATTTCATTCTGAATCAGCGTACATCGGAGGAGCAGATCGACTGCCTGATGGCCAGTGCGGCCTATCCGCTGCTGTTTTCCCGCAGGCAGATCGATGGAAAGACCTATGTCGACGGCGGCTTCCCGCTGTTTGGCGACAATATGCCCATCTCGCCTCTTTACCATTTGGGCTTTCGCCGGTTCCTCGTGGTGCACACCGAATCCGCCCGGGAATCCTCGGGCAGACGGCTGGTGCAGGCGTGGAATGCGGAGCTGAACCAGCAGAAATACTTCAACGGCGCTCTGGTGGTGCATCTGTATCCCGGTGAGGATATGGGCGGAACAGCAGAGGGCACGCTGAACTTTACGCCGGAATACATCCGGGAGAAGATCGAGCTTGGCCGCAGGGAGACCCTGGCGGCGGCAGATGAGATCAAGCGTCTGACAGGAAGCCTGCCAGACGGAATCGCAGAGGTCCACTGGCGGGACGGCAGAAGATACCGGAATTATGCCGAGCTTCTGGAAGATCTCTAAGATATCTAAGGAGCGGCCCCGGGAATTGGGACTGCCGCAGCGTCCCACAAAGCCTGCAGGTCTTCCGTGCAGAAGGGCTCGCCGGCCGTGCTGAGGCTGTGGGCAGCTGCCAGCTCGTCGGTGTAGGCATCCAGGGGAATGACCCGGAAGCCCTCCGGAGAGATGTGTGTAACAAGAGGTAAAAAAGAATACTCTGAGACAACGGTTTCTGACAGGACCGCGTCTTTCCCGTTCGGGGAAGCGCTGCTGCCGGAGACCGTTTTTTCTATGGTCAGACAGGCTGCTCCGCCAAGGATCGCTTCAAAGCGGCGGGTGTCGGAGACAAGATTGCCGCAGCCATAGTACACGATCCCGGTATTTCCGGCCTCGGTCTGCACCTGCCCGTAGGGACCTGCGACATGGGAATTGGCGCAGATGATCACATCAGCGCCTGCATCGATCAGGCGGCGGCAGAGCGCCTCCTGCTCTGCTTCAGGTCCGGGGCTGTATTCCTCTCCGATGTGGAGAAAGCATACAGACAGGTCGGCGGCTGTCTCGGCTCTCTTTAGGCCTGAAGTTAGCTGCTCTTCATTTTTCAGCTGGTCCACCAGATAGTCCTCCTCCGGCGGGAGGTCATGTCCGTTCAGACCATAGGTGTAGTTAAAAAGGGCCAGAGTGATCCCGTTTCGGGTCAGGAGCGTGCCGCAAAAATCATCGGATAGAGGCTGGCGGTGGATCCCGAGCACGGTGATCTCCGGGTGGGACTCCTGCCAGTAGGACAGGGTATGCCGGATGATCTCCGGGCCCCGGTCATTGATATGATTCGTGGCCTGGAGGATCACGTCAAAGCCGGCATCCGCAAGGGCGCTGCCCACCTCCTCGGGAGTCCCGAAACTCGGGTAGGTGCCGTAGAGGTTCGGATCGTCGGTCAGGGGTGTTTCCTGGTTGACGATGGCCAGGTCTGCCCCGGAGACCAGATCCCGGATCTCGGTGTAAAGGCCGTCGAAATCGAAGGTTTCCGTTTCCCTGTCATAGGCCTTGCGGTAAATGGCCTCATGGATCAGGTTGTCTCCTGCCGCAAAGAGGGTAAGGCGTCTTACATCGGGACGGACATTCTCCTGTACGAGGGTCAGTCCCCAGGATTCCCATGCCCAGATGGTCTCACTGCCGTCTAAAGCAGTCAGGTGGATCCGCCCGTCCGTATCCAGATACCAGTCGGTGACGGAAAGGCCCATCCGGGAGGACATCCACAGGGAGGTGATCTTTCCGCTGTTTGCCTGGCGGAAGATAAAGATATGCTGGGAAAACCCCGGTTCATCCTGCTCGACCCAGAAGGGGCGGTCGGCGCCGTAGCTTCCGCGCTTCCATACGAGGAGCAGGAGCTCCTCTGCTCCGTCATGGTTGATATCGCCGGTCAGCAGGTCGGAGACCTTCCACTGCCGGGGCGTTTCAAATAGCAGGCCGTCTGGGCCGCTGACCGTCAGGGACCTGTCCTTAAGGATCAGCTGCTCTGTCTGACCGTCCCGGTTGAGGTCGGCAGAAACGCTTGTCGCCTTCCATGTGACCCAGGACGGCAAAAAGGCACCGCCAAGCCACAATGCTGCCGCCGCAAGGACAGCGGTGGCAGCACACAGGATAAGCAGTACCTTTTTTGTGTTTATGTTCCGTATTTTTTGCATCATCGGCATTGGCCCTCTCGCATGGCCGGCTCTGGGGCCGGCCTTCCGGAGGTTTTGTTCCGGAAGAGCTTACGGGTATTCGTCTCTCCAGCTGCGCTGGAAATCGGTGGTCCAGTCCTCCGGCGATACAGCAGGCTCATTGTACCTTCCGTCGCTGTTCACCTGGAATCCCATCATCTGCCGCCAGGTGGTATCGGTCAGGCGGTCAGAGAGCGGCTGCGCGAACTGGTAGAAGGAAAAGACCGATCCGGAAGCGATGCGCAGGGTGCCGTCCACCGGGACGATAACGTAGATGGTGGATGCCCGGCCGGTGCCAAGCTCCTTTATCTGGCCATTCGGGTCGGTTGCAATGTCGGTAACAATGGCTGCCGGGAAATTCCGAGTATCCAGCTCCAGGCCGCCCGACTCGGCGTCATTGCGGTAGACTTCCTGCCAGAAATGCTCCAGCTGTCCGCCGTAGGTGCGGATCAGGTCAAATTCACTGTCGGTGGGGACCTCATTTTTCAGCTCTTTTTCCGCGATCACGGCAAGGCTGGATGCGAGCTCCTGCAGAAGGCTGAGGTTGTAGTCGTCATCCGAGGAGAGAAGACCATAGCCGGCCAGTCCCGTGCGGGTGGCCTGGGTCAGAGTCTCCAGACGACGGAAGACGGCAGGCTCCGGCTCCACATAGCCGCGGTCGTCATAGGTCTCCATGGGACCGCCGCCCATCTCGGCCATGACCTGCTTGGAATACAGAACCGTATCGTGTTTAAGCTCGGTATAGCTGCCAAGGAAGGACTGCAGATTCTTCCGGGTCCAGGCGTCGCTCTGCATAAAGACCGGCCAGCCCTCGCCCTTTTTCTCCAGAAGAGGACGCAGGGTGTGCAGCCACTGGCTGTAGAGGCTGGCGTACCAGATCGAGTCATCGGCACCGGCCAGGCTGTCCCGTGCGGCCTGCAGGTTTTCGGAATAGCCGGCATAGCCGGTATTGCCCCGTTGTTCCAGGATAGAGAGCGCAGCATCCGAGCCAAGAGCGGCGGGCACGTCCAGCGCGTCCGGAAGCATCCGTTTATTACCCTCGGAATTCTCACCGACGTGGCTGTAGATCAGCTGCTGCAGGATCGCGGCGTCGATGGAGAAGCGCTGGCCCATAAACCGGTAGCCCTTTGCATCTTCCTCGTGGCCCTCTGACGTCTCATCATCCAAAAAGACCATGGAATTGATCTCCGGCGGATCCATCTGGGCCGTCATGCTGTGGTAGTATTCCCAGGCTTCGGTATTTCCGGGAAGATCCCCGGCGGCAGCACCGGCGCCGTAGGCCTCATCCAGGATGGGCTTGTATTCGTAATAGCCGCAGTCATCAGATGCGCCAGCAAAGAAGCTGGTGATCGTATAGATGGATTCCCATGTTGGCAGCGTCTCGTCATCCAGAGCCATGGTGATCAGCAGGGCGCTGCGGTCCAGATCCTCATCCTTCTGGGTGAAGTTCATGCGGCCGTACCACATCATTGCGCGGAAATACCGCTCCAGGACGGGATCGCCCTCGTAGTAGCCCCGCACGGTGTACTGGCTGTAGTCCTCCATATAGTTTTCTGCCAGGGTGGAGGGCTGGATCTCCGAAGCGGCATAGATCCGTTCGAGCTCGGTGCCGACCATATCCGACACCTCTCCCGGGATCACGGCGCCATCGTCCAGAAGGGCGGCGGCAATGGAGAAGAAGGCCGTGTTTCTTTTGGCTGCGCTTTCCCATTCCGTACCCTTTAGGGCATCCAGCTGGCTGATGGACCGCTCCTGCATCTTCAGGGTAAGATCGGAAAGGGAGTAGAACAGCTGATCACGCTCCAGGTTCTTCATCAGATGCATGAAGTACAGGTGGTAGGTATGCATCATGGAATCCACGGTCACAAAATTGGCCAGGGTCTGATAGCGGTTGTTCTCGTATACCTCATAATATTCGTCCCATCCGTCCATCCAGACGCAGAACCCGTTTTCAAACAGCGTTCGTTTCTGCCAGTCGTTCAGGTAGAAGGCATCCAGATTGACGATGTTGTCCAGATTACTGTCCGTCTGGTAGAGCGGCACAGCCGGGATCACCTCATCTGCACTGATGGTGACATTGGCATACAGGCTGGGGCGCTTCAGCGCCTTTACCGGGGAGGCCTGCAGCGGCACGGAGGTTTGTTCCGCTTCATCAGAGGAAGCTTCGCTGCTTGCTGCCGTACTTCCGGCATCCGTCTCTTCGGACTCTTCCTTCTTGCCAAACAGGCCGCCAAGAATGCCGCTGGAAGGACTGCCGCCCTCGGTCTCATTGCCGGAGGGACTGCCCATGGCAGAAGGGCTGCCGCCCTGGGGACTGTCAGCAGAAAGGCGCGAGTACAGGAAAATGCCGCCTGCGATCAGAACTGCGCCAAGGAAGACGGCTGCTGCGATGATGCCTCCTTTGCCAGAGGTCCTTGCCGCAGGTGCCTCTTCATAGTCATCAGAAAAACCATCGTCCATAGAGACCGCATCCTGGGAGCCATCCTCATACAGATCCTCGTCCGTATCGCCGTACTGGTAGTTGTTTTGCTGTTCATCTGTCTGGTCATACCGGTAGTATCGGCTGTTCCGGCTATCCCAGTCGTTCTGGCTGTTCCGGCTGTTCTGGCCGTCCCAGTCATTCTGACTGTTCTGGCTGTTCCAGTTTTTTTGATAATTTCGGCTGCTCTGGCCGTTCCGGCTGTTTTGGTAGTTTCGGCCGCTCTGGCCGTTCCAGCCGCGCTGGTCGTCCCGGTATGTCTGTCGGTCAGTGTCCGTCTGCGGATGGTCATAAAGATCATTGTCCGCATCCGGCGTCTGTCCGGCAAAATAGTCGGCTGTCCGGCATCCGCATTCGGGACAGAAGCGCGCCCCTTCCGGAAGCTTTGTTCCACAGTTTGGACAGAACACAGGCCCTCCTTTCCGCCGTCCGAAAAGGACAGCAGTCAGATATGATAATGTATCGGTCAGTGGTCACAGACCGCCTTGCGTTTTTACGCCTTCACGATCTATGGCATCATTATATAAATTGTACACTTTTTTGGAGCAGGTGGCAACTTCGGCAAAACTATATGGTAAATTTTGCGGCGGATATGCTAAAATCATATCAATAACGGAAACGGAGCTGGCGCATCAGGGAAAGTCGTGCGGCAGCTCCTTTTCAGAAAAGAGGTAATGCGTATGCCGGCACCTGGCGGACACATGCGGAACGGTTTTTTAACGGAAGAGGAGAAGGCAAACCGGCCGAAAGTTACACCAGAGCTTTTGAAACGGATCTTTGCCTATCTGAAGCCATACTGGAAACAGCTGATCCTGGTTTTTGGCTGCCTGATCCTGTCTTCCGTGATGAATCTGATGCCCTCTGTCCTGACAGGACGGATCATCGATGAAGGTCTGATCGCCAGGAATCTTGGCGCGCTGATCTTTTATATTCTGGTCTCGCTTGGCGTCACGCTGGGGGCGAACCTGATCGGTGTTGCGGAAAGCTACCTGAATACCTGGATCGCCCAGCACATCACCTTTGATATGCGAAATTCCATGTACCGCCATCTGCAGCAGATGTCCCAGAGCTTTTTTACGACCAACAACCAGGGAGACATCATCACCCGCATGACCAGCGATATCGACGGCGTGCAGCGGGTCATCAGCAATACCTTTACATCTATCCTCTCCAATGCGATCACGCTGACAGCCGCAGTCATCCTGATGTTTCGTTCCAACTGGATCCTGGCGGTGGTCGGCATGATGGTCGTTCCGCTGTTTATCATTCCGACGAGAAGAGCCGGAAAGACCCGGTGGACACTGACCCGTGAATCCCAGGAGTGCAGCGATGAGATCAACGGCATCCTCAATGAGACACTGTCTGTCAGCGGTCAGTTGCTGGTCAAGCTGTTCTGCAAGGAGGAGTACGAGTACCAGCGGTATACGGATGCCAACGAGCGGATGATCAATCTGAATATCCGGGAAAATATGGCCGGACGCTGGTTCCTGGTTGTGGTGCACACCTTTTCCAGCATCGGCCCGATGCTCCTCTATCTGGTCGGCGGCATCCTGATCATGCGCTATGATTCCAGCCTTTCGGTGGGTGATATTACCGTTATGGTCGCCCTTCTTGGCAAGATGTATATGCCGGTCAATTCCCTGCTGAATATCCAGGTGGAGTGGATCCGTTCCATGGCCATGTTTACCCGTATCTTTGAATATTTCGATATGCCGGTGGCGATCACCAACGCAAAGCCCATCGTCCGGGCAAGGCAGAAGGACGGCAGTGTGGCCTTCCATCATGTCAGCTTCGGGTATGAGCCGGATCGTCTGATCCTGAAGGATATCGATTTTCGGCTGAATGCCGGCGACTGCATCGCCGTGGTCGGCCCGTCGGGCTCAGGCAAGAGCACGCTGGTCAATCTGATCCCGCGGCTGTATGATGTCACTGGCGGCAAGGTCACCTTTGACGGCATCGACGTGCGGAAGCTGGATCTGGCGTTCCTGCGCGGCAGCATCGGTATCGTCAGTCAGGAGACCTACCTGTTCAACGGCTCCATCCGTGAAAACCTGCTTTACGCAAAGCCGGAGGCGACGGAGGAGGAAATGATCGAGGCCTGCAAAAAGGCAAATATCTATGATTTTATCGAGAAGCAGGAGCTGGGGCTCGATACGATGGTGGGCAACCGCGGCCTGAAGCTTTCCGGCGGTGAGAAACAGCGGATCTCCATCGCCCGGGTGCTGCTCAAAGATCCCGATCTGTTTATCTTTGACGAGGCGACCTCTGCCCTGGATTCCATTTCCGAAAAGAAGATCCAGGACGCGATCGATCCAATCATCAATTCACGGACCAGCATCCTGATCGCACACCGGCTCTCCACGATCCTCGCGGCAGACCAGATCCTGGTGGTCAAGGATGGCTGCATCGTGGAGCGGGGCACCCACGAAGAGCTTGTGGGGGCAGGCGGCACATATACGGAGCTGTACGAGACCCAGTTTAAAGTAAGCCGGGATGACCCAAATAAGGACGAGACAGATGATTTGAAAGTACAGCTGGCGCATTCTTGTGACTTATAGTCATGAGTTAGCCAGCTTTTTTGGGATGTATCCAAAGCGGAGTATGTGTTCCCAAAACGAGTCCGAGATATACAATGCATGGATCCATCATACGTCGATTCTTACAGATTGTGCCGCCAAAGATCTCGTGCGGTCATATATCCGCAAATGTAGTCTCCCTAAGTGCCAATAGTTCACTTCACTTAACCGGTACATGACAATAGATTTGACACATGATATAATAGTATCATGGATAAAAACTTTTATGATATCGGAGAAAATGACTTAACATATGGTAGGGGATATGTCTACTCTCTACAGTACCATATCGTCTGGTGCACAAAGTACAGAAGAAAGGTGCTGAA
>DFFG01000037.1:0-655 GCA_002368795.1 Eubacterium sp. UBA3782
CGTGAGCGCCTGCAACGACCATCAGCGGACGAAGGATGGCCTTCTTGAAGCCTGCCTCAGCAACCTTATCGATAACGACGGAGCACTCGGTATCCTCGGGCTCGCCCTCAACGGTGCCGATGAAGACGTTCTTGTAGCCAAGAGCATCCATCTGTGCCTGCATCTGGTCATAGGTCACATTGGCCTCGTGAGAGGTGCCGTGTCCCATGAATACAAATGCGGTGCCGTCCTCAGCAGCTGCATCGATGCTGTCATAGCCGGCAACGGAAACTGCCTCGGCAACAACGGCCTGTGCAACGGCTTCCTTATCGGCATTGATCACGGTAGCGTCTGCGCCGACCTCGCCAAGAAGCGGCTCAGCGACCTTGATGGACTCGATCTGACCCTCGACCTCAGCGACGGCTGCCATCAGCTCGTCATACTCTGCGCCATGCATCAGATGTGTGGGCTGGATGACCAGGTTCTTTACGCCGTTGTCTACGGCACGCTGCAGAGCCTGAGCAACATTGTCGATCTTCTCGCCGTCACGGGCATAGACATGGTTGATGATGATCTGAGCGGTGAAAGCTCTTCTGACGGACCAGTCAGGATATGCTGCCTGAAGGGCCTTCTCGATGCCGCCGATATCCTCGGCACGGCTGCCGTTAAAGGATGT
>DFFG01000037.1:747-18208 GCA_002368795.1 Eubacterium sp. UBA3782
ACGACCAGCAGCTCGTTCTCGCCGATCTCATCTGCGTTCAGCGGATCGTCTGCGGAAGCATCGCCGGTGTCATCGCCGAAGTAACCAGGATCCTCAACCAGCTCCTTCTGAGCGTCTGTCAGAGCATCCCATCCTGCCTTTGCAGCTTCGCACTGTGCATAAGTGTCATCGGTGTACTCCTGGGATTTGATCGTCTCGATCATTGCAGATACCGCATCGGCAGCTGCCTGATCGTCGACCGCTTCCTCGGCAGCCGGCTCCTCTGCAGCCTCGCTGACAGCAGAAGAAGCTGCTGCTGCGCTCGATGCTGCTGCCGTATCTGCCTCAGCACCGCCGCAGCCTGCAAACAGCATGGAGCCAACGGTGACTGCACAAAGTACAGATACCAGTTTCTTTTTCATCTTTTTTTCCTCCTGTGAATAGTAAAACTATATAAACAGGCCTTTCGCTGACTCAAACAGCCGGTGAATGGCCGGTCTACCAAAATAAAAAAACGCCTGAAGCCACTGGCAACAGGCGCATGATTCGTTACATTCTTCTGAAATACAGACACTTCAAAGCAGGCAGGATTCAAACTGTTGGATAGGGTCCGCAGGGGAATGATACTTATACAGCCAATTACTCGTGGCGTGGAGCGGCAGGGCTCCTGTATAAAAGCAGGCAGGTCTCCTGACTTGCGCATCCCTGCTCTCCGTCCGCCTTCCCATGACAGTGGCATTCTGGACGGAAGCTCCGCGCTTACAGTGACGAGTTCGTGCAGGACTTTCACCTGCTTCCCTTTTCACCGGCCGCTTTTCATGGACCGGCACCTGCTTCGGATTTTTTCACAAATCCTTTTCTATTTTATCACATAGTGTCTAAAGTGCAATGCAGGAATAACAAATGACACACAATTTATGCGAATTGCTCAAATATTATTCTGCAGGGATACTTTTTCGAAAGCAAGCCGGCATAAATTCTAAACGGCCACAGATGCCGCATGATCTGCACCTGTGACCATCCTCTTATCCATTTCCAAAAGCGAAAATGTTTTCATGAGAGGCCTGAAATGCCGGCCCTGTATCAGAGGCTGTCCGCGCTCTTCAGCTTTCCGGCTTCTTCTGCCTCCCGGATCAGGTCGGCCAGAAGGCGGTTTGCTTCCCCGATGGGCACGCCGGCATTGATCACCATCTCGCACCCGGCCATCACAGCTTTTGCCTTCTCCAGCGTGCTCTCCGTGATCGGCATGAAGGGCTCCTCGCAGATCACCTCCGCCGCCAGAAGTCTGGCCAGCTGGTAGTCGATATCGTTCGGGTAAAGAATGCCCGCTGCAAAGGGGATGCCCTTTTTCTGCAGCCGCCGGTAGACGGACAGGCCGCTGCCGCCGGAGCTGATGACAAATGCCCGCGGGCTGCCCTCAGGAGCCGGCAGCTCGATGCTGCCGAAAGCCGGGTCGAAGTAACCGTTGTCGATATCATAGAGATCCCGCAGCATGGCCTCGTCAAAGATCTCGTCGGGATCGCCATAACGGAAAATGTGATCACCCTTCACGCAGATGATCTTGTCCGAGACCTTCATGGCCAGGTCGATCTCGTGCAGGGACATGATGACCGTGATCTTTTTGCTCTTGGCCATGTTACGGAGGATCGAGAGCAGCTCCAGCTTGTGCCGGACGTCCAAAAAGGAGGTCGGCTCATCCAGAATGATCACCTCGGGCTCCTGGCAGATGGCTCTGGCCAGCAGCACCCGCTGTCTCTGACCATCACTGATGGCATTGAAGTCGCGGCTGCCCAGGTCCTCGGCATGAACGGCCCGCATGGCCTCCTCGACCTTGTTTTCATCCTCCACCGACAGGATGCCCAGCCGTCCCGTGTAGGGATAGCGGCCGGTGGCCACCACGTCATGGCAGGTCATCAGCTCGGGACGCATCCGGTCCGTCAGGACCACGGCCAGCTTTTTGGAAAGATCCTGGTAGGAATACTGGTTCAGTTTTTTCTGGTCAAAATAGACATTGCCGCCGATGAGGGCCAGCTGTCTGGTGATACTTTTCAGGATCGTGGATTTACCTGCGCCGTTAGGTCCGATCAGGGTGACGATCTCACCCTTTTCCACGGCAATATTGATGTCCTTGATCAGCGCTTTCCCCTGATATCCGACGGAAAGCTGTTCCAGCTTTACATAGTACTCAGCCATCACATTCTTCCTTTCTGCCGTTTGATCAGCATGAAAATGACGATCGGCGCGCCGAAGATCGAGGTGACCGTGCTGATGTTCAGCTCGGTGGGCGCAAAGGCCATGCGCGCGATCAGGTCACACATCATACAGAAGACCGCGCCGCCAAGGAACGTCGCGGGGATGACCACCAGGGGCCTTGAGGTGTTCAGGGACCGTTTGATCAGGAACGGGACCGCGATGCCGACAAAGGAGATCGGGCCGGCAAAGGCTGTCACGCAAGCGGACAGGATGCTGGAAAACAGGATCAGTGTGATCCGGAAGCGTTTTACGTTGACACCCATGCTCTGGGCATAGGCCTCGCCCAGCTGGAAGGCGCCGATGGGCTTGGACAGGGAAAATGTCAGAAGCGAGGTCACGCCGGCAACGGCCGCTGCCACGGCAACATTGCTCCAGCTGGTGCCGGAAAAGCTACCCTGAGACCAGCCATGCAGATTGACGATATCCGAATCGTCGGCAAAGGTGATCAGAAGCTCGGTAAAAGCCGAGCAGATATAGCCGATCATGACACCGGCTACCAGAAGGCCCGACATCTGCCTGACCGAGCGGGATACCAGAAGGATGAAGCCCGTAGCGATCAGCGAACCGATGAAGGCCGCAAGGATCATACCATAGGAAGAGATGGCGCCGACGCGGCTGACCACGATGATCATCACGATGGCGACGCACATCTTCGCGCCGGAGGAAATACCCAGCACGAAGGGGCCAGCAATCGGATTGCCAAAGAAGGTCTGCAGCAGGAAGCCGGAAAGGGCAAGAGCCCCGCCGAGGATCGCGCCCATCAGGATCCTGGGAAGACGGATCTTCCAGATGATGTTGAGCTCATCCGCGCTGCCCGTCCTGGTCAGAAGGATGCTGAAGATCCTGCCGACGGGAATATTAACATTTCCCGTATTGATGTTCAGAACGACGATCACGAGAAATGCCGCAAAAAGCACGGCAAAAACAGCGGTATACCGCACCCGCCTCTGGAAATTCTCCATATGAAAGCTCTGGCGCGGCGTTTCCTGATTCGTGGGCATGAGTACAAACCTCCTCCTGCGAAAAAAAGGCAGAGATAAAAGCCTCCCGCAGCAGCTGCGGGCGGTCCTCTCCGCCATGATCATGTACAAATTCCTGCAGCAGCATCAAACACTTTTGCCGCCTGCCCAAAAAGGCAGCCGCGGCACAGCAGTGCCGGATGCTCTGCCGTCATTCCGATGGACGAAAACTCCGGCACATTCCGCATCGGCCGGAACAGTGCCCAAAGCTCCGCAGCAGGGGCACCTGCGTCCTCTGCTATGATAATCCCTGCCGGTTTTTCATGTCAAGCCTCAGAGCAGACCCAGCGACCGCAGCAGCCAGATCCAGAAGGTCAGCGTGAAAGAGGTAAGGACTGTCGTGATCATCACAGAGGCTGCCGACAGGGACCCTTCATGTCCCATATTCTTTGCCATGATATAGCCGGCAACCGTCGAGGCCGATCCCAGCATGATCAGGATCGCGGCCAGTTTTTCCCCGGTAAAGCCCAGATACACAGCCGCCGGGATAAAGATCGCGGCAAAGCCGATCAGTTTCAGAAAGGAAGCCAGCAGGGCCGGCCGCAGATTTTTCCCGATCCGGTCCGGCTCCAGCAGAGCGCCCATGGCCAGAAGGCCCATCGGTGATGCCAGGCTGCCCAGATAGTTCAGCGTGCGGTCCATCACAGGCACAACAGGGATCTTCAGCATCCCCCACACAAACCCGGTCAGGATGCCCAGAATGATCGGATTTGTCACCATATCCTTCGCTGCGGCAAGGACCCGTTTCCGGTCCGGCTTCCCATCCGCCTGACCAGCCGGGGACAGGACGATAACCGCGATCACATTATACAGCGGCACGCTGCCGATCATCATCAGAGACCCAAAGGTCATGCTGCCATACATGCTGTACATATACACACTGCCAAGAAGCGACGCACTGCTCCGGTACGCCCCCTGGATAAACTCCCCTCGAAGAGACCGATCCCTCAGAAAACGGGACAGGACCGCGGCGATCACCACCGACAGCAGCGTCGCGGCAAAACAAAACACCACAAATGACGTATCCCAGACCGCCAGAAAATCCACCGCGCAAAGCTGAGAAAAAAGGCTGACCGGAAGCGCGATCCGAAACACAAACCGGTTCATCCCAAGAGCAAACGCCTCATTGATGATCCCGGCCCGCCGGAAGGCAAAGCCAAGCATCATGGTAAAAAACACCGGAAGCGTCGTATTCAGGCTGTAAATTAAAGCATCCATCCGCAGGCACCATGTCCTTCTGTAAATATCCTGCCTATTGTACCACAAAACCAGGCGGGGCTGCCGCATTAAACAAAGCATGCATAAATATTCTTCCGGGAAACGCTCTCGCTCTGTCCTCACGCAGCGGTACTATGTCGGAATCAGAGATTCCTCCAAGTACCGGCGTTGCGGATGTTCCCTCCTGTTTGCCTGTACGCCGCTGCCGCTGTATCCTGCCTCGTCCAGGAGTTTTGCCGCTTCTTCTGCGGACAGATCTCTTTCCAGCCGGTTTGGGCGGTACAAATACATGAGCGCCCTCCCGGGCTCGATCTTCAGTGGCAGCAGACAAAGTCCCCTGGGCTTTAGCACCTGGTTGAAGCGGCGGATGTCTCCTTCCAGCGCTCCCCTGTCCGAATAACGGCAGGAAAACAGATTTCCTGTCTTGAGTCCGGCCAGCGTCGGCGAACAGTATTCGACAAGCATGTCTTCTGACATCGGCATTCCCTCCTGCACAGTTTCCGGACAACTGAAAAGGTAATATGTTAGTCTTGTATTATATTTGTTAGTTTTTTCTAACGCAATTACAATATCATCTGCCGAAAGAGCTGTCAACGTCAAATTTAAGAATGCCCCACAGCTCCGCCTGCGCACAGGATACAAAACGGGAGTGTCCTCGCCTGGCTGCTCTTCAGCCTCGCGTGACACTCCCGTCTGTTTGGATGGCATTTTCTATATGCCGTGCTCTTTTGTTTTTAGGTTTTTATTTTAGGTTTTTGTTCTTAGGTTTTTGTTCTTAGGTTTTTGTTCTCAGGTTTTTGTTTTTACTCTCCCGATGCCGCCTGTACACTTTCATTGGCTGTCTGCGCATCGCTCTTTGCCTCTGCTGAGGCGTCTGCATCGCTCTGCGCTGCTGCCTGGTTACTGCCGTTTGCTGCATCCGCTGCATCGCCTGTATCGGCTGCTCCGGTCGTTCCGTCAGATGCGGTACCCTCGGCTGCGCTTCCATCTTCTGTCTTTGTCTTTTCGCCGAAGGTGAACCCGACCGTTCCGTCGGATGCGCTGTTGTAGACCGTCTCGGTGCCGTAGTTCCAGGTGATCAGCTCGCTCCGGTAGTCCAGCTTCTCCATAATGCTCTTTGCATCCTCCCCGGTCATGACCGTGGGCTTGTAATCGTTAAACTCCCAGGTCGAGGATACGCAGCAGGGAATGACATTGATGTCAGTGCCGGTGATCTTTCCTTTGCTGTCCATGTGGAAGGTCTGCTGGAAGATAATCGTGTCCATCTCGGTCGGATGGTAATTTCCGCCAAAGCAGAAATTGCCAAGGCTGTAGCAGATCGTCTTTCCATTATAATATTCGATGCCCTGCAGCACATGGGGATGATGGCCGATGACCAGATCCGCACCTTCGTCGATGGCCTGGTGGGCCAGCTCGACCTGGTAGCCGTCCGGCACCTGCTGCAGCTCGGTCCCCCAGTGGAAGACCGCGATGATCAGATCGCACTGCTCTGCCTTCAGCTTGTCCATACAGGCGGTAACTTCAGGGGCTACCCAGCCCAGCTGATCCAGCTCATATACGCCGAAGATGCCGACCTTGTATCCCTTCACATCCAGGACCGCCACATCCTCATATCCAAAATGGGTGATCCCATTCTCCTCCAGGATGTTCACGGTATCCAGATAGCTCTGCTCTCCGTAATCTGCGCTGTGGTTGTTGGCCAGATTTGACGCTTCGATGGAGGAATTTTTGATGATATCGATGTAGGCGGGATCGCCCTTGAAGGCGAACTCCTTGTATTCTCTGGCCGTCTCATTTGTCAGGGTACCCTCGAAATTGATGACGGTCAGGTCATCTTTCTCAAAGATCTCCCGGACATTGTCCATAAAATAATCCGGCCCGTTGTTATCATAGTAATAAGGAAAGCCTGTCTCGTAGGCAAAGCCCTCGTCCGTCCCCAGAATAAAATCACCGGTAAAGCTCATCTTCAGGTCTGCCGGTTTTTTTTCCTCGATCTCGACCGGCACCGCCGCGAGAGGCTCGGGCGTTGGCGTGGCGGTCGGCGTGGGTGTCGGCGTCGCCGTTGCTTTCGCCGGAGCGGAAGAAGAAGCCGCCGCGGCTCCTCCTGGAGATACGCTCTCCTGTCCTGCGCCGGAAACCGAAGCACTTTGCTGCGGCGCAGCACTCTGGCTGCTTCGCCGGTCCAGAACGGCCCGGATAACAAAAAAGCCGATGACAAATACCACCACGGCAGCAACTGCGATCAGAGCTGTCCGAATGATCCTTTTTCTCTTTTTCTTTTTTCTGGCCTCCAGACGACGGGAAACATTCTGCCTGGACCCGCCGGTCGGAATATTCCCTGTATTCTTTTTCCCGTTATCTGCCATATTCTCTCTCCCTTTGCCGCTTTAAGCGCACATACAGTAAGATTATAGCATTGTTTTTGGCATATGACAGATAAGTTTGAAAAAATTTAATCGGCTTCTGTCTTTATCGGATCCGGATCCAGCCGATCAGCGCAGCTGCAATGCCGCCGGCAAGCAGAATGCCGCCGATCCAGAAAAATGCCGGCAGGTACGGGGATGCCGTCCCGGCGATCTCCAGAATACCCTGCAGCAGGAAGCCGCAGGTCATAGTGGCACAGCCTGCGGCAAGGGCATTGGCGGAAATCGTCCCGGTCCTTCTCCGGGCAAAAAGGAGAGCCAGATACCAGAGGAAGCAGCAAAGAGGGATCAGCCATGCGGTATCCATGTAAGCCGAGGCCACACCGTGCCCAAAGTAGTTATAGATCCGGGAGAAGATCAGGATAAACACTGCCGCACCAAGATACCTTCTCCGCAGTACGGCACCGTCGGTCTTTGCGGCACCTGCAGCACCTGCAGTCCTTGCAGCACCTGCATCTCTTGCGGCCCCTGCAGCACCTGCCGTGTCGGCCCTGCGGGCGCTGCCGGCCGCCTGCGAACGGCGCCTGGCGCTCTCTGCATTCTCCTTAGCTCCGTCAGGGAAGCTGAGGCTCCCCATGTTTTGGTCTGGCTGTGCCCGGCTTCTGGCATTTTGGGCATTTGGGGCATCTTCCGCACTGCTGCCCGGCATCACCACATAAAATGTTTTCTTCGCATCCAGCTGTCTTTTATTCTCAATAGCCGATGTATACAATATCGCTCACCTTCCTTTCACTGCTTCCGCTCCTGCCGCCGGCAGGATTGTTGATAATCTCCCCCATAAAATACAGGGTCGTGGAGCCGCCGCCATCCAGATTATAGCCGACCGTGCAGCCCTGCTCCTGCAGGACCTCCGCCAGCTCGTAAAGCGTCAGTCCTTCGCTCTCCTCTGTCCGGCCGTCGGAGACGACGATCACGTAGTGCAGAGGTGAGATCATGCCAATCGCTGTTCTCGGATTGGAATTCATCGCCTGATCCACCTCCTCGCCGATGCTGACGGAGATCTCTCCGTCCTCCACCAGAGCCGGCCCAAAGGACAGGACCTGCCAGGCACCTGACGAAAGGAGCTCCTGGGCTGTCGTTTCTGACTCATCCGCTATGGCAAAGGTGCCGTCCGCATAGATGACCAGATCCTCACTGTCGCCGGAGGTGTCCCGGTACAAAACGCCGTTGCGGATCACGTAGCCGTAATCCCGGAATCCATAATAGTCGCCGTTTATCGCCAGGATGGCGTCATTTCTCTCTGCCATGTCCGAGGTAGTCTCCTTGATGTTTCTTCCAAAAGTATCCTCGGCAAAGGCTGTCTGGAGATAAGATGCGCTGGATAGCTGCACATCGGCGATATACACCTGGGTGCCGGCGATGGTCTCCTCGGTGATCGTGACGGAAATATTTTCGTCGGAATAGGAGGAAGATGTGACCACCGGCTCCGCCGCGCTGTCTGAAGCATTCTCCCCTGCCTGTGCTGCCGCTGTTGTCTCTGCGGCCGATGCAGCAGACAGCGCCTCGTTTTCTCCTGCCATACTATCTTCTGCCGTCGTATCACCTGCCGCACCCGCGGATGCAGCGGATGTAGCTGCACTTATCTCAGCGGCAGCCTCCGCAGCCGCTTCTGTGCTCTGCCCCTCCTGCAGGGCGGCGCTTCCATGGGGGATATAATTCACCCCATCTGTCTCTGTTCCATTGTCCTCCGTGCCAGAAGCAGACAGTGCCGCTGTGGCGCTGGCAAAAAGCTCCTCGCTGGACAGCTCCGCTGCCGCCGCCGTCTGGGCTTTCGGGATCACAAAGGTATCCAGCAGCACAAAGCTGGCGGCGGCCGTAAGGACGACTCCATATATCATACCGAAGACCGGCCGTTTTTTTCTCATATCACACCTCCTGCTTCCGCGGTCGTAAAATGCGGAAGACTTTTTCTTTCCCGAAACACCCACCTCTGCTGCAGATAGTAGCTTGCCACGGCCAGATCCACATCTACCAGGGCTTTCACCGCTGTCAGCGGGATCGGCAGGCTTTGAAATGCAGTGACAAAGAACCAGCTGCAGAACATGATCCCGCAAAAAAGGATGAAATAGCGGATCCCCTGTCCCGCAGCAGAGCCGCGGTCCGCTCCCTGCGCCTTAAAGGACCACCTCCGGTTCAGCAGGAAGTTCAGTCCGCCTGACACCAGTCTGGCTGCCACCGTCGCTGCCAGGATCATGCCTGCCCCTGTTCCAGCCGTTACCAGCAGTGAAAACAGCAGCAGATCCGCGCCGGCCGACAGGAGCGAACTGGCTGCAAACCGCAGGGGCGTGCGGAAGATCCGGAGCGAATCGGCGACCGGACGAAAGTGAGAGCAGCGGTTTCCATCCTCGTAGACGGTCCGGATCTCCCGGAAGCGTAAGGGTACCTCCCTTGCCGCAGCTGACAGGAAATTCATCTCGTATTCATACCGCTCTCCCTCCGTCTGCTCCGCGAGGGAAAACAGCGCGGAAGGGATCGCCCGCAGGCCTGTCTGGGTATCCGGGCATTTCTTCCCGGTAGAAAGCAGAAAATAAAGGGAAGATATGGCATTGCCATAACGCGAGCGCTTTGGGACATCCGGCAGCTGAAAATCCCGGACGCCCAGGATCAGCGGCGCCTGGCTCCCGGTATATGCAGAAGCCTCCCGCATCAGCCCTGCGATATCCTCCGGCCGGTGCTGTCCGTCACAGTCGGCGGTAATGATATAGTCGGTATCCGGCCGGGCGGTGCGGATGCGGGCGATCCCCTTTTTCAATGCCGCCCCCTTGCCGCCGTTTGCCGCACAGTGCAGGACCTCGCAGCCCTTTTCCTCCAGCTGATCAAAAATATGTGCAAATTCTCTGCCGCTGCCATCGTCGACCACCAGGATATGGCAGTCTGCCTCGCCATGAAGCTGTTCCTTCAGGCCGTCCGCCAGCGCCAGGACCTTTTCTTCCGGCCGGTAAGCCGGGATCAGGATCGTCGTCTTCATCTCTATCTCCTTTCCGGGCATTCTGCCCTTTGCGGGAGATGCATCTCTCCCGGGTATTTCTCTTTCATGCCAGGGGATATGGGAAACGTCTCAACGGCACTGCCGCAGCAATCGTGAAACAGAAACCTTTTCTTTCTTGCTCCCTGGTCTTGTGGTAAGGATACCCGTGCAGACTTAAAAGCACCTAAAGCCATACTTTAAACGTACTTAAAACGGTATCTCCTGTGTTTTTTCACAAGGATTCGGCCCGCAAAAGCATGTTTTTTTATAGGACAATTCTGTGCGAACGTGGTATTATACTGCCTAAAGTTACAGTCCTCGGCACCCATCCTGTACCTGTCTGGCACCAGGGGTCTGCCGCCGGACAGACCCACAGCCCATACCCTGCCGGCAGAAAACCGACGCGGCGGCAGCTCCATTTTTAAATAGAAGCAACAAGGAGAATGGCAATGGAAAGCTTTAAAGCCTTTCTGAAAAAGAAAAATGTAGAGATCTCTCTGAAGCGCTACGGAATTGATGCCCTTGGCGCCATGGCGCAGGGTCTTTTCTGCTCCCTGCTGATCGGCACGATCATCAACACTCTGGGAACCCTGTTCCACATCCCGTTTCTGACCACACCTGTGGCGACGGTCTCCGGCATTGAATACACGGTCGGCGGCCTGGCCATGGCGATGAGCGGACCGGCCATGGCTGCAGCCATCGGCTATGCCCTGCAGGCACCGCCGCTGGTCCTCTTTTCCCTGATCACCGTAGGCTTTGCCTCTAATGCCCTTGGCGGCGCCGGCGGTCCCCTGGCCGTCCTGTTCGTGGCCATCATCACGGCAGAGGCCGGCAAGCTGATCTCAAAAGAGACACGGGTCGACATCCTGGTCACACCTCTTGTCACCATCGGTGTCGGCGTTCTGCTCTCCGCCCTGTTTGCCCCGGCGCTCGGCCGCCTGGCCTCGGGTGTCGGCAGCATCATCATGTGGGCCACCGAGCTTCAGCCCTTCCTGATGGGGATCCTGGTCTCCGTGGTCGTGGGCATTGCCCTGACCCTGCCAATCTCATCGGCTGCTATCTGTGCAGCCCTTGGACTGACCGGACTTGCCGGAGGTGCTGCCGTCGCCGGCTGCTGTGCCCAGATGGTCGGGTTCGCCGTCATGTCCTTCCGCGAAAACGGCTGGGGCGGCCTGGTCTCCCAGGGCATCGGCACCTCCATGCTGCAGATGCCCAACATCATCAAAAATCCCCGGATCTGGATCGGACCCACGCTGGCCTCCGCCATCACCGGCCCCCTGGCCACCTGCCTGTTCCGCCTGCAGATGAACGGCGCCGCCATCAATTCCGGCATGGGCACCTGCGGCTTCTGCGGCCAGATCGGCATCTTCCAGGGCTGGCTGGCAGACATCGAGGCCGGCACAAAGACCGGAATCACTGCCATGGACTGGGCCGGTCTGTTCCTGATCTGCTTTGTCCTTCCGGCCGTACTCGCTCCGCTGATCAACATGGGCTGCCGCCGTCTGGGGTGGATAAAGGACGGCGATCTGAAACTCTCCTAATAAATAGCCCCTTTCAAACGATTACCGCATGTTTTTTGGTGGAAACCGTAATTTTTACGGTTTCCGCCTTTTTTACGCCTGTTGTGCACCCTTAATTGCGCTTTTAGCGATGGAAAAACCGAAGATTTTATTGACGTAACCAGAGAAAAGTGGTTATATAGTAAACATCGACAGGCATTCATCTTTTTTCAGGGTATCTGCCTGTTTTATTTTTTTATGTTTTCTGGAGGGAAATTATGGAAGCATTCAGCAAACTGATCGGCACGATAGACGATTTTGTCTGGGGTCCGGTCATGCTGGTACTGCTGGTCGGTACCGGCATCTTTCTTACCGTATACCTGGGCTTTCGGCCCTGGAGAAACCTGGGCTATGCCCTGAAGACTGTTCTCAGCAAGGAAGCCCGTCAGAAATCGCAGGCTGACGGCGATGTATCGCCCTTCTCCGCACTGATGACCACCCTGGCTGCCACCATCGGTACCGGAAATATCGTCGGCGTGGCAACGGCCATGTTCTCCGGCGGCCCCGGCGCTCTGGTCTGGATGTGGATCTCCGCAGCCTTTGGTCTGACCACCAAATTCGCCGAGTGTATGCTGGCCTTCAGGTTCCGTGAGACCAACGCCAAGGGCGAGATGGCCGGCGGACCGATGTACACGATGAAAAATGGTTTCAAGAATAAGCAGTTCGGCCTTGTCATGGGCTTCCTGTTTGCTCTGTTCGGAACCCTGGCATCCTTTGGTATCGGCAACCTGTCCCAGGCGAACTCCATCGCAGGGGCCATCCAGGAGACCTTTGCCATCCCGACCTGGATCACCGGCGTCATTCTGACCGCGCTGACCCTTCTGGTCGTCGTCGGCGGTATCCAGAGCATCTCCAGGGTGTCCTCTGTCGTCGTTCCGACAATGGCTGTCTTCTATGTCATCGCCGGTCTCATCGTCATCATCATCAACTTCCGCAACCTGCCCACCGGTCTGTACCAGATCTTTGTGATGGCCTTCAACCCGAAGGCAGTCGGCGGCGGCGTTCTCGGCGCAGTCACCGCCTCTATGATGAATGCCATGCGCTACGGTGTTGCCCGCGGCGTCTTCTCCAATGAGGCAGGTCTTGGCTCTGCAGCCATTGCCGCATCCGCTTCCACCACCGAGGATGCCGTCAAGCAGGGCTACATCAGCATGACCGGCACCTTCTTTGATACCATCGTTGTCTGCTCGATCACCGGTCTGACCATCGCCTCCTCCGGCATGCTGGGCGCTTCCGGTGCAGATGGCACACCGCTCAAGGGTGTTGCCCTTACCATGGCAGCCTTCGAAACTGCGCTCGGTCCGGTCGGCAAGATCCTGGTCTCTGTCGGCGTCGTGCTCTTCGCCTACTCCACCATCATCGGCTGGGAGTATCAGGGTGAGAAATGCTTTGAGTTTATCGCAAAGAACCATACGGTGATCATGGTCTACCGTATCCTCTTCTCCCTGGTTGTTTACTTCGGTGCGACCCAGACTCTGGATCTGGTGTGGAACATCTCCGATATCATGAACGCCCTGATGGCAGTACCGAACCTGATCTGCCTGCTTCTCATGAGCAAGACGATCAAGGAAGAGGTCGACCGCTACCAGAAGATCATCGAAATGAAATAATCGGCAGAAGCTTAAGCTAAGCGGCTGCAGACAAAAAACTCCGGCGGGAATTTCCCACCGGAGTTTTTTTGCATATATACAATCCTGCATCTGTTCCATCCAGGATGTTTTCTGTGCGTTTTGGGTTTATATAGCGTTTTTGTTTATACAGCAGCTTTTTATTTCAGAAGCCGCACTGCAGGGCTGCATACCGTACTGCGCAGCCTATGCGGCATGGGCGGTCACTGCTCTTGTGCTTTCGTTCCGTCCGCCTTGGGAAAGAGGATCTCGCTTCTGTCCTCGCCTTCAAACAGCATGTTGTACTGCAGGATCCGGTATCGGCGGATCCACTCGGCCTCGCTGCCCTCCGCCTCATCCAGATGCAGGTGGCAGCCTCTGCTTTTTGAGAAATACCCTCTGCTGTTGATGGAGGGGATCTCCGTCATCATCTCCGCGAGGAAGCGGACGGATGGCGGCAGGGGGATGCCTGCACGCTGCAGCGTCAGCACCGGCAGATAGTTCAGGCTGATCCGGTCAAAGGAGACCGCCTGGGTGTCGTAGTTGGTCCAGATAAAGAAGGGAACGGTATAGAAATCCTCCAGCTCGTCCATGGTCAGTCCGCTCATGCCCCGCTGGTTCAGCTGCCGGTAAAAGACCTCGTTCAGGCTGGGCTGATGATCGCCAAACAGAACGATCTCCACAGGCTCGTCCACCTGCTCAAAATACCGGATCAGGCCCCGCACGGCGTCATCGCTGGTCCTGGCAAGGGTCAGGTACTGGTTGACATCGTCGTAGATCCCCGGTTCGGCGGTGATCCTGTCGACAAAGCCCGGCCACTGATCATTGTAGCCGCCATGGTTCTGCATGGTCACTGCCAGGCAAAACAGCTTCTCTCCCTTTTCCTTCTCCTCAAAGCGGCGGATGATCCCGTTATACAGCTCCTCATCGGTGATGTACTTCCGCAGGATCTTTGTCTCGTCGAAATAGCCATCCTCCAGGAAATAGGTCTCTCCAAATCCCATGGCCGGATAGACCACATTCCGGCTCCATCCGGAAGCATAATAGGGGTGCATGGCTACGGTTGTATAATCGCGCGCCTTCAGCGTATCGGTGATCGTCCAGGGCTTCTCATCCAGAAACTGCTGGTAGACGACCGAGCCGGCCGGCAGAAAAGCCATGCTCCCGCCGCTCATAAATTCCCATTCGGAATTGGGCGTCTTCGCTCCAAAAACCGAGGCAAGGGCGGAGCCCTTTACCGTGTTATCATGCATGGAGGAGATAAAGGGGAGGACCTCGTCATTGGTGTGCAGCTCGCCCAGAATACTGAGATCTGCCAGAGATTCGTTCATGATCACGATGATCGTCGGCTCCTTGCCGCCCGCGGATACAAGCCGGGTCTCCTCTCCGGCATCGCCGCCATACGCCTTCTCCAGCTCCTCGATGGCCTCCTCTGAATACCCCTCCGGCGGCAGGATGATGCTGTCCCGGATACTCAGGGCAAAATTCAGCAGAAATCCGTTCTGGGATGCCCCTTTTTGCTCCCAGGTCTGGGTCTCATAGCCCGAGGTCTTCACCTGAAGCAAGGTCCCGCAGATCAGCGCCGCCGCCAGCGCGGCAATCCTGGACAGGTTTTTCCGCCGGATGCGGATGTTCAGCTTCCATGCCAGCAGCAGAAAAGGCAGGGAAAAGGCGATTGCTGCCGCTCCCCGGTCGTGCAGTGCAAGATGGTAGGTACCCAACACTGAAAAACCTGTCTGCGCGGCTGCAATGTCGCTCAGCACGATCTCATTCTGACGGGCCTGATAGACAAAATAGTCGGTAAAGGCTGCCAGCATGCAGAAGGTATGGACGATAAGGACCGTTATCCTCGGGCTTGCCGTGACCACATGGACGAGCAGATACAGCGCAAGGATCAGCAGGATGTTCAGCACATGCTCTGCACGGTCCGTCTTTGCATAATTTTCTGCGTCTAGGATCACATGCTGCACGCACTTCTCTGCAAAAATGGCGCCTGTCAGGTACAAAAGAACCGTCCATAACAGATCAAACCGACGGTTCAGGCGGATGTCCGCCCATTCCGTCAGGGCGTACAGGACAGCTGCCGCTGCTGCAGCCGGCAGACCAAGCCCTGCGGCTGCCATAAGCACAATCAAAAGGACAGCCACAACAGCTGTCCGCACCAGCTTTTCTTTGTTCCAGCGGAACCGGTATTTTATGAGTCTCGCCTTTGATGTTGTTTCTTCCATTCCGCGCAGGTATTTCTCTTTCTTCACTTACTTTTACTTCTCTAAATTTTTCAGGAGCGCCAGATTCTTTTCGATCTCCCGGTAATCGGTGATCATGCGGCATTCCTCCCCGGGCCGGTACCCGGCAGCCTCCAGCTTCGGCGTGCAGTACAGGATCCCGTGCATCCCGGCAGCCTCCGCTCCCAGGTAGTCCAACCGGTAATTGTCTCCGATAAAAGCGCACTCCTCCGGAGCATAGCCATGGGCCCTGCAGACATAGGCAAAGAAGGCCGGATCCGGCTTTTCCGTGCCCGCCTCCTCGCTGGTGATCATGTCCTCGAGGAACCGACCGATCCCGATCCTGTCCGCCTTTCGGTACTGATCCAGCGTTGTCATGTTCGTGGCGGCAGCCACAAAGTATCCCTCGCGCTTTAGGGCAAGAAGCAATGGGACGATGCCCTCCTCCGGCTGCATTTCCGCCAGGAAGGTGTTCCAGTACAGATCCGTCAGCAATGTCGTATAGGGAAAGACCGGCAGGCCCTGGCTCACCAGAAACCGGCGAAAACGTATGACACGGCTGTGGGAAGCGGCAGAGCGCCAGCCCATATCCGCCATCAGCTCCCGCCGCGCCGTCTCGATCTGCTCTGCGGCCGCCTCACGTGTCATGCCAAACTGGAGCGCACAGTAATCATGTACGGCCGCGATGGCCGTCCTGTGGCAGCCGTCATAATCGTACAGTGTATTGTCAAAGTCAAAATACACGGCTTTTATACTCATATACTCACCCGTTTTATGGAGAACGTGCCGGAGAATCCGGGGAAATGTTCACAAACTTGTAGCATTTTTTATCTTGTTATTCCCAGATATTTTTTATACTATATTTGCATAAAATGCAAGGGGCAATGCCGCTGCTCTGCCGCACCGCAAACGTGAGGCAGCCTGCGCTAAGCCGCACCCACACCACACGAATGCCCGCCCCGCTGCCGGATGCCGGGTCTTACTTTTCTCAGGAGGAAAGACATATGAAGGAATACCAGCCCATCAAAGAAGGCAAAGTACGCGAGATCTATGACATCGGCGACAACCTGATCATGGTTGCCACAGACCGAATCTCCGCGTTTGACGTGATTCTGAAAAACAAGGTCTCCAAAAAAGGAACTGTCCTCACCCAGATGTCCCGGTTCTGGTTTGACTACACCAGCGACATCATCCCGAACCATATGGTCAGCGTAGATGTCAACGACATGCCGGAATACTTCCGCCAGGAGCAGTTCGACGGCAACAGCATGCTCTGCAAAAAGCTGACCATGCTCCCCATCGAGTGCATCGT
This sequence comes from Eubacterium sp. UBA3782, assembly GCA_002368795.1. Lineage (GTDB taxonomy): Bacteria > Bacillota > Clostridia > Lachnospirales > Lachnospiraceae > Bilifractor. Next base: position 17,311 of record DFFG01000037.1, read on the forward strand.
CCGCGGCTACATCACCGGAAGCGGCTGGGCCAGCTATCAGAAGACCGGCAAGGTCTGCGGCATCGATCTGCCGGAAGGCCTGAAGGAGTGCAGCAAGCTCCCGACCCCCATCTATACCCCCAGCACAAAGGCTGAGATCGGCGATCACGACGAGAACATCAGCTTTGAAAAGAGCGTAGAGATCCTCGAAAAGCTGTATCCCGGCCACGGCGAGTACTATGCTTCCGTTCTCCGCGACAGCACCATCCGCCTCTACGAGGAATGCGCCGAGTACGCGCTGGAGAGAGGCATCATCATTGCCGACACCAAGTTTGAGTTTGGTCTGGACGAGACGGGCAACGTCGTTCTGGCAGACGAGATGCTCACACCGGACAGCAGCCGTTTCTGGCCCGTTGAAGGCTATGAGGCAGGCCACAGCCAGCCCTCCTTCGACAAGCAGTTTGTCCGTGACTGGCTGAAGGCAAACCCGGACAGCGACTACGATCTTCCCCAGGATGTCATTGACAAGACCATCGAGAAATACCTCGAGGCCTACAAGCTCCTGACCGGTAAGGATCTGTAAGACTTGCGCCGGACACAATAGCTGACAAAACAAAGAGCTGCCGTACAACCAATTGTGCGGCAGCTCTTTATGTTCTATATAAACCAACCGACAGGGCAGACAGCACACGCCCCTTATCCCTTCTGCATTGCCTTCTTTGCCATATAGAGGATCAGCGGGTTGGTCGCGGAAATGTTGGTGCGCTCTTTCTTGAGGCCGAGCTTTTTGAGTGTGGTATCGCAGTAATCCACCAGCATCTTTGTTGTGGCCAGTCCCATGCCGCTGGCAGAACCGGTTACGATGCATACCTTATCTGTATAATTAAAATAATCCGTGAAGCCACACATGTCTGAAGAC
>DFFG01000038.1 GCA_002368795.1 Eubacterium sp. UBA3782
AGAACGCCGAGGCGTTCTTGAACCACGTGCCGTCCATCGGTTCCATGCCTTCCGTGCATGCAGCCGGCACATTTCGTATAGGTTTTGTATGCCTGTTCGTTATATCTCTTTTTTCTCCTTTACCCGCCGTCTGTCTTCTTTTATGTTGAACGTATAGAGTGTCCGAAAGGGGAACCAATCATGTTTTTTTATTATTCCGGAACCGGAAATTCCTATGCAGCCGCCTCTGTGCTGGGGGACTGCTGCGCGCTGACGGATATTATGGCGTGCATGGATAAGGGAGAGTTTTCCTTCTCCCTCGAGGAAGGGGAAAGCGTGGGCTTTGCCTGCCCGGTCTGCAATGGCGGGATCCCAAAGCTTGCCGCCGATTTTTTCCGGCAGCTCCGCTTTGACCGGCAGCCTGCCTATCTTTACCTTGTCCTCACCTACTCCGATCACTGGGGAAACGCCGCAGTGCATTTTGCCTCTCTTCTTTCGGAAGCGGGACTTGAGCTCGACGCCTTTTATGCTGTCCCGATGCCGGAAAACAATGTCATCGAACATGTCATTCTCCCGGAGGAGGAGCGGGACGCCGTATATGAGCGGGCCGAGGAGCTGCTGAAAGAGATCGCGCGCCGCATTGATGCAAAAGAAAAGAACCCGGCCTTCTGCGAGCCAGGATACAAGGATGCCGAGGCAAAATATTCTGCTTATCTGGATATGTGCCATACCAGCCATTTCCACGTGGATGACCAGTGTGTCAGCTGCGGGATCTGCGCCACCCGCTGCCCCTATCATTCGATCCGGCTGATCGACGGTGTACCGACCTGGATCAAGGATGAATGCACGCTGTGCATGGGCTGCATGCGCTGCGGAGCGATCCACTATGACGAGGCCACCATCGGCAAAAAGCGCTATACCCATCCGCTGCTGAAAAAGGGCGGCCACAACCATGCCGGCCACAGCCAGGCAGGAGGTCACGCCCACAGCTAGGAACGGCGGTTCTTGGAGCCTGTGGTCTGGATATAGTCGTCTGGATACAGCGGCCGGGGTACAGCCACCGGGATACAGCCACCTAGATGCAGCTGTATGGATATAACTGTCTGGATATAGCCTTCTGGATGCAGCTGTCCGGATACAGGAAAAGGCAATGCAGACACAGGCCGAAAACAGGGGATGCCTGGGCCGTATGAATGCACTGCCTCTTTTTTATTCAATATATCAATTACTGAGCTGCCTGGTATCCGGGCAGCTTTTTCTTGTTCAGCTGATAGTAGACCATCAGGCAGAGCACGGCGCAGGCCCAGGTGACCGGGTACACGATGGCAACGCCCTGGGCGGTATGGATGGTCCGCATGACCACAAGCAGGGTCAGCAGACGCACGCCGCACATGTTGACCAGGATGATGCACATGGACGAGAAGGACCAGCCGGCTCCGCGGAGGGCTGCCGAGAGGACCTCAATGAATACGTACAGGAAGTAGAAGGGGAAGGTCCTGTGCATGATCTGCGAGCCCAGATCGATCACCACCGGATCGGCCGTAAAGAGCCGCAGGAACCCTCTGGAGAAGATCAGCATGATGATCTGCATGGCAATGATCAGCGCAGATCCGCCGATTAGGGTCGTCCGGGTTCCCTGAATGGCCCGGTCTGTCTTGCCTGCACCCAGGTTCTGGGAAAAGAAGGTGGTGTTGGCCTGGCCCATGGACATGATGGGCAGGTAGATAAAGTTTTCCACCTTGAAGTACACAGTAAATGCCGCGATGCTGTCTACGCCCAGGCTGTTGATCTGGGACTGGACGATGATATTGGAGAAGGTAATGACCATCGCCTGCACGGCGGCAGGGATGCCGATGGTCAGGATCCTTTTCAGCTCGCTGCCGCTGATCCGGATGTCAGCGATCCGCAGGCGGTACTCATCCGGCAGGCGGAAGAGGTGCGCGACAGTCAGCAGGGCCGCGACTGACTGGGACAGCATGGTCGCCATGGCCGCACCGGCCACGCCCATCTGCAGCACATAGATAAACAGCGTGTTGCCAAAAACATTGGCAAAGCCGCCGAGGAGCTGGTAGAGCAGCGGGGAGCGGGAATTGCCCAGGGCCCGCAGGATACCGGCACTCATATTATAGGATACGATGGAAAACAGGCTCAGGAAATAGATCCGCATGTAAGTGATGGCCATCTCCATGATGGTGTCCGGCGTATTTAAAAGCCGCAGCAAGAGCGGCGTCAGCAGCCAGCCAAGAATGATCAGCACGACAGATCCGGCCGCCGAGACGCCGGCTGCGGTGTGGATCGTCCGCTTTAGCGCATTGTAATTTTTTGACCCGTAATGGCCGGCAGCGACAACACCCACGCCTACGGAAAGGCCGGTAAAGAGGCCCAGTACGCAGGTGATCAGGAGTCCTCCGGCACCGACAGCCGCAGATGCCTCTTTACCCAGAATGTTGCCTACAAACATCAGGTCAACGGTATTGTAAAGCTGCTGGACCAGGCTGCTTCCGAACAGGGGAAGCGCAAATAAAAAGACCTTTTTACCGATCGGCCCTTCTGTCAGATCCTGTCCGCCCTGCACAACGCTTCTCTTTCTGTTCTCTCCCATCTTCGTCTCCCACGTTTTCCTGCACTGATTTTCGCAGGATTATTTTTTTCTGCCAGGGGAAGTATTTCCCAGAGCAGCTGCAGCGATACAGCCATATCGCGCAACAATACCCCGACAAAATGCCGGGGTAAATCATTTGTTTCTTATTTTCTGTATCCGCAAAACTGCGCCGCAGTTTTTCTTCCGGCGGAGGCATAAAACTCCATCTGCGCAGTCACCCGCACATGGCCTTCTTTTTTAATGCAGCCTGTCAGAGTACGGCTTCTTTTTCCGCCGTTTCGGCAACTGCACGGATCTTATCCATATATGGCATCATGGCACAGGTGTAGCGGTACACCTCTTCCCCCGCCCTGGTCAGGACCACTCCGTGAGCCCGCCGGTCCAGGAGACGGACCTGCAGCTCATTTTCCAGCGCCTTGATCGTCTTGCTCACATTGGGCTGGGTGGTATAAAGCTTTTCCGCTGCCCGCTTAAAGCTCCCGCACTCTACGCTGGCCGCAAAATACTGCAACTGTTTTAATTCCATCTTCAAGCCTTTCCCGCGTATTGCATTGCCAGAGATCCATCGGCAGGGCTTTTTTGCCCTTTCGGATCCGGATCCTGGCCATAAACTATTCCGCCTTGTGCAGGCGTCTGTGATCCGAATGTCACATTCCGCGGGTGCCAAAAAGAAATGCAGACGGGCAGATTTTGCCCTTTTGCAGCACAAAAATAAAACATTTCTTATGACCCGAAGAATGTTTATCGGCTGGCGAGAGCAAGTCTCCTGACTTCAGTTCACCGCCTCTCCGCGTCTTCCCGGTCTCCCAGTGACTGGCGCATCATGCGCCGTGCGGACAGGCTCCCTGTTACAGTGACGGGTTCGTACCGGATTTTCACCGGTTTCCTTTTTCATCCCGAAAGGGGGAACTCTCCCAGATATGATATATGCCGCCATCGGCGGTTTTCATCCGCAGCACGCAAAAGCGCAGATCTGCGGTACATGCCGCAGGCACTTCTACTTTTCAAACAGACCCGTTCATTCTGCCGGTTCTGTCTACTGAAAAAAAAGAATACTACCTGCAGTTTAGCTAAAGCGTAACACTCCGCTTTTTATCTGTCAATCAGTTAAGGGCTTTTTACCACTTTTTCGGGCACGCCGCCCAATTATCGCCCTCCTATAACAGATTGGAATCACGATATCGGAAAATCTATTGACTTTGTACGCAGGCATGGTAAAATTGTAAACAGATGAACACATGAATAATCGTTCATTTGTTTCCGGTCAATCAATCAGACTTTTACTACTATTATCTGAAAGGACAAATCCGCTATGAAAAAATCTTACAAGATCGATGTTGACTGTGCTGCATGTGCCGAGAAGATGCAGGAGGCTGCAAAGAACACCGCTGGTGTTAAGGACGCTACCGTTTCCTTCATGACCCTGAAGATGAAGGTCGAGTTCGAAGAGGGTGCTGATCCCGCAGCTGTTATGCCTGAGGTTCGTGCAAACTGCAAGAAGGTCGAGGAGGACTGCGAGGTCTTCATCTGATCCTCTGACAGGAAGTTTTATCTTATAAAGATCGATAGGCGGAGACATGGACGCACAGGCTGTGCCTGGCCGCACATATCTCCGCTTTTATCATGATGAAGGGCCCGTCGGTCCTCTGTAACTATCGACAGTTTTTCGTTTTTCTGAATGACTTTATTTAGGTGAGGGAAATGAATAAAAAACAGAAAAATCTGCTTTTCCGCATTATTACCGCTGCGATCTGTGTTGTTCTGATCCACCTGGCCGATCACTTCCTTTCCATGCCCTGGTATGCGAAGCTGATCCTGTACATGGTTCCCTATCTGATCGTTGGCTACGATATCCTCAAAAAGGCATGGCACGGCATCCTGAACAAGCAGGTCTTTGACGAGAGCTTCCTGATGACCGTCGCGACCATCGGCGCCATCGGTGTCGGCATTTACAATGCCTTCCACGGCGGCGATGACGACTACCTCGAGGCAGTTGCCGTTATGCTGCTGTACCAGGTGGGCGAGCTTTTCCAGAGCTATGCCGTCGGCAAGTCCCGTAAGAACATCAGCGACCTGATGGATATCCGTCCGGATTACGCCAACATCGAGCAGGACGGTCAGCTGGTCCGCGTAGATCCCGATGAGGTCGAGATCGGCTCCATCATCGTCGTACAGCCCGGTGAGAAGATCCCGCTGGATGGTGTTGTCGTAGAGGGTACCTCCTCGCTGAATACTGCTGCCCTGACCGGCGAGAGCGTCCCGCGTGACGTTTCCGTCGACCACAGCGTGCTGAGCGGCTGCATCAACATGACCGGCGTGCTGAAGATCCGCACGACCACCGAGTTTGACGAGTCCACCGCCTCCAAGATCCTGGATCTGGTTGAGAACGCCGCGTCCCGGAAATCCAAATCCGAGAACTTTATCTCCAAATTTGCCAAGTACTATACACCGCTCGTCTGCTACGCAGCCCTTGCGCTGGCGATCATCCCGCCCATCGTGCTGATGGTCATGGGCAGACCGGCAAACCTGGCAGAGTGGATCTACCGTGCATGTACCTTCCTGGTCATCAGCTGCCCCTGCGCAGTTGTAATTAGTATCCCGCTGAGCTTCTTTGCAGGCCTTGGCGGCGCCAGCAACCAGGGTGTCCTGGTCAAAGGCTCCAACTACCTGGAGACCCTCTCCGAGGTCAAGTATGTTGTCTTCGATAAGACCGGCACCATCACCAAGGGCAACTTCGAGGTGACCGCCGTCCATCACAGCCCGATCCCCGAGGAAGAACTGCTGTACTACGCTGCCTACATCGAAGCCAACTCCTCTCATCCGATCAGCCTGAGCCTGAAGAAGGCCTACGGCAAGTACATCGACCAGTCCAAGGTCACCGATGTACAGGAGATCAGCGGCCACGGCATCGTCGGCAAGGTCGACGGCAGAGAAGTCGCTGCCGGCAATACCAAGCTGATGACCCGTCTGGGTATCCCGTACCATGACTGCCACCATGTGGGCACCATCGTACACATCGCCATCGACGGACAGTATGCCGGACACATCGTTATCTCCGACGAGCTGAAAGAGAACTCCAAGGAAGCCATGAAGCAGCTGAAGGCTGCCGGCGTGACCAAGACCGTCATGCTGACCGGCGACGCAGAATCCGTAGCTGCGAACGTAGCAAAAGAAGTCGGCGTAGACGAATACCACGCCGGACTGCTCCCGGCCGACAAGGTAACCTGGGTCGAGAAGCTGCTTGAGGAGAAAGGCGAAAAAGCCCGCCTGGCCTTCGTCGGCGACGGCATCAACGACGCACCCGTACTTTCCCGTGCCGATATCGGAATCGCTATGGGCGCCATGGGTTCCGATGCAGCCATCGAAGCAGCCGACGTCGTCCTGATGGATGATGATCCGATGAAGATCTCCAAGGCTATCAAGATCTCCAGAAAGTGCATCGGCATCGTACACCAGAACATCGTATTCGCCCTCGGCGTCAAGCTGCTCTGCCTGATCCTCGGCGCACTCGGAATCGCCAACATGTGGGTAGCGATCATCTCCGACGTCGGTGTCATGATCGTCGCCGTCCTGAACGCGATCCGTGCCCTGTTTGTGAAAAATCTGTAAGAGATCACGCATCCCCTGAAAACAAATCAAGGCGATGCAAAAAACAACCTGCAGAAAAAAGCACAAACACCAGCTGGACGCAAAAAGCCAGCATGGTATAATAAAACGGAATAGGAACTCTTCTATCGTATACAAATAAAAAGCGGAGAACTATATGACAGAAGAACTGGAAAACACCCTGTATAATGTAACAGAAATGGAAGACGAAGATCTGAACGGACTTGCGGATCTGTTCAAGACCTTCGGCGACGCCACAAGACTAAGGATCCTGTCATCCCTCTCGAGAAGCGAACTGTGTGTCAACGAGCTAGCGGACAGCCTCGAAATGACCCAGTCAGCCATCTCCCATCAGCTCAGGATCCTGAAAAACAACCGCCTGGTAAAAAGCCGCCGGGACGGCAAACTCATCTACTACAGCCTGGCAGACGAACACGTCCGGCTGATCCTCTCCCAGGGAATGGAACACATCCTGGAGCACTAAAACCAGACAAATGGGACGGTTCTAATGGTCTGGTTTCATAGAGAAAACCGCCTGTAATCCTTGCAAATAGGGAATTACAGGCGGTTCTTTTTGTCTGGTTATCCCTTCCAGACGAAGAGTCCTTCCGCTGCAGCCAGTTTTTCTACCAATGCCAGAAGCTCCGGATCCGGATGGTAGAGGGTCATGTATGTGTCCTCGGGATCGGACTGGATCATGGCATCTCCGATGAGGATGCAGACATAGCGGGACTGTATGGCTTCTGCAAGTCTCTCGGGATCCGGATTTACCTCATTCTCCATGGAAATGTCCAGGTAACAGTTTAGCTTCAGGACAAGGTTGGTGTGTTTCTGCCGGATCTGTGCATGCTGGGTCTTCCGGAAGTAATCGTCGATGGCGAAATACTGCCCTGGGCTGTCCTTTGGTACCTGCTTTGGCAGGATATCGATGATCCAGTATGGCTTTTCCAGCAGTTCATCAATTGTCATCATTTAAGCCTCCCGTCTCTTCCTGATACTTTTCCAGAAATTCCAGCATAAACGCATGCCGCTCCTCTGCCAGACTCCGGGCGGTTTCTGTATTTATCTCGTCCTTCAGAAGCAGCAGTTTTTCATGAAAATGCCCGATCGAAGAGTCCAGGCTTCTGCCGTGCTCCCCGCCATAGGCGAAGGTGCGGGCAATGCCTACGGCTCCGATCGCATCCAGCCGGTCCGCGTCCTGGACGATCCTGCCCTCTGGTGTTTCCGGACGTCTTCCGCGGTTCTGGCTGAAAGATACCGCATTGATATCACGGATGATCTGATCCACCCGTTCCGGCGCCACGGCATGTGATGCCAGAAACCGTCGGGCATTTTCGTTATCCTTCGTCTGGAACAGCTTGTGGTCGTCCGCATCGTGGAGCAGCGCCGCCAGCGCCACGATCTCCAGGTCTGCACCGCCCTCTTTTTTGGCGATCATCATTGCATTCCGATAGACCCGCAGGGTGTGCGAGGCATCATGCCCACCGGCATCGTTACAAAACAGTTCCTGGATATATTGGATGGCATCCTGGATCAAAGCTTTGCTGTCTGTCATGTTTGTATTTATCTCCATTGCCTCGCCGTCCTCCTTCCAGGCAGGCTTTTTTTTGTGTACTGTGAGTTTTATGAAGGGCCTGTTTTTTTACGGCAGGTTCTACGCACGGCAGGTTTTATGTACGCCAGATTTTATGCACGCCAGGTTTTATGCGCAGCGATATTTACCGCGCAGCCGGTTTTACTGCCCAACCTGCAGGAATGCACCGTCAGCTTTGCTGCTCAGCCTGCAGGAATGCGCAGTCGTTTTTCCTATGCAGCCAGCCTTACCGCGCGGCCAGCAAAAATATACAGCCATATCTACTATACAGCCAGCTGCAGCAAACTCAGAGCAATCAAAAGCTGCCCCATGTAGTAAAGGCTGATATTTGTGATCCGCAGGCTCTGCTTGAACTCACTGCCAAACATATTCAGGATCAGCACAACATCGCTCACCAGAAACAGCAGCGCACCGACGGCAAAGATCCCGTTAAACGCAGACGGGTTTACAAGCAGATTGTCAAAAGCCACGCTGTTGAGCAAAGTAATCGCACCGATATAGATCACACCAAAGATCTTAAACGCCGGCTTTGCCGTGATCTGCCGGAAGATCCATTTCAGCAAAAGGACCGTCAGTACAAGACCAACGCCCAGGCCGATGGCAGGTCTGTCCGACAAAGGGAGCACTGCCGCCAGATACAGGATATGGCCTACAAGAAACACCACGATGCCGACCAGAAAGATCAGCTGCCCCTTCGCCGGAAATACCCACCGGAGATTCAGCAACACATCGGCGACAGCCCCGGTGATCAGACCATACACGATCATCCGCGCCGTGCCCGTCCCCGGGCTGCAAAGAAGCCCAAGCAAGACAAAGCACACTGACGCCAATCCCTTCAGAATCGTAGCGGAGATATACTGCTTATTTTTTTCCACATAAAGAAACACCAGCACCAGACCAATACAGACAAGAATAAGACCATACTGCATAACCCATTCCTCCTAAAGCGCTGCTTTCCTCCGCAAAGGAGAAAAACCAGCCCATACTCGCAAAAGATCAGTCACAAGAACAGGCCGGTTTCTCCACCAATTTCATAATTAATTATAGCAAAAAGGAGCGCTGCGGTCTATCCCGGACAGGCCCGCTGATCAGCCAAATGGCAGACAATTGGGGCATACAACTGGGACGATTCCGCACCCTTGACATCTGATCCAAACCGCGCCATGATGGCATTAAGGCCTCTTCTTTTTGCGGGAGGCCTGTGCAGATTTAGACGTGTTATTTGGCAGGGCGGAAGGCTTTTGCCGGCATTTCGATCTGAGTTAACGAAAGGATTTTTTCTTATGGCTAAGCAGAGTGCTGAAGCTCGCGTGGAGCTTTTAACCACGGCGCCGATCCCGGAGCTGATCCGGAAGCTGGCGGTGCCGGCCACCATCAGCATGCTTGTGACCAGCTTTTATAATCTGGTGGATACTGCCTTTGTCGGGCGCATTGATACCCAGTCTTCCGCGGCGGTGGGCGTGGCTTTTTCGGCCATGGCGTTTCTTCAGGCGGTCAGTTTTTTATTTGGACATGGTTCTGGGAACTACCTTTCCCGCCAGCTCGGGGCGGGAGAATTTGAGGATGCCGGCCGTATGGCTGCAACCGGTTTTTTCTGTGTTTTGGCGACGGGTCTGCTTTTTGCCGTGTTTGGAACGATCTTTATCCGGCCGCTGTCCCTGCTGCTTGGCTCTACGCCCACGATCCTTCCCTACACGATCCGGTATCTTCGTGTCATCCTGCTTGGGGCGCCGTTTATCATGGGCTCCTTTGTACTCAACAACCAGATGCGGTGTGAAGCCACACATGTCTGAAGACACGTGCTTCCTAATGCCGCCGCTTCCGCGGCGGTTCCTCTTTAGGAGGATCGGTC
>DFFG01000015.1:0-4560 GCA_002368795.1 Eubacterium sp. UBA3782
AAAACGAACGCTGCGAATGAGGGCTGGCTGGCTGACTCACACACGGACGCTAAGTCCAGGTTTCACTTAGCCAGACCAATTGCCCTATCATTCTAGCAGCTTAAGCAATAAGATGGACAACATCCTATCTGGAAGATAGGAACATCAACCACTAAATATATAGTAGTAGGCTTCACACCGGTAGGCATCGATGGGGATCTGTCTGATAAAGCTCATGCCTCGATCAATGGAAACACGATTTCCTGCAGTACAGATGCAGATCTTGACAAAGAATGCGTGCTGGAGATCACCATTCTGGCAAAGGCGGGCGGAGCAGAGAAAAGCCATGTGCTGTCCCGAAGGATATGCCCGGAACTGTATCGGCTGGTTCCTGCAAAGAAATTTCTCTTTCCTGTAGCAGGGCAGACCAGTACGCTGGAACTGAAGCTGCTGCAGTATAAAAACGGTGAAGAAACAGAGGTCCCGATCAAAAAAGTCAGCATTGATTTTACAGATGATGAAGATTGGGAGACGGGCAATCCGGTCATGGTCGTAAAGGACAGCGCGGGCAGGAGACGGTATTATGATGCGGTTATCCCGGGCAGCCAGCTTCCCCTGAAAGTGACATCCTATACCTATGACACCTATATCCGTATCTATGCGCTTGATGAAAATAACAAAGAGATCGCGTATATTTTCTTAAAATGGGCAGACTATTTTGATCAGTGCAGCTTCAGCCTTGCAAAGACCTCTCTGCCTTATACGGGGAAGGAGCTTACGCCAAAAGTCGTCGTAAAATACAGGAATAAGACGATTCCATCGGATCTCTTCTATATCTCATACCGCAATAATAAAAAAGTCGGTACCGCGTCGGTACTAATCGAAACCGAAGCATGGGTCCATAACGCAAAGGTGCTCACTTTTATAATAGTACCCAAATCCCCGGTGATCTCAAAGCTTACCTATCAGCGGACCGGGAAAGGTCTTACCCTGACCTGGGGCAAGGTGGGCGGAGCCCACGGGTATTACATATGGCGAAAGGCAGGGAGCGGTTCCTACCAGAAGGTGAAGACCACCACCAGCGGCACGACCGTCAGCTGGACGGATACAGCTGCGAAGACTAATGGGACGAAGTACAGCTATTATGTTAATGCCTATCGGACTGTAGGAAGCAAAACGTATACCAGCTATCGGTCGGTGATCAAATCTTACTACGCTGTTTCAAGAACTGCCATTACCAGCGCAAAGAATACGGCATCTAGGGTGCTGACCGTCAAATGGAAAAAGAATGCCAAGGCTTCCGGTTACCGTGTGCGTGTGATCACAGGGTCTGCGAAAAAGACGGTCACGGTAAACAGCAGTAAGACACTCAGCAAGGTGATTTCCGGACTGACAAAGGGAAAGACTTACAAAGTCTATGTCCAGAGCTTTATGAAAGTCGGTTCAACGAAATACTACAGCGCCTGGAGTGAGGCAAAGACGGTAAAGATCACAAAATAAAACAGGGTCTGTCAATGAATACCATAGAGGGCCGGGAAGAAGGCATAAAGCTCCTTCCCGGCCCTTTTCCTTAACACAAGACAAATTCCTCCGGGAGGTATATACTGGGATACAGGAATGAATCGGCTGGGAAAAGTCGGCGGCTGTAAAGTTGATGATTGAGAACATGAGAAGCAAGAAACAGAAGATACAGACACAGAAGATACAGACACAGAAGATACAGACACAGAAGATATAGAGACTGAAGATATAGAAAAAGAAGATAATGAAACAGACGTGAAGATGCACAGGAGGGTTTGAAATTGAACACGGGAAATACGAGAAAAACGATCCGTCTCTATAATATCCTTCTGCCCGTCTGGATGATGATCCTACTGCCGACACCTTTATGGTTTTTCATCATCCCGGCAGATTTTGCCATCGATCTGCTCGTCCTGTGGATCCTTCTGAAGCGGCAGAAGGTCGAGAATTATCCGTCTGTGATCAAGAGAACGATCCTGCCAGTCGGACTGATCGGCTTTGGGGCGGATATCATAGGCGCGGCGCTTCTGATCCTTCCGTTTTTTAACGACCATTTTGCAGATACAGATACAGCATCCTGTATCATGATGGATCCCTTTGGAGATATCTTTGCGTTTCTGATCATACTTGCTGCAATAGCAGTATCTGGTGTGATCATCTATTCTGCTGATCTGTGGATCCTGAAAAGGAATATTCATTTGACACTGGAGCAGGCAAAGCACACAGCACTGTGGCTGGCTGTTATTACTGCACCGTATTCCTTTTTGTTTCCTTCAAAGTTTTTGTATGGCAGCGGGTTCTGAGCGGCAGAGTGTCCAGCCTCAACACGCGGACTGGCCAGCCTTAATATATCCATATTATCCAGCTGTATTATCCAGCTGTGATACTTGCAGACTGTCCGTCTTTGACATGAGTATTTACGGAAAGCGGGTTTTCTTGTAAAATAACAGTCTGGTAAATGAACATTGGGCAATTTTTGAGCTTTTGCATATGCAGGAAGAGGTCATAGACATGAAGGCAAAGGTCAATCTTGAAAATAAAACGATACTGGTGACGGGATCCCCCGGGTTTATCGGGGCAAATCTGGTCCTCCGTCTGATCAAGGAGTTGTCTGAGGGGCTGATCATTTCCTTTGACAATATGAACGATTATTATGACCCTGCCCTGAAGTGGCACCGGCTGGAGCAGATCCGGAAGGCGGCAGAAGAGAAGCAGACGGTCAAGCATATTTTTGTTGAGGGAGATCTTGCGGACCGGGAGCTGCTGCATTCCGTGTTTGAACAATTCCAGCCAGCTGTTGTAGTGAATCTGGCAGCCCAGGCAGGAGTGAGGTACTCCATAACCAATCCGGACGCCTATATCCAGTCAAATCTGATCGGCTTCTACAATATCCTGGAGGAATGCCGTCATTCCTATGATGACGGAAGATGCGGGGTAGAGCATCTGGTCTATGCCTCTTCCTCTTCCGTGTATGGCGGGAACACGAAGGTTCCTTTCAGCACCGATGACCGGGTGGATAATCCGGTATCTCTCTATGCAGCCACAAAGAAGAGCAATGAGCTGCTGGCGCATGCTTACTCCAAGCTGTACAGCATTCCGTCCACCGGCCTCCGCTTCTTTACCGTATACGGCCCGGCTGGCCGCCCGGATATGGCCTACTTTGGCTTTACCAATAAGCTGCTTGCAGGAGAGACGATCAAAATATTCAATTACGGAAACTGCCGGCGCGATTTCACCTATGTGGATGACATTGTTGAGGGTGTCCTCCGGGTCATGCAGGGGGCTCCCGAAAAACAGACAGGAGAGGATGGTCTTCCTCTGCCGCCTTATGCAGTCTATAATATCGGCGGCGGACAGCCAGAGAATCTGATGGATTTCGTGGAGATCCTCTCCGAAGAACTGGTCCGTGCAGGCGTACTTCCGGAAGATTTTGATTTTGAAGCCCACCGTGAGCTGGTGCCTATGCAGCCAGGTGACGTACCGGTGACCTATGCGGATTCCGAGGCACTGCAGAGAGATTACGGCTTTACTCCGTCCATTGATCTGTGCACTGGACTTCGTGCCTTTGCCGAGTGGTACAAGGATTACTATGAGGTATGATCGGAGGGGCTGCGGCTGTCATTCTGTATACCTGCGATGTCTGTTCAGGGGTACAGATGAATGCCCGGATCCGATTTCGATTTCGATACAGCTGCAGAAGATTTCGCTTAACGATAAATAAGATCATGCGGGCCGGATCATGTCCGGTCCCGGACTAAGGAGCAGAGTAGATATGAACAGAAAGATTGCCGTTGCCGGTACAGGCTATGTAGGGCTCAGCCTGGCAGTTCTGCTGGCCCAGAAGAACCGGGTTACAGCTGTGGATATCATTCCGGAGAAAGTGGAAAAGATCAATATGGGGATCAGTCCGATCCAGGATGCCTATATCGAGAAGTATCTTCGAGAGGAGCCGCTGAATCTCACCGCTACCACAGACGGCGGAGCCGCTTACCGGGATGCGGAATTCATCATCATCGCCGCCCCGACAAATTATGATCCCCAGAGAAACTTTTTTGACTGCTCTGCAGTTGAGACGGTTATTTCTCTTGTAAAAGAATGCACTGCAGACCGGGCAAAAAAACCGGTCATCATCATTAAGTCCACCATTCCTGTAGGATACACGGAATCAGTGAGGGCGAAGTTTGAAATGAACAATATCCTCTTCAGTCCGGAGTTCCTCAGAGAGTCGAAGGCTCTTTATGACAATCTTTATCCCAGCCGGATCATCGTGGGCTGCGATGCCGGCACCCGGGCAGAAGCGGAAGAGTTCGCCGCTCTGCTGCAGGAAGGCGCGCTCAAGCCGGAGATCGATACCCTGTTCATGGGCTTTACGGAGGCAGAGGCAGTCAAGCTTTTTGCCAACACATACCTGGCTCTCCGGGTCAGCTATTTCAATGAGCTGGATACGTATGCCGAGATGAAGAACCTGAACACACAGGATATCATTCGGGGCGTCTGTCTTGATCCCCGGATCGGTGATCATTACAACAATCCCAGCTTCGGCTACGGCGGCTACTGCCT
>DFFG01000015.1:4668-16247 GCA_002368795.1 Eubacterium sp. UBA3782
CCGGAAAACCTGATCCAGGCCATTGTAGAGAGCAATCGGACACGGAAGGATTTCATCGCGGACCGGGTTCTGGAGAAGGCAGGCTACTATACAGCTTCCAGCATGTGGAATGCAGAGAAAGAGCGCCCCATCACGATCGGAGTCTTCCGGCTGACCATGAAGAGCAATTCCGACAACTTCCGTCAGAGCTCGATCCAGGGCGTCATGAAGAGGATCAAGGCAAAAGGCGCAGCGGTCATTGTCTATGAGCCCACGCTCCCGGAAGGGTCTACCTTTTTCGGATCCCTGGTGGTCAATGATATCGACACCTTTAAGAAACGATCGGATGCGATCATCGCCAACCGGTACGATCCGATCCTGGATGATGTGGAAGAGAAGGTATATACCCGGGACCTGTTCCGGAGAGACTGAACTGCGAAACCTGATCCCCCGGGACATATCCAGTCAGAATATACCTGATAATCCTGATTCGACAGTATTCGCAAATGCAGGCAGCTGACGGAAAAGTCTTCCGAATCGCTATACCATACAGTTGATGGCAGAACGCGCAGGAAATATTAGTGAAAATATAGTCAGGCATGTTGCCATTGTTCCCCTGAAAAAGTATAATAAAAATATACAAATCATATAGAAACGCGGTCTTTACAGTGGCCGCGTTTCTTTTGGATGATTTCATTCAGATGTACCGGCTTTGATCAAGGAGAAGCGGATATGGATTTTAATTTGAGAATGACAGGCTTTATGTGGCGAAAATGGACCGCCCTGGTATTGGCAATTGCCCTTACACTGGGTGCGTTTCCTTTTCTGAACTGCCAGACAGCCGCCGCCTGGACCTTAGATGATCCTGAGAATCCTGCGCCTGCTGCGCTTTCGGGAGATCCCTCGACCTCGGATGCTGCGGATATTTCATCGGGCATGAACGTTCCGGCTGATAATCTGCCTGCCGGAGTCTCCCGCTGCTTCCGCTTTATTCCGGATATGGCCGGGGGTTATGTGAAAGAAAGCACCGGCAGAAAATATGGAGAACTGGGTATATCCGGGGATCCGAGCGTGTCCGGAGAACCGGGTATATCCAGAGATCCCAGCGTGTCCGGCGTTTTGAGTGTGTCCGGGGATCCGAGCGTGTCCGGGGATCCAAGCATTTCCGGGAATCCGAGCGTGTCCGGCGATCCGAGTGTATCCGGCGATCCCAGCGTATCCGGCGATCCAAGTGTATCCGGAGATCCGAGCGTGTCGGGAGATCCAAGTGTATCTGGCGATCCGAGCGTGTCCGGCGATCCGAGCGTGTCTGGCGATCCGAGCATGTCCGGAGATCCGATTGTATTCGAATATCCGAGTGTATCCGGAGATCCGATTATATCCGGATATCCTAGCGTATCCGGAGATCCGGTCAGTTCCGGCTGGAATCTTGATATTGTACCGGTCATCATAAAGCAGATTACCACAGCAGGCCCTGATGAGAGCAGATCTGGGACGAGGGCACCACTGAAGGAGAAAACAGACTTTACCGGTGAGGACTCCGACAACACCAATTCCGGAAACGGAAAAATAACATCGACCGGGATCGGCCTGTACGGCGGAACAACGGAGCAGACCTTCACGAGCAGCAAAGCATTTAATAAGATCACAGGGACCAGAACGTATACAAAGACCGGAAATGTGAGCAGGGCCCAGTCCTTCAGGCTGAACGCGAAGAGCACCAGCGGAAGGGTTACCTACAAGTCCAGCAGCAAGTATGTCACCGTAACGCCTTCAGGGAAGGTAACGATCCGTAAGAATTTCTGCGGCAGGGCAGTCATTACGGTTTGTTCTCCCCAGAACGCCTACTACAAAAAGGCTGTTGATATCAGGATCACGGTGAATGTAAAGCCGGCAAAGATGGTCATCAAGTCTGCAAAGAACAATGCGGCAAAGAAGATCACTGTCACCTGGAAAAAGCAGACCGGCGCATCCCGGTACCAGGTACAGTACGCGACAAACAGCAAATTCACTGGCGCAAAGAGCAAGAATTCGACGACCGCAAGTGCAGCATTGACAAAGCTGACAAAGGGCAGGACCTATTACATCCGCATCCGCGCTTACAATAAGACACTCAAGAAATACGGCGCGTGGAGTACAGTTAAGAAGGTCAAAGTCAGCAAGTAACACGTTGCAGTTGGCAGATGATCCGTCCTTCTGACCAGAATTCAGCACTGGCAGTCGGACTGCCGGTCAAGGAAAAACTAAGCAATAACTATTTCGGGGCGTTGTATCTCCGCTGGAGATGCAGCGCCTTCAGTATTTCATTCTGTCCAGTTTGGCAGTGTCTGCAAGGGGGCTTCCTGCAGGGATTCTTCTTGCAGATGACGGTGATATTTACGTCTGCGGTTTTTCATTGTAAAATAGATAGGCATCTATAGTATGATCCACAGGGGAACTTCTGATGGCAGGCAGGAAAAAAGAGAGTAAAAACAGTACAGGTCAGAGTATTCTGCATTTGGCAGCCATGTGGCTGTTCTATGTCTCGACAATCGCTGTCCCCTTGTATATGAAAAACGGTTATTTTGGCCTTATCGGTGCGAAGAGCCGCATGTACCTTCTGCTTGCCTGTCCGGCACTTCTTGCGGCCGGGATCACCATTCTCATTCTGCGATTAAGTGAAAGGCAGCTAAACCATACAGCTGGGAGCAGAAGTACTGATATAAGGAAAACGGTAAAGGAAAGAGAAAAGGGAAAAGCAGAGGAAAAAGGAAAGGGAAAGGGAAAGGTTAACTGGCCGGCCGTTTTGCTTCTTTCCATTTCTGGCTGGTGGCTTTTTTCTTCTGCCTTATCGGATGACCCGATGGCTTCTCTTCTTGGAGACGGCGGCTGGGGTGTCGGCTCTTTGGTTATTCTTGCTTTCGTATTGTCTGCCTTTGTGATGGCTGCTTATCTGGATTTTATACCAAATCTGCTTCTCCCGGTCATGACTGTCAATGTGGTCATCTTTCTGTTCGCGGCCATTCAGGCTGCAGGAGTCGATCTGTTCGGCCTGCATGAGCGGATCGACCCTGCAGAGTACTTCAGTTATATTTCCACGATCGGACAGAAGAACAGTTTTTCCGGATATCTGTGCCTGCTCCTTCCTCTGTTCTGGGGGTTTTACCTGGCATGCACAGAGCAGCTGACTGAAATCCTTTTTGGAATGCTGTCTGCGCTGGGTATCCTCAGTGTTGTTATCTGCGAGAGCGACAGCGTCTATGTGGGCAGTGTGTTCTGTCTGATCTTTCTTTTTCCTTTTATCCTGTCTTCCGCGGAGCATACAAAGCGGGCTTCGGTGCTGCTGATTTTTTATGGTGCGGCTCTGCTGCTGACCAGAAGGGCGCCTTTCTATGCCAGAAAGGCAGCGGCGCTTCGGGACATCTCGGCATTTATGGTTCGGTCTTTTATGCCTTTTGCAGTGATCCTTGCAGGTGTTCTGATCTGGTTCCTGGCAGACCGGTGGATGGAAGGCTGGACGGAAAAGCAAAGAAGAATACTTCTCATTCTGGTGGAGGGTGTGCTCCTGGCTGGAGTTGCCGGGGCAGCGATCTATTCCATGATTAACTTCAGTGACAGCTGGGGCAACAGAAGGGGAATGATCTGGCGAATGGGATGGGAGCAGTTCTGGAAGCAGCCCATTTTGCGCAGGCTTGTTGGTGTCGGGCCGGATCATCTGCGGAGCTTCTACAGGGAAGTAAGCATAATCCGGGAGAATAATGTCCTTTCTGCCCACTGCGAGCCGCTGCAGGTCCTGTTTACCACCGGGATCATCGGGGAGATCCTGTACCTGTTTTTCTGGGGATCTGTTATCGCATCCTGGTTCCGCAGGAAGTTGTGGAAGGACGGAAGATCTGTATTCTTTGTGCCGCTTATGGGATATCTGGGACAGTCTTTCTTCTGTACCATGTACCCGGTAACTGGTGTACTGCTCAGTGCAGTCACGGGGCTGTATCTGTCTCAGTGCAGACCGGACAGGGAAGAAGAGCAGAATAAAAAAGAAAAAGAGAAAGAGACAGGCAGGAAATGAGTGACGGCCAGAAAAAGAAAAACAGAAAAGAGCAGGTTGGCAGGCCGGGAAAGGGCAGGATCGTTGTTTCCCTCGCTGTGTGCATCTTCCTTCTTTTGGCAGGAGCGTTCCTGGTCTACACAGGCAGCTACTACCGTGCGGATGACAGGACTATGAAAGCACTTGTTACGGATGAGACTGCAGAGGTATCCGAGGAGGATTATGGATATTTTTTTGATGGTCCTTCGGAGGATAAGGTGCTGATCTTTTATCCGGGGGCAAAGGTAGAGGATAAGGCGTATGCGCCTCTCCTCCGAGAGATCGCAGAGAAAGCCATGGATGTCTGTCTTGTGCGTATGCCTTTTCATCTGGCCGTTTTTGGCATCGATAAAGCCGCGGAAGTTATGGAACAGTACAATTACCCGGAGGTTTATGTGGGCGGTCATTCCCTGGGAGGGGCCATGGCGGCATCTTATGCGGCGGATAACCCCAAAGATCTGGAGGGAGTGATCCTGTTTGCCGCGTATCCGACGAAGGATATTCCGGATGAACTTTCAGAAATAAGCATCTATGGATCAGAAGATGGTGTACTGAACAGTGAGAAATATGAAGAGGGGAAAGAACTTGCTCCTCCCGAGTTCAGTGAGCTTGTCATTGAAGGAGGGAACCATGCGGGATTTGGCAGCTATGGCGAACAGGAAGGGGACAACGAGGCCCGGATAACCGCACAAGAGCAGCAGGAGCAGGCGGCGGAATTTATCAGACAGCAGGTGGGAGAAGATTAAGGAAAACAGCCGGTTTCCCACATTTTAATGCAGAAAAAGAGGGAGATAAGATATTTCACTTCGGAAATTCTTATCTCCCTTTATTTACCGAATCATTCTCTTACACCTGCATTGTATGATTCGTGCAGGTGTATGATTGCACTCCGCAGATCACTTTTTTTCAAAGAACTTATCTTTGTAATAGATCAGCAGATACAGGACCACTAGTGCGGCCACAAAGAGGCCTGCCCACAGGAAGGGATGGTTGGTATCTCCTGTGTTTGCCGAATCTCCCTTCTGGGAAGAATTGCCTGAAGGAGTCGGCGTGGTGGTCGGTTTGCCTGGCACTGAAGTGATCGTACCGGAGGATTCCTTATCCTGTACAGTAAAGCTTGTATATGCGGTTCCATCCGAGGAGCGGATCAGAAGGGCATGGGCTCCGCTGCTGAGTGTGTTCAGATACCTCTGGCTGAGGGTGATCTGGGTAGATCCGGATGCCTTGGTGTAGCTGTCGCTGCCCAGCTGGTGGCCGTCTACACTGACACTGACAAATTTGCTGTAGTCTGCTTCTGAAACGAAGGTAAGGCCGCTGGTGCTTCCCTTTGTCCAAACGCTGTCTGCACCGGAAACGATCGTGTACTGCTTCTGTACAGGAGCAGTTGTCGGTGCCTGAGTGGGCTTAGGTGTGGTGGTAGGCTTCGGTGTGCTCGTTGGCTTCGGCGGTACCGTAGGCTTAGCTGTTGGCTTAGGTGTCGCGGTTGGCTTTGGCGTTGTGGTTGGTTTCGGTGTCGTAGTCGGCTTTGGCGTCGTAGTTGGCTTCGGCGTTGTGGTTGGCTTCGGCGTAGTGGTCGGCTTTGGCGTCGTAGTGGGCTTCGGTGTCGTAGTCGGCTTTGGCGTCGTAGTTGGCTTTGGTGTTGTAGTCGGTTTCGGCGTCGTGGTCGGTGTTGGTGTTGTTGTCGGTTCGGGCTCCTTTGTTGGCTCCGGTGTCTCTGTGGGTTCCGGCGTCGGCTCTTCTGTGGGCTCGGGCGTCGGCTCTTTGGTGGGCTCCGGCGTTGGTTCTTCCGTGGGTTCCGGTGTTGGCTCTGCTGTAGGCTCGGGAGTCACGGTTGGTTCTGCAGTGGGTTCCGGCGTCGGTTCTTCGGTCGGCTCAGGTGCAGTGGTGGGCTCCGGTTCGGGCTCTTCCGTGGGTTCCGGTGTTGGTTCTTCTGTCGGTTCCGGTGTGGGTTCGGGATCATCCTCATCAGAGGATTCTTTTACTGAGAAGGCCAGGACGATGCTGTTTTCCGGCATGTCTGCCTTTGTCTCCCAAAGGATGCCCTCCTCCGTCTTTTCGTCGGATTTCTTCCAGTTCAGTTCGATCTCCTTCGGTTCTTCGGATGACTCCTTTTTTTCCTTTTCTTTGTCCTTGTCGGTATCGTCCGTTGTCTCTTCAGGTGCCTTTCCCTTGTTATTCTTTGGAACTTCCGTTATGAGGGCTTCCTTTTCCGGCTCATATCCTTCTTCCAGGATAAGCTGGAAGGTAAAGGTTTTATTCACCGGGGTGTTCCAGGCGATGGCTCCTGTGTATTTGTCTGCCCAGAGAGAGGAGACGGCATAGTTTTTTATGACAGATGCATCTCCATTGTCCAGCTTTGGCGTGCAGGAACAGATCAGACCCTTCTGGAAACGAACCGTCACTGTTACATCCTCATCCGGCATCTTGAAGGCCAGAGAGTCGGAGAGCAGCCGCTCATATTCTTTGCCTGCCTTCCAGGAAGCAGAGAAAAGCTGAAAATCCTCCCCCGGTTTCTGGGTGATTGTGATTTTTTCTCCCTCTTTGGCTTCCTCTGTGCTGACAGAAGCGGTGCAGTCCGTTTCATCCTTGATCTTTTTGCCCTCTTCATCATAGCTTTCGACGGTCAGGCTGATCTTATGCTCGCCTTCCTCGGCGGATGCTTTAGCTGCACGTACGGGCAGACTGCCAAGCAGGAGCACCAGAACCAGTAGACCGAGACCTGCTTTTTTCATTCTTTTCATGTTTTTCCTCCATTTATTGAAGTATAACAGAAGTACGGCAGCTGCTGCAGGCACCTGCCGATTCTGCCTATAGTATATCCGCAATTAACAAATTTGTAAACAAAAATCAATACTATAGAAATAGTGTGCCATTTGTGCAGAATGCCGCATTTCAGGTAATGCTTCCAAGAAAAGGTTGATAACCTGCGGGTGTGAGGGTAGAATGATAATTGTAGTAGTTTGCCTTTTTATTTGGGAGGAAGATCATGAGAAAAAACAGGACTGTATGCAGCATGGCGGTTATTCTTAGCGCAGTGCTTGTTTTGGGCAATGTTCCGGCGGCTGTGTACGCGAGTGAATTGGAGGAGCAGACGGCTGTTGCAGCGGAAAGCTTTTCTGAGCCGGAGTCTGTAGAGACAGAGGCACTGGATGAAACATCTGTTCCGGCAGATGCCATCGCAGCAGAGGACAATTCCGCAGAGCAGGCAGAGAGCACCGAAATGCCGGAGACGGCCGGCTCGGAAGTGGCGCCTGAAGCAGAAAATGGGGATGCCGGGGAAGCAGCCGGGCCTTCTGCTGAGCCGGAAGTTACCGTGGAAGAAGTCCTGACAGAGCCGGAAGCGGCAGAAAGCGATGCAGCCATGGAGGCTGAAACCGATCCTGCCTTTGACAGTAACGATACGGAGCCGGATCCGCTGACAGAAGAGAAAGAAAAAGAATATGCCTATTATTACGAGCCGGGTTATGAAGCAAATGCCATGATCGAATACGGCTACTTTGACGATGATAAGCAGGCGGATGTCGGTGAGCTCTATATTGGTGAGGTACGTGAGTACACGCTGTATGCAGAGAAGTACCAGACAGATGGCGGAACCGATCTGGGCGATGCGACCGGAGAGGTTACGTTTAGTATTGAGAATGAAAGCGATCTGCCTGCTGAGGTCAGCGTGAGTATTGATGGAGATATACTGACCATCTCTGCCGGCCAGGTTTCCACTGATACCGATCTGGAGCTTGTGATTGGCTGTCATGGTTCTGAGGAAGTCAAAGACGGCAAGATGAGTATGTACTTCAGCATCTATACAGAGCTGGACCGTCTCAACCTGATTTCTGTTGCAGGTTCCCCGCTGGCGGGAACACCGCTGCTTTATGAGGTAAGTCATATGCGGTATACCAGCGCCGGTGCACAGCCGGTGACAGATGCCGTATACCAGTACACTTTTGCCAACTGCCTGTTAAAGGACAATAATGGAACACAGATCGCAGCCGGAGAGAATGTGGATCCCAGCCGTCTGCCGGTATCCGTTTACTGGAACAAGACAGAAGAAAATGCTGCAGTACCGATTGAAATTAATATGGCTGCCTATGATGCGAATGGGCAGTATCTGTGTGAGCTTTCGGTCGAATATGTACAGGCGGATATAGGTGCCTGCACCATTCATCTGGGCGATCCGTTTATGGATGTTGCCTATGCTGAATTTTCCGGAGAGCCGGTGGAAATGCCTCTGTTCATCACCTTTGAGGGGATGCAGGTAACAGATGCGGATTATAACGTTAGTTACATCGGAAACGACGCGGAAGGTACAGCTACTGTCACGATAACCGGAAAGAACGCATTCAATGGCGAAGTAAAAAAGACATTTACAGTCATCGATACCCGGGTGGCTGCTCCCGAGATCACAGGTATCCAGAATAAAGAAAACGGCATCAGCCTTTCCTGGAGTGAGGCCGCCGGTGCAAGCGGCTATTCTGTCTACCGAAATGGTGAGAAGATTGCAGATACGGATGCGGCAGCTCTTAGCTTCGAGGATACAGATGTAAGCAGTGGGGAAACCTATACATATACGGTGTGTGCATTCCGGAATGCAGAAAACGGCCAGACCTACGAAAGCGAACCTTCCGGAGAAAAGACCATTGTCTATCTGGCAAGTCCTGTAATTGCATCGGTTGTCAATGCAGCGTCTGCATCGACGGTTACCTGGAGTGAGGTCACCGGTGCTGACGGCTACCGTCTGTACCGGAAGACCGGCAGCGGTGAATTTGAGCAGGCTGCTGAGATCGCCGGCGGAAGCACAGTGAAGTACGCCGATAAAGCTGCAAAGACCAGCGGCACAAAGTATACCTACTATGTGACAGCATACAAGACGGTCGGAGAAGGAGAGGAAGCTGAGACCTTTACGAGTGCCGACTCTGCACAGAAGGTTTCCTATTTTGTGGCCAGACCGGCCATCTCAAGCATTGCCAATGCGGCCACCGG
Organism: Eubacterium sp. UBA3782; assembly: GCA_002368795.1. Taxonomy (GTDB): domain Bacteria; phylum Bacillota; class Clostridia; order Lachnospirales; family Lachnospiraceae; genus Bilifractor. The sequence continues at coordinate 13,691 of DFFG01000015.1, forward strand.
AACGACGGTCAGCTGGAAAAAGATCACGGGAGCAACCGGCTATTATCTGTACCGGAAGACCGGCAGTGGAAGCTACAGTCCTGCAGCCACGATCACCAGCGGATCCACCGTTAAGTACACCGACACAAAGGCAAAGACGAACGGTACCAAATATACTTACTATGTCGTGGCTTACAAAACAGTAGGCAAAGCAACATACAAGAGTGCCAACTCGGCGGCAAAGATCTCCTACTTCCTGACCCGTCCGGCGATCTCATCCGCATCCAACACAGCGGCGAAGACCATGACCGTAAAGTGGAAGAAGAACGCCAAGGCTACCGGATACCAGGTGAAATATGTGACCGGAAGCACGTCAAAGACGGTTACGATCACAAAGAATACGACACTCAGCCGTGTGATCAAGAGCCTGGTAAAGGGCAAGGCCTACAAGGTATATCTCCGCAGCTACAAGAAGGTGAGCGGTGTAAATTACTATAGTGCCTGGAGCGCAGCAAAGAGCGTAAAGATCACAAAGTAAGATCGGACAGGATTACACACAATCGAATCAGACAGATCAGGGCCGCAGCACCAAGCTGCGGCCTTTGGCATATTCGGAGCCGGCGGCAGGGGTTGTGTGCATCAAAAAGGAGGAATGGATACATACATTCCTGCAAATAAAGTGAAAAGACAATGGCCTTGGAGTAAAAAATACGACGAAAATACGACCCGATATATACGAAAAGGGGCAGAATGCCCCTGGTTTTTACTTTTTTTAGAATTATTCATGCAAATGAAAGATTGTCTTTTTTCATTGTTTGACGTAAAATGGTTTGATGAATGTATGGCAGGTCTATGCCGCATTCACCAGTCCTCCATGTATAAGCATGCGGACGGACGAGTAAAATAGCGCTTCTGCGAAGGAGGAAAGATGCGTTATTAGCGCCAGGACCAGCAATGGTTGACGAGGCCGGCAGTTATCGAAAGACTCGGCGGATGCTGCCGCGGCTGAAAGTGGGCCGTCAGGGAAGTTTAAAAAGCAGAATCAACACTGTAACAGAGGGCTTTCCGTCACTTAAAGAAATTGTTATTTCGGAGGTACAGAAATCGTGTACACGATCAAGGACTTATATGATCTGGACCACACGCAGGCAAAGGCGTATCTGGAGCAGTTCACCTATCCCTGGGAGGCCCTTAAAGGAATCAAGGATATGATCCTGGCTCTTGGCCCGACGTTGGGTGAGGATTACAGAGAAGTTTCCGAGCATGTCTGGGTACATAAGACAGCAAAGATCTTCCCGACGGCATATCTCGGCGCCCCCTGCATCATCGGACCGGAGACGGAGGTGCGCCATTGCGCATTTATCCGCGGTTCAGCGCTGGTAGGCGCAAACTGTGTGGTCGGCAACTCTGTGGAGCTGAAGAACGTGATCCTGTTTGACCACGTGCAGACCCCGCACTACAACTATGTCGGTGATTCCATTCTTGGCTATTACAGTCACATGGGAGCCGGCTCCATCACGTCTAACGTCAAGTCTGACAAGAAGCTTGTCGTGGTCCACAACGGGGACGAGCAGATCGAGACCGGACTGAAAAAGTTCGGCGCCATGCTGGGCGATTATGTCGAGGTCGGCTGCAATTCCGTCCTGAATCCCGGCACCGTCATCGGCCGGCACAGCAATGTCTATCCGACCAGCTGCGTGCGTGGTGTGATCCCGGAGGGCAGCATTCACAAGAACAATGCACAAGTAATCAGAAAGATCGAGGACTGAACCATGGGTAAATATTTCGGAACTGACGGTTTTCGCGGAGAAGCAAACGTAGGTCTGACTTACGAGCATGCTATAAAGATTGGCCGCTTCCTGGGCTGGTACTATGGTGAGAATCAGGGTAAGAAGGCAAAGATCGTCATCGGAAAGGACACAAGACGGTCCTCCTATATGTTTGAGTATGCCCTCTGCACCGGCCTGATGGCTTCCGGCGCAGATGCCTACATCATGCATGTAACGACGACACCTTCTGTCGCCTATATCACAAGAGTTGACGATTTTGACTGCGGCATCATGATCAGCGCCTCCCACAATCCGTACTATGACAACGGCATCAAGCTGCTGAACGGAAACGGAGAGAAGATGGATGAGGAGACGATCCTGAAGGTAGAGGAGTACATCGACGGCGGCGTTGAGATCCCGCTGGCAACCAGAGAGGTTGGACGTACGGTCGACTATGTGGAAGGCCGTAACCGTTACATCGGCTACCTGATCTCCATGTCCAAGTTCAGCTTCAAGAACGTGAAGGTTGGTCTGGATGTGGCAAATGGCGCCGCATGGTCCATCGCCAAGAGCGTATTTGATGCCCTGGGCGCGAAGACCTACGTGATGAACAACGAGCCCAATGGCTACAACATCAATACAGACTGCGGAAGCACCCATATCGAGCATCTGCAAAAGTTCGTTGTCGAGAATCACCTGGATGTGGGCTTTGCCTACGACGGCGATACCGACCGCTGCCTGTGCGTGGACGAGAAGGGCAATGTGGTCACCGGTGATCACATCATCTATATCTACGGCCTGTACATGAA
>DFFG01000015.1:16312-17201 GCA_002368795.1 Eubacterium sp. UBA3782
GAGCGCGGCAAGCTGCTCAACAACACCGTTGTCACCACCGTTATGTCCAATTTCGGCCTTTACAAGGCACTGGACAAGGTGGGTATCGACTACGAGAAGACTAAGGTCGGCGACAAGTACGTCTATGAGAACATGGTCCAGTACGGCCACCGCATCGGCGGCGAGCAGAGCGGCCATATCATCTTCACCAAATATGCCACCACAGGTGACGGTATCCTTACCTCCCTCAAGATGATGGAGGTCATGCTGGCCAAGGAGAAACCCATGAGCGAGCTGGCAGCTCCCGTGGTTTTCTATCCGCAGGTTCTCAAGAACGTCCGCGTAAAGAGCAAACCGGACGCACAGAACGATCCGGATGTCCAGGCAGCGGTACAGAAGGTCGCTGACGAGCTGGGCGATGACGGCCGTATTCTGGTGCGTGAGAGCGGTACCGAGCCGGTGATCCGTGTCATGGTCGAGGCCGGAAGCGATGAGATCTGCGAGAAGTACGTGGATTCTGTCATCGATGTGATCCGGGCGAAGGGACACATTACCGAGTAAAAAAGAGGTTATTCTGACCAGGAGAGCATTCTTTTTTACAAAAGCCTGGCCAGACATGAAAGAAATTGTGATTTCGGATCCGCGGCGCTGCCGCGGATGCCGGATGTTATGACCAGATTGGAGAAATACAGGAAATGAGAGTAGTAATTCAGGAAAACTATGAGAAGATGTCCAAGTGGGCAGCAAACTATATCGCAGCAAAGATCAACGGCCACAAGGAAGACAGACCCTTTGTTCTGGGCCTTCCCACCGGCTCTTCACCGATCGGCGTATACCAGGAGCTGGCCCGCATGAACCAGGCTGGTGAGGTAAGCTTTGCCAATGTCGTGACCTTCAACATGGACGAGTA
>DFFG01000085.1 GCA_002368795.1 Eubacterium sp. UBA3782
CCACCACCAACATCGCCACCGACCACAACCAGCTGACCATGGAGATCATGCAGAAGGTCGCCGCCAAACACGGCCTGGTATGCCTGCTGCACGAAAAGCCGTTTGCCGGTGTGAACGGAAGCGGCAAGCACAACAACTGGTCCATCGCCACCGACAGCGGCCATAACCTGCTCTCCCCGGGCGAAACGCCCTATGAAAATGCCCAGTTCCTGCTTTTCCTCTGCGCGGTCATCAAAGCCGTCGATGATTACCAGGATCTTCTCCGCCTGTCGGTTGCCACTGCCGGAAACGACCATCGTCTTGGCGCAAACGAAGCACCGCCTGCCGTCATCTCCATGTTCCTGGGGGATGAGCTGGACGCTGTGCTGAAGGCCATCGAGACGGATACGCCCTACGCAGGCACACAGAAGGTCCGGATGAAGCTGGGCGTGGATGTGCTGCCCCGTTTCAACCGGGATACGACGGACCGGAACCGCACCTCTCCCTTTGCCTTTACCGGCAACAAATTCGAATTCCGCATGCTTGGCTCCTCCAACAGCATTGCCTGCGCCAACATCATGCTCAACAGCGCCGTCGCCGAAAGCCTTAGGATCTACGCCGACCGGCTGGAGGCCGCAGAGGATTTCGAAACGGCCCTGCATGACATGATCAAAAAGACGATCACCGACCACCGGAGGATCATCTTCAACGGCAACGGCTACGATGACGAGTGGATCCGGGAAGCGACCGAGGACCGGGGCCTTTTGAACTACCGTACAACGGCGGACTGCATGCCTCACCTGCTGGATGAAAAGAATGTCCGCATGCTGACCTCTCTGGGCGTCTTTACCATCGATGAGCTGTATTCCCGACGGGATATCATGCTGGAAAACTACTGCAAGACCGTCCTCATCGAGGCAGGCACCATGGTGCGCATGGCCCGGACCCAGATCGCGCCTGCCATCGAGTCCTATACCGCCGCGCTGGCAGAGACGGCCGGCGCCAAGCGGAGTGTGGCACCGCAGCTGAAATGCCGCTACGAGATTGGTCTGATCGAGACCCTCTCCGGCCTTGTCGATACGATCGCCGAGAAAGCAGATCAGCTGGATGCAGCCATCCGGCAGATCGATGAGGCTGCGGACATCGTGGAGGATGCGGAGCTGATCCGCGACCATGTCCTTCCTGCCATGAGCGAGCTGCGCGAGCCCTGCGATAAAGCTGAGCTTCTGACCGCCAAGAGCTTCTGGCCGTATCCGACCTACGGCGATCTACTGTTCGGTGTAAAATAATTTCCTTAGGCAGTCATGATCTTCTTTTCATCCTCCAATCTGGTCAGGAGATCTGCTGAAATGGTCCGGCATCCTGAGCTGCCCCTCAGGATGCCGCCATTTTTTGCCTGTCCGGAAAGAGGGACCGGCGAAATATATCGTAATTTTACACAAAATCATAGCAAATAAATAATTTTTATGCCGCCGCTCTGTAAATGGCTTGTATTTTTCGGTTTTTCAACTTATAATTGTTTGATGCGACAGGCACCGTCACTGGCTTCAGTTTTTTGCTGGACGGGCGGGTGTCTGTTTTTTATTCCAAAATGCTTTAGGATAGTAAAGCTTGAAAGGGGAAAAATCCATGACTCGTTACATTGTCAAGAGAGTCCTTCTGGCTGTCGCCAGTGTGTTCATCATCTGCGCGATCACATTCTTTGCCATGAATGCCATCCCCGGAGGACCCTTCAACTCAGAAAAAGCACTTTCAGAAGCCACAAAGCTTGCACTTGAGCAGCGCTACAACCTGGACAAGCCGGTTCCGGTACAGTTCGTCCTGTATCTGAATAACCTGATCCATGGCGATTTCGGCGTATCCCTGAAGACCGGACGTGACATCGGCACGACGCTGATGGCCTGCTTCAAGGTCTCTGCCAGACTCGGTCTTACGGCTGCTGTCATGGCTGTCATCTGCGGCATCATCCTTGGCTCCCTGGCTGCGCTTTTCCGCAACGGGCTGATCGACCGGATCATCGTGTTCTTCACGACTCTTTTCACCGCTATGCCGTCCTTCGTGTTCGCCACCTTCCTGATGCTGGTCTTCTGCATTACGCTGAAGGTCCTGCCGGTATGGGATGCGTCGAGCAAATCCCTGATCCTGCCGGTCATCGCCCTTATGGCCTACCCGATGGCGTACGTCACCAGACTGACCAAGACCTCCATGCTGGATTCTCTCGGCCAGGATTATATCCGTACTGCCCGCGCCAAAGGTGTACCGATGGTAAAGGTCATCTTCAAGCATGCGCTCCGGAATGCGCTGATCCCCGTCATCACCTATGTCGGCCCGATGCTCGCCTACATCCTGACGGGATCTCTGGTCGTCGAGAACATCTTCACCATCGGCGGTCTGGGACAGCAGTTCGTCAAGTCCATCAATAACCGTGACTACCCCATGATCATGGCTACCACGATTTTCCTGGCCGTTGTCATGGTCATCTGCAACCTTCTGAGCGATATCGCTTACAAGGTCGTTGACCCCCGCATCACTCTGGACTAAGGAGGGCAGGTACATAATGGAAGCAAAGAAAAATCCCTTAAGCATGCAGATCGATCCGGCCCTGTTTGAGGCCGCGACCGAAGATGAAAAACGCCAGGCAGACGTCATGAGCGAATCGACCACCTTCTTCAAGGATGGTATGCGCAAGCTCATGAAGAATCCTCTGGCTGTGGGCTCGATCATTGTTCTTCTGCTGATCATCCTCACCATTACCATTGCACCGCTGGTGGTCCCCTACTCCTACTCGGAGATCATCAAGGTCAACGGCAGGCGTGACCGGAGCAACAAGAACCTTGCTGCCTTTGAATATTCCGAGATGGAGCAGGAATACATTGCCGACGGCGGCGAAGTATTCCCCCACATCCTGGGTACCGATTCCCTGGGCCGTGACTACTTTATCCGTGTCGTCTACGGCGCAAGGATCTCCCTGATCGTCGGCCTGTTCGCCAGCATTCTGGTCCTGATCATCGGTGTCGTCTACGGCTCCATAGCCGGATATACGGGAGGGCGAACGGATCTGATCATGATGCGTATCGTCGATATCATATATTCGCTGCCGGACATGCTGATCATCATTCTGCTGTCCACGGTCCTGCAGCCGCTTCTGGAAAACAGCAGCAACCCGATCGTCAATGCCCTGGGCACCAACATGATCTGTATCTTTATCGTGTTCGGACTGCTCTACTGGGTCGGTATGGCGAGACTGGTCAGAGGACAGATCCTGACCATCAAAAATAATGAATATATCCTTGCGGCAAGATCCATCGGTGCAAAGCCTGCCCACATCATCCGCAAGCATATCATTCCCAACTGTATCTCTGTCATCATCATCACGACAGCGCTGCAGATCCCTTCGGCGATCTTTACCGAGAGCTTCCTGTCCTTCATCGGCATGGGCGTCAATGCTCCTATGCCCTCCCTTGGATCTCTCGCCAACTCCGCCCGTGAAGGTCTGCAGACCTATCCCATGCAGCTTGTTTATCCTGCAGTCCTGATCGTCCTGATCGTTCTGGCTTTCAACCTCCTGGGTGACGGCCTGCGTGATGCCTTCGATCCGAAGCTGCGCAGCAAGTAATGCAGGCAGCGGCAACTGCCGCGCGGATATCAACTGATACAACCGTGATGAAGAAAAAGAGGAAAGCAGGTATATTATGAGCGCAAATACAGAGAATCATACACCGCTGCTGCAGGTCATCGACCTCCACACCTCGTTCAAGACCGACAAGGGTGAGGTAAAGGCCGTCAACGGTGTCACCTATACACTGGAGGCCGGAAAGAGCCTCGGCATCGTAGGAGAATCCGGTTCGGGCAAATCCGTATCCGCCTACTCCATCATGCAGATCCTGGACGGCAACGGCCACATCACCCAGGGAAAGATCCTGTTCAAGGGTGAGGATATTACCCAATATACGCCAAAGCAGATGGAAGAGTTCCGCGGCAAAAACTGCTCCATGATCTTCCAGGATCCCATGACCTCCCTGAACCCGGTCTATACGGTCGGCAATCAGATCATGGAGGCCATCACCACCCACAGCAATGTAAGCAAAAAGGAAGCCCGCAAGAAGGCACAGGAAATGCTGGAGCTGGTCGGCATCAACGATGCCCCCCGCCGCCTGAAGCAGTATCCCCATGAGCTCTCCGGCGGTATGCGGCAGCGTGTCATGATCGCCATGGCCCTTGTGGCTGAACCTTCGATCCTGATCGCTGATGAGCCCACTACCGCTCTTGACGTTACGATCCAGGCCCAGATCCTGGAGCTGATGCTTGAGCTGCAGAAAAAGCTCGGCATGGCCATCATTATCGTTACCCATGACCTGGGCGTCATTGCCCAGATGTCGGATGAGATCGTTGTTATGTACGGCGGACGGATCTGCGAGCGCGGCACGGCAGAGGATATTTTCTACAATCCCTGCCATGAGTACACCAAGGGACTGCTCCGCTCCATCCCGTCGCTGAGCAACATGAAGAAAAAGCTTGTTCCCATCGCCGGCACCCCCATCAATCTGCTGAACATGCCGAAGGGCTGTGCCTTCTGCTCCCGCTGTGACAATGCGATGAAGATCTGTCTGACGGAGGTTCCGCCGGAACTTCGGATCGACAAGACGCATCTGGCCTCCTGCTGGATCAACGTCAGGGACAACAAATATCTCCAGGAAGAAAGTGCGGAGGTGAACGCATGAGCAGCGAATATTTAGTAGAAGTCAAGGATCTGAAACAGCATTTCCCCATCCGTACCGGTTTTATGAAGACGACGTATCTGAAGGCGGTGGATGGCGTTACCTTCTCCATCAAGCCGGGCGAGACCCTCGGCCTGGTCGGCGAGTCCGGCTGCGGCAAGACCACCGTCGGCCGTACGCTCCTGCGTCTTTACAAGCCCACCTCCGGAGAGATCTACTATGACGGCAATCTGATCACCGATGAGAACATGATCAAATACCGCTCAAAGATGCAGATGGTCTTCCAGGATCCATACTCTTCTCTCGATCCGCGTATGACGGTCGAGGAGATCATCGGCGAGCCTCTGGATGTTCACAAGCTGTATTCAACAAAAGCAGAGCGCAGAGAAAAGATCCTGAACCTGATGGAGCTGGTCGGTCTGAACGCCGAGCACGCGACCAGATATGTACATGAGTTCTCCGGCGGCCAGCGTCAGCGTATCGGCATTGCCAGGGCTCTTGCGGTAGAGCCCAGCTTCATTGTCTGCGACGAGGCTGTCTCTGCTCTGGACGTATCCATCCAGGCACAGGTCATCAACATGTTTGAGGAACTGCAGGAAAAGCTTGGCGTTGCCTACCTGTTTATCGCCCACGACCTTCTGGTCGTCCGGCATATCTCCGACCGGATCGCCGTCATGTACCTTGGCCGGATCGTCGAGACAGCCGATGCGGATGAGCTCTATGACAGCCCCATCCATCCCTACACCCAGTCGCTGCTCTCCGCGGTTCCGATCCCGGATCCGCAGATCGCCAAGAGTTCAAAGCGAATCATCCTTGAGGGTGATGTCCCGAGTCCGCTGAAGGTACCCTCTGGATGTGCCTTCCGTACGAGATGCCGCTTTGCCACCGAGAAATGCGCCCAGGAATGCCCGCCCCTGACCGACAGAGGCGACGGCCATCTTGTGGCCTGCTGGAATAAATAAGCATTTTTATTCCGTATATTTATACTTTTTCGTGTCAAATCATTTTCGTTGTAGTATAATAGCCCTGATGTGTTTTCCGCAGAACCGGCAAAGGCTCCTTCAGGCAGAGGAGACGCAAGGCCGGCCTGCGGCTGATGCATAAACAATCACCCGCAGCACCCGCATCCGCATGCGGACCGGAGGCTGCAAAAAATCCAAAGGAGGAAATTTATGAAAAAACGCGCTTTAGCTTTGATTCTTTCCGTAGCTACTGCTGCTGCCCTGCTGACTGCCTGCGGCGGTGGAAGCGCAAGCACCAGCGCACCTGCAGCTGACGCTGCATCTGCATCTGCATCTGCAGCTGAAGAGACTGCCGAGGCTGCTGAGGGAACAGAAGAGGCCGCTCCTGCTGAGACTGCAGAAGTTGGCGAGCCTTACGAGTCCGCTCTGTATCCGACTCCTGAAGGTGTCACCTATGCACCGATCAGAGAGGGAAGCTCCGCTCCCGACTGGTCCGAGTATGAGGCTCTGATCACTGAGATCAAGACGACCACCGACATGGAGAACCGTGTAGCTCTGATGCACCAGGCTGAGGATATCCTGATGGGTACCGCTGCCGTCATCCCGATCTACTATTACAACGATCTGTATCTGCAGAAGACCGATGTTGAGGGTATCTACTCCAACCTGTTCGGCTTCAAGTTCTTCCAGTTCGCCACCTGCCCGAGAGACGTGCTGAAGATCAACCTGGCTTCCGAGCCTGCAAAGGTCGATCCGGCTCTGAACTCTTCCGTAGACGGTGCCTGCCTTGCAGTCAACATGTTCGAAGGTCTTTACACCTACGACGAGAACGGCGCTCTGCAGCCCGCACTGGCTGAGAACACCGAGATCTCCGAGGATGGCATGACCTACACCTTCACCCTGCGTGACGGTCTGAAGTGGTCCGACGGCACTGACCTGACCGCTAAGGATTTCGAGTACGCATGGAAGAGAGCTGCTGCTCCAGAGACCGGTGCTGACTACGGCTACATGTTCGACGCCATCGCAAGAACCGACGACGATCAGCTGGATGTCACCGCTTCCGAGGACGGCAAGACCCTTACCGTTAACCTGGTAGCTCCTTGTGCATACTTCCTTGACCTTGCTGCATTCCCGGCATACCTTCCGGTTCCGCAGGCACAGGTAGAGGCTGCTGAGGGCTGGGAGACCAACCCGGGCGCATGGGCAGCTGAGGCTGGCTTTGTTACCAACGGTGCTTACACCATGACCGCATGGACCCATGAGGAGTCCATCGTTCTGACCAAGAACGACAACTACTGGAGAGCTGACGAGGTCACCATCCCGGAGATCGATCTGATGCTGTCTGCTGACGATACCGCTATCCTGGCTGCTTACAATGCAGGCAACCTTGACTTTGCTGATACCGTTCCGACCAACGAGATCGCTTCCCTGATGAACAACCCCGATTTCCATGTTATCGACAACCTGGGAACCTACTACGCAGCATTCAACGTAAACAGCCCGATCTTCGAGGGCAAGACTGTTGACCAGGCTATCGCCATGAGAAAGGCTTTCGCTATCCTGATCGACCGTCCGTACATCGTTGAGACTGTTGGCCAGACCGGACAGAAGGTCGCTACCTCCTACATCCCGGCAGGAATGGCTGACGGCAACGGCGGCGTATTCAAGCAGAACAACGATTCCTACAGCTTCCCGATGGACGAAGGCTACTATCCGGAAGAGGTTTCTGACGAGGCATTCGACGAGGCTATTGCCCTTCTCGAGTATGCAGGCTATAAGTTCGATGAGAACGGCATGCTGTCTGCTGAGACCCCGATCAACATCACCTACCTGACCAACGATGGTACCGGCCATATCGCTGTTGCTGAGATCATGCAGCAGGATTTCGCTGAGATCGGCATCAACATGACCATCGATACCCGTGAGTGGAACGTATTCCTGGATGAGAGAAAACAGGGTAACTTCGACTTCGCTCGTGAGGGATGGCTTGCAGACTTCAACGATCCGATCAACATGCTTGAGATGTGGACCTCTGCTTCCGGTAACAACGACTGCCAGTTCGGCCGCTAATTACCTGAAGAAAAAATTGAAACGGATCTTTTGATCCGCTGAAATGAAAGCCCTCGCCGGAAATCCGGCGGGGGTCTTTTTCTATCTCTTATTTAACTGTACACCTTCGGGAGTGTTTCATCCTGCAAAAAATTTAATGCAGCCCACGCTCCGGAAGACATTAAAGCAAACATTCTGCAGGCCCGACAGGGCCGAAGCCGTTTGCGTAATGCTTTCCGGGCCGTGGGCTGTTTTCATCTGCTTTTCATATGTACGGCGGTCTTGCAAAGAAGTCCGGCTCCCTCTTTCCTTCTACCGGTACAAGGCTTACCGCCGGCAGGCCTTCTGCCAGAGCTCTCTCCTTGTTCAGGTAGCCGGAGCTGTTGATCATCTTCGTGGTATCCGCACTGATGATCCCTACGTGCGTGACAGGCGGCATATCGCGGTTTCTCCGGTCTTTCGATAGAAAACGTGCCGACCGGTAGAAAACCAGATCTCCGGGCCGTACAAGGCTGGGATCCGTAAAGCATGCGCCTTGTTCCATCAGCTGTCCGGCAAGCATTTCGGACCTCCGGCCGATCCCGGTTTCTTTTATCTCCTGCATGAGTGTCTCGATCGATATGCCAAGCTGTTCTGCCTTTTCCAGATCAAGTCCTTCGGGGCAGGCAAGATAGGGCCGACCGATCCGCTCTGCTATATTGATATAACGATCCGGCAGCTGAAAATACCGGGACAGATCCATATCGACCTGCGGACTTGGGGTCAGTCCCCTGACCGTTCCAAAGGCATAGGGACTCTCCTCATAGGGGATCCCGGCAAGGACCAGCAGCACCAGCGTCGCACAATCTATATTTCCTTTGTTATCATGCTCCGTGTCATAAATACTGTAACCGGAAAGGAATGTCCCTGCTCCCGTAGGAATAGATCAGTTCTTCCGCTTTATCCAGATAGGAACCGGCGATCTCCAGTATTTTGCTAACTGTAGTATCTTTGCCATTCATTTCGCGCCTTCCCATGACCTTCCCCCCTGCCGTCTTTTTTAACTTGTGCCGGTTATGATCTGCTGTGTACAGAGACGGGAGCCCTCCCGGCTGAGTTATACAGCAGCAACGCGCCAAGGGATCAGGAAGGCCAGCAAAAAGCGTACGGCCAAAATGCTCATTGGCTCCATGCTCTGCAGCAGGGTCTTGGAAAAGAGGAAGGATGTCCCTCTTGCCGCAAATACTGCCAGAAGCAGGAGCCTGGCTTTTCCTCTGCTCATCATACCTTCACCTTTCTCATACGCAAACATCCTGCACGGGCAGAAGTTCTTCTTCCCATGCAGGATGTCTGCTGTCGTTACCTGAATTGTAATGTAAAAACCTTCGCTCGCGAATCGTTGTCTATCAGGGCAGGCGAAGAACCTCGCCTTCATAGATGTAGTCGGCGTATTCCACCGGATTGACTGGTGTCTTTCCATATTTTCTGGCGTTGGCAACAAGAATGTCCGCATTCAGCACGACCAGGATCGCCGTCGTTGTATCGAACTTATCAGCAATTGAGCTCAGGGTATCGCCCTTCTGTACGGTGTAGGTCTTGCCTTTGCCGCTCGCCTCACCAAACTTGCCGCCGCTGACCTGTTCCAGATCCTGGAGCTTTAATTCATCTGCCATATGCTTTTCCTCTCTTTGTCTGTTTTTACCGGTACCGGCATCGATAAGGTTCTTTAGGTATCCCTCATCTTCCATTCCCCATTGTATAAGAATAGCAGCCGGAAGTCCAACCATTTTTTCAGTCTCTCCGGATCCGCGGCACAAAACCTCTGTCCGATCACCGTTTATCCATGGCGCAAAGGACTTTCATCTCCAGGAATCCATTTGTGCTAAAAACATATCGATTGTTTCCGCTTACATAAGATTTGTGTAACCCATCAGCATCTCGTCCACGGCGCGGGCAGCGTTTCTCCCCTCTGCGATCGCCCAGACGACCAGAGATTGTCCCCGGTGCATGTCGCCTGCCGTGAACACCTTATCCCTTGAGGATGCGTAACTCCCTGCATCCGTCTTTACATTAGTGCGCCCATCGACTGCGACGCCAAAGCTTTCTGTGACATACGCTTCGCTCCCAAGGAATCCGGCAGCGATCAGCACCAGCTGGGCCGGCACCTCCTTCTGGCTTCCCTCCACGGGAACCATACGGATCCTTCCGGTCGCATCATTCTTTACCGGCTCGAGGGATACCAGGATGGCGCCCTTCAGCCTACCCTTCCTGTCCTTGACAAATTCACTGACCGTGGTCTGGTATATCCGCGGATCCTCCCCAAATTTCCAGATCGCTTCCTCCTGGCCATAGTCTGTCTTCAGGATGCGCGGCCATTCCGGCCAGGGGTTTGAGGGAAGTCGTGTAATAGCCGGCTTTGGCATCATCTCCAGCTGTGTCACGCTTTTTACCCCGAGGCGGATGCAGGTCCCCACACAATCGTTGCCGGTATCTCCGCCACCGATGACGATCACGTCCCTGCCTTTGACCTCCCGGTCCGGCAGCTTCTTAAAATCACTGTCCAGCAGCTGTTTTGTCACACTGCCGAGAAAATCCACCGCAAAATGAATTCCCTTTGCATCCCGCCCCGGCACCTGGATATCTCTTGGCTGCGAGGCTCCGCAGGCCAGTATGACCGCATCGTACCCCTCCATAAGCTTTCCAGGCTGCACCGTCCTCCCGACGTCTGCATTTAGGACAAAACGCACACCTGCCTGCTCCATCAGCTTTACTCTCCGGTCGATCACCGCTTTGTCCAGCTTCATATTCGGAATGCCATAGCGCAGCAGTCCGCCCGGCCGATCCTTCCGCTCATAGACGGTCACCTCGTGGCCGCGACGGTTCAGCAGCTGAGCTGCGGCCAGCCCAGCCGGGCCGCTGCCGACCACGGCCACGCGCTTTCCTGTGCAGACCGGAGGCACCGGCTCCCGGACCAGATCATGGGCAAAGGCATACTCGATCACGGTTTTCTCGATCTCCTTTGTCGCGACCGGCGCATCGTGACATCCGCAGGTGCAGGCTGCCTCACAGAGCGCCGGGCATACCCGACTGGTAAACTCCGGGAAGCTGTGGGTCACCGACAGACGCCGCCAGGCCTCGGCCATCCTGCCCCGGTATACCAGATCGTTGATCTCTGGAACCAGGTTGTGCAGCGGGCAGCCGGATGCCATGCCGCTGATCATGACGCCTGCCTGACAGAAGGGGATCCCGCAGTCCATACATCTCGCGGCCTGCTTCTGCTGTTCGGCACGGGGCAGCCGGTCATGGAATTCCCTGAAATCCTGCACTCTCTCCTGTTCCATGCGAACGGCTCCCTCTTTTCTTTCATATTCCAGAAATCCGGTCGTTTTTCCCATCCGTGTTACCTCCTCAAAAGACCGTGCAAAAACGTCATCCCCCGCAGGGCGGCGCCCGATGCCGCGGCTCCTGTCATTTCTTTCTTACTGTCCCACAAATTCCCGGAAGGCCTCGACTCTGGCCGTTTCCGGATCCGCACCCTGCTCCTGGGCTTCCGCGATCAGCCGAAGCATCTCCTTGTAATCCTCCGGAATGATCTTCTTAAACTGAGGTACATACCGGTCGAAATCCTTCAGGATCTCCGCCGCCTTACAGGAGCCTGTATTTGCCGCGTGTGCCTCGATCATCTGACGCAGCTCCTCCAGATCGCTCTTGTACCGCACATCCTCCATACGGACCATCTGCTTGTTCAGGTTCCGGTACAGCCGGTTGTCCTCATCCAGGACATAGGCGATGCCGCCGCTCATTCCTGCCGCAAAATTCTTTCCTGTTGGTCCAAGGATGACGACGCAGCCACCGGTCATATATTCACAGCCATGCTCGCCAACGCCCTCGACAACGGCTTTTGCGCCGGAATTGCGGATGCAGAACCGTTCGCCGGCCATTCCCGCGATAAAGGCCTGACCGGAAGTCGCTCCGTAGAGCGCCACATTGCCGACAAGTATATTGCTGTGGGGATCATAGCCCGCATCCTCCGGTGCCGTCAGGATCAGCTTGCCTCCTGAAAGTCCCTTTCCAAAATAGTCATTGGAGTCTCCGCAAAGGCGGATCGTCAGTCCGGCCGGAATAAAGGCACCAAAGCTCTGTCCGCCGGATCCTTTCGCGTCGATACAGATCGTATCCTCCGGCAGTCCCATGGGATGCTTTCTGGTGATCTCTGCGCCAAGCAGGGTTCCAAGGGCCCGGTCCGTATTCAGGACCGGTATCGTTTTTGCTGCTTTTCTACCCTCTTCCACTGCCCGCCGGATCTCCTGATCGGACAACAGCAGCCGCTCATCTAGTGTATCCTGCAGATGGAAGTCATAGCTGTTTTCCGGCTGGAAGGTAGACTGCTGCCGGTCGGCCCCTGACATATCCATCAGGATCCTGGACAGATCGATCTTCTTCTCTTTTCCGGAAAGTCCGTCCCTTACCTTCAGAAGATCGGTCCGGCCGACCAGCTCATCGATGGAACGCACGCCGAGAGATGCCATGATCTCCCGCAGCTCTCTGGCGATAAAAAGCATAAAGTTTTCGACATACTCCGGCTTCCCGGAAAAGCGTTTCCTAAGCTCCGGGTTCTGGGTGGCCACGCCCATCGGGCAGGTATCCGACTGGCAGACCCGCATCATCACACAGCCCATGGTGATCAGCGGCGCTGTGGCAAAACCGAACTCCTCCGCGCCAAGGATCGCCGCGATGGCCACATCCCGGCCGCTCATCAGCTTTCCATCCGTCTCGATCACCACCTGGTTTCTAAGGCCGTTGGCCAGCAGGGTCTGATGAGTCTCCGCAAGACCCAGCTCCCAGGGAAGGCCTGCATTGTGGATCGAGCTTAAGGGAGCCGCGCCGGTCCCTCCGTCATACCCGGAGATCAGGACCACGCCGGCGCCCGCCTTGGCCACACCGGCTGCCACCGTGCCGACGCCCGCTTCGGAAACCAGCTTGACGGATATTCTTGCATTCTTGTTGGCATTTTTCAGATCGTAGATCAGCTGAGCCAGATCTTCGATCGAGTAGATGTCATGATGCGGCGGCGGCGAGATCAGGCTCACGCCTGGCGTTGAATGCCTGGTCCTGGCGATCCAGGGATAGACCTTTTTCCCGGGCAGATGACCGCCTTCGCCGGGCTTTGCACCCTGGGCCATCTTGATCTGGATCTCCTTTGCGCTGACCAGATAGCGGCTGGTCACACCAAAGCGCCCGCTGGCCACCTGCTTGATGGCTGAGCTCCGGTCATTATCGGTTCCGGCAGACAGGATCCTCTCCTCGCTCTCGCCGCCCTCCCCGCTGTTGGACTTTCCATGCAGATGGTTCATGGCAATGGCCAGAGTCTGGTGCGCCTCCTCGGAGATGGAGCCATAGGACATGGCACCGGTCTTGAACCGCTTTACGATCTCTGTCTCAGGTTCGACCTCCTCCAGAGGAACACTGTGCTCAGGATAGCAGAAATCCATCAGGCTGCGCAGATACCCGGTATCCTCCGCATTGACCATGCGGGTATACTCCAGAAACAGCGCATAGCTTCCTTCCCGCACAGCCTGCTGCAGCTTATGGATCGTCTGTGGATTGTACCTATGGTGTTCTCCCTGGCTGCGCTCCTTGTGCCTGCCCATGGCTGTCAGCTCCAGATCAACCGGCAGACCCAGGGGATCAAAGGCTCTGCTGTGCTGTTTGTCGACAGCGTTTCCGATATCCTCCAGACCGATCCCGCCGATACGGCTGACCGTCCCGGTAAAGTAATCATTGATGACATCCTCCGATATGCCCACCGCCTCAAAGATCTTGCTGCCCTGGTAGGACTGGATCGTGGAGATACCCATCTTGGAGGCGATCTTTACAATCCCGGAGAGAACCGCATTGTCGTAGTCGTTGACCGCCGCATAATAATCCTTGTCCAGCAGCTCCTCCTCCACCAGCTCGGCGATCGTGGCATGGGCCAGATAGGGATTGACGGCACAGGCACCATAACCGAGAAGCGCCGCAAAATGATGCACCTCCCGGGGCTCTCCGGATTCCAGGATCAGGGACATGGCCGTACATTTCTTCGTATCGACCAGGTGCTTATGCACAGCAGCAACCGCCAGGAGCGACGGGATCGCCACGTGGTTTTCATCCACTCCGCGGTCGGAAAGGATCAGGATATTGGCTCCCTCCCTGTAGGCCCGGTCGACCTCGACAAACAGGTGGTTCAGTACGCGCTTCATGGGCGTGCTCTTGTAAAACAGGATCGAGACTCTGGCGACCTTGAAGCCGTCCTTTTTCATGGCTCCGATCTTCAGCAGATCCAGATCGGACAGGATCGGATTGCTGATCTTCAGAACATGGCAGTTCTGGGGATGCTCCTCCAGAAGATTTCCGTCCGTACCGACATAGACCGTGCGGGAAGTGACGATCTCCTCTCTCTGAGCATCAATAGGAGGATTCGTCACCTGGGCAAAGAGCTGCTTAAAGTAATAGAACAGCGGCTGATACTGGTCTGAGAGCGCTGCGATCGGTGTATCCACGCCCATGGATCCGATAGCCTCTGTGCCGGACAGCGCCATGCTCAGGATGCTGTCATGGTAATTTTCCCAAGTATAGCCAAATGCCTTCTGCAGTGTCTTTCTGTAGTCTCCGTTGATGCCAGGAACCCGGTGGTTTGGGATCTTCAGGTCGGAGAGCTGGAGAAGATTCCGGTCCAGCCATTCGCCGTAGGGCTTCGCGCAGGCATATTTCTCTTTGAGCTCATGGTCATAAATGATCTTTTTCTGTTTTGTGTCCACCAGCAAAAGCTTCCCCGGATGGATCCGCTCTTTTTTGATGATATGCCGTTCCTCCAGGGGCAGTACGCCCACCTCGGAGGAAAGGATCACACGGCCGTCGTCTGTGACCACGTACCTGGAGGGTCTAAGGCCGTTCCGGTCCAGGATCGCGCCCATGACATCGCCGTCGGAAAACAGGATCGATGCCGGCCCGTCCCAGGGCTCCATCATCGTGGCATAATACTGGTAGAAATCCCGCTCCTCCTGGGAAAGGGTCTCATTGTGCGCCCAAGGCTCCGGGATCATGATCATCGCTGCCAGCGGCAGATCCATGCCGCTCATAAGCAGAAACTCCAGCGTATTGTCCAGCATGGCGGAATCGGATCCGCTCTGGGAGATCACCGGCAGCACCTTGGTCATATCCTCTTCGGAAAACAGCCTGGTATGCATCGTTTCCTCCCGGGCCAGCATCTTATCCGCATTCCCCTTGATCGTATTGATCTCGCCGTTGTGGACGATAAAACGGTTCGGATGGGCACGGTTCCAGCTCGGTGCTGTGTTTGTGGAGAAGCGCGAATGCACCATGGCAATGGCCGACGCATAATCCGGATCTGTCAGATCTGTAAAGAACGTCCGCAGCTGACCGACAAGTAACATGCCCTTGTAGACAATGGTCCTGCAGGACAGGGAGGGTACATAGGTGTTGACGCTGCTCTGTTCAAATTCTCTTCGTACGATATAGAGTATCCGGTCAAAATCGGTATCCTCACCGACTCCCTCAGGCCGCCGGATAAACACCTGCCAGATATCCGGCATACACTCCTTTGCCCGTCTGCCAAGGACAGAAGGATCAGAGGATACCCGTCTCCAGGCAAGGATCGACAGCCCCGCCTTTCTGGCAATGATTTCAAACAGAGACCTGGCATGGCGCATCTCCAGATCCTTCTGCGGGAAAAAGAACATGCCGACACCGTACTGTCTCTCTCCGGGCAGCTCTGTCCCCTGTGCCTTCATGATCCGGCAGAAATACCGATGCGGGATCTGGGTCAGGATTCCGACGCCGTCGCCGGTCTTTCCCTCGGCGTCCTTTCCGGCGCGGTGCTCCAGATTCTCCACGATCGCCAGCGCATCATCCACGATCTGATGGCTCTGTCTGCCCTCAATATCGATGACGGCACCGATCCCGCAATTATCATGCTCGAATTCCGGGGAATACAGCCCTTCCCTCCGGATCCTTTCCAACTGATCTGCTGCCATCCTTTCTCCTCCTGTATCATAGTAAAATAGGTGTATGCCTGCGCGCTCCACAAAACGTTTCACAGGAAATTGGAACCACTTCCCAAATGAAAAAAAGCGCTCCAGATCATCTGATCTGAAGCGCCTTTGCCTCTCAATTTATCTTCTGCTGCCCTTGTGCATTACAGCTATTATAAAATTAGATCTGCCGATTGTAAACGGTCACGGAACGACTGTGCATCGCTGTTATATCTGTTCTGTATCATAACAAAAGGAAACTGCTATAGTTTAGGCAGTCTGGCCTTTACTGACCGCACAGATCTCTGGACATCTCAGCTATGCAAACAGACCGTATCAAATGCTGCCTATTCTTATCTACCAGTATATATCAATATCTATTTTTGACTGTTTTCCCGTTCTGGTGCGTTTGTCCTAAGCCGGCGCTGCACGCTTGGGATTGATTCTGAGTTATAGAAAAATGAAATCCCTCTATCTGTTCTTTTCTACATCCTGCCAATTCTTGTTCATCAGGATCTCTGCATTTTCTCCGAGGAAGACGGTTCCTGCCTCCTCGTCTCCTGTCAGCTGATACAGCATCCACGCAGTCATGTATCCATCGGAGCGCATCAGCATTTGTTCGTGTTCTGCTCCAACTGCCCGTGCCCGGACCTTCTGCACTTCATCAGCAATACTGTTGTAATTTGCAATTTGCGCGGAAAGCGGCGATACACCGCCGTATCCTTTTTCCGGATCATTGCCTAAATCGTCAGACTTCCCGGTGCCGGCAGCCATAAAATATGGAATCTTGATCTTCGCAGGATCATACTCCCAACCCATGTTTTTTGCCAGTGTCTGATAGGCGGCGCTTCCAGTGAATATGGTTTTGTAACGGACACCGTTTTCATAATTTGTTACGGCGCAGATCGCGCCGGCTCCGCCCTGCGAATAGCCGATAATACCCATGCTGTCATAGTCGATCTTACCGGAAAGCACACTGTCGGAAGGAATGTTCAGCATGAA
>DFFG01000087.1:0-6753 GCA_002368795.1 Eubacterium sp. UBA3782
CCTACTACGACACGATGATGTTCATCGAATATTGCCTGAACGATCATCCCGAGCGCGTTTCCGACGAGCTGAAAGAGGTTGCCGCATCCATTCGTCCCGGCTATGTCGCCGATGAGACCCTGGCCAGAAACTTTGCCAAAGCTTACGCCGGCATGACGATGGAAGAGTTCTATCAGTACGCCGTCGAATTCGGTCAGAAAAAGACCGACAGCTTCGAAAACATGCGCTACATCGACAACATGTATCTTCCGATGGCAGAGCTGGTAAAATATCTGTACGATAACCAGTTCACCATCTACGTCATCAGCGGAACCGAGAGAACAACGACCCGCGCGATCGTAGCCAACTCCCCGATCAAAGACTACGTCACTCCGAACCACGTGATCGGAACCGACTTCGAGGTAAAGCAGAAGGGTCAGGAAACTGTATCCTCCAACATGGACTTCAAGTATGAAGATGGCGATGAGCTGGTGCTGACCGGCGGATTTATCCAGAAAAACCTCAATGCCAACAAATCCATCTACATTGAGAGAGAAATCGGACAGCGTCCGGTACTCGCCTTCGGAAACAGCGGCAGCGACACCAGCATGATGAACTACACCATCGACAGCCGCAATCCTTATCCGGCGCAGGCGTACATGGTCATCGCCGATGATGACGTCCGCGAATGGGGCAAGGCGAACTGGGAAGAAAAATCCGCAGAAAACATTGAAAAAGGCTACGTACCGATCTCCATGAAAAATGACTTCGCACAGATCTACGAAGAAGGGATCACAAAAGCCGACGAGCAGTATCATGAAACAGAAGCTGTAGAAGAAGAGGAAGCAGCTTAACCAGACAATTGGGACGGTTTATCTGTCTGATTTTTTGCCAATCAGACAGAAAGAACCGTCCCTTTTTGCTGCCCATCCTTTACCGGTCCTATCTGTCTGCCTGGTTTCAGCCATACAGAAAGAACCATCCCCTTTGACTCCCTGCCTCTTCATTTAAGTTCCCGATAGAACTTTCTGGCGTGATTGATAAACTGTCGGATCTGGCCACTGCAATCTGTCCGCCATATCATCAGCAGCCCGCTCTCTGTACCCCGGATTTCACGAAAAACGAAGGAATGTCTCCGGAAATCATGATAGTACTTGTCGGTAATCAGCAGGTTGTCCTTTGTCACCTGCAGATAAGCGCCGGCTCCTCCTATCATCCCTCTGTCTATTCTGGGCGTAAATCCGTGCCTTCTGCATAATCCGGTGAGCCAGTGCAGATACCAGTAGTCCTCTGGTGCTTCTGAAATTACAAAGGGGGTATCTTTCAGTTCTTCCATCGTGAGGATCTCTTTCTGTGCCAGCGGACTGTTCTCTGCCAGACATGCAAAAAGAGGTGAGGGCAGCGCCAGGAAGCAGGACAGATCCTGGTGCTGCTGTACAGCCTTTTCCATGAATAAAGGTGCAAATCCAATATCGATCTGTCCCGAAGAGATCTCATTGAGCATATCAAAGCTTTTCTGGAGACGGATCCGGAAGGCAGGCTCCGCATCCTCTGATTCGAAGGAGTACATTAACGGCAGAAAATACCGGTCGATATTCGTGGCATCACAAAGCCCGAACAGGATCGGCTGCTCCTGTCCTCCTTCTTTTTTCCGTGCGCGTTCCGCTGCCTCCACGAAATCTCCGGCGATTCTTTTCAGATCGGTATACAGGTTTTTCCCGGCCTCCGTCAGAAAAACTCTGTTCTGGTCTCTTGTGAAAAGCTTCACTCCCAGTGAAGCCTCCAGCGCGCCGATCCGCTTGCTGACCATACCCGGAGTGACGTGCATCGACGCGGCTGCCCGGCTGAAATTCTGGTTTTCGGCGCATCGAAGGAACAATTCGATCTGCATCATTTCAATGTGCAGCCATTCATAAGGTATCATATCCGGCCTCCGTTTCCTGTTCCTTTGAAAAAAACAGTCCCGGCTGTATTGTAACACAGACAGACTCCCGCTGTCTGCTTCTATGTTTCCATTTTGGAAACACATGTCTTTCCCGATTGCCGGATATGACTCCCTTTGCTCCTATGCTAGACTTTTCTTAAGATAATATTGGCAATATATGAAATTTACATTGTATAAAGGAGGGCAACATGACAGAAAGAGAAAATGCGCTTCACGTGATCTGGCACGATGGAAAAGCTGAATGGATTCCTGCTGGCTGTGACTGTTTGGAAATGATCATGCCTACTGATGTCGTTCGTGAAAGGCCGCCCTATGCTCTGGGAATAGGAGGCAGCGGATATGACTACTGGGGCTGCTGGTGGGAGCTGGAGCCCAAGATCATGGGAGCCAGTCCTCTCCCCGGGAAACATCCCTGCAAAGATATTACAAAATGGAGAGAACAGGTAACATTCCCGGATATCGATGCCATTGACTGGTCAGGTGCGGAAAAAGCCACTGCAAGGCTTGACCGGGAAAACCGTCTTTCTATGTTTTTCTGGGAGAGCGGTCCGTGGGAAAGGCTCCATGCCCTGGTAGGATTTCAGGAAGCACTGGAATACATGTATGAAGAGCCGGAAGCTTTCAAAGAGCTGATGCAGGCAATAACGGATTTCCGGATCAAAATGGTTCCGCTGATCAAAGAACATTATAATCCGGATATCATCA
This sequence comes from Eubacterium sp. UBA3782, assembly GCA_002368795.1. Classification (GTDB taxonomy): domain Bacteria; phylum Bacillota; class Clostridia; order Lachnospirales; family Lachnospiraceae; genus Bilifractor. The sequence continues at coordinate 2,630 of DFFG01000087.1, forward strand.
TCAACCTGGATGACTTCGGCCACCAGCGCGGTCAGTTCATGTCAAATGCGATGTTCCGCGAGTTTATAATGCCTTACGATCGTCAGGTCGGAGATGCCATAAAAGCCAATGGAATGATATACTGCCATCACAGCTGCGGTAAAATTGACGGACTGATGGAAGAGATCTGCGAGATGGGACCCCAGATGATCCTGGGGCTGTTCTATCCCTATAACGATCAGGAAAAAATCGTCAAGGAGTTTGGGGATAAACTGGTCTTTGTAGGCGCCGTAAACTGCCAGCTCGTAGAAAACCCGGACGTTACTGAAGAAGAGCTCAGGGAAGAGACAAGACGAGCGACAGCGGTATTTGCTCCTGCAAACTGTATGATTTTTGATCCGGGCACCTTTAATCCGGTCAAGGCAGGACCAATGTATGATGAATTCAAAAAGATTCGCGATCAGTACAGGCCAAATGCCGTTCAGTAAATAAAGAAGTCAATGGGAACGGTTCCAATGGCGTTTAGTTAAGGATTTTTACCGATAATCACGCCAAATAATTAACAAATAAGTGGATTGGCCTTCGGAAACGATGGCCAATCTTTTTTTGAAAAACTAAAAAAACTCACAAAAAAGGTTGACAAGCATGAAAAAAAGTGCGGCCTTCATAAGTGAAGACCACTTCTACATCTGACACAGGATTTATGCCTGTTTTTCTTAACATAACGACATTGGGACGGTTCTATCTGTCTTGTTGTGTGCAGCCAGACAAGTAGAACCGCCCCATTTGTCATCCAATTCCCGTGGGAGATATGGATATCCTGCAGCAGCTCGTGATACAATAGGTGCACGACACCAATGCAGTAAAACTAAAAGAGAAAAGGGGATATAAGTATGGATACGAAAAGTTTGATCTGGACGCGGGAGCCTGGCCAATATCACATCTCAGACGATCGTATTTCTATTACGACAGAGCCGGGGACGGATCTCTGGCAGAGGACGTACTACCATTTCCGGAATGACAACGCACCGGTGCTGCAGATGGAGACAGAGGAAAAGTTTTTCTCCTTTGTTGTAAAAACTGATTTTACGGAGAGTCATCACCGCTTTGACCAGTGCGGCATTGTCATGTATCTGGATTCTGAGAATTGGCTGAAGGGTTCTGTTGAGTATGAGACCGAAAAATTCCAGCATCTGGGTTCGGTCGTGACGAACCACGGATATTCAGACTGGGCGACGACGGCCATTCCTGCAGATGTAAAGACCATGTGGTACCGCTTGAGTCGCAGGGAAGACGACTACTGCATTGAGTGCTCGACAGACGGAGTGCATTTCAGCCAGATGCGGGTCTGCCATATGTGGGAAGGCGCCGGAAAGATCCGCTTCGGAATCTATGCCTGCAGCCCGGAGCAGTCCAGTTTTACAGCTGTATTTACGGATTTTGCAGTGACTGAGTGTGCCTGGAAGGCTCACGACGGCCAGCAGCCGGACGAATAAATAGCGACCAGACAAGTAGAACCGTCCCAATTGTCTGCTAAAACAATGCACACGCCAGCTTTCTTTTGTATAATGGTTTTAAGAAGTATTTTTACATGGAAGCAGCAGGCTGGATCCTGTTGAGACTGGGGTTTTTACCGTTCCGTTTTTTCAGACAAAGAAAGGTGATCAAGATGTCGGAAGAGTTTATGAATGTCATTCGATCCCGCTGCTCGACCAGAGCATTTACTCAAGGGATGGTGAGCGAGGAGGATCTGGAGCAGATCATAGAAGCCGGAAGGACGGCGCCAATCGCCGGGGCAGATTACAGGATGTCGCACATGACCGTCCTGCGGGATCCGGAGATCCTGGCAAAGATCCGTGAAGGTTGTATGCTGAAGCGCAAGGATGGGACCGCAGTTGATCCGATGTATGGCGCGCAGACGATCATCTTTTTGTCAGCGACGGGGCCCTCGGAGGATTGCATCGAATATTGCAATGTCGCCTGCGCAATCGAAAACATGGCGCTGACGGCCACTTCTCTGGGGCTGGGAAGTGTTTATCTATGGGGATTCCTCAAAAAACTGAGGAAACAGCCAGACCTCATAGATTTGCTGCAGATCCCGGAGGGCTATACGATTTTATCCGCTCTTGCCGTCGGGTATTCGAAAGATCCCATCCAGCCGCACGAGCCAAAAGGCCGGATCGCAGTAAATTACGTATAATTTCACAGAGTTGGGAAGTTTTCACCAATAACGTACAAAAGCTGACAGAGTTTTTCTTTTCTCTGTCAGCTTTTTCATTACGTTTCTGCGGGGGCAGTTTCGCCCTGCGGCTGGATTGCGTCCATCTTATGGGCTGCCTCGATTTCCTCCATGAACAGGTAGGCCTCGGTACAGCCTGCGCCGAAGTTGGCGGTGAACATCCGGTAGATGGTAAAGAGACCCACATAGCCGGTGGGCATGAAGAGCGTCTCAAGCATGATCGCCCAGGCAGCGGCCGTGCTGGGGGAGGCGATGGAAAGCTCCATGGTCACCAGGATGAGGGCCGCCAGGAAGGAGGTGGTCACGGTCATGCCGGTGAGATGGGCTGCCATAAAGCAGGCGATCACCACGTTGACCGTGAGTTTGAGGCTCAGAATACCTTTGGTCAGGCCAAAACGGAATTCGGTGCCTTCTCCGATCAGTTCAGCATAATCATTCAGGATGTTTACAGCCTTTTGGGAAAACTGTGCGATGATGTTATCCTCAAACCTCGCAGAGCGCAGCGCCTCGATGCTGTCCAGAATGGCGGGGTTTTCCGTATTATCTTTCAGCAGTGTGCCGGTTTTGATGGTCATCATGAGAAGTCTCCCTTATTTGATTCTTCTGCCGCATTTCGGTATACTTATATAAATATAACTTAGCAGATAATCACCAGTTTTTGCAATTCAAGGATACCATTCTGACGCAGTTGCATCTGGCTTTGCATGGCTGTTTGGGTTTGTTTTGCCCGGTGAGCTCTGTCAGGGCAGGAAGGGATTGGGACGGTATGAATAAAAAAGTTTTGATCATCAATACCGGTGGGACGCTGTCTTCGGTTGCGAAGGAGCATGGGCTGACGCCGGGCCTTACGACGGATTCTATGCTGCAGGAACTCCATGTGGTGGCAGGCGAGGCGGAGCTGATCACATTGGAGTTTTCTGCCCTGGACAGCGCCAATATTTTCCCGGAGGACTGGGTTCGGCTTGCGCAGACCATCAGCCGGCAGCGGGATAACTTTGACGGGATGGTTGTGATCCATGGGACAGATACCCTTGCCTATACATCGTCTATGCTGTCTTTTATGCTCCAGAATATCCAGATCCCGGTCGTGATCACCGGCAGTCAGCTGTCGATTTCCAATCCGGTGGCAGATGCGATGGAAAATCTGCGTTGCGCGATCTATATGGCGCAGAGCGGATGCCCGGGCGTTTTTGTCGCTTTCAACCGTAAGGTCATGCTGGGATGCCGGACATCCAAGGTGCGGTCGCTGAGTTTTGACGCTTTTGACAGCATCAACTGCGATAATATAGCCCAGATCAGTTCCATCGGCATGAAGATCAATACCCACCTGCTGCCAAAAAGAAACGGCATCTTCCGCCTGCAGGATCATTATTGTCCCGATATAGCTGTGATCAAGCTGTTTCCAGGCATCCACAGAGAGATCCTCGAAATGTATGCAGACAATGGATACCGGGCATTTTATATCGAAGCCTTCGGCTTGGGCGGCATGCCCTTCCTGGGGCATGACTTCATCAGCGGGATCCGGAAGCTGACTGAGCAGGGATCCACTGTCCTCGTCGGCACCCAATGCCGGTACGAGGGAAGCAGCCTCGAAGTATACGAAACCGGCCGCCGGGCGCTGGAGGCAGGCGCGCTGCAGGCATACGACATGACAGCAGAGGCAGCAGTCACCAAACTAATGTGGGTCCTGGGCCAGACAGACGATCCCCTGGAGATCAGAGAATACTTTCAGCTAAATCTATGCGGAGAAGTCTCCGTACCCGGCGGCAGCGCCCAGATAGGAAAATGAAAAGACAACTGGGACGGTTGTGCGCCAGCTCGGCGCATATGATGCGCATCACGTGTGATATCTGGCATTCGACCCCAATGACTGTTTGAGGAGCCGTATGCGTTAATAGCGCACGTA
>DFFG01000087.1:6818-17958 GCA_002368795.1 Eubacterium sp. UBA3782
CGGTTCTGTAGAGGGGCGGCGGCAGTAATGCCAGCCGTCTACTCGACCTATCTGTCTGGTCATAGCCATTCTGAAGACGTTTTATGATGCACTATAAGTCAAAAAACATCACTTTTGAAATCTTGGATTGACCGCAGAGAAGAGCAAATCCAAAAGGCCGAGACCGCTGAAGCCAGGTACAGCGCAGAGCTGGACAAGGCACTGGACGAGTATCACGCTCTGGAAGCCCACGCAAAAGCGCTTGACCCGGAGGAACTGAAAACAGCCCGCCTCTCCCTCCGTCCGGAGGAAGAAAAGCGGGCTGTTTCTAAGGTAGAAGATGTCTATGGCAACAGCTACGATTACGCCACGATGCGCGAGGCAAAGGGTCAGGTTGCAGATCTACTGGGAGAAGAGCCCATCGACAGCAAGCCGCGCTCCGTACGACGCGACTTGCAGCAGGCGCAGAAGAAGGTAAAGTTCCTGGAACAGGAGCCGTGGCAGCATTCTTCAAACAAGAAACAAGCAATAGATAAGAGCCGCTAATATCAATTCCAATATTGTCTCATCGACTGTTTTGATTGCTCTTTCGGAAGCGGACCGGCGTGACGCCGGTGTGCCGCAGAAACTGTCTGTCAAAGTTGTTTACATCCGAAAAGCCGACCTCCTGCGCAACCGCGCGAACGGGAAGCTTCGTGTGAAGAAGCATCAGCTTCGCGTTTTCCAGGCGAACGTATTGGAGATATTGCATGGGTGCTACTCCCATATAGCGCTTGAATTCGTGGGAAAGGTAATATTTGCTCAGCGAAACCTTCTCGGAGAGCATATCCAGCGTGATGGGTTCGGCAAAATGTCGATCCATGTACTTGACAAGCCGGGAGATGCTGTCCGGGGTGGAATCTCCGCTGCCGGACTGATACTTGAGCACCAGCAGATGCGCCATGATCTGGCTGATGTCATTGGAGACATGTAGCTGCTTGTACAGCAAAAAGTCCTGCCAGGCACGCAGCATCGCTTCCCAGGTCGTCTGCAGCTTGCCGTTGCGGCTCTCGTGAAAGCAGGGATTCCCGGATTTGTAGAACTCCTGAAAATGGTAGGCGGCCTGGGGACCGTCAAAATGCAGCTCCGCATGAACCCATCGTTCGCCTTTGGTGTAATAATGGTGTTTCTTTCGGCAGTCTATGAAGAAGCCATCTCCGGCTTTCAGCGTGTACTTCTGGCCGCCATACTCCAAAACGCCCTCCCCGGCGTATGTATAAAGGATCTCGTAGGAGGCAAAGTCTTCCCGCAGCGTATAATACCCCGGCCCGCACTCGCACAGAACGAATAACTGCGGCACATAATAGCGCGCCATGTCCTCTGCGCTGACGGGATAGGGGGGCTTCAGCCGTACCCGGCCGTCAAAAGCGAAGCGATAGGGCTTTTGCTGCTCGATCAGCTTATCCAATCGGCCCTGAATATCCGGGGCGTGTGCCGCCGCATGCTTCGATGCTCTCGACAGGCTTTGGTTGGAGATCCAGCTGTCGTTGAATTCTATGAATCGTATGTTTTCAAACACAAGAATCACCGCAATATCGTATGATTTTTCAGCAATCGGCACCGTTGACGACCTCATTATATCAAAATATACTAGGAACTACAATAGGAATTCGGTTCTAAAAAACATAAGCAAGATTGGAGGATCCATGATGGACGCACAAATGCGGCAGATGGTGGACGCCATGAAACAGGAGATGAGTCGGGCGGCAGGCTTCATGCGGCAGGAAAACGCCGGCGCAGCTGTCTCCGGCACGCGGATCGAATTGCCGCTCACCGGGAGAACACTGGACGCGGTATGGTATCAGACGGAAGCTGAAAACGCACCGCTGAAAAGGATATTCTCCGTATAGAGGGGCAGGAGTACGGTCGTCGGCTCAGAGAGCAGGGCGTCGAGGTGGCTGAGGATGATCCCGCGGCAGGGATGCCTCACGGCTATTTTGAATATGGTTTTAGTGACGGAAGCGGCATGTCTGCAGGGTTCCTGCCGGAACCTATGAAGGCCATGATCGAAGACGGCTCCATGCGACGGGCAGCAGAGAAAACCCTCTCCTTCATTCGGGAGAGTTTTTATAGAGAATCTTTATAATAAATGGAGGAAATGATTATGCAACTCGGCAAAGTGAAATTCGGCACCAAACTCAGCATTCTCCTCGGCTTTCTGGGGCAGGCACTTCTGACCGGTCTGGTGGCCGGCTACATCACCTATTTCGGCACCGATATCGTCGGCGTCTCCGCGCTGGCCATGGGCAATATCCTGCTGGTATCGCGCATCTTTGACGGCGTCACGGACATCATGATGGGCGCGGTCATCGACAAGACCAAGAGCCCCCAGGGCAAGGCTCGTCCCTGGATTATCCGTTCCGTCGTCCCCTTTATTCTGTTTACCATTCTGCTCTTCTCCACGCCCGGTACCCTGCCCAATGGCGGAAAGATCGCCTGGATCTTCATCTTCTATAACCTCTATGCCCTGGGCTACACCGCGCTGGGCTGCGCCATGAGCACGCTGAACGTGCGCCTGAGCCGCGACGAGAAGGAAATCAACGGCATTTCCACCATGATCATGTTCGGCACGATCCTGGGCAATGTCCTGATCAACGCTCTGGCCGTCGGCCTGCTGACCGCGCTCAGCAACGGCAGCGAGACCTATACCCGCGGCGCCTTCATGAAGCTGACCATCATCCTCAGCGCTGTCACGCTGGTCGGAACGCTTCTGAGCTATTTCACCACCAAAGAGCTCCCCGATATGGAAACTGTCCAGAAGAAGGAGAACACCAAGGAGAGCATTCTTTCCCTGCTGAAGAACAAGTACTGGGTCATCCAGCTGCTCAACACCGTGATGATCTATCTGGGCCTGAACGCGCGTCTCGCGGCCATGATCTATTACGGACTGTATGTACTGAACAATCCCGGTCTCATCCCCATTCTCGTCATCGCGGACAATGTCCCCTCCCTGCTGTGCATGCCGATCGCCCTGGCTGTCAGCAACAAGATCGGCAAGCGCAAGGCGGCGCTGGGCGGCCTGTGCCTGACGATGGTAGGCTTCGCCCTCATGTTCCTGAATATCCACAATCTCCCGCTGTTCGTGGCCGGCCTTGTGATCAAGGGCATCTTCTTTGCCCCGGTACAGGGTGCCAACAACGCCTTTATTGCCGACAGCGCTCTGTACGGCGAGTGGAAAACCGGCGTCAAGGCCGAAGGCATGGCCTACAGCGCCATCAGCTTCGCCAACAAGTGTAGCTCCGGTCTGGCCGGCGTTCTGGTGGGCTGGGTCCTTGCTGCCACCGGTTATGTGGCCGGCGCCGCCACCCAGACGGCCTCCGCGGTCAATGGAATCATCTTCCTCTATATCGGCGTCACCTTCCTCTGCACCATCGGACAGATCATCCTCTTTGCTCTCTACGATCTGGACAAGAAAATGCCCGAAGTGCGCAAGGCGCTCAGCGAGCGGGATACCGCCGACTGATTCATTCCAAGGGCAGGCCAAATGGCCTACCCTTTTTGTAAAGGGAGAAAACAGCATGAAGATTGAAAACCTGAAAGTCAACGGTATCCCGGAACCTCTGGGCTACCGCTTCGACAAGCTGAGCCTTTCCTGGCTTGTCTCCGAGGCCAGAGGCAAAAAGACTGCTGCCGTGAGCGTGGACGTAGCGGAGGATGATCGCTTTTCCTCCCTTTGCTTTCACACGGAAGGAGCCGAACTCTCCTGCGCGGATACCGCGCTAAGGCTGGACTTAAAGCCGCGCACGCGCTACCATGTGCGGGCAGCGCTATCTGACGAAACCGGCGATGGAGCAGAGGCGTTCACCTGGTTTGAGACGGGAAAACGGGACGAATCCTGGCAGGCAAGCTGGATCTCGACGCCGAAAGGCGCGGCTTTTCACCCGGTTTTCTCTCGTCACTTCCTCTGTGAAAAGGAAGTAAGGAAAGCGCGGTTATACGTCTGCGGGCTTGGCCTGTTTGAAGCAAAGCTCAACGGGAAAAAGCTGGGCGACGAGCAGCTTACTCCTTATTTCACCGATTACAGCCGGGAGGCACAGGTCATCACCTTTGACGTGACCGAACAGATCCATACGGAAAACCGGCTGGAGATCCTGCTGGGCAAAGGCTGGTATCTCGGCCGTTTTGGCATGGACGGGCAGGTATACGCCGACCGCTTTGCTCTGATTGCAGAATTGCGGATCGACTACTGTGACGGCAGCAGCGATGTGATCGGGACGGACGAGAGCTGGCGTTATACGGCAAGCGACGTGGCTGACAGCGGCATATACGACGGGGAGACACTCGACCGCCTCCTCTGGGCGGAGAAGCCCCGCCCGGAAGGCCAGGCAGCGATCCTGCCCGCTCCGGTGCAGCTGACGGATCGAAGCAGTCTTCCGGTCCGGGTGACCGAGACCAGAAAGCCCGTTGCCCTGCTGCATACACCCGCAGGCGAGACGGTTCTGGATCTGGGGCAAAACTTTGCGGGCTGGCTTCGCTTTGAGGCAGACTTCCCGGCCGGAACAGAAGTCCGGCTGCGATTCGGAGAAGTGCTGCAGGACGGGAATTTCTATAACGGCAATTACCGCAGCGCTGTGGGAGGCTTTCGCTATGTTTCCGACGGGCGTCGGGAGACGGTAGAGCCCCGCTTCACCTACTTCGGCTTCCGCTATGTCCTGCTGGAGGGCTGGCCGGAGGCGCCGAAGCTCGAGGATTTTACCGGCTGCGTGGTGCATTCGGACCTTGAGCGGACCGGCTTCTTCGCCTGCGAAGTGCCGGAGGTGAACCGCCTGTACGAGAACACGCTCTGGGGTCTGCGTTCAAACTTTGTCGACATCCCCACAGATTGCCCGCAGCGGGATGAGCGTATGGCCTGGACGGGAGACGCGCAGATTTTTGCGCCAACAGCTTCCTACCACGCGGATACCCGCGCCTTCTTTGCCAAGTTTTTGCGGATGCTGCGTGTGGAACAGGAGAAGCAGAACGGCGGCGTGCCCGCCTATGTTCCCGCCGGCCGGGCCTTCTGCCCGATCTGCTCGCTCTGGGGCGATGCGGCGACCTTCCTGCCGGACACACTCTGGCGCTTCTACGGCGATGACCAGCAGCTGAAGCTCTGGCTGCCGATGATGCGCGACTGGGTGGATTATGTGGGAGAGCGCATCAAAGAAGAAAACGGCGACGCTGTCGGCCTTTGGCGCCGCGCTTTCCAGTTTGGCGATTGGCTGGCGCTGGACGGGCGGACGGAGATGGACTTCAAAGGCGCGACGCCCGACGCCTATGTGGCGGGACTGTGCTATTACCAGAGCCTGAAGATCCTCACCGAGGCACTGGAGCGGCTGAACCTGGAGGAGAGCGGGAAATATGCGGCGCTGCGGGATCGGCAGCGGGCTTTCCTGCTGGACGAGTACTTCACACCCCACGGGCACCTCTGCGTCAACACGCAGTCTGCCTTTCTGCTGGCCATGCGTTTTGAGCTGTATCGAGACGCCGAAACGCTGACGGAAGATTTCGTCGCTCTGCTGAAGCGGGACGGATTTCGGATCCGTGCTGGCTTTGCCGGAGCGCCGGTCCTCTGCCAGATGCTCAGCCGCTACGGACGGCACGGGCTGGCGATCCAGTTCCTGCTGAACGAAAACTATCCCGGCTGGCTCAACGAAGTGAAGCTGGGCGCCACCACCGTCTGGGAACGCTGGAATTCCATCGATACAGACGGAAGGATCAGCCCTGTGGGAATGAACAGTCTCAACCACTACAGCTACGGTAGCGTAGCCGAGTTTCTCTATGCCGATGTGCTGGGGATCCGGCCCTCGGAGCAGGGCTTCCGACAGGCGATCCTCTCGCCGAAGCCCGATGCCCGGCTCCGCCGCGTTGAGGGCAGCTACCGCTCTGTCTGGGGCGAGTATCGGATGGCTTGGGAGATCCTCCCGGACGGACAGGTTTCGATCCGCTTCACCGTGCCTTTTGGCTGCACGGCTTTGGTCTCGCTGCCCGAATCCGGCAAAGAGTCCTTTGCCGTTTCAGCCGGGGACTATGCCTGCACCTATCTGCCCCAGCGGGATTTCCGCAAGCTTTTTACGCCGGACTGTCTGCTGGCACAGGTCTTTCACCACGATACGGCAAAAGCGCTGCTGTTGAGCCTTCTGCCGGAGGCCGCGGAACTGGACAATCCCGGCGGCCATGAAAAGCAGATATCCGATCTCTTCGAACTGGCGGCACAGGGCTGCGATCCCGGGAAAATAGGCGCCGCTGTAGGCGCGTTGTCGCAAATAAATGCATTTGAGGAGGATAGAGCATGAACCAAGTTTATCATTCCATCCGTCCCGGCCAGGTCTGGCTGGATACCGAGGGCAAACGCATCCAGGCCCACGGAGGCTCCGTCATGTACCTGGACGGCACCTATTACTGGTATGGCGAAAACAAGGAAAAGACAGACGGTGTAAGCGACGTCTGGCATTGGGGCGTGCGCTGTTACAGCTCCCGGGATCTGTACAACTGGACGGATGAGGGTCTGATCATTCCGCCTGAACCGGACGATCCGGATTCGTCTCTGCACCCGTCCGCCTGCATGGACAGGCCGCATATCCTGTATAACGCCCGCACGAAGAAATACGTCTGCTGGCTGAAGATCATGAACCGGGACGGCAGCCAGTCCGAAACCGTGCTGACCGCAGATTCGATCCTCGGGCCCTATACGAAGGTGCGAGAGGGCCTGCGCCCGCTGAACATGAGCGCTGGAGATTTCGATTTGGCGGTAGCCGAGGACGGAAAAGCGTATTACTATTTTGAGCGCGTGCACAGTGAGACGATCTGCGCCGATCTCACCGAGGATTACACGGATGTGACCGGTTATTACAGCACGCATTTTCCCCATGGCGCGCCTCCGGCAGTCCGGGAGGCAACCGCTCATTTTCAGCGGAACGGCAAGCATTATCTGGTCACCAGCGGCACGACGGGCTATCTTCCGAATCCTTCGGAAGTCGCGATTGCCGACACCTGGCACGGCCCCTATACTGTGTTGGGAAATCCTCATCCTGACGATGAGAGTCAGACCTCTTACCACTCGCAGATCTCTTCGGTCTTTAAAGTGGCAGGGAAGAAAGACCTGTACATTGCGGTGGCGGATCGCTGGTGTCCGGAAGAGATGGACGTTCCCTACGCTTTCAGCCGGGATATGTTCACCTATATTTTTACCGGCCGCGGTCATCTGATCCCGCAGCTGATCGAGCAGTACGGCATTATTCCGCCCAAAGCGGATGCGGAGCGGAACACCTCAATCGCCGACTATGTCTGGCTGCCGTTCCGCTTTGACGGTGAGATGGCCTATCTGGACTGGAAGGACGAATGGCGCATTGAAGACTATGAATAAGAGGTAAGTCAGCCCCTGAGATCCTTTCCGCAAAGACAGCTCATGCCAACAAGCAGAAAACAATCACCTGACATCTTGTCTGCATCGCAGGCGTTAAGAAAAGAAAAGCAATCAGGCTCGGACCATGCATATTTGCATGAATCCAAGCCTGATTGTTTATGTTTTCCGTTTTTTCCCATCTATTAGGATACTCTGCTCTGTGGTTGTTTGATGCATAGTAGGCAAAATGCAGCATGAACCAGAATTCGATGCATTCATTACTCCATGCCGCATGGTACTGTACTAATGGATTCTCTTTGTTGAGTGATTCGGCTCGGGCGACAACTCCATTAAAGTTCTGGGCTGGAAAGCTGTCTTTATCATAGACACACCAGATCTGGCCTTTGGTGATCTGGTTATCTTTAACATATTGTTCAGCTTGTCCGATCACACGTATTGTTTCTGCCCCACATGGTTCTATCTGGATCAAAACCATATCGCGGTAAATGGGATTATCATCAATCAGTTTTTTAAAACCGTCGAAGTAGCGCGGTTCTGTCTGTTCTCCTTCGCAGAAGATATAATATCTGTACTCCTTCATTTCCAGATATTCCTGACGGCGCTTCTTTCTCCATTTTCTGTGCCGATTTTTCTAGGCATTCACAACACTCCAGTCTATGATCTTTCTCAGATACGGATCCGCTCCGTATTTCCCTTCAAGATACTGTTTATCATATTTGGCATCTTTGCGAACGACTTCGCCATTTCCGGTTTTGAATTCCACCAGAGAATACAATTTCGAATTCTGATTGTTTCCTTTGGCAACGAACCAGATCTCATCACGTCTGAAAACTTCACTATTCATTGTAGATAGATCATGGGATGTAAAAACCAACTGCGCACCATGGCGATTTATCTCCATGTTGTTAAACAGCATGATCACATAGCGAAGAAGCATCGGATGGATTTTTGCATCTAGCTCGTCAATTACCAGCGTTGAGCCGCATACCAGACTTTTGGCAATAAAAGGAAGAAGACCGAATAGCTTTTTTGTTCCGCTGGATTCTTCTGCAAGGGTCAACTCCGCTTTAAACCCGTCCACATTATGCAGAGTGAATATCTCTATCTGATCATTTTCCCTTTCCTCCACACGGAAGTCTTCAATATTGAGATCCATTTCTCGAATCATATCAAGCACCAGTTTTTTGATTTCGGGTGAAGAAGAGATTGCTGTTCGAAGTTCTTCCAGTGGATTTCCATAATTCAGGAAATCAATGCCAAACTCAAACCAGTTGATAACATCCTTAACAACATCATTATTCATGTATGTAATGCCCAGATATGAGAGCAGCGGAAGACTTTGTGAAAGCCCCTCACTGATCTTCAATTTGGCAAATACACCTTTTAGAATGATCTCTTCTCCTTTGCGAAGAAACAATGCCGATTTCCTGCCCGTTTCCAGCTTAATCCTGTCCAGACTTTCATAAACCACAATATCTTCTTTGACGTGAAGGACATATCTAAATTCCGCATTCTCTGTTCGGAAAAAAAGTTCAAATTCTGTCGGATTATTCTTTCCACTTTCGGCGAAGATAAACGGCTTCACCGGTGATTTGTTGAACTTATAATCGGCAGCTCTGTTTTGTTTCGTTGCATGAACAGGCCGTAACACCATTGTTCCAAGTGCCTGCAGCGCTTCCAGAACATTAGACTTTCCGCCGCCATTAGGGCCATAGATTGCAGAAACTGGTAAGAACAATTGCCCATCACTGTCTTTGATTAATCGATCTGTATGTTCTGAAATAGCGGCCGCCTGCATGTCAAATGTTATTTCATCTCTTATACTCTTATAATTTTTAACTGAGAACTGACACAACATGGCGAATTCCTCCATCTCCAGGATAAAGCTGTTTGCTAATATTATACCTAGATATATTCGCTAAGTCAAATAATACGAGAAAATATCTCGGATAACGCACTGTAAATTCCGAATTCGCATTTTCTAGGGACAAATGGGACGATTGTGCGCCAGTTCGGCGCATATGATATAGCAGGGTGAAACTCCCTGCCCGGTAAAGCCTGGCAAGCAGCCGGTACTTAGGCTTGGAGCCGAAACCGTGAGGTTAGGTTTAAGCGTAGCCAAAGAAGTGCGAGAGCCGCAATGCGAAAGCGTGAAGTGATTGAGCCTCGTTACATTATGAAGCGGAAGCCGATGCGGTAACCGTCCGCAGCAGGCAGCAATGCGCAAACGACAGGCAAGGAAGCGCAGGTTCCGCCGGGGTCGTAGAGCGTGGCGAGCGCACAAGGTATCATATGCGTACCTGGGAGACCTGTCATGTTTCCAAAGGGTATGCGACTTTAAGTTGGTAATACAGCGGAGAGAAGCAAATGACATGGCAGGAGTCGGACTGCCTCATAGTAGCAATGAAGCCCACGAAAGTGGGGGGAGCAAAGGGAGCAGCAAACAGTAGGTTCCGGAGCGGAAGCATTGACGACACGGGAGGTCGGGGAATCAATGGAACAGGAAGCAAAGGGAATAAGGTACCAGTCAGAGCATTTCCCAAAGTGCAGGGAATCATGCACAGGGTCAATGCGGAAAGCCTGATGGCAGAACACAGGAAGCAGTGCCAGAAGAAAGCCAAAGGAGTAGACGGGGTCGACAAGGAGCAGTACGACCAGAATGCTGAAGGGAACATACAGAACCTGTTGGAGCGGATGAAGAAGTTTCAGTACAAGCCTCAGCCGGTCAGAAGAACATATATACCCAAGGCAAATGGAAAGCTGAGACCGCTGGGGATACCGGCGTACGAGGACAGACTCGTACAGGGAGTCATGGCGGGAGCCTTGAATGACGTTTATGAGCCAAGGTTTTTGGACTGCTCGTACGGGTTCAGGCCGGGCAGGTCGGCGCATGACGCAGTGAGGTATATCAATGAGACGATCATGCACAAGGGAGTCAACTATGTGCTGGAAGCTGACATAAAAGGCTTCTTTGACAACGTTGACCACGAATGGATGATGAAGTTTCTGGCGAACGATATACAGGACAGGAACTTCCTGCGCTACGTGAAGAGGTTTCTGATTGCGGGAATCATGGAAGGCACAGAATTGTTAGAGAGCGATCAGGGGACCCCGCAAGGAGGCCTGATATCTCCGATACTGGCAAATGTGTACCTGCATTATGTACTTGACTGGTGGTTTGAGCATACAGTCAGGCCATACCTGCGGGGAGAAGCGTACTACGTCAGATATGCGGATGACTTCCTGATTCTGTTCCAGTACGAGAACGAGGCGGCGGAGGTGCTTGAGCACATCAGAAAACGCCTCGCACACTTTGGACTGGAAGTGGCAGAGGACAAGACGAGGATACTGCCAATAGGACGGTTCAAGGGCACGAAGGATGAATTCGACTTACTGGGATTCACCTTCTACAACGCCAAGACCCGATACGGAAAGTACTGTCTTAAAGTCCGAACCAGCAAGAAGAAACTGAAGGCAAAGCGGCAGATGGTGAAGCAGTGGCTGAAGACACGGCTGACAGAGCCGGTGGAAGATACGATGAAGCGAATCGAAGCCAAGATAAGAGGACACTGCAACTACTACGGCGTCAGCGGCAACTACAAAGCCATCAATGGATTCAGCGACTATGTGAAGCGTATGACATACAAGATGCTGAACCGGCGGAGCCAGCGAAGGGGAATGAAGTACACGAAGTTTATGCGCATATGGAGATACTTTATCAGTCCGGTGCGTATCACGTGTGACATCTGGCATTCGACCCCAATGACTGTTTGAGGAGCC
>DFFG01000100.1 GCA_002368795.1 Eubacterium sp. UBA3782
CGCCGAACTGGCGCACAACCGTCCAAGTTGTCTGCTTTACTCTGCCAGATCGGGCAGGAAGATGATGTTTGGCTTTTTTGTGGCCGGATTGATGTTGATCTGGGTGTCGATACCGAAGAGTTCCCGGATCTTGTCGGGGGTGAAGACTTCTTCGGGTGTGCCGGTGTAGACGATCTGTCCTTTTTTCATCAGCAGGACCTTGTCGCAGTAGCAGGAGGCTACGTTGAGGTCGTGGATCGACGAGAATACGGTCAGCTTCTGTTTTTTCAGGATGTTCATGATCTGGTACTGGTAGCCGATGTCCAGATGGTTGGTCGGCTCGTCCAGGATGATGAGTTTTGCCTGCTGTACCAGGGCACGGGCGACGAGCGTCCGCTGTTTTTCTCCGCCGGAGAGGGACAGGAAGCTGCGGTCTTCGTAGCCTTCCAGGCCGACTTCCTTGATCGCGTCGAGTACGATCTGCCGTTCTTTTACTTTGTCGGTGTGGAAGAATTTCTGGTGGGCGAAGCGGCCGAGCATGACCATGTCGTAGACGGTCATGTCGAATTCTACATTGTTTTCCTGCTGCATGACGGACATTTCTTTTGCGGTTTCCCGGCTGGTCATTTCGGCGGTGTTTCTGCCGTCAATGTAGACGGTTCCGGAGTCCGGACGATAGACCTTGTAGATGTTTTTGAGCAGGGTGGATTTTCCGCAGCCGTTAGGGCCGACCAGGCCTACAAAGTCTCCTTCTTTTATCCCGAGGCTTACGCCGTTGACGATCAGCTTGGAGTCGATCGAGTAGGTGATGTCTTTTACTTCTAGCTTCATGATCAACCTCCTGACTTTGTATGCGCTCTGCGCATCAGATACAGGAAGAAGGGTGCGCCGACGAAGGCGGATACGACACCGATCGGCAGTTCTTCCGGTGCAACGGCCACACGGGAGATGATGTCTGCAAACACCAGGAATGCGCCGCCGACCAGGATCGAGGCCGGGATCAGGCGGCTGTGTTTTGTCCCCACGATGGAGCGGGTGATGTGGGGGATCGTCAGTCCTACGAAGCCGATGGTTCCGCTGACTGATACGATTACGCCGGTCAGCAGCGTGGCGAGGATGATGATCACCATCTTGAGCTGGTCGGTGTTTACGCCGACCGTGACTGCCACGTCATCACCCAGCAGCAGAACGTCCAGCTTTCTTGACAGGATCAGGATCATGATCAGGCAAAGAATAAAGGCGATGGTTACGTATTTCAGTTTCTCCCAGGAAGCGCCGCTCAGGGAGCCCATCATCCAGTAGGTCGCGGTTTTGACCTTGTCCGATCCGGTCTTGGTGTGATAGATCATCAGGTTTGTGATGGCGCCAAACAGAGCCGATACCGCGATTCCCGCGAGGACCAGCTGAGTGGCTGTGATCTTGTTTCGTATGGTTGCGATCTTGGTCGCCAGGAAGATGGAGATCACTGCTCCGGCAAAGGCGCCGACCATCGTGCCGTATCCGCCCAGGAAGGACAGATAGCCGTACATGATGACGGAAACCGCGCCGGCGGATGCGCCCTGGGAAATACCCAGGACGTAGGGGTCCGCCAGTGAGTTTTTGGTCAGAGCCTGCATCAGAATACCGCACAGGGACAGACCCGCGCCGACAATGAATGCGGTGAGGATCCGCGGAATGCGGATCCCCCAGAGGATGGATTCTGTGCTGGTCTCCCAGGTGACTTCGTATACCTCTTTCCCTGCAAGCTCATTCACCACGACGCGCCAGATCGTCGGGAATTCCAGGTCCACGCTGCCGAGCTTTGTCGCCAGGACAAAGGAAAGCAGCACGACCAGACCCATGATCAGGCAGAAGGTTATGTACTGCCCCCGTTTCTGCAGGGGAAAAATTGATTTTTTAAAAGCTGCCATAGCTTAATACGCTCCGGTCTTTGCGGGTTTACTCAAACTTTTCCGGATAGAACTGTCTTGCCATGATCTCGACTGTGCCTGCGCTGCCGGCAGAACCCTGCATATCGGAGCAGCAAGCCGTATAGATGCGGCCTTCCTGTACGGCACGCAGATTCTTTGTCGCATCATTGGTCTTCAGGAACTCTTCCTTCTCCGCTGCATCCTCATAGGTGTAGTTCAGGATCAGGATAACGTCGGGATCACGGGCGATAACCTCTTCCCAGCTCGGGGTAGCCCATCCCTTTTCGATATCATCAAAAATGGAGATGCCGCCGGCTTTTTTGATCATGTCGCCGGGCATGCCCTGGCATGCGGTAAAAGGAGCATCCTCACCGGAATCGTAGACAAAGACCTTGATCGGGTTCTCGTAAACTTCATCGCCAAGGGCTGTTCTGACTTCCTCCAGCTTGTCCTTCATTGCCTGGACCTTCTCGGCAGCCAGATCCTGAACGCCGAACACATTACCAAGGACTTCGTAATCTTTGTAGATGTCCTCAAAGGTCGCGGAATCCGAGCAGCAGTAGGGGAAATACGGGATAATGCCGTTTTCCAGGCAGAAATCTACAGAAAAGGCGTCCTCGGAGAAAAGAGAATCCCAGCCCATCATGAAGTCACAGTTGGTATCCAGAATGGTCTCCTTGGAAGCGTTTCTGAGGTTAACGCCGTCGTCGGTCAGCTTTTTGACCGTGTCACGGGCGGGATATTCGTTTACTGTGGAATAGCATGCGCCGCGGGTAAAGCCGGCCATATGATCCTCCAGGCCGAGGTCAAAGAAAAAGTCGGCCATCTGGTCGCCGTCTGCGATCGCTCTGGTCGGGGCAGCGGTAAAGGTCTCCTGCATGTTCTGGCCGATACCGGAACGCTCCAGATTCAGCGTGATGGTATAGGGCTCATACTCCTTTTCGACCTCTTCGTCCGTCTCAACGCTGATCGCCTGAGAGGTAACCTTAAATTCGTCACCCTTCGTTCCGGTTACCGTCGTGGTGCCGTCATCACTTGCTGATCCGCATCCCGGGATCAGAAGCCCTGCACTAAGGACCGTAGTCAGCAGGATCGCCACAGATTTCTTCATTGTACTTCCTCCTCTTTACATAAAAGTAGATTCAATTGCTGCTATCAGGGAAAAAGGCACAGAAAAAAGTCTATCGTTTATGCCTTCGATAGCCATGGAAATGGTCTGAACAGATGCCTGTATTCTGACTGGGGCTCAAGCCTACGTAACTGCCCTTCTCAGGAATGACTTCCCAATGGTTTTTGCAGCGTTCGTCGCCCATTACAGCAGGGATAAACTGTACCGGGATCTCACCGGACTTCCATCGGCATCTGGAAATGCCGAACTGCATCTGCTCTGGTATTCTTTTTAGTTATAAGAAACTAACTTGTATTTATCATATACCACACGTACCGACTGATTGCAAGCATATACGTGAAAAAAAGCATGCTATATGGGAATAATGCATGATTTAACATATAACGGCAAGAATTCTCCCATCCTCTAAGGTGGCGGGATGAATTCTTGCCGTTATATGTTAAAAACGACCATCCATGAGATGCCTATCCACATGAATGGCCGTCTTAGCCGTTTATTCTATTTGGTTTTCTCTTCTAAAAGAAAACAATTAGGTCGAGTAGACGGCTGG
>DFFG01000001.1 GCA_002368795.1 Eubacterium sp. UBA3782
ACTGTTCAGTTGTCAAAGTGCTGTGCTGCTTTCGCAGCGAGCGGAGATGAAGAGATTTGAACTCTTGCGCCGTTTCTCACGACCTACTCCCTTTCCAGGGGAGCCCCTTCGGCCAGCTTGGGTACATCTCCAAATTGCTCGAATCAATGATCCGTATTAAATTGGCGCTGGCGGAAAGCATCACCGCGCGAACAAATGGTATGTTATCACATGTTTTTTCCTAATGCAAGAGTAAATTTTGTTTTTTTTAAAACTTGTGTTGAAGTATTTTTCAACCACAAGATGTATGATATCAAGGTCAAAAAATCCCAGCTCACGGGAAGCTTACTTACCGGTGGGATGGGGATTTTGACCTGCACGGACATGAGGATGGAATGGGCATTGCCCATGGAATCCGAATGGCCGGAAGGATTGGGAGCACGACGTGCGGACCAATCCTGGATATCACATGATTACCATGGCAAACCGGCCGATCTCGTCATGGATCCTCCGGAATGCATCCAGATTTCGTTTGACCTTTCCGTCTACAGGATCATTGATCAGGATCATCTTTTTTTTCAGATCGTAGCCGCAGATCACCGCACAGTGCTCGCGGGTATACCAGCGATAGACCTGGTCTTCATGCTTGTAGGTGCCCCCTGCAAATTCTACAGCGCCCATTCCTTCTGTTGTCCAGACGATCACTTCATATCCGGCATCGGTCAGCTTCAGCAATTCATCCAGTTCCGTCCCGTAAAGGTTATATACCTTCAGATCGCTGTTTACCGTCTCCAGATACTTCTCTGCCGTTTTCGCCAGTCCCGGTGTAAAAACGCCTGCACCTGCCGTACTTTTGGGGCTGCCGATATAGCCCTCCGCCATATTTTTCTTTTCGTAGATCATGTATTTTTCTGAAATATCGGTTTTTTCAAGTTTAAAACCCAGATCCCGCAGCACGATTGTCAAAGACACCGATTCACAGCCGGTGGGCAGCTCCGGTTTCTGCCGAAGTTCTTCTGATTTTATTTCTGCAGCCCCTTTTAGCTTCTTTGCAAGGAAAACAACCTCCGGTGTCTGGCCCCTGCTTTTTCTCAGACTGTTTTTCATCACTCTGCTGATCTCTGCCGGCCAGCTGTACTCACCATCTTCTGCAGGTATGTATTCCGGATCTCCGCCATTCTCTGCAGGTATGCACTCCAAATCTCCGCCATCCTCTGCAGGTATGCACTCCAAATCTCCGCCATCCTCTGCAGGTATGCATTTCGGGTCTCCGGATAGGCTGTTCGTATCCAAGTTAATATCTGAAGCAATCACATTTTTGAAGGGCACGTTTAAATGTTTGTCTGGAGTTTTAGCAGACTCGGAACCGGCAGACACATTTCCCGCGATATCCTCCGGGGAGGCATCCGGACGTGCATAGACCGGAACCGGCTGCTGAACCAGCAGCATAAGGAAAAGACAGACCAATGTCAGTCTGCCTTTCTTCCTGTATTTACATCTGTGTTGGAAATTCTCCATTCTGCCACCCTGCTTAGATTATATCTCCTGTGGATCGTCATCTTCTGATACAAAACCGGGAATAATCTCACGTTCTTGATGTGGCATGTAAAATCAGCTGATTATTCCTTCTGCAGCTTATCTGTTTTGTTTTTTAGCGAGGATGATATCCCTGCAGACAGAAGGGAAGCTCCAAATCATTCTGCTCAAGCAGTTCCTTATCCCTCAACAGCTCTTCTGTCTTTCCATCCGCAATGATTTTGCCTCCGGCCATAATGATCGTCCTGCTGCAGGTATCCAGGATCATGTCCAGATCATGGGACGCAATGAGCTTAAGATGATCAAAGGAATTCAGAATGCGGATCAGGTTCCTTCTGTTCTTCGGATCCAGTGCAATGGACGGCTCATCCATCAGGATAATATCCGGCGTCATGGAAAGGATCGTGGCAATGGATGCCAGCTTCTTCTCGCCGCCGGACATCTTATAGATCTGCTTATCCCTTAGTTTGGAGATCCCGGTCATTTCCAGCGCATAGTCTACGCGCCGCCGGACCTCCTCCTCGGACAGTCCATAGTTGCGCGGTGCAAAGGCGACATCCTCAAATACCGTCGACATAAAAAGCTGGCTGTCTGAATCCTGGAATACATAGCCGATCTTTTCCCTGATCTTCGGGAGGGTCTTTTTTTCGACAGGGACCTCTTCGATACGGATACTGCCGTCAAAATTCAGATTCAGGCCGACCAGGAGCTTGAGAAGCGTGGATTTTCCCACACCATTCGCACCGATGATACCGATGGATTCATTTTCAGATGCATGAAAAGAAATATCGTCCAGAATACGGACACCCGATTCATAGGAAAAGCTTACATGCTCTACATCAATATGAATATGACTCATAAATTCATCCTTTTCAAGGCTTTTTTGTTCAGATAAAAAGACTGCCGATCATCAAAAGCACCGGCACTGTCCGCAGCAGGAGAAATGCGCCGATCCAGAGGATCCCATACACGAGATCCGCAGCGCGGAAACGGATGTCACCGGACAGATAACTGAACTCTCCCTGGAATCCCCGGATCAGCATGCTGTCATAAACATTCTCCGCCCGGTCCATGCTTCGCAGCAGCAGCTGTCCGGCCAGCGATCCCCAGACCCGGAAATGTACGCCCTTCTGTCCCGGAGCCCGCAAAGCATATGCCTGGGTGATCCGCTCCGCTTCTCCCAAAAGCAGGCTGATGTACCGGTAGATCAGAAGGATCTCTGTGACCAGGATCTTAGGCACATGCAGCAGGCGCATGGCAAAGCAGATTTTTTCAATATTTGTTGTGGCGATCAGCAGATAGGCGGCCAGCAGGGCAAAGAATCCCTTCAGGATCAGGGTGATCATGGACAGCACGCCCGCGCGGATCACCATGGAACCGATCATCACTGGTGCTGTGTCAAAGAATGGATTGAAGATACCGACCATGATCACAAGCGGCAGCACTGCCTTCAGCCGGCCGATGCAGTCGAGGAAGGACAGATCTGCCAGCTGGAACATCAGCAATGGATAAACACCCATCGAGATCGTGCCAATCACATCATATTTGGGGAAGGATACCAGGATCGCAATGTATGCGATGGTGCTGATCAGCTTGGCCAGAGGATGAAGACGGTTTACCCACTGATCCCTTGCCGCCAGGTTATCGATCCGGTAGATCTCTGTAATTGCTGAATTGATCTTTCCCATCCTAAGTTCCTTTTCACACACAACAGCCGGGCTGCTGCCTTCTGTGATCGGAAAGCAGCAGCCCGACGTTCCTTTATTTGTTATTTAAACGCCAAAAGTCCGAACCCACGCCATGCTTGCATGGCGGTGGGAGAAAGACTTTATGGCGTGCTCCGGCATGAGGACGAAGTGGTGTCCTGGCACCACGAAAGTCCGAATATTGGGACGGATTGTGGAAGCACGGAGTGCGGAACAATCCGTTTAAATCATTATTGGTACTTATCGCCAGACCCTGAACATTTGCCCTGTGAAAGACGTAAAACGAATCTTCAAGGCACGTATATCACGTATATAAGAAAAAAACTATCTGCGTGCTAATCGTAGTTTTTATCGTTTCAGACGCCTTTTGCTTTCCTGTTCCCTATGCTGCGGAACAAGGCACCTGCGCCGATACAGACAACAGCGACGACAGCCGCGCCGACGATTCCCGAGAAGGTTGTTCCCATGGCAGATTCGCCGCCGGCAAACCCATAATCCGGGAGCAGGGATGTGGTCTCCTGCAGGGCGGAAGCGTTTTCATATACCGCACCGTCCGCCTCGACCTCTGTACTTCCGGTAACTTTTTCGATCGACCATTCCAGACCATCCGGATTGGAGGATGCAAAGAGGGAAAGTCCGCCGCCGATCAAAAGTGCAGCTACAGCCAGCACAGCGATCGTCTGCTTCGCCGAGAATCTGCCGGTACCTGCCGCCTCCGGGGTGCTGCAATACAGCATTTCCGGACGTGCCTCATAGACAAAAAGAAGGACGGCTGCCGTGATCAGTCCCTCGACCAGACCGATGGCCAGATGGATCGGCTGCATTACTGCGGCGAAAGCGGCAAAGGGCAAATCTGTAATGCCGGACAGCATGGTCTCCAGGACGACGCTGAACGCACCCATCTGCAGTGTGATCACGCTGCCAAGAACAGAACCGGCAATGATCTTGCCTCTGGTCATGCCGTTCTTCATCAGCAGACGCCAGATCAGCAGGCCGCCGACAAAGCAGCCATAGAAGGCCATGTTCCATATATTGCAGCCAAGAGCCAGCAGGCCGCCGTCAGCAAACAGCAGGCACTGGATCAGCAGTACGCCGATCATGGTTAGAAATGCCCCATATGGACCAAGCAGACCGGTAAGCAGCATGCCGCCGCACAGATGGCCGGAGGAGCCCGTGCCGGGAATCGTAAAGTTGATCATCTGGGCAGCAAAAACAAAAGCTCCCATGACCCCCATAACCGGAATTTTTTTCTGGTCTCCCTCCAGACGGATCTTTCGGATCGAATAGCCTGCAGCTGCTGCAGAGCAAAGATACATGGTTCCCGCTACCGCCGGAGCTACCAGCGCATCTGCCATATGCATAATAATCTCCATTCCGCCGCCT
>DFFG01000097.1 GCA_002368795.1 Eubacterium sp. UBA3782
CCCTTCTGTCTCCAGGGCTTTCTGCCGCCGCCGCTGACCTCGGAACGGGTCTTGGCCTTCTGGGTTCCCTGACGGTTGTTTGCAAGCTGCAGAACAACTGCCTGATGGACCAGGTTCTCTTTGATTTCTACGCCAAATACGGAATCGGAAAGTTCGATTGTTCCGACTTCCAGACCTGCCATATTGTAAACAGATACGTTTGCCATCTGTAGTTCCTCCTTTCTCGTCTTCGATTACTGAGCGCTCTTGACAGACTCTTTGATCGTGATCAGAGACTTCTTCGGTCCCGGAACAGAGCCCTTGACAAGCAGCAGATTGTTTTCAGCATCGACTTTTACGATCTCCAGGTTCTGTACGGTCACCTGTACATGGCCCATCTGTCCGGGCATGTGTTTTCCCTTGAATACACGGCTCGGATCGGAGCAGGCGCCGTTGGAACCGGCATGACGATGATATTTGGAACCATGAGCCATAGGTCCTCTGGACTGGCCATGTCTCTTGATGGCGCCCTGGAAACCTTTGCCCTTGCTGATCGCGGTTGCGTCAATATGATCGCCGGCAGCGAAGATGTCTGCCTTGATCTCCTGCTTTACAGCATATTCCTCGGCGTTCTCAAAACGGAACTCCTGAAGGTATCTCTTGCAATCAACCTCTGCCTTGTCGAATACGCCGGCTTCCGGTTTGTTAACCAGAGTCTTGCGGATATCGCCGAAGCCTACCTGTACTGCACTGTAACCATCGTTCTCGACCGTCTTAACCTGAGTAACTACGCAGGGACCGGCCTGAAGTACGGTTACCGGGATGGAAGCGCCCATCTCATCGAAGATCTGAGTCATTCCGATTTTCGTTGCCAAAATAGCTTTCTTCATTTTTTCCTCCTACAGCGGAACACCCTTCGGGGGGATGTTCATGTGTTCTCTACAGCGGAGCATCGCCCGGTTGGTTTAACCCAGCCTTTGGAAGCTCATTCTAGGGTAACTTGTTGTGACGATCAGTTTATTTAAAGCAGCCTGATCTCTTACTGCCTCGCCGGCTTCGCATCCGGCCTGCCGTCCCTGCGCGCTTTCCCGAGGCACGTGGGCTTCGAGGTCTCCCTCTCACCATGCGGCTGAATCTTCTGTTTGCATCTCATTTTGATTCTGCACAGCTGATCTGACCTGTCCTGACACAGAAAAGACCGTCAGAATTATTTTGTCTTCATCTTAATGTCGATGTAAACACCTGCAGGCATCTCCAGGCGGGACAGTGCGTCGACTGTCTTCTGCGTGGGAGTGATGATATCGATCAGTCTTTTGTGGGTACGCTGCTCGAACTGCTCACGGGAGTCTTTGTACTTATGTACTGCACGCAGGATGGTTACTACTTCCTTCTTGGTTGGAAGCGGAACCGGTCCGCTGACTACTGCGCCGGTCTTCTTGACCGTGTCGATGATTTTTGCAGCCGATGCATCTACTAACTGATGATCATACGCTTTCAGGGTGATTCGCATTACTTGACTTGCCATAAAAAAAGTCGCCTCCTTTTCGCTCTTTCAGAACGGCGGTGGTGACTGTACACTTGTCCGTGTGTGTCCTGCGGACTTTCACACGTTGTTTCCTACCTTAGTTGGTGGACATTCAGTTATACAGTGACGTTTCGCCAGTATCCAGACTTGACATTTGCTCCACGGAGTTACCAGACGGGACATCTGCAATCTCTCGCTTCATCGCTCTTCTGTCACAACATGCTCATTATACGAGGGGTTTGGTGAAATTGCAAGAAGTTTTTTTAGAAAGTTTGTGAAAAAAGACAAGGGAGTTTTTCCGGCGTTTTTCGCGCAGAAAGCATTACGCGAACGGCTTCGGCGCTGAAGCGCCTGCAGATTGTTCGCTTTAATGTTTTTTGCGCGAAACCTACGCTCAAATCCGGATATAGCAGCACGCGAACGGGTTCGATGCTAATGCGCTTGCGGATTGTTTGTTTTAACGCCTTCTGGGCAAAACTTACGCTCAAATCCGGATATGCAGCACGCGAACGGGTTCGAAGCTTAAGCACCTGCGGATTGTATGCTATGTATGGATAACTCAGGATATAGCAACACGCGAACGGCTTCGGCGCTAAAGCGCCTGCAGATTGTTCGCTTTGTTGTATATCCTGAGTTATCCCTGGAGCCGAGAAAAAGGCCCGGCCTTAGGGGCCGGGTCTTTTTCTCTTACAGGCAGTCGCTGTAGTCGACCAGCGTTACTCCTGTTGTGCCGTCTTCTCTTACCTTGGGATCGAGTCCTGAGGAGTATGCTTTCTGCAGCAGCTCCTCTGCTGTATATGCCGGCATTGCCAGCTCGATCTCGCCGGTTGCGTTCGGCTGTACCTGCTCTTCTTCCATAGCGATCTGTTCATTCTGGATCGCACGGACTTCTTCGCTTCTGTTCAGCTGCTGGCTTTCCAGAGCTGCTTCCAGGGCTGCCTGTACATCCGGAAGGGATTCTTCTGCCATTCCTCCGGCGGGCGGCGCTGCGATGCTGGGCTCTTCTGCATTGGAAAGCTCGGTCATCCCGTCGACGTATTCTTCGCCGTCTGCCTCATCGAAGTCCTCATCCGGATCGGCTTTGCCTTTTTTCCGGCGGGCTTTCTTTGCCGCTTTTTTCTCTTTGCGGCTGGCAGTTCTGGATACCTCGTCCTCCAGCTCTGATTTGCGCTTCCTGTCGGCAAGGCTGCGGTAGAATTCGTCTGCGTCCTCGTCGTCGTATTCCTGATATTCGCCCTCGTCTTCGTCTTCGCTGTCACCGCTTCTGCGGATGATCTCTGCACAGACGAAAAGGATAATAACCAGGATCAGAAGCATGGCCAGGATCAGCAGTCCGTCCATTGACTGAGTGGCGATGGACAGATATCCGATGAAGGGAACGACGACCTTTACCCTGAGGTAATTGGCGGATACGGAATAGGTTGCCCGCTCTCCTCCGGTCACCGTTACGATCATATTCTCGGAATCGAAATCCTGCACGGTGTAGATGTTGACATTGTTGCCGTCAACACTAAGCATCTGATCGCCGACCTCGATCTGGGTGGACGGAAGCTTCTGCGTGTAGATGGCAGAACCTACATCCACGTTGCCCAGGGTCTTTTCCTGAACCACATAGGTGTCATAACCGGCGAACTGCGGGATCAGCAATCCTGCACCTGAAGCGATGAATACAAGCAGAATGAGCGCAACAATTGTTTTCAGAAATTTAGACATTTGTTTTCTCCCCTTTTGTATTCTTGCCTGTTACATACGCAGATATTATACTCCAATGGGCATTTCTTTGCAAGAAGGGGATTCCCTCCTTGTTTACTTTGCCGGAGGCGTGCATTATTATAGAAGAAACTGCTTTGATTTTATGAAAGGATACTCCATGGATTCCCTGGCAAAGACGATCGAAGATCTTTCCCTGAACGCGTGGCCATCTCATCAGATTCAGTTCTATGACGGCTGGCTTCTTCGTTTTTCTTATTTTTATACCCACCGGACAAATTCTGTGGAGCAGATCGGGCCTTCTTCTATTCCTCTGGCAGAGAAGATCACTTTCTGCGAGGAAGCCTATCGGAAATGGGGCACGCCTGCCATCTTCAAGATCTCGCCGCTTCTGGATCCTTCTTTTGACCAGATGCTGGCGGATAAGGGCTATGTGGTCGAGCATACGGTCCGCAATATGATCCTGCCATTGGACGCTTCTCTTCTGCCTGATGCGGATGCCGGCAGCAGGATGGCTCCGGGTACGGTCGAACTCAGCTCCTTTATTTCCTCTTCCTGGATCGAAGCGCTGTTTTCCCTGAAGGGCACGACGAACATCATGCACCGGCAGGTGGTTCCTTCCATGTATCATGCCATTCCCAAGGATACCATATGCGCCTGTGTCCGGGATGAACAGGGAAGGATCATCTCCACAGGTCTTGGCATCCTTGACCGGAACTATATCGGCGTCTATGCGATCCATGTGCATTCTTCCTTCCGGAGAATGGGAATCGCGCGCCGCCTGGTGAGCACCATTTTGCAGGAAGGCCGCCGCCAGGGTGCTTCCAGGGCTTATCTTCAGGTTGTGGATGATAATGCCGGAGCGATCGCCCTGTACGAGAGTCTTGGGTTCTCCCATGCGTACAGCGACTGGTTCCGTGTGAAACACCTGTTTTAAATGTAAATAAGAATTGATTTGACAAAAAGAACACGCTCCCAGAAGACATTAAAACAAACCTTCTTCAGGCTGATATTGCCTAAGACGTTTGCGTAATGCCTTCTGGGAGCGTGTTCCGTTTGTAATAAGCGGAGCAATGATTTCTCTCTGTTGATGAGAATATCGTTGCTGCGCTCTCAATGATTTTTCACTTGCCGAAAAACCATCGGTCTGCTCACATTGTTTTCTCAGCCTGCGAGGAAATCGTTGATCTGCTCAACGAGCATGTCGATCCCGCTGTCCGGAATGCCATGAACGTAGCATGCCTCTTCCAGAGACTCACCCTCTGCTGCTCCGCAGAAGATGCAGTGCATGCCCATGCCCATAAGAATATTTGCGATATTCGGGTTTACTTTCAGGATATCGGAGATCGTCATATCTCTGGTGATCGTTGCCTGCATTTGTTTTACCTCATTTCTTACAAATCAGAAGTGCCTGTGCGCACCTCGCAAAGTGCTCTGTCTCGCCGGAACATCTGCACATTTCCGGAGAGATACAAAAAGCGCGGCAATATAATCGCCGCGCTCTTTAGTCAGTTTATCAACTATTCATTAAGCCTCGGTGATAGCACCAGTCGGGCATGCATCTTCGCAGGATCCGCAATCTACGCAAGCATCTGCATCGATAACGTACTTTCCATCGCCCTCAGTGATCGCATCGACCGGGCACTCACCTGCACAAGTTCCGCAAGCTACACAATCGTCTGTAATAAAACGTGCCATTATATGTTCCTCCTTAGTCTCTCAGCTATAAATCCGAGGCCATCATCCTCGAGCTAAGCTGATTGTATATCATTGCCCTTGCAAATACAAGTATAAAATGAAATACATTCAGCAACGTTAGGTCTGTTTAACTTTATTTTCAGCCAATTAACTTCTCTCTCTCGGCTCCGCATTTACGAACTTCGTATAATCGGGCAGCCATGCAAGGTTAATGGCGCCGATGGGGCCGTTTCTCTGCTTGGCGATGTTGATCTCGCAGATGCCCTTGTCTTCGGAATCCTTATGATAATAGTCATCACGGTACAGAAACATAACAACGTCGGCATCCTGCTCGATGGCACCGGATTCACGCAGATCGGAAAGGATAGGCCGGTGATCGGTTCTGGACTCTACGGCACGGGACAGCTGGGACAGCGCAACGACCGGAACGTTCAGTTCCCTGGCGATTGCTTTCAGGGAACGGGAGATATCGGAAATCTCCTGCTGCCGGCTGTCGCCGGCCCGGTTGCTGCTTCCGCTCATCAGCTGCAGATAGTCGATCATGATAATGTCCAGGCCATGCTCCAGCTTGTATTTGCGGCATTTGGACCGAAGCTCCCGTACGGTGATGCCGGGCGTGTCATCAATGATCAGATTGGACTGGCCGATGATGCTTGCACTCTCGATCAGCCGTTTCCAGTCCTCATCCTTCAGGTTACCATTTCGGATATCCTGCGAATTGACGTGGGATTCCATGGCCAGCAGACGGTTGACCAGCTGCTGCTTGCTCATCTCGAGGGAGAATATCGCGACCGTCCGGTTCTGACGGAAAGCCATATACTCGGCGATATTCAGGACGAATGCCGTTTTTCCCATAGAAGGACGTGCGGCAACAAGGATGAAATCCGAAGGCTGGAATCCAGATGTCTTGTAATCCAGATCGGTAAAGCCGGTGGCCAGACCGGTTACATTTCCTCTGGTTCTGGATGCTTTCTCGATGGTGTTGAGGGCGTCGATAACGACTTTGTGGATCGGCTCATAATCCGAGGTGTTCTTCTGCTGGAACAGGGAGAACATCTTTTTTTCCGATTCTTCGATCAGCTGGTCGATGGGCGTATTGTCCATGTAGCAGCTGGTCTCCATCTCCTCCGCCGCCTTGATCAGCCGGCGCAGGACCGCTTTTTCTGCCACGATATCGGCATAGTGCTTGATGTTGGCCGATGTCGGCACGGCGTTCAGCAGGTCACGGACATATTCCATGTCGGAGATCTCCGGCGGAACATCTTTTTCCCGCAGCCGGTTCTGCAGCGTCACGAAATCGACAGCCTTGCCCTCGTTGAACAGCTCCTGCATCGCCTCGAAGATAATGCCGTACTGTTTCTGGTAAAAGTCCTCCGATGTGATGATCTCCTGAGCAGTCATGATCGCATCCCTGCTCATCAGCATAGAGCCTATGACCGACTGCTCTGCCTCATCGCTGTGGGGAAGTATTTTTTTGATAACTGCTTCATCCATCGTTTATTTCTCTTCGGTGATGTTTACCTTCAGGGCGGCTGTTACCTGGGGATGCAGCCGGATGTTTACCTGCCGCTCGCCAAGCTCCTTGATCGGGCCGTCCATCTGGATCTTCTTTTTATCGATATCGAAACCACACTGTGCCTTTGCTGCCTCGGCGATCTCTTTTGCGGAAACGGAGCCGAAGACCTTGCCGTTCTCTCCTGTCCGGATCGACAGGGTGATCTGGCTTTTCTCGATCTCTGTCTTAAAGGCTTTTGCCGCCTCGAGCGCTTCCTTTGCCATCTTGTCAGCGTGCTGATTCTGCAGCTTGAGCTGATTAAGGTTGGCCGGTGTTGCTTCTACACCTTTCTTCTTCGGCAGAAGCATGTTGCGGGCATAGCCGTCAGATACGGTGACGATCTCACCCTTTTTTCCCAGTGATTTTACATCCTCAAGAAGAATGACTTTCATTCGTATTTCCTTCTTTCTATATGATTCGGTGCCAAACACCGATATGGATCGTTTCGCTCTTTATGATTCTAGTCTCTGTTTTTCTGCCAGATCTCCTGGATCTGTCAGGGCTGTCAGATCTCACCGTCATCGAGCATCTGGCCGATAAGATCCTTGAGCCGCTGCTTTGCTTCCTCGATGGTTACATAGTGCAGCTGTGTGCCGGCCATGTTCAGATGACCGCCGCCTCCCATGCGTTCCATGATGATCTGGACGTTCACCTCGTCGATCGCTCTTGCGCTAATGTAGATGACATCGTTGTAGGCTGTCAGGACAAAAGAGGCTTTGACGCCCTTGATGTCCAGCAGCTGATCGGCAACCTGGGAACCGACGATGGTCGGACTCTCCAGCCCCTCACTGGGACATACCGCTAGGATAAAGCTGTCGCGGAACATCTCGGCGCTGCGCAGGGCTTCTCCCTTTGCCTGATAGTCCCGGACATCCTCACGGAACATCTTTCGTACCCGGGTGACGTCGGCACCGCACCGTCTCAGATAGGCCGCCGCCTCAAAGGTACGCACACCGGTCCGCTGGATAAAGCTGTTGGTATCGACGATCATGCCGGCATACAGCGTATCCGCCTCGATGTTTCTGAGCTTGACGCCCTCCTCGAAATACTGGAGGATCTCCGCCACCATCTCGCAGGCGGAGGAAGCGTAGGGCTCGATATAGGAAAGCACGGAATTACGGATATAATTGTTTCCCGTCCGGTGATGGTCCAGAACGACGATCGCACTGGTCTGGGAAAGCAGCTCCTCACACTCCGTGTAATCCGGCTTATTGGTATCCACGACCACCAGCAGCGTATCGGGATCCACCATCTCCTTTGCCTCATCGACGGTAACCAGCATGTGCTGCTCATAGTCCGGATTGTTTCTGAACTGCTCGATAAATGGTGCTGTGGATGTGGTGGGTCTGTCCACCACGATGTAAGCCCTGCGGTTCAGTGTACGGGAAGCCCGGTAAATGCCGACGGCTGCACCGAACGCATCGATGTCCATCAGCTGATGGCCCATGACGACCACCTTTTCCTTACTCTCGATGAACTCCTGCAGGGCGTGGGCCTTGACCCTTGCCTTGACTCTGGTGCTCTTTTCCACCGCCTGGGACTTTCCGCCGAAGTAAGAAATGCTCTCACCGTCCCGGATGACGACCTGGTCGCCGCCGCGGCCAAGAGCCAGATCGATGGCCATACGGGCACTGTCGGCGTTTTTATTGTAGGAACCGTTGTTGGCACCAATGCCTATGCTCAGGGTGACAGCCATATCGTTTCCGATGTTTACCGTCTTAACATCGCTGAGGATACCGAACTTCTGGCTCTTCAGCTCAGCCAGCGTACTCGAGCGCATCATCACGATGTACTTGTCCTTTTCAAACTTCCGCACGACGGCATCGAGATCCTGGAAGTATTTGTTGATCTTTCGGTCGATCAATGCGGTCAGAAGGGACCGGCGGACCTCCTCGACGCTCTCCAGTGCTTCGTCGTAGTTGTCCAGATAGATCAGGCCGCAGACCATCGTCTCGTCCTTGAACTTCTGCATGTATTCCCGCAGATCCGTAATGTCATACAGAAAGAATGAGAATACACTGACGCTCTCGTCTTCTACACGAGTCATGATCTGGGATTGCTCCACCAGCTCATCCATCACCAGGTTCTTT
This sequence comes from Eubacterium sp. UBA3782, assembly GCA_002368795.1. Lineage (GTDB taxonomy): Bacteria > Bacillota > Clostridia > Lachnospirales > Lachnospiraceae > Bilifractor. The sequence goes on from DFFG01000097.1 coordinate 8,558, forward strand.
ACCCTGACCCGGTAGATGCGGCCCTCGCGCACGGTCTCGATCTCCCGCTCCTGTCCCTGCTCGGGAAAGCGGTCCACCGAAAGGCTTCCAAACACACTCGCAATCGAGCGGTTGAAATTCTTTTTTGAAGGTCCGGCCAGCTTCTGAAAGGCATCATTTGTCCACAGCAGCCGTCCATGATCGTCTGTAACCGCAAAAGGCACGTCCAGGTCCTGAAGAAGATGCCGCTGCACCTGCCCGTATTGGGAGGCAAAGGTGATCATCTCATTTAGGATGCCGCTGCTCGTCCGGCGGTACATCCACAGGATCACCGCAAAATAGACGATCACTGCTGCCGCCATCAGAATGCCCGACAGCGGATGCAGCATGTAGACCACGCCGGCGACAACGACCAAAAGCGCGGTCATCAGAAGCGGCGTGCGCAGGAGACTTTTCAGTTTTCCGGAAAGTATTACTCTGCTCATATGGTGTCCTTCAGGCAGTGCCTGCAGCCCTCTTTATTATAGGAAGGAACGAGCGATGCTCATCGCTTTCCCCTTCCGGCTGCCTGTGTACTGCCATATCGCGCACATGGGCGGCACGTAATTACTACATGCCGCCCGTCTGTGTACTACATCTTTACATACCGCAAAACAAGGCGGACGCGTTTTACTGGAACGGAAGCTCCTCGTCAATGCCGTCCGGGATGTTCATGAAGCCGCCGATCCCGCTGGGATCACCTGCCGGCTGAGATGCCGGAGCCGGATTGCCCTGGGGTCTGGAATAGCCGCCGCCATAGGACTGATTCTGGAAAGAACCGTCCTGTGCGCCGCTGGCATTTTTGCTCTCGGCAAACTCCTGCTCCTCCACAACCACATCGGTGGTGTAGACGGTCTGCCCATCACGGTTCGTATATCTGCCGGTCTGGATCCGGCCGGTGATGGCGATCTTTGTTCCCTGATGGAGATACTTCTCGGCAAACTCAGCCTGGCGGCCAAAAGCCACACATCCGATGAAATCGGCATTCTGGTCGCTGTCCTGGCGGCGGAATCTACGATCTACAGCCAGTGTATATCTGGCAACTGCCTGTGCATTATCTCCCTGGGAATACCGGATATCAGGATCTCTGGTGAGACGGCCCATAAGAATTACTTTATTCATGCTTTTACCTCTGTTTTTTTGTCTGTATTAATTTGCTGTTCCTGCTTCCCTGGCAGCGCGATGCCAAAGCTGCAGGTTCTTCAATACGGCTGCTTTAGATCAGGCCAAAAGTGCCCCGCTGCCCCAAAGAAGCCGTACCAATGATTATACAATACCTCTGTCTGAAATTCAAGTTGGCGCCATGGCGATTGCGTTCTGGCGCATACGCTGCTGCTTTTCTACTGTTTTTCCTGCCCGTCAGCCCCGCGCAGTCCCCTGGTATTCTTTTCAACCAGCCTGCGGGCGATCATGATCTGCCGGCCGCAGCCTGTGCATTTCAGCCGAAAATCCGCACCGGTCCGCAGGATCTCCCACTCACTGCTGCCGCAGGGATGCTGTTTTTTGAGTCTGACGATATCTCCTACACTATAATCCATCACGTATCCCCGGCATTCTCAGACATGGATCTGGCTGAGCACCTGGCCGATCGGCTCGGTGATGACCAGATCTGCGCTGTGGCTGATGGAGGTCTCGCCTTTGTTGATCAGGACGATCTTATCCCCGTGGAAGTAGCGGAGCAATCCTGCAGCCGGATAGACCACAAGGCTCGTCCCGCCGACGATGATCACCTGGGCAGCTGCGATCGCGCGGATGGCGCCGCTTACCACATCATCGTCCAGTCCTTCCTCATAGAGGACAACATCCGGCTTCATGACACCGCCGCAGCGGTCACACTTCGGCACGCCCTTTGTCATGGCAATGTAGCGGCCGTCATGGAAGGTATGACAGCGGACACAGTAATTGCGGTGGATGCTGCCGTGAAGCTCATAGACGACACGGCTGCCCGCTGCCTGGTGCAGACCGTCGATGTTCTGGGTAATGACCGCCTTCAGCTTTCCGGCTTTCTCAAGCTCTGCCAGCTTAAGATGGGCGGCATTTGGCTTTGCGTCCAGAGCGAGGACCTTGTCCCGATAGAAATCAAAGAAATCCTCGGTATGCCGGACGAAGAAGGTATGGGACAGCATCGTCTCCGGCGGATACTTGTACTTCAAATTATAGAGGCCGTCTACGCTCCGGAAATCCGGAATGCCGCTTTCCGTGGATACGCCGGCTCCCCCGAAAAACACGATGTTGTCATGCTCGTCAATGATCTTCTGCAGTTCCCGGATTTTGTCACTCATGTCCCTTTCCTCCTTATTTTTCTGAAATACTGCTATTTTGCCTCGGCTTTTGCCTTTTTTGACTGTCCCGTCTTTTCATCAGCCAGAGCCACGCCCTGTACGACATATCTGGCAGTAGAATCATTTGTACATGTAGACAGCGTCACGACCCGGCTGTCCAGCGCAAAGCTCTGCTCCTTCAGGTCGGCCTCACTGATCTTCTGCATGTTTTTCGCCCAATCAACAAAGTTTGTGCCTCTGCCGCCAAAAATACTGTAGACCTCCGAGGAGATGGCCGTCTCGTGAATGCTGAACATGGCATACTTATAATTGCCATCCGGTGTCAGGATCCAGAAGTAGGGATCCTTCTTGTACAGATCCTCAGCCGTCAGACGGAGCAGATAGCCAAACATGGAACCATTCTGCATATTGTGACCATATATGATGGTGTTCGGATCTGAAAAATCGCTGCTGTTCAGATATTCCACAAAGATGGAACCGGAGAAGTTGTAGGTCTGCTCGAAGGTACGGTGCAGGTAGTAATCGTCATCCTCGCCCTGCACGATCGGATAGCTGAGATCCAGCGAGCCGATGTACAGCCAGCCGACAACATCCTCATTGATCGCCTTCAGAGATTCAAAATCTACGGTCACCGGCGGCTTTTCCGTCGTGCGGAAATCCCGCTCCGTTTCCTCTGGCTTCTCGACAGGAGTTTCCGGTTCCTCTTTCTCCTCTTTCTCCTCTTTGGACTCTTCCTCCTGTTCCTTTTCTGCAGACTCCTCTTTTTTCTCTGCTTCATCTGCAGCGGGGTCTCCGGAAAGAGCTGTCTCATCCGGAACGGGCGTCAGAGAGGTATCATCCCCTGCTTCCTCTGTTTCTTCCAATTCATTCACAACCGCGTACTGCCGAAGATTGCTGTATTCTTTTTCTCCCTCGCGGTACTGCCAGAGGGTCGTGACCAGCCGGTACCCCGAATAAAGCATGATGCCGCCGCACAGCACGATGGCCAGTGTCAGCAGGTGGCTTAACGTCGGGTTTCTGCGCGGGATCTTTTTCTTCCTGCCTCTGGTGTTTTTGCCGTGATCTGCCATTATCTGTTCATTCCTGACTATTTATAGTTACTTTTTATTCTTATAATAAATGATCCGCAGTCCCTTGAGCAGAAGGTTCTTGTCCAGATGGACTTCCTTTCTGCAGTAGGGAACGATGCTCTCGGAAAGACCGCCGGTGGCAACCACTGTCGGCGTCTCGCCCAGCTCCTCTGTGATCCGGTCAACGATGCCGTCCAGCATGGCCGCCGTGCCCAGGATCACACCGTTCTTCATACACTCTATGGTGTTGGTACCGATGATCTTTGCCGGCGGTTCATTCAGATCGATCTGCGGCAGCTGACTCGTCCTTGCGGTCAGCGCATCCAGGCCGATCATCGCGCCCGGCATGATCAGGCCGCCAAGAAAATTCTCGTCCCTGTCGATGACCGAAAAAGTCGTCGCGGTGCCCATGTCATAGATCACCAGGGGCTTTGGATATTCCGCTATGGCCGCCACGGCATCTGCCACCCGGTCGCTGCCCAGCTGTGCCGGGTTGTCGATCCGGATCTTCAACCCGTTCTTCAGGCCGGGGCCTACGATCAGGCACTTCTTTCCGCTGATGGAATAGACGGCATCCTGCAGGATCTTCTTTAACGGCGGTACCACCGAAGAAATGATCCCGCCTTCGATCTCCCTTGGCTCCACATGATGGATGACCAGAAGGTTCCGGAAAATGACCGCGTACTCATCGCTGGTCTTTGACCGGTCTGTCGACAGCCGGCAGGAAAAATAGATCCTGTCCTTTGTCATTGCGCCGACAACAATATTTGTATTTCCTACATCGATTCCGAGGATCATTGCTGCTCTCCTTTTTTACAAATGGCATACGCCTGCAGAATTATTATAGTCCCATTCAGGGTTCTTGAAAAGTTAAAAATGGTAGGCTATACTCAACCTGAGCCTGTCAATTTGGGACGTTCTTTTTCCGGGAAGCATTGGGCTTTCAGGGAAAGAATGGCCGCCTGGCAGGTGCAAAAGTGCCGGAAAAACCACCGATTTTATTGCCCGGCTGCAGATGGACATAGCAAATGATTTACGCATCGTGCAGATAATGGCAGGATCGTTCTTTAGCCTTCATATGCTTTACACATCGAGCGGATTATGGCTGGAGCATTCCTTTGCTCTCGTATGCTTTACACATCATGCAGATCGCGGGTGAAAGGTCCGTCGCTCTTTTATAAGGAGAAAAATATGAACAATGGTAAAAAAGTCGTCCTTCTGGGCGTAACCGGCGGGATCGCCGCCTACAAAAGTGCCTATGTCGCCAGCGGACTGAAAAAGAAGAACTTTGATGTCCATGTGCTGATGACAAAGAATGCCGCTGAATTCATTGCGCCTCTGACCTTTGAGACACTGACCGGAAACAAGGTCTGCATCGATACCTTTGACCGGAATTTTGAATTCAAGACCGAGCATATTTCTCTGGCAAAGATGGCGGATCTGGTACTGATCGCGCCGTGTACGGCCAATGTGGCCGCAAAGCTTGCCTGCGGGATCGCCGACGATATGCTGACGACCACCGTCCTGGCGTGCACCTGTCCGAAACTGGTCGCGCCTGCAATGAATACGGCCATGTATGAAAATCCCGTGACCCAGGATAATCTGGAGCGGCTCCGCCACTACGGGTACAGCATCATCGAGCCTGCGAGCGGACTTCTGGCCTGCGGCGATACCGGTAAGGGAAAAATGCCGGAGCCTGAGGACCTCATCGCCCGGGTCTGGCATGAACTGGCCATGGAAAAGGATCTTGCCGGAAAGCGCCTGCTGGTAACAGCCGGCCCCACCGAAGAGGCGATCGATCCCGTGCGGGTCATCACCAATCATTCCTCCGGCAAGATGGGATTTGCCATCGCAAAGGTGGCTGCGGCACGAGGCGCAGATGTCACGCTGGTCACCGGACCCACCGCCCTTGCTCCCCTTCCCTTTGTGCACATGGTGCCCATCGTCAGCGCAGCTGACATGTACCGTGAAGTGACCAACCGCGCACCAGAGATGGACATCATCATCAAGGCCGCTGCCGTGGCCGATTATCGTCCCGCCCATGTGGCTGACGAGAAGATCAAGAAAAAAGACGGCCATACGCCGTCGATCGAGCTGGAGCGCACCGAGGATATCCTGAAATATCTCGGCGAGCACCGGCGGGACGACCAGTTCCTCTGCGGCTTCTCGATGGAGACCGAGAATATGCTGGAAAACTCCCGCAAAAAGCTTGCAAAGAAAAAAGTCGACATGATCGCAGCCAACAGCCTGCGCCAGGAAGGCGCCGGCTTTGCCGGAGATACCAACATCCTCACGCTGATCACTGCGGATGGAGAAACAGAGCTTCCCCTCCTCTCCAAGGAGGAAACAGCCTGCCGCCTGCTGGATGCGATCGTGGCGCAGATGAACAAAAAGTAAGTATTGCCTAAAGCTTCCGGCGGGCGATGAACGTCCGGTGGACGTTCGTTTAGCGCCGACCGGAGCGACAGCGGAGACGCAGACGCGCACAGTGGGAGGTGC
>DFFG01000070.1:0-360 GCA_002368795.1 Eubacterium sp. UBA3782
GGCATCGACTGCCTGCTGACATGCTTTTTGTTCTGCTTTATCGGTTTCTTCACCGGGATGGAGTACACCACCTTCGTCATGGTGCAGGGCATCGTCGGGGCCTTCCTGGTCCGTGTGCCGATTGCTTTCCTGATGAGCCGGCAGGAGCCGGTCTCCCTGTTTCACATCGGACTGGCCACACCCTGTTCGACCGTGCTGCAGATCATCCTCTGCTTTATCTGCTTCGCGGTATGGGCCAAACGGCAGCGCCGCCAGGGAGAAACGGCAGGAGAATAAGGTTAGAGATTAAGTCGAGAGAATACGGCCAAAGAATAAGTCAAGAGAATAAGGCGGAAGTACAACTCACTCGGGGTGTCCCCC
>DFFG01000070.1:506-3184 GCA_002368795.1 Eubacterium sp. UBA3782
TGAACGTCCGGTGGACGTTCGTTTAGCGCCGACCGGAGCGACAGCGGAGACGCAGACGCGCACAGTGGGAGGTGCTTATACGCACCGTGCGCGTCGCGGCAAGAACGCCGAGGCGTTCTTGAAAGCGGCGAGACGGAAAATGCGGTGATGAGCATCTGAGTAGAAGATGCCGGTAAACAGGAAAAATGTAGGATTTTTTCACATTCCGCATACTGGAATACCTTCCCTGCCGAAAATCAACTAACGGTTTGTTCCCTGCCGGCAGTCTCCATGGTAGAATAAGGTCAAACAGACAGGAATATCCCGTTGGCAGGGTCCTGCGGGGGAGCTTTATACGCGCCCTTGATCGTATTGATCGCGCTGCCCGCCGGCAATGCTCTGCGGGAGAAATTGTACTGGCTGAATTTGATTTGCACAAACTGCAGGGAGGTGTCATATGACAGGAAAGGTTCCGAATCTCTCAATCGTTTTTATGGCGGCGTCCGGTGTGATCGGATTTGCCATTCCGCTGGTTCTTCTTCTGTATTTTAGGATCAGGAAAAAAGCGGACCTGCTGCCGTTTTTCGTCGGCGCCGGGGTCATGCTGGTCTTTGCCCTGCTCCTGGAGCAGGGGGTACACGGGATCGTGCTTTCCTCGCCTTTAGGGGAGGCGATCCGCGGACAGATCTGGCTGTACGCACTTTATGGCGGACTGATGGCCGGACTATTTGAGGAGACCGGCCGTTTTCTGGCCTTTCGGACGATCCTGAAAAGCCGGCAGGATAATGATGCCAATGCGCTGATGTACGGCGCAGGTCACGGCGGTTTTGAGGCAGCCGCGCTCCTTGGCATTACCATGATCAACAACATTGCCTGGTCAATCACGATCAACAGCGGCAATGCAAGCGTACTGACCGGGTCAGTTCCTCCCGAAGCCCGTGCGCAGGTGGAGGCAACGATAGATCAGCTGATCAACACGGCGCCTGGGACGTTCCTCTTAGGCGTCGTCGAGAGGATCTTTGCCGTGACGTTGCAGCTCGCATTCTCTGTGCTGGTATGGTTTGCCGCAAAAAATAAGCGCTGCCGGTACCTTTATCCGGTGGCAATTCTGATGCATTTTGTCTGCGACGCGGTGGCTGTCCTGGCCCAGGGAGCAGGCATTCCGGCTATAGGTGTGGAGGCCATTATCGGTTTGATGGCAGCAGCTGCGGTTCTAATTGCAAAGGTGGTATGGAACCGGCAGAGGGCAGCGGTTTCTGAAGAATAAACATGGACAGCGATATCAAAGGAGACGGATCTTTTGTTCCACATAAGGAGCAGAAGACCGTCTCTTTTTTTATGACACAGCAGATTTTTTTGGTACAATGAGACTTGAAAGAGGTTTTTTTTCAAAGGAGGCACTATGCATTTTCCAGATAGTTTTTCACTGGAGGGCCGGATAGCTCTCGTCACCGGTGCGGCCTATGGCATCGGATTTGCCATCGCAGAAGCACTGGCCAGGGCAGGAGCAGTGATCTGCTTCAACTGCAGAGATGCTGCACACATGGAGACGGCGCTTGCCGCATATGCCGAGAAGGGCATCACTGCCCATGGTTATATTTGCGATGTGACAAATGAGCAAGAAGTAATGACCATGATGGCCAGGATCGGGGAAGAGCTTGGTACAGTGGACATCCTGGTCAACAACGCCGGCATCATCAAGCGCATTCCGATGACAGAGATGAGTGCAGAGGACTTCCGTCAGGTGATCGATATCGATCTGACCGCACCATTTATCATGTCAAAAGCTGTGATCCCAGGCATGATCAAGAAAGGACACGGCAAGATCATCAACATCTGTTCCATGATGAGCGAGCTGGGCAGGGAGACCGTCTCAGCCTACGCCTCGGCAAAAGGCGGACTGAAGATGCTGACCCGAAACATCTGCGCAGAATATGCCCGCTATAACATCCAGTGCAACGGCATCGGACCAGGCTACATTGCCACGCCCCAGACAGCCCCGCTCAGAGAACAGCAGGCAGATGGCAGCCGTCACCCCTTCGACCAGTTCATCACAGAGCGGACCCCGGCCGAGCGGTGGGGCACTCCAGAAGACTTGATGGGCGCAGCCATCTTTCTGGCATCAGATGCTTCAAACTTTGTAAATGGCCAGATCCTGTACGTAGACGGCGGCCTCCTCGCCAGCATCGGACGACAGCCAGACGCCTAAGCAGGGGCAAAGCAGTGGTGTAACTGCAGCGCTGAGACCTGGGGGCATAGGAATACGTGAAACATATAAATGCAATGCATAAGGCACATCTGCATCCTGCCAATCCAGAGAAGTTCAGATGTAGGGTTTGATCCTTGGAATGATTGAGAGAAAGAAAGCATACGCAACGAGCAGGTCCAGGCGGATGCGTATGTTTTTTGAGATCTTTAAGGGGCAGGATAGTCAAGGAAAAGCATACGCAACGAGCGGGTTCAGGCAAATGCGTATGCTTTTTGAAAGTACAGCTGGCGCATTCTTGTGACTTTAGTCATGAGTTAGCCAGCTTTTTTTGTATGTATCCAAAGCGGATTAGGTGTTCCCAAAACGAACCGGAGATATACAATACATGGGTCCACCATACATCTATTCTTACAGATTGTGCCGCCAAAGATCTCATGCGGTCATATATCCGCAAATGTAGTCTCGCGAAGTGCCAATAGTTCACTTCACT
>DFFG01000050.1:0-19825 GCA_002368795.1 Eubacterium sp. UBA3782
CATATCCCCTACCATATGTTAAGTCGTTTTCTCCGATATCATAAAAGTTTTTATCCATGATACTATTATATCCTGTGTCAAATCTGTTGTCATGTACCGGTTAAGTGAAGTGAACTATTGGCACTTCGGGAGACTACATTTGCGGGTATATGACCGCACGAGATCTTTGGCGGCACAATCTGTAAGAATCGACGTATAATGGATCCATGCATTGTATATCTCGGACTCGTTTTGGGAACACATACTCCGCTTTGGATACATCCCAAAAAAGCTGGCTAACTCATGACTATAAGTCACAAGAATGCGCCAGCTGTACTTTCATCGTTCAGGCCAAATGCCTTGCCCAGCAGGAAAGCCAGCAAAGGCATGATGATAAACTGCGCCGCGCATCCGGTGATGACATCTCCGGGTCTTTTAAATACCAACGAAAAATCCGACGGTTTCGTCGTCAATCCCATTCCAAACATGATGATCATCAAAAGATAATTGATCCAGCTTGTCTGGATCCAAAAGCCTGTTCCCGGCACAAACAGCGCGGAAGCAGCAATCAATAAAACGATCCACGCCATATTCCTGCCGATAAAAGCACTTACTTTCTGGACTATTCCGCTGGTATTTGTGCCTGCATTTGTGCTCATCTCTGTAATTCCTGCTTCCTTCCTGTTTTAATGTCTTCCGCAGCTACTATCTCATATGCACCCGTGCATCTGCAACCACTTTCGGCTGTTTCTTCCGGATGAGAGTTACCGCCTTATATTTCAGGGCCTATCCCATGTCCTGTTATTCACAGCTTTTTGGAACTTCTCCAATGTTATTTCCGGTACGTTTCGGATATTGTCTTTCCTGTAAAGGTGTGCTTTACTTTTATATAGTGATTTAATTCGCCAAAAGTACCAATAATGGTTTAAATCACATAGTTGCTTAATTTATAAAAAGGAGCGGCAGCGGCGGCAAAGCCCCGTCCATTGCCATTGTAAGAGTATCATGCGTACAGTTGTTGCCAAATTTGGAGGGACTTCCCTGGCGGATGCCGGACAGTTCCGGAAGATCCGACAGATCGTGAAGGCCGATCCTGACCGGCGTTTTCTGGTGGCCTCTGCCCCTGGCAAGCGCTTTGCAGATGACATCAAAGTAACGGATCTTCTGCTGGCCTGTTTTGAAAAGGCAGATGCCGGCCTGCCCTTTGATGGAGAACTGGCCAGAATCCGTGACCGCTACCAGTCGATCCTTCAGGAGCTTGGTCTGGATTTTCCGCTGGATGCGGAAATAGCGGGGCTTAGTGAGCATCTGGCAAGCGCTCCCGACAGGGAGTTTACCGCCAGCCGCGGCGAATACCTTTGCGCCCGGATCCTGGCGCAATATCTGGGATTCACCTTTGTCGACCCTGCCTGGTGCATTTGCTTTGACGCAAATGGGGATCTGGACATGGGCATGACAAAGCGTGCCCTTGGCGCTTCTCTGAAACCGCTGAAGAACGCAGTGATCGCAGGCTTTTACGGGGCAGACGAGGATGGAAGGATCCGTACCTTTTCCAGGGGCGGATCAGATATCACCGGAAGCCTTGCCGCCTGTGCGATCGGGGCGGATCTGTATGAAAACTGGACGGATGTGCCGGGCCTTCTGGCTGCCGATCCCCGCATCATCCGTAAGCCCAGAACGGTCGATTTCCTCAGCTACCGCGAGCTGCGCACCCTCTCCTACATGGGGGCCTCCGTCATTCATTCCGACGCAGTCCTTCCGGCTTCTGATCTTGGGATCCCCATCAATATCCGCAACACGGATAATCCCTCGGATCCGGGAACGATGATCGTCCGGAAGCTGCCAAAAGGCCAGACAAAGAAGCCGGTGATCGGCGTTGCCGGCATGACAGGCGTATCGGTCATCCAGGTGGAGAAGGTCATGGTCAGTGATGGCTCAGGCTTCAGTGCGATCATGCTGGACATTCTGAAACAGCGCTGCCTGCCTTTCGAGCAGTGTCTGACAGGAATCGACACCATCACCCTTGTGATCCGCAACGATCTGCTGAATCCCTGCAAGGATGACCTGATGGATGAGATCCGGAGAGAACTGAATCCGGATTTCCTCGGCCTGAAAGAAAACCTGTCCGTGATCGCAGTCGTCGGAGAAAAAAGCACGGAGGACAGCAGTGCCAATGTGCGCGTCCTGGAGGCGCTTACCTCTGCCGGGGTAGAGATCTGCACCATCAATCAAGGCGCAGGAAAGCTGAACCTCCTGATCGGTGTGCCGGAAGAAAAATACAGGGACGCCATCAAAGCGATCTATGCCACCATCGAAGAAGACAAGGAAAATCATATTTAGAGGATATAGAAAGCCCAGGGGCTGTGTTAAACACCCTGGGCTTCTTTGTGCCTGTACCAGGCAAACATGTACTGCTGATAAATGCCGTTGTATGGCGAATACCGGTCAAAGGGATAACCTTCCGGATACTGTTCCGCCAGGATGCGCTTCATCCACACATCGATGGGAAAGGCATCGATATGATGAAGACCGAACAGAGAGACACAGTTGGCAACCTTGACGCCCACACCGAACAGTCCGGTCAGGGCTGTGATTGCGTCCTTTTCCTCTGCAGCTTTCAGGCTCTCCAGATCAATGCTTCCCTCAAGGACAGCCACTGCGGCAGCGTGGATGTATTTGCAGCGATATCCCATCTTACAGTCCGAAAGTTCTTTTTCAGAAAGGGCCGCTACGGCAGCCGGGGATGGAAATCCATTATAGCTCTGTCCCTCCTGATCAACCAGCTTTCTGCCGCAGCTTTCCGCCAGCAGCTCGACACTGCGGCGAATGGCCGGGATGTTTTTGTTCTGGGAGATGATAAAGGTGATTAGCATCTCCCATGGGTCCTGCCTCAAAATACGGATGCCCTTCTCGTGTTCCATCGCCTGCCACAGGAAAGGATCCTGCGCCGGCTCGATCCGTTCCCGGATGCTTCGGTAATCCTCCCGAAGGTCGAAATAATCCTGCCAGAAGCCCTCAAAGGCAGCCTTTGTGCAGGAGAGCTCATACCTGTCTTCCTGCAGATGGGCAATATCCAGGCAGGCTTCGCCCGCGATGATCCGGTATGAGCTGCTGCCCGTCTTATTCCAGCGAAAGCACTGCCCGCTGTCTGCGATCCTGTCCAGATTAAAATCATCTGTTATTGAAATAATCACGGGTGATCTGCCTCTCCTGTCGTTTCTTCATCGTTCCCAAGTATTTGTTGCTCCATTTTTAACCTTGATGCGAAGCTGTCTGCTTCGCACCCTGCATTTCTTTACAAGAATAACATCCACATCGGGTTTTCACTATTCCCTTTTTCTTACACGATCGCCAGGATACCCTTTGCGCTTCTTTTTGCCGCCTGCTTGAAATGGTTGCCTGGGTTCATCTCGAAGGTCACGTCAACGCCGGCTTCCCTGTAATAGGCCGCGATCCATTCTGTGTTTTCCTGTACGGACTTCAGATACGAATTTCTCGTCCTTGCCTCTCTGTCGCCGAGGGAGAAATAGAGCCTGTCCGGTTTTCTCTTCATGTCGTGGGAAAGCACATACTCCTTAAAGTCCGGAAACCAGAGGGAGCCGGACATGCTGGCCGCCCGTGCAAACACATCGGTCTGGTACAGGGTATAGATGGCAAAGAGCCCGGCAAGGGAATACCCGGCGATGCTGATATGGGAGGGTGTGCCGGAAAGCCGCCCAAGGCCTTCCGGAAGGATCTTCTCCACCAGCAGCTTCAGATACGCATCTGCTCCCCCCGTGAAGGGCGTATCCTGCGGGGACAGCGGCGGACAGTTCCAGGGCGCCATGTCATGATCCCAGTTCAGATCACCGACACACAGAAGGCTGAAATCCTTGCTATCCAGTTCTCCTGCTGTCTCCAGGACATCCTTACCGCCGCCTTCATAGGTGTTTAACACGATCAGCGGGCTGCCTTCCTCACTGGCGTGGTACAGTGTCGCTGTTTTTCCTTCTATTATGAATTTTTCTGTCTTCATCTGCCTTTTGCCGGCTCCCTTCCTGTCTGTGATATCTGGCTCTCTATACTGCCTGGGTCTCTATGCCGCCCTCTTGGGAAGTACCTTTTATCCTTCCAATAAAGCAGTAAAATAAATGGTAACGGCAGACCTCTGACCTGTCCATAGCCCTGGTCAATGATCTGCCGCCTGTTTTTTATTAACGGTTCGCGAGGGAGGCGTTTTTGTATGCCTCATCGTCGGTGACCTCTCGGATCACCCGGATCTCCTCCGGAAACTTTATCTCTGTGCTTTCATCGCTCAGTTCGATCTCGGCGATTGCTTTATCCTCCCAGAAGGGATATACATCGATCTCGAAATACTGATTTTCGTAGGTCAGGCAGTACCTGTCCTTGCGGATCTGCCGCCTGGTGGTATCCGCATTCATCAGAAGGCGGAGATATTCCCTCTCGGAAAGTCTTCTCTCGATCTCCACACGCTTCACACTGCTGACGGTCCGCTTGGTGGTCTCTGTGTAGATATAGTGACCGTCCGATCCCCGCTGCCGGACTCTTACCTCCTCATCCTCGTCCGTCTTCAGATAGGTCTGGATGATCTCGATCCGCTGACAGTTGGGAAGGGATTCCAGCCAGTGGATGTCCGGATATTCGATCAGGAACTTTCGCTCGATCTCAAAGGGTTCCGGCTCTCCGAGGAAGGATGAGATCTCCGCGATCAGACGCCGGAGCTTATCTTTAAAGTTCGTAGAATTGTCGATGATGCGCAGGTGCGGATGACCGGTCCAGGCCGAGATGAGCCGGTCATCCAGCTCGGCTGCCTTTTCCGGCGTCTCTGTCCTGGCCGTATTGTTTGCTGTCGTATAGAATTCCACGGCTCCCTTTGCCGCAGTCACCAGATGAAACACAGCGTCATATCTGTCGCGCATCTCGATCTCGTTGGAGCCAAGATCTTTCAGGATCTGAGCAAATTCCTGCTCACTCATGTAGGCCTTGTTGTCCAGCGTTCCCCTGTCACAGACGATCAGGATCTTTTCCGCCTGCATGGTCCGCGCGGCCTGCTCGAAGATCTTCTCTTTTTCCAGCTGCAGCTGAAACTGACATTTCTGATAATCACCGTTCGTCCCGCAGGTCCACGGGGCAACACCGCCGGTGATCAGCTCCGTTGCGGTCTCCGGAACAAACAGGACCACATAACCCATCTGGGTAAAGGCATTCTGGATCCGGCTCAGAGCTGTGGTTTTTCCCGCACATGGACCGCCGGTGATCACGATCTTGGTTATCTCCATCTGATCTTCTTCCTCCTCATCCTGCAAACTGCCTTTGCTGCGCTTTTATTATATCATATACCAGATAGTTTTTGACACAAATGGACCGCATCGCAATCATCTCCTGCATGGCTGTCTGCCGCAGGTATATCCAGGCCTCATCACACAAGGACTGAGACCTATGCGCAGGGTAATGTATGTGCAGTGTAATCTATGTGCAGTGTAATCTATGCGCAGTGTAATCTATGCCTTTCTGGCTGCAAGCATCATGTAGGATACCTGCTTCATCTCTTCCCTGCCCAGGCAAAGGCCCATCTCCTGCTGGGCATGCGCAATGCCAAGATCCAGGATCATCTGGACATACATTTCCGTCAGCGCATCCCGTGCATCAATGAAATCGGTCAGCCCAAAGCCGGCTTCGCCGATCATGCGCTCCCACTCCTCCCGGGTGTAGAGGCTTCGCACCATCCCGGTCCCGCAGGACAGCCCGCCCTGCTGCCAAAGGTCGCTGATCAGCAGCCAGCCGCCCGAAACGAGCACACGGTTTGCTTCCTGCAGCGCCTTTTCCGGTTCCTGAAAGACGGAAAAGCTGCATTCTGACACGACGGCATCGAAGGTGCCGTCTGCAAAGGGAAGTGCTCCGGCATCAGCGATATAAAAGTCTGCCCCCGGGCAGTTTTCCCGGCAGGCATCGATCATGGAACAGGACAGATCCGTCCCGGTAACCGTACAGCTATATTCCTGCACCAGCAGCAATACCGTCTCACCCCGGCCGCAGCCAAGGTCCAGAACTCTTTTTTTCTTCAGTTCTCCGCCCATGGACAGCAGCTGCCTGGTCAGGGGCGTGCCCCCAGGCCGCAGCGTCGCATAGCCGGTCTTATATTCCTCCATCGCATTTCCTGTGACCAGCCTGCAGCTGCGTGGCTGGCCACATCCCCCTTTTTCTGAACGAGCGTCTGTTTCCTTTTCCTTATTTTTTGCAGTGAATGCAGGACCACAACGTCTTTTCATACATTTCCATACATGTGGTGCACTGTATCTTACTGCTCTGTACCTTACGGTTCTGTACCTTACTACTTTGTATCTTGCTGCTCTGCCTGCATGTGTTTTTTGGGACTCCTTGCGGAGGGAAAGGCCTGCATCGTTTCCTCCTCGATCACGATCCTGGCTTCCTTTGGCAGGATATCTGCTCTAAGGCGGCCAAGGAGCATTTCTCTGTCGATCTGTTCCCCTGGCAGGGTCCGCACCAGAAGCTGCAGATGATCCTCCCCCACAGCACATTCCAGGTCCACGGCTGCTTCATCCCGGTACACGGCATCCTCCACCTGGGAGAGGAAGACCCGCCGGCCGCAGATCCTGCAGCTGTTGGACAGCCTGCCCCGGATCGTCTCCAGCCGGGGCAGCACCCCGCCGCAGGGGCAGGGATCTGTACTGATACGGGCAATATCCCCTGTCCGGTAGCGGATCAGCGGCATAGCCTCCCGCCCAAAGGGGGTGACGGCCAGCTCACCAAAGCCTTCCTCGTCCGGATCCAGGATCTCGGCGTACATGTCACAAGACCGCAGATGATATCCCCGGTGGGCACAGCAGTCCACACCGCCCGCAAGTCCCGTCTCCGTCATCCCGTAATGGGAATAGACCTCGGCGCCCCAGAGCCGGGAGATCCTCTCCCGTATGGCGCCTGGTACATCATCGGCACTGAGGAGCACGCACCGGACACCCTCCGGGAGCCCGTGGCTCCTGGACCAGGCCGCAAGCGCTGCCACCTGATAAGGGATCCCTACGATCACATCTGGTTTAAAATCCTGCACAGTTCTCCAGGCATCCGCCAGGTCTGTCACCTGGCCATACACCTGCGTAATGACACCGAGCGGGGAAAGAGACCGGTCGATGGTATCTCCCACGCTTCCCTCCGCTGTGCCGCCCATCAGCACCAGCAGACGGTCACCCGGCTGAATAAAGGTAAGAAAGGCATGATAATAGAATTCCACGGAAGGCACCAGATCGCCCCGGGTAAAGAAGATCCGCTTTCGCTCCCCGTGGGTCCCGGTGGTCGGTACCGTAAAGATCCGGTCTACGCTTCCGGGCGACACACACAAAAAGCGGTTTTCATTTCCGGCAAGATCCCGCTCCGAGGTCGTATCTATCTTCTGAATGTCAGTTGGCGTCCGAATCGCATCGATGTCGATCCCCCGAAGCTTCTCCTGATAAAATGGGCTGTGGGCAGCCGCATAGCGCAGGGTCTCCCGAAAACGCTCCATCTGATATGCCGTCAGGCTCTCTGCCTTCATTGATTCCAGCGGGATCCCAAGCCTTGCGGCGATCCACGGATCGATCGGTGTTCTCATCCTTCCTCCTCCATCGGCTCTTGTCCCATCGCGGTCAGGTATTGTGCACACAGCGGCACGATCTTCCCCTCGCTGTACACATGCAGACTGCAGCTGCGCAGCCGCTCCATATCCAGGCTCATGGCATCCTGGAAGGGCATGGAAGAAAGGGTAAAGGACTGGGTGCGGACCTTCTGCAGAAATACATCCATATCCGAGACACTGCTCTGTGCCATATCCAGCCGAAGCTGGTATGTGCGTCCTTCAAAAAGAACATCATTATCTGACTCGTTATGCGAATCATAACAAGCCGCTAAACTTTTAGCCTGGCAAGACTTATCACCCGGTGAACGATCCGCACGCCAAGACATGTCTTCCGGAGATGTGGTGTCAGATGCCATTCCCCCTGAAGCAGCGGCCGCACCTGTCGGTATCTGAGAATCTTCCCCGGAAGCGGATCTACGTGCAGCAGCCTCGGCAGCCCTATTCTGCTCAGCATCCCGCTGCCGCAGCCAGTGTCTGGCCACAAACTCCCGGTTCTCCCCGGCTGTGATCGTCCCTTGCGGAGCCATATCGCCTCTGGTCAGCGGGATCAGACGTCCCTCCTCGGCAATGAAGGATCCATGGAACCCGCATAGGGGATGGTCGCACCGGGAAGGGATAAAATCATTCAACTCCAGCCCGGTCTGCGCACACAGCGCAAATAGCAGCTCGTCCAGGGTACAGCGGTCTGTATCTTCCGGGCCTTCTTTCGGAATGCGGCCAAAATAGGAGACCGGCTGGAAATGCACGCCCCGGACTACGGGGGAATGTGCTGCAGCAAAGCGCACGATATCCCCCAGCGCATGGCTGTTGACGTCCGGCACCACCGTGGGCACCAGGGTCACGCCAAGGCCGGCCTCGCCGCTCCGTTCGACCGCCCTTTTCTTGATCTCCATCAGCTCTTTTCCCCTAAGCTGCCGGTAAATACTGTCATCTGTGCCGTCAAACTGAAGAAAAACAAAATCAAGGCCGGCATCTGCCAGGCGGCCTGCAAGGGCCGGATCCTCCGCCAGGCGGATCCCGTTGGTATTGACCTGCACATAGGGGATGCCGGCATCCTTTGCCGCCCGGATCAGCACCGGAAGGTCATCGCGCAGCGTCGGCTCGCCGCCGGAGAGCTGAAGCATTGGCCTGCCGCACCGGGCAGCGATATCCCGGATGGCGGTCAAAAGCTCCTCCGTTTCCGGTCCGTTATCCCCTCCGGCATCAGCAAAACAGAAGCGGCAATGCAGATTGCAGCGCCTTGTCACCTCCAGCAGCACGCAGCAGCTCTCCCGGATGTGCTCCGGACACAGGCCGCAGCTGCCGGGACAATTCTGCCCCTCTACGCCTTCCATCGGCCGGGCACCTGCTATCCAGCGGGCAAAGGGAAGCCGTCCTCTCCAGACGATGGTGCGGAAAGCGCCGTGCTGCGGGCAGTTTTTTTCCAGAAAAACGCTCCCGTCCGGCTGCTTCTCCAGCCGGGCGGGAACGTTTGCAAGACAGATGGGACAGACGGATCTGGTCTCCCGTATGATCATAAGCGATATCTCCTTACCGACAATCCGTACTGAAGATCATGGTATCCAGGTTGTGCTTCTTCCCTGCCGCATCGATGCAGGCCTTCATGATCTGTGAGGCCAGCGGAGGCGGGCTCAGCAATCTGGCATTGATCACCACCGCCAGCTCCACGGCGCGTCCTCCGTACAGCTGGTCCTTTTCCACCGGATAGTCGATGCCAGTGAGGGAGTATTTTGCAAAGCTGCCATCTTCGCCGGAGGCAAAGATCTTCATATGCGGCGTGTTGGCATTCATCGCCGCAAAGGAGAACCGGGCGCTCTCCATCAGATCGCCAAGGTAGTCGTCCGGACTGAAATCATCGCAGCAGACCTTTACGTAATAGCGGCAGTCATACCATGACAGACGATCCTGTGGCGCATCCAGCTCCTTCTTATCGCCCAGTCCCTCGGGCTGGCTCAATGCAGCTTTCCCGGATAGGATATGCTCGCCCAGAGCAGGGATACCCTCTCCGGTCCTTGCACTCACGGGAAACACAATAGTCTCCGGACAGTGCTGCCGGATAAGTGAGACTGCCTCCTGTACCTCAGCCTCTGTGACCGTATCGATCTTGTTCAGAACGATCGTATCCGCTTCCTGCAGCTGAGCCAGCAAAAGCTCGCCCATATCTCTGGGCAGATGGATGCGGTAGAACACATCCTCATCCGAAAGCAAAGCCAGCTGTCTGGGTTCCACCACCACGGCAAAGGGCGCCAGCTCCACATCCTGCCTGAGGTTTCCGCGGTACACATGATCCAGTGCGCCGACTCCGCAGCCGGGAATATCACTGAGGACCAGTCCGATCCCTGCGGCAAATGCCTGTTCCAGTACATCGGACAGCTCTTCTGTGCGGTAGCAGATGCATCCGCCCGCCATCGGCCGGACAGCGGCGCCCCGCCTGCTGCTGTAGGCAGCATCTACCATCTCACACTCTCCCAGATCGTTTGCGATCAGTCCGCAGCGGATCCCTTTTTCCTTGTAGTACTCGCTCAGCGCGATCATGGTCGTCGTTTTTCCAGCGCCAAGAAAGCCGCTGATGATACCAAATTTTTTCATCCTGTTTATCCCTGCAATGCCCGTTCCAAAAAACGGACGCTCCTGCATTTACTTGTCTTCCAGTGCCGTCTCCGCGTCGGCGATCTTGCCCTCTGCCAGTTCCTGCGGAATGTACACCGCCCCGCATTTCGGACAGCGCATGACCTCTGTGTGGAAATTGTGGCCAAGATAGGTAAAATCCGCCCGTCCAAGCTGCATCTTTACCTGGCAGCCCGAGCACATAATATCCTCAAATTCAACAAATTCAGCCATTTTGTCCTCCCGCGATCTCCATACGGTGGGCGTAGACCCGGCAGAGCGTATACTGCCCGTTTTCCTTCTGATAATGCACCCAGACGGTGATCACGCCGTCTCTTGTGCTGGCAATGGATACACCCTGCTTTTCAAAGCGCACACCGCCATTCTCCGCGTCGTAGATGGCGCGGCGAACCGTATCCTCACCGATCAGCGACCGCTCCATTTTCTTTCTCAGCTCAGCGGGGATATCCAGTGCCATTTCCTCCCAGGGCTCCTTTGGGATCTCAAATGTCTCTCCCATATATGTCTCCATCATCGTCTTTTTCAACTGCAGCATATTTCGCTTTCTGGCACTGATGGCCACCGCCGGGCGCGTTCCATCATCCAGACCATAGACCAGATCCAGGATGTGCATGGCCTGCTTGCCCCTGGAGGCAAAGGTCTCTCTGCAGTTTGCGCAGTAGGTCACATAGGGCAGATCGCTCTCGGAGGTCCTGGCCTCTGTGATCTCGTCGAACAGCTCCGGGTTGGCCGCCTGAATATGACCGCCAAAGCCGCAGCACCGTGCCCGCTCTCCGTAGCCGGACAGCTCATGGATGCGGATACCTGCTCTTTTTGCCAGCTCACGCACGCCCTCCCGGGCCGTCTCATCCTCAGATGCGGCACAGGGATCAAACACCGCTGCGTCGCAGGCAGCCCCGATCTCCTTTGCCGGCAGCTTCGCCAGAATATCGTAGAGCGACAGGATCGAGGCCCCTGGCAGTTTTTCCCGCAGCGACCGCTCGCAGGAGGTGCAGGCGCAGATCACAGCCGGATCTCCCATCGCGTGGAGCTGCTCCCTGAGCCTTTGTGCCACTGCATTTTCCAGCTCCTCCATACCTGCCCATCTGGCGGGAATGCCGCAGCAGGAAAGCATCAGGCCGCAGGATAATCCCGCCTCTCCTGTCAGGGAAGCGTATGCCTTTTCCACGTACCGGGGATCGGATGCACCCAGCTGGCAGCCGGGGAAGAAGACATACTCACATTTCTCTGTACCTTCCGGTGTAAGAACAAGGGAGGCATCGCCCAGTGCAAAGGTCATCTCACGCAGCCAGTGGTCATGGAACGCCGGGGGCAGAATGCCCATGTTTACCCGGTCGCGGCGGGAATACAGCATCGCATCGCCGACATCGACATTTTCCGGACATACCTTCCCGCACAGACCGCAAAGATTGCAGGAGGAGACCTCCCGGCCAACGGTACGCATGGATGCCCCTGCCACGACAACTGCATCCTGATAGATCTCCGTCGCGATCCGGATCGGATCCTTGCGATATTTCTTCAGCATCTCACAGGCATCCATACAGGCACTGCAGTCGCACTGCAGACACCGGGCTGCCTCTGCGGCTGCCTCTTCTCTGGTATAGCGCTCTGCGGCCGGAACAACAGCAGACTGCTTTTCCTGGCCCTCGATCACATTGGTATGCTCGCAGTATTTCTCCGGTTCCTCCCCTGCCTTTTCCGGCATATTTCCGGAAAGCAGCCAGGCCTCGATCTGCTGGGCTGCTTTCATCCCATGGAGGCTGGCCTGCATATCACTGCATCCGGTCAGCTTTCCGCCAAGGAATACGCCCTTTTGCACGGTAGCCAGACTGTTTTCATCCCAGCCCTCCAGAAGGCCAAAGTCCGCGCCGCCGCTGCCGGTCGCCACATACACTGCGTCCGCCTTGGGGATATCCTGCCCGCACACCATATGCCCGAAAACAAATTCGATCTTCTCCTTTGCCATCTGGGCCATGATCTCCGCCTTCATTTCCTCCCAGGCGGGATGAGCCTTAAGGGATCCGCCCCAGCTCTCTCCGGTCTCATAGACGGTCACCTGATATTTCCTTATCGCCAGGCGCATGGCGCAGATCAGTCCGGACAGACCTCCGCCGATCACTGCGACGCTTTCCGCCCGGGCCGGAAGGCGGTAGACCTGAGGATCCTTTTTCTTTGTTTCCGCAAAACAGGCGGTCTCCAGCGCGCGAACATTCACGCTCTCATCCAAAAGCCGCCTTGTGCAGTGTTTTTCACAGGGTGCTTCACACAGGCGGGATACCGTCTCCGGAAACACCAGGTCATTCCGCAGCTGCCTGTAGGCACTGCTGAAACGGCCGCCCTTCATCTTGTCGACAAAGCTTTTCACATCGACATGGAAGGGACACCCATTGATGCAGGAGGCCGGCTGTCCGCGAAAACAGCCCTTTGCATAGGACAATGCCTTGTTTTTATCCATGATCGGTCGACTCCTCCCTCTGTCCGCAGCGCGGACGCCGAAGACTCTGCTTGTATATTCCTTCTGTTTCTATCATACCACAGATCCGGGCGAACATTATACTAAGTCTTGCCAGGACCCGCATATGGCCTGGGCCGTCTCTTGCCGTACAGCGGAGACGCAGACGCGCACAATGGGAGTTGCTTACGCCCCGTGCGCGTCGCGTCAAGAACGCCGAGGCGTTCTTTAACTTATACAGCTTTCTTATATGGATAAAAAAGGGGCCGGCCGCAATGGCCGGCCCCTCTCAGACGGTTGTCTGTATTACATGGGGTTATTGATGATCTCCTGCAGCTCATCCTCGAACTCTGTGCCGAAGAAGTAGGGCTCGGGCTTGAGTTCCTCACCTCTGGCCTTTGCCTCGAGAGCAGCTTTGATCTTCTCGGGACGGGCGGGCTCGTCGTAGATCCGCACGCCGGCCGCATCTGCGATACCGTTGATAACGGATACATGTCCGCTGGCCTGGAAGGTCTCGGAGCATCCGGAGGAACCAAACGGGGTAAGTGCCGGATCACGCGGAGTCTCGACATAGATGACATTGAAATCATCCGGGATATCCAGGATCGTGGGCACGCCGCAGACCAGGATGTTCTTGTCCTTCTGGACATCGAAGTAATCCTCGGAAAGAGCGATTCCGATGCTGTGGGAGGATCCGCCGAAGGCCTGGCCGTCAACCGCCAGCTTATTTCCGATCTTACCGACATCGGCAACGACCGTGAAGCGAACGACGGTAGCTTTGCCGGTCTCAGGATCGACCTCTACCTCAGCAAGGTTCAGACCATACATGTAGGCACCGCGGGCCTCGCCCTGACCTGCATTGGGATCCGGCTCGTGCATACCGGTGTTGAAGTAATCGGCATGGCCGGTGTACTTCACCTCGATATTCTCTGCCTTCATCTCATCGTAGGTACGGTAGGTGCCGTCCTCCTTGCGCATCGCATCCATCAGCTTGTTACAGCCGTTGATGGCGGCAAGACCATACATGATATGGGAACGGCTGCCGGCAGCAACACCGGTATCCGGGCAGGTCTTGGTATCGCCCATGACCACACGGATCTGCTCCGGCTTGACGCCAAGCGGCTCCAGAGCCTTTGTGGTAAGGGTAATAGTTCCGATATCACCACCCTGGCCCATGTCTTCCCAGGTGTTATATACGGTGAAGGTGTTGTCGGGATTGAGCTCGATGTACATATCTGCACTATCGATGCCGCCCAGCGTACACTGGAATCCGCCAAAGGCTACGCCAACGCCGGCCAGCTTGCCCTCTGCCTTCTTGGCAGCGGCTTCTGCTTTGTACTTCTCATAGACCGGGCGTGCCTTCTCGAACATCTCCTTCATGGGATACTCTTTGTAAAGCTCACCGTAGATAGCCTTCTCACCCTCTTCGACCAGGTTGTTGTATCTGAACTCGAAGGGATCGATGCCCATCTTGCGGGCAAGCATATCCATCAGCGCCTCACTCTGTGCGTATGCCTCCGGAGAACCAAAGCCTCTGTAGGCAACGCCATGGCTGTGGTTGGACAGCACCATACGGCCAAGGCCCTTTGCATGGGGCAGGCTGTAGCCATGATACGGCAGACGGATCATAGCCGGAAGCTCAAGGTCTGTCTGGTTGACATAGGGGCCGGTATCCATGACACTATCCCACTCAGCGGCAACGAGCTTGCCGTTCTCATCACAGGCCAGACGAGCGTTGTGATAGGAAGAGGTTCTCTTGCCGGAGAAGTGCATGAACTCCTCATAGCTCATGGTAAGGGCACAGGGGCGGTCCAGATTCTGTACAGCAGTGGCTACGATAGCATAGCTGCCGGTGTAGACCGAGGAACCAAAGCTTCCGCCGACCGGGTTGGTGATCACACGGATCTTCTCGGGGGGCAGGCCGATGCCGCCGGCGATATAGCCTCTGACCTGATAGGTGGCCTGGGCCTTACACTGGATCGTCATGTTGCCTTCGGTATCCCAGTAAGCCTGAACGGTGTCGGGCTCGATGGGCATATGCGGCTCATGCTGGGTGTGGAAGCTGCCTTCCACGGAGCAGTATGCGTCGTCGATAAACTCGGATGCATCTCCCTCGCCATGGAACATGGGGATGGTCAGCATCTGGTTTGGAGTACCCGGGAAGATCTGCATAGCGCCGGGAGCGACAGACTCCAGAGCGGTCATGTAAGCCGGGAGAACCTCCAGGTTCTGTTTGACCTTCTTTGCAGCCGCACGGGCCTGCTCGCGGGTCTCTGCGCAGACAACAGCCACAACGTCACCGCGGCGGTAGATCTTTCCGCCGTTGATGATGGGCATGTCATTGCCGTTACCCTTGGTACGCGGATTGAACATCGGGTTGGGCATCACATTGGTGCCCTTGACATCCTTGGCCGTCAGAACCTTGATGACACCAGGCATAGCCTCTGCCTCAGAGGTATCGATACTGATGATGTTGGCGTGAGCAACCTCGGACTGGACGATTGCCAGCTGGACGGTGCTCTTGGGCATCTGCTTGATCAGGTCATCGCCGTAATCAAATACGCCGCAGGCCTTGGAAACAGCAGTGGGACGGGGCATGTTGGATCCATAGACATCCTCACCCTCGTTCTTGTAGATGATATCCTCCATGGCAGCCTCGCCGCGCATGACCTTTGCTGCCTCCATGACAGCATCTACGATCTGCTTGTAGCCGGTGCAGCGGCAGATGTTGCGGTTCTGGTAGAACCACTCACGGACCTCTTCACGGGTCGGGGAAGGATTCTCTGTCAGCAGGGCGTATGCAGCCACGATAAAGCCGGGCGTACAGAAGCCGCACTGGATGGCACCGCAGGTAACGAAAGCCTGCTGAATGGGATGCAGGTGATTGGGAGTACCGATACCCTCGATCGTTGTGATCACAGAATTTTCCGGAACAGCCTTCATCTTCCTGGTACAGGAACGGGTAAGCTTTCCGTTAAGGATAATGGAACAGGCACCGCAGACACCGGTTCCGCATCCGATCTTTGTGCCAGTCAAACCGATCCGGCGAAGGCACTCAGCCAGGGAGTCTGTCTCGGGATCATACACGAATACACGCGGTGATCCATTGACGACCAGGTATTTTCTATCGAGTTGCTGCATATAGTCTTTACCTCCTTCATGTTTCTTATATCAAGGCCCATTCATTCTTTGGCCTTAATTGCGTATGATTTTTCGTAGAGAGCCCTAAGACTCATTCCTCCTCAAGGATCTCCTCAAGAATATCGCAGGCTGAACTGATGACGTCCGGGCATTTAGCCATCAGGTTCTGTGCATAGATCTCGGCCGTTTCCTCCGGATCCGCAAAGGATTTTCCCAGGATCTCCCGGCAGAGAATAGAGCCGTGCCGCTCGGCAAAGCGGCTGTTGAATTCCTTGACTTTACCTTCCAGATTCCTGATCTGCTCCATCGACGGATCATCGCTCCAGCCATGCTCCAGGGATAACGCCAGATTTGCACCGATCACAGCACCGCAGGTGCCGCCATAAAAGCTGCCGCCGCCAAAAGAGCTGGCAAGCTGCAATGCAAGTTCCTCATCCACACCCAGTTCAGGTGCAAAATGGGCAAACACACACTGGGAACACATATATCCCTTTCCCGCAAGTTCACCGGCCTTCTCGACCGTCATTTTCCCTTCACTGAATTTCATTCTTTTTCCCTGTTTTTCAAAAAATACAAAATGTCAAATATGTTACCTGATAATAGACTAACACTTTGCCGGCAAATGCGTCAACTTACACAAAAATAGAAGTAGCTTTTCCTAATTATTCGTGTTTTTGCCGTTTTTCAGGCGTATAATCGAAAGAAAAGAGCACTTTGCAGAAAAAAGACATTCAGGAGTGCACCGGCATTTTCTTCAATGGCCATGCAGATCCTTCCGGAAATATCGAAGGGTCTGCCGCCTGCAAAGCCGTGCATCTTTATGGAGAACAATATGAAAGAAAAGAGAACCATATATCTGCTGCGCCATGCCACACCCTATGCCGAAGGGGAAGCCGTGCGCTGCCTGGGCCGCAGTGATCTGCCGCTGTCAACAGAGGGCATACGCCAGGCCGGGCAGCTGGCGGACTATTTTAAGGATAAAGGCCTTTCTGCACTATACAGCAGCCCCCGAAAACGCTGCTTACGTACAGCTGCTGCCATCGCCAGGGCTGCCACTCTTCCCCCGCCGGTGGTGCTAGCGGACCTGGAGGAGCTGGATGCCGGACTCTGGGACGGACTGACCTTTGCCGAGATCAGGGAAAAATACCCCCAGGAATATGCAAGGCGCGGGAGAGACATTGCCCATATCCCGCCGCCGGGCGGAGAGTCCTTTGCCGAGGCAGGCGCTAGATTTTCCCGCTGCCTGGAGCAGATCCTTGCCGAAAGCCAGGGCGATATTGCCATCGTCTCTCACGCCGGTGTGATCCGTGCCTTTGTCTCCTCCCTCCTGTCCATGGACATAAACGATCTGCTTACACTGCCCCAGCCCTATGGCGGCATTACGATGCTTTCGTATGACGGCAGCCATCTTTCGGCAGAAAGGGTCGGTTACAAACCGGAGAGTTTTTTTGACGAAGAAGAGATCCGTATCCTTTACCGGAAATTTGATACGCCGCAGCCGGTGCAGGAACACATGCAGGCAGTGGACCGCTATCTGGATGAGCTGCTTCGCGCCCTTCCCGGCAATTATGACGCAAGACGGCTCCATTGCGCCGCCATGGTGCACGATGCTGCCCGCACGCAGCATCGCCATGCTGATGTCGCTGCCGACGCGCTGGAGAAAGCCGGTTGGCCAAAGATCGCCCATCTGGTCAGAGTCCACCAGAGTCCGGAGCCTTGGGATGCTTCTGCCCTGACCGAGGCAGATCTGCTGTTTTATGCCGATAAACGGCTGGCCGGAACAGAGCCGGTAAGCATTGAGGAGCGCTTCGCCAGAAGCCTTGAGAAATGCAAAACGCCGGAGGCTCTGGAGAACCACCGGCGCATGCTGGAAAAAACACGTTCAATTGAACAGAAAATCAATCAGAAAATAAATGAGCGGATCCCCGTTATTCCGGAAGGACATCCTCGATCAGTACCTTAAGTCGTCCTCCGCAGGCCATCATGTCATACTGGGAAACATCCCCGGTCAGATCCAGCTCCAGCAGCTTGTAGCGGCCGGTGCCGATGAGGGAAACTGCCTCGCGAATCACAGCGGCTTCGCCCATGCCTCCGCCCACACTGCCAAAAATGGTGCCATCCGGATATACCCCCATCTTTGCACCGGCGCCGCGGGGCGTGGAGCCGTCTGCTTCGACCACCGTGGCCAGTGCCATCGGTCCTTCGGCCCTGGCGATCTGCTCCAGGACAGAGCGCTCTGCGTCGGACTCGATGCAGAAGCGGTCCGGGCCGCTGTGCTCTGCCAGACGCCGGTAAGCGATCACCTCCGCAATGATCGATATTGCGATCTCCTCCGGTGTCACTGCGCCGATATTCAGCCCGATCGGTGTACAGATCGCATGCAGCCGCTCTTGGTCAAACCCTTCTTCCGCGAGCTGCGCAAGCTGTGCGGATACGCGGCGGCGAGAGCCGATCATGCCCAGATAGGCCGGCATCGTCCCCGGAATGATGGTACGCACACAATCCGCATCATATTTGTGCCCGTGGGTAATGATCACAACATAGTCAAATGCTGAAATGGCAAGGCTGGCGATCCCCTCAGGATAGGGAGCGCATACGACCTGCGCCGCCATGGGGAACCGCTCCTTCGTGGCAAACGCCTCACGGTCATCCACTACACAGACCTGCAGGCCGCACATGGCCCCAAGCTTCGCCACAGGCAGCGCGATATGACCGCCGCCCAGGATGATCAGACGTTCCGCAGGCAGAAACGGCTCGGTGATCCGCGTTCCGCCATCCACGATCACTGCCTCTGCCCGCGCCACATTTCTTCCTTTGCGGTCAACAGATGCCACAACCTCCGTCAGGCAGCGCCGCATATCTTTTTCCAGACTTCCCTCTGCTGCCGCAAGCTCCGTCAAAAGAGCGACAGACTGCTTTTCCGTCAGTTTGCGGACGATTTCCTTGTAATAATTCTGCATCGATATCCCCCCTTTTATCTTATTCCAAAAACCAATCTCCAAAATATTCTTCATACAGACGCCCCGCTTCCTCACGTACCGCGTCTGCATAGTTCTCATACAGCGCCAGCAGCCTTTTTCCGTCGGCCGTCAGATGACTGCGCCGTTTGCCGGCTCCGCCCTGGCTGCGTTCGATCAGCGGCCTTTTCAGCTGCGATTCCAGCATCCGGATCGCATTCCAGCAGCTGGAATAAGACATCTGCACCCGGGCGCAGGCACTGCGAACGGATCCTGTCTCCTCGATCTGGTGAAACAGCTTCGCCAGACGGCTGTCAAAAAAAGGCTTCTCCCTCACAAGAGCGATATCCACGACGGGGCGGACCAACTGCGCATTGTGGTAGCGCAGGAGCTCAGCATAATCCTCGGGCGTGTCAGCATCATGCAGGATCCCCCGGTCATCCACAGGAACAGCGGCGTTCTCTGCACCGCTGCGCTCCAGAGCACCGCGAAGCCCGTCCCTGCCGGGATCTGAAAGGATTTTCTCGATCAAAGAGCCGCCGATCAGGATGGGATGGCCCTGCTCCCCATCGCAGACAGGGACCGCAAGCTCTGCATCGACATCCAGGAGGCTCCGCACCGTGGCCGCCGTGAACAGCGGGATGTCCACCGGGGTAAACAGGACACGGTCACATTTGTCCCGGATATAGGCAAGCCCAAGACAGGCAGATTCAAACATAGTGGTCGTCTCGTAGCGCTCATTGCGCAGAAAGACGATCCCGTGGTTGGCCAGATGCCGCTCAAGGGCCGCTGCATTAAAGCCGGTAACCATAACGATCTCCGTCACCCCGCACTGCTGCAGCGTGGCGACCACCCGCTCCGCTATGGAGATGCGGCCGATATTGAGCATCGGTTTAAAATCTCCCATCCGCGAGGACATACCCGCGGCTACGATCACAGCACCCGTTCGCATAAAAACTCCTCCGCATTCTATGCATCCTATGTCATGCATGGTTCATGCATGCTGATCCATACATGCTGATCCGTGCATGCTGATCC
>DFFG01000050.1:19968-59893 GCA_002368795.1 Eubacterium sp. UBA3782
ATCCGTGCATGCTGATCCGTGCATGTCTGTTCCGCAATTGCATCTTCCGCTGCTCTGTTGCCGGTAAAATGCGCCATCTTCTGCCTGATATCTGACATCTTATATGAAAAAGTATAAGCTGATTACAATCCGATGTAAATTGCTTTTTGTTGCTGTATGCGCAGCATTCTTCCATGCGGCTTTGCAAGGCATATCCCGATTGCGGACGTTCTTAAAAGGGTGCCAATGCATTCCTGATATACATATTTCTGACGGATTCTATTCTTCCAATATCTTTTTTCATACCTTCTCCAGTTTTTCCTGTTGACAAATCTATTTGGTACGGTCATAATACAAACGCTAACTGAATATCCGTTGAAACTTCCTGACCCTTTATGGAACAGGAAGCGGAGGAAAATCCCGAGAATCCCCGCCAGACGGGGTGCCGAAGGTGCAAGGCAGCGGTTTTGAACCGATGCTGAATCTCTCAGGCAAAAGTAAGGATCATCGCATGAAGCAGGTACATGCTCACATTGTCCTGTCCTCATGTCCTGTTATACCGTCGGGCGGATCCTCCCGGCGGCTTTTTTGTTCTTACAGGAAATGGGGTGGCCCGTTATCCCGCCATCCTAACATTATCTTGAGAAAGGATCCATCATGCTGCAATTTGTCCAGACCGTGAACGGCTATCTTGCTGACTACATTCTTATCATCCTGCTGATCGGCACCGGTATCTACTTCTCGGTACGCACACGCTTTGTCCAGATCCGCTGCTTCGGAGAAGGAATGAAACGCGTCTTTGGCAACTTCTCTCTCCACGGAGGCCGTCAGAAGGGAGGTATCAGCTCCTTCCAGGCCCTGACCACGGCGATCGCCGCCCAGGTCGGTACCGGTAATATCGTAGGTGCCTGCGGCGCTATCCTGACCGGAGGCCCCGGCGCGATCTTCTGGATGTGGGTGATCGCCTTCCTTGGAATGGCTACCATCTATGCAGAGGCTGTTCTTGCCCAGCAGACCAGAGAGGTGGATGCGGAGGGAAATGCCGTTGGCGGCCCTGTCTACTATATCCACAAGGCCTTCCCGAACAGCTTTGGCCGTTTCCTGGCCGTCTTCTTCTCGGTAGCGATCATCCTTGCCCTCGGCTTCATGGGCTGCATGGTTCAGTCGAATTCTATCGCAGAATCCTGCACCAATGCTTTCGGCATCCCCGGCTGGATCATCGGTATCATAATTGCTGCGATCGCTGCCCTGATCTTTATCGGCGGCGTACACCGCATTGCATCCGTTACGGAAAAGCTGGTTCCCCTTATGGCCTGCCTGTACCTGGTAGGCGGACTGATCATTCTGGTTCTCCGTATCCGCTATCTGCCGGAGGCGCTGGGTATGATCTTCCGTTTTGCCTTTGCTCCCCAGGCCATCATCGGCGGCGGTGTCGGCGCAGCCCTCAAGACTGCCATCAGCCAGGGCGCAAAGCGCGGCCTCTTCTCCAATGAAGCCGGTATGGGTTCCACACCCCATGCGCATGCGATCGCAAAGGTCGACAAGCCCCACGATCAGGGTGTTGTCGCCATGATCGGCGTATTTATCGATACCTTCATCGTCCTGACCATGACCGCACTGGTCGTCATCTCCTGCCTGTATGCAGGCGGCGGTCCCCTTGCTGCAGGAGCTGCAGACGGCATCTCCAAGACAAACATGGCCCAGCTGTCCTTCGGCATGGTCTTTGGCGAGGGCTTCGGCAGTGCCTTTGTTGCCATCTGCCTGCTGTTTTTCGCATTCTCCACGATCCTGGGCTGGAACCTTTTTGGCAAGCTGAACGTCCAGTATCTCTTCAAAAACAATAAAACAGCCCTCATGATCTACATGATCGTTGCCATTGCCTTTATCTTCCTGGGCTCCCTCCTGTCCAATGACCTGGTATGGGAGCTGACAGACTTCTTCAATTACCTGATGGTCCTTCCAAACGCCATCGCCCTGATCGCCCTCGGCTCCCTGGTCGCAGCTGAGGCTAAAAAAGGCGAAGAAGCCTGGAAAAACCGCAGCAAGTAAGATGCCGGAAGATTAAGGGGCAGATTGTCCGCTTTGATGCCTCGATGCCCCGGGAAGACATTGCGCGAACGGCTTCGGCACTATGTGCCTGCAGGTTGTCCGCTTTGATGCCTCGATGCCCCGGGAAGACATTACGCGAACGGCTTCGGCGCTATGCGTCTGCAGATTGTTCGCTTTAATGTTTTCCCGGGGCATCTCTGTATAATTCTCAGCAACACTTTTATCTTACAGGCCCGTTTGTTCTATAGGAACGCAAAAGAACACGCCACAGAAGACATTTAAGCGAACAATCTGCAGGCCCTTAAGGGCCGAAGCCGTTCGCGTAATGTCTTTCGTGGCGTGTTCTGTAAGTTAAGAATTCACAAACTCACATCAGTCCACTATCATTTTTTCTTTGCCAGACGGCGTCTCTGCATCTCGGAGACGACGACCGCGCAGGATGCGTCACCAGTGATGTTGACGACGGTACGTCCCATATCAAAGATACGGTCTACACCGGCTACCAGAGCAATACCCTCGACCGGCAGGCCTACAGACTGAAGGACCATGGCCAGCATGACCATACCTGCACCGGGAACACCGGCGGTTCCGATGGATGCCAGCGTTGCGGTAAGAACGATGGTCAGCATCTGAGCGAAGGTCAACTGAATGCCGAAGCAGGAAGCGATGAAGACCGAGCATACGCCCTGGTAGATCGCCGTACCATCCATGTTGATGGTAGCTCCCAGAGGAAGTACGAAGGAAGTTACTTCTTTGTCGGCGCCCAGCTTCTCGGAGCATTCCATGTTCAGCGGAAGGGTTCCAACTGAGGATGCAGATGAGAATGCCATGATGATGGCAGGCATCATTCCTTTAAAGAAGGTGATCGGGCTGAGATGTCCGAGCGTGCTTACCGTCAGGGAATAAACAACGACGGCATGAACGATATAGCAGATATAGGCAACCAGAAGAACCTTCGCCAGAGATCCCAGGACCGACGGGCCATTCTCGGCTACGACCGGGCAAAGCAGGCAGAACACACCGATCGGGGAAAGCTTGATAATCATCTCCATGGCCTTCATGCAGATATCATTTGCAATATCCACGAAGGTAAATTCCACATTTCCTTTACTGTCGGAGAGCAGGATCAGGGCAAAGCCGATGATCAGAGATGCCACAATGATCTGCAGCATGTTTGCCTCCACAAAGGGTACGACAAAATTGGAGGGGAAAATTCCCACGAGGGTATCCATAAAGTTGACGCTTGTTGCAGAGGGCTCAAAAGTCAGGCCTGTCGTTGACAGTACAGGGAATGCTCCCTTGAAAAGGTTTGCGAACAACAGGCCGATGGCTACGGCAAAGGCTGTCGTGCACATGTAGTATACGACCGTACTTCCGCCGATCGTTCCGACCTTTTTGATATCCCGCATGGACACAACCCCGGCCATGATGGAGAAGAATACCAGCGGACCAACGATCCATTTGATCAGGTTCAGGAAGATCGTACCAAACGGTTTAATGTAGCCTGTAGCAAACTCCGGATGCCCGGTAAGAGCGATACCGGCGATGATTGCCAGTACAAGTGCGATAAAGATCTGTGTAGACAGTGCCATTTTTTTCTTTTCTTGCATCTTGTTTTCCTCCTGCAATTTCAGATTATTGTTTTCTGTTATACCCAGATGTCAATTATGCCACGCTGACAGCCCTGTGCGCCTTAACAGTTATTCCAATTATACCATGTTTTCGCATTTTTTCTATTATTTTTCATCTTCTTATTCGTATTATCTGAATCTTTCCATTCTATATTCTTCTTTGTCCTATTCTTTTCCCATATGATTATGACATTTCAGCAAAACATTCTATACAAATAATGCCTATTCTCTTATTTTGCATTTGCTTATTCCTATCATAAACAAGTCACGAGAATCCTGCATCAGTAATACAAGAAGGAGCCATCCGATCCCCCAAGGGGGAATCAAATGACTCCTCTGTTTCTATCCACTATATACTGTCTGTTTTGGCGCCTGTTTTGGGCGGTCAGTTGATTTTTTATACTGTTTCCGGCGGATTCTCGTTTCCGGTTCCTCTGTACTCGAGGCAGAGCATCGTGATGTCGTCGAACTGCTCAGCGCCGTCTGCGAAATCGTCCACCGCCATCCGGACATTTTTCAGGATCTGATCCGTGGTGCCCTGCGGCTCACGGTTCAGGGCAGTGAGCATTTCCTCCAGCCCGAACATCTCTCCTTCATCATTTGTCGCCTCTGGCACACCGTCTGTATAGACAAACAGCTTGTCGCCGGGCTCCATCTGGATCTCGTATTCCTTGTATCTGACCGTGGGCATGCCTCCGATGACCAGCCCGTGCCGGTCCTTCATCAGGCAGAATCGTCCATCTTTCAGCATAGCCGGGTATTCATGTCCGGCGTTTGCCGCCGTGAGTCTGCCCGTGCTGATCTCCAGGATTCCCAGCCAGACAGTGACAAACATCTCTTCCGGATTGCTGGAACAGATCGCCTCATTGGTCTTGGTCAGGATCTCTGCTGCACTCTTGCCGAGCATTGCGCAGCTCTGCAGAATGACCTTGGAGATCATCATAAACAGGGCTGCCGGGACTCCCTTTCCGCTTACATCTGCCATCACGATGCAGAGATGATCATTGTCGATCAGGAAGAAATCATAGAAGTCTCCGCCGACTTCCCTCGCAGGATCCATGGAAGCATAGATGTCGAACTCTCCCCTCTCCGGGTAGGCAGGGAAAACACTGGGCAGCATGCTGGCCTGAATACGGTTTGCCATATGCAGCTCTGTGCTGACTCGCTCCTTTTCCTTTGTGATTTCTGTAATATCCCGGATATACTGCCGGACCTTCCAGGACAGCTCCGCGAAAGATTCTGCCAGCAGTTCGATCTCATCATCTGTCCGGTATATATCCTTCATTCCAAAGGGCTCACCTGTACTGCCGCTGGCATAGATGTCCTTCGTCATCTCCTCAATGGGCTTCACGATCCTGCGCGACTCCGCCAGCGCGGCCACTACGCTGAGGCCGGCGACCAGCAAAATAAGAAGCAGGAGCGTCCGCATCGTCCGGGCACCCTTGCTGCGGAAAGTCCCGGTCGCTGCATCGTTGATCTCATCGTATTCCGTCAGCATCTGCTGTTCCGGCATCTCGGTGATGTCCCGGCGGATCACACTGATCACCGCCCATCCTACCGAGGGCATCGGCGCACCAGCCATATAGTAATCTGTCCCGTCAATGGAGACTGTTGTAAGTTTCGTTGGTCTGAGCAGCGTCTCTGCGACAAATGCAGCCAGCTCCCGGTTGCTGCTCTCCCTAAGATCAGTGGCCTGGGATGCCATTTCCGCAGAAAACAGCTCGTTGTTTTTCGGAGCAAGGATCACCTGCCCCTCCTGATTGATCACAAAGCGATAGCCTTCTTTCTCGCTGGAACTTTCGACGAAGTCATCCATATTATCCAGGAAAATATCGGCTCCGGCAACACCTACGATCTTTCCATTTACCTTCAGCGGTATCGAGCAGGTAATGGTCAGTTCACCGCTAAAAGCATCCGTCTCGATCCCGGTCAGATAAAGCTTTCCGGCCTCCACCGCACCACGGTACCAGGGACGTTCCCGGACAGGGAATGGGATCAGCTCGCCATTCTCATCATATTTATCTACCGTGTTCAGATCGACTGCATAGTGTGTACCGTCTGCAAGGCCGATATAACAGGCATTGATCTTGTCTGAATTTGCCACCATCGCGATCATCGGATTCTTCAGATGCGCGATCAGTCCGAGATATTCTGACTGGGTATAATCGACCCCGTCCTCACATAAGACCATGGCAGAAGCCGTGCCATCCTGAGACAGATCGGGAAGTTCGAGTTCTGCCGGGGCAAGGGTGCCTCCATTCTGCAGCAGCCCTTCGGCCATGCTCTGCAGCATATAGACATTTTTGACGATCTCAGAAAAATCATTATCCGCAAGAGATGCATACAGGCCGGCAGACTGGACAAAGGATTTTTCCAGCATTGCACGCATGATCTCGTCTGATGTGCGGGAGATCGCTTCCTGCTGTTCTACCCTTGTCTCTTCCACGATACTGGTCAGCATCCGACTCTGCCATAATGCCGCCAGCGCAAACAGGCCTACCGTTGCAATTACAATGGCAAGCACCAGGCGGACCAGCTTCTTTTGCAGTCCACCATAGGTTAATCCAAGAATCTTCTTCATTCATGCACCTCTCAAATGCTGTCACAAGTCTCCCGAATTATAACATACCATCCGCATTTTGGCATGCATTAATAATAGCCATTGCGAATCGTCTGCAGCGTTTCCAGCACATTCTTGTGCTTGATGCTTCTGGGTTCAAAATGAAGGAGCGAAAAGACGATCTGCATGCTGATCCCCATGCAGGTGACAGAAAGGAGGGTACCGATACCGATGGGCCCGCCAAGCAGAAATCCGAAGATCAGCACAGCCGCCTGGATGAGGATCTGCACAGCGCCGATGGGCAGCTTGTGCAGACGTTTTCCTACACCGACCACAAAGGAATCCTTCGGCCCGCATCCCTGCCCGGCACGCATATAAATATACTGGCCAAAAGCCATGATGAACAGACCGCCAAGATAAACCGCGATCGCCAGCGGTGTCGAACGGATCTCCGGGACGAGATTCATCCAGGTGATCAGATCCACAAAATTGCCTACCAGGACAGCGTCAAGGATCGTTCCAAAGCCGATCGCCTCATGCATGGCCACATCTGCTGCAAGGATCAGCAGATTGACACAGGTCGCAGCCAGCCCGTAGGTCAGAGGTGTTTTTGCGGCTATGCCGATAAATACCGTATCCCATGGACCAACGCCGATCGATGCGTGGATCGTCAGATGAAGCCCGAATGCAAAAATAAAAAGGCCGGCGGTGATCCTCAGCCAGCCCATCAGTGTTTCTCTCATATAACATCCTTACATATTATAAATGCAGGGAACGGCATCACATGTTCCGATGCCGTTCCTTGCTTATCTTTACCACTTCTCGCAATGGACCTTCGGTCCCTTCGGATCCGGAAGCTCTCTGGGCTCCGGTACAGTCTCCGGAATGCCGAGGGCAAGAACAGCCTCCAGCTTCATATTCTCCGGATAACCAAGGATATCACGGACAAAATCATCTGCTTCCCTTCCATCGGAAGCCGGACGAAGCCTGGACTGGATCCAGCAGCTGCCAAGACCCAGCTGTGATGCCATCAGATGCATATTTGCCATCACGATGGAGCTGTCCTCAATGATCGTGTCAGACTTGTCCGCATCACCGAGAACGGCGATTGCGGCGTCTGCATGCTCAAGCATAACGACCTTATTGCTTCTCATACCCATGAGTTTCTCGATCGTCTCCTTATCACGGATCACGATCATCTCGGTCGGAGCAAGTCCCTTTCCGGAAAAGGCCAGAAGGCCGGCCTGGATAACTTTTTCAAGTTTTTCCTGCGGGATCTCCTCTCCTGTATATTTACGAATGCTTCTGCGCTGCATCAGCATATCCATTAATTCCATTTTTATTCCCTCCTTAACGGTACTGGTACCTGTTTTTCGAATTGTCCAGGTGCTCCTTCATGTAGCGGACAGCACCCTCACTGTCCCTTGAAAGAATGGCACCATAGATCAGCTGATGTTCCTCATAGATCGCCTTCATCTGCTCCTCAGTAACCATGCCTGTGGCGCTGACCTGACGCATCAGATTACTGATCGTCTGGATCATCGTATAGATCACAGCATTGCCTGAGCATTCGGCGATACACAGATGAAACTCCACATCATTGTTCAGCAGCACCTTTGCGTCATTGTTCATGTACGCATCCCGGATCCTGCCGGTCACATCATTGAGATGCTCCCGTGCCTTCTCGTCATCGCTTTTAGCAGCGAGCTCAGCTGCCTTCAGCTCCAGCATATCACGAAGCTCCAGGATCTCATCGATCTGGTCGCCGTTCAGGAAGATGGACCAGGACAGCGGGATGATAAAGAATCCGGCTTCACTGTTGCTGATGAAGGTTCCCTGGCCTGGCCGTATATCGATCATCCCCAGTACATCCAGAACCTTCAGAGCTTCACGTACAGCCGAACGCCCGACACCGAACTTCTCAGCAAGGGTACGGTCAGATTCGATCTTGTCGCCCCGCTTCAGCTTTTTCTCCAGAAACTGCCCGGCAAAATACATCGT
This sequence comes from Eubacterium sp. UBA3782, assembly GCA_002368795.1. Lineage (GTDB taxonomy): Bacteria > Bacillota > Clostridia > Lachnospirales > Lachnospiraceae > Bilifractor. The sequence goes on from DFFG01000050.1 coordinate 28,189, forward strand.
CATCCGGTCGAGCAGCTGTTTGATATTGCCTTTTTTCGACGTATCTCCCTGTGCAGGTACCGGTTCCTTCTGATCATCCAGAACAAGATCCAGACGCTCAGCAAATCTCTCCGGTTCTTCCGTAAAGAGCAGCACATCGATCCCCAGTGCATCGGCTGAAGCGAGGATGACCTCATCCAGCCTGACTCCGCCCTTTGCCTCCAGATTTGACAGGGTCGCTATGCTCATCGCTGCTTTGCCGCTGTCATCCGTCAGAAACTGACTGATAAAGTCCTTCTGGGTAAGTCCCAGATGATGACGCAGATAACGGACATTGTTTCTTTTGTTTTCAGGGATGCGATTCATCTCTTCTACAGGCTCCTCCGCATGGGTTTGCCTATAGTTTAAAATAAGTTCATCCACTTTTCAACTACTCCTAAATAAAAGAAACCGGTTTTTATTGTTCTGATTTCCATACAGTCCGCGCAGCAGGCTTCGTTCTCCTGCCACGCGGACCGTTAATAAGTATTTGTTTTCATTCATCCGGCCATCCGCTGCCAGATGGCAGCTTCCGACCTGATCAAAGCACAACCAGTGTGATGAAAAGGATCACGCCTACGATGATGGCGGTTGCCAGCGTCAGAGGCAGGATCTTTCTAAGGACAAGACCCTCTTTGCCGAGGATACCGGCAGTGGTCGTTCCCAGAATAATGTTGCCCGGGCAGATCGTATTTCCGATCGCGCCGCCGGCGGTCTGTGCACCGAGGATCGGTGCGGGATCAAATCCAAGAAGCTTGGCAGTCGTCATCTGGAATTCACCAAAGAGGACGTTGGATGCCATGTTGGAGCTGGTCATAAAGGAACCAAGGGTTCCGACCACCGGTGCAAGCGCTGCATAGCCCTTGCCCAGAACCTGGGCAATGCCTCTGGCCAGGACAACGGTCTGGCCGGTGCCGCCCATCAGACGGGACATGACCAGGAAGGCGATAACAGCTACTGCAGACGGAATGGTCTCCTCTACAGACTTCTTCAGAACAGTGCCAAAGCCCTTTGCATCTGCCCAGCCATGCTTCATGAAGAAGAGATAGCCGATACAGGAGGACAGCATCAGGAAGAAGAATGCGTGTGTAAACAGTGCGACCGGTGAATACTGCTCAGCAGCAGCATTGACATAATTGTAACCAGTGACCGTCTCCGGGAAAGCAAAGCCGATCTTGAACTGGCCCATGAAATTCTTTACCGGCGGGATCAGAAGAACAAACAGAGTAACAGCAGTCAGCAGGATGTAGGGGAAGAAGGCCTGTGCCATGTTCATTCCCTCAGGCATATCAACATCTGCACCTGCGCCTGTCTTGGAGCGGTCCATGATCGGGCTCTCCTCGATGCTCCATGCCTCGCCATACATCTTTGTACGTCCAAGCAGAACGCTGACAACAAGAGCGATGCAGCAGGGAACGAAGCAGGCAAGTGTCTGGTTGACCTGGGAAAGTGCCAGCTGGCCGCCGCCCTGGATCAGGGAGATCAGCGCGATTGCCGGGAAGCCTTTCTTGAGGGCCTTCATACCGCCGTAGAACCAGCAGATCGCAACGCCGGTGATGGCATTCCAGATCCAGATGAAGGCTGCTGCCCATGCAGCTGTTGCCAGAAGCATTGCAGGATCCTCAGACAGGTTGGTCGTTGCCACCAGCTGATCCCATGCGACAGCCAGGGTACCGAAGGTATTGCCCCATGCATGACCGCACAGCGGGATGATAACAGCATACAGCGGATTTACGCCAAGACCGACCAGCAGCGGAGCGCCGACAGCGACCGGAACGCCGAAACCGGTGATACCCTGCAGGAAGCTGACGAATACCCAGCCGATGATGATGATCTGCAGGAGCTCATTCGGAGTAAAATTCTGCATGCCCTTACGGAATACTTTGAAAGCACCAACATGATCGCTGACCTCATAGATCAGGATCGCAGGCCATACGACCAGAAGAACAGTAACTGCACTCCAGAGACCCTTTCCGGCTTCAAGAAGCAGAAGTCCCGGTGTTGCCTTGTAAAGAGCAAGTGCGGTAACAAGTGCGATCAGCATGCCGACCGGTGCTGCCTTTGCTGCGCCCCACTGGAAGCCCAGCATCAGGATCATCAGAACAACGATCGGTGCGAATGCAGCGACCCACATCAGTAAATTTAACGGAATTTCCATACTACCTCCTCATTTCCGGTCCTGCCAGAAAGCCGCATTACCTGCGGCAAGGCATCGCCGGTCCTCTGTTTCATTTGTGTATAACTGTTCCAGTCTTTCCTGCGATGCCGTCGGCAGCCTTGTCCAGAAGCGTGATCAGCGCGCTCCTGCCCTCTCCGGATTCCGCAAAGCGGATAGCTGCCTCTACCTTTGGAAGCATGGATCCCTTGGCGAACTGTTCTTCCTCGATATACTGCTTTGCCTGTGCGACCGTCAGGTCAGACAGCCATTCCTGATTCGGTTTGCCAAAGTTGATGGCGACCTTCTCAACAGCTGTCAGAATGACCAGGAAATCGGCGCCCAGACAGGCGGCCAGAAGCGAACTTGCGTTATCCTTGTCGATAACAGCATTGGAACCGACCAGACGTCCATGCGGATCGCTGACGACCGGGATACCGCCGCCGCCGCAGGTGATGACAACATGGCCTGCACCGACCAGTGTCTTTATTGTCTCCAGCTCACGGATCCGCATGGGCATCGGAGAAGCGACGACCTGACGGTAGCCTCTGCCTGCATCCTCCATGCAGGTGATTCCCTGAGCCTCGAGCTTATCCGCCTGCTCCTTTGTCAGGAAGCTTCCGATCGGCTTTGTCGGATTGGAAAAAGCCGGATCAGCCGGATCGACCTCGACCTGGGAAAGAATGGTAGATACCTTCTTATCGATACCTCTTGCAAGAAGCTCATATTTGACGGCATTCTGCAGATCGATCCCGATATATCCCTGGCTCATGGCCACACTGTAGGGAAGGGGGATCTGGTTTGCCGGATCTTCAAGATACAGCTTGTCCATTGCCTTCTGGATCATGCCGACCTGCGGTCCGTTTCCATGCGTAATGATCAGGTCATCGCCTCTCTCGATCAGATCGACGATTACCTTTGCGGTCTTGGCAACGGCTTCCTGCTGCTCTTTAACATTATTGCCCAGGGCGTTGCCTCCGAGGGCGATAACGATCTTTCTCTTTGCCATACCTAGCTCCTCTCCTGCAGTCTTTACGTCCGGCCGGATCTAGCCGGCACGGTCAAAGCCGCAGTTTTCTAAAATGTCCGCACACACCTGCCTGCAGGCAGATGTGTGCGGACCTGCAGATTATTTCAATTCAGTTAAGACTCAGCCCTCGAAGCCCATCTTCTTTGCATATGCCATAACTGCCTTTGTGAAGCAGTCCATTGGCGGATGTACCGTACCTGCACCGATCTGGCCAAAGCCGGCGATGCGGTGTGCGATACCGGTATTGATGACAGGAGTGATGCCCTTCTCCACGACCAGTCTGGCGTCGATACCAAGGCAGATGCCCTGGAAGTTCCAGGTCGGAACCGTGAAGTTCGGGTTGCGGTCGATGGTGATCTCGGTCATCTCGTTGGATGTGCGGAGCGCATCCTCGTAGCCGCCGGCACCGACAAAACGGGTAACTGCCGGAGCAGCGATCATGGCCATACCGCCGACACCAAAGGTCTCAGTGATGGCGCTGTCACCCATATCTGCGCAGGCATCCTCGGCATCATAGCCGGTGAAGTACAGACCCTGCGGTGTGTTGACCGGGCCGGTGAACCACTCATCGCCCATGCCGGCGATGCGGATACCAAACTCATAGCCGTTCCGGCACATTGCGGTAACGATCGTACCCTCGGTAACGGTTCTGGCTGCATCCATGACTGCCTTGCCGGTAGCCATCATGATGTTCAGGAAGAACTGATCGGTATCAGCCAGGAACTTGATGACATCGTATTTATCCTTGTCATTGAGATCCATTTCGGTGATCAGCGGAGCCATCTCCTTCAGGAAGCAGAGGGAAGCCGCAATATTTCTCTGATGGAACTCATCGCCCATGGCAACTGCTTTTGCGATCAGCGGATTGATGGCCAGGCCATTCTCTTTGCTGCGCAGTGCGCGTCCAAGAACCGGACCCAGAACATCTCTCATCCAGCGCAGACGCTCAATAACATCCTCGGAATACGCACCGAAGCGGAGCACTTTGCCGATACCCTCGTTCATGGTGCAGTATGCGCGGTTGCCGTCTGTCTGGTTCTCAACTACAAATACGGCCATATTCGGAGATGTGATGCCGCCCATCGGGCCAACTGCATTCACGTGATGGCAGGGGATGAATTTCACCTCGCCGTTCTCCAGCATCTTTCTGGCCTCAGCCTCGGTATCTGCCCACTCCTCAAAGAGGACGGCGCCGACACAGCTGCCCTGCATCGGATCGGGCATGTTCTCATAGGCTACCGGCGGGCCGGCATGCAGCAGCACCTTGCCCTCGGCCAGCTCCGGAATTACTTCCTTTGCACGGACGTTGTCGATCAGAACAGGCTGGCTGGCAACGACCTTTGCGATGACGCGGCGGTTTGCGTCGTCGACTGCATCGATATTTCTCAGGTAATTCAGAGCCTTGATCATCTGGAGATCTCCACCTGCGGGCGGCATCCAGTCGTACTGGACGGTCTCGCAGCCAAACTCCTCACAGACCTCAGCGAAGCTCTTCAGGCCGACGTTGATGATGCGCGGCTTCTCGGACAGAAGCTCACGAAGCTTGTCGGACGGTACAGCCTTCTCGACCTCGACCACCTTGCGCGGACGGATCTCCTTCTCGGGCTCCTCGAAATCTCTTCCGATGGCACGGATTGCGGTGCGGCAGGCCAGCTTGTTGTTCTCGCAGACGATAACACCAGCCTCTGTCAGCTTGCGGACAGCCTCATCGTAGCCCTGGAAATCCTTTCTGGTTCCGCAGACGGTGCCGACGAAGAATACCTTGCGGCCAAGAGCCTCTGCCTTCTTCTTCAGCTCGATGATGGAGGGAAGCAGTGCGCCTGCCATATCGGGATGGGAGCCATAGCCCAGCATGAAGTCAAGAAGGATAACACCGGTGGACGGATCGTCGATGGCATCCTGCATGCACTCGATACGCTTGCCGGGGTCGATCATCGGATGAGGTCTTCCCTGGGTATAAGCGTCATCGCCGAGGTCGACAACAACGTTGCCGTCCAGCTGCAGCATGTAGCCTTCGATATCTTCCGGGGGAACTTCGCAGTGCATGGCATCCTTGATCAGCATAGCTGCCTCGTTTGCCAGGGTACCGCCGGAATAGTAAGCCTTGATGGTCTTGTTCTCAGAAGCATCGAAGAACTCGGACTCGTCGATATCGATGGTCGCATCCGGGATCTTCTCGCCGCGTACCAGGCCGACGGCCAGACGGGCTGCCTCATCCAGTGTATATGCGTGGTAGAAATTCTCCTCATGGAAGGTCGGCTTCTCACCTACAAAGAGGGTAACGATCGGCTTTGTAAAGCTGGAAAGACGGGCAGCGATCTTGTCGCGGACCTCCTTTGCCGGCGGCTTGGACAGGATGATCAGGCACTTGACAGTGTCATCATCTTCCATGGCATCGATCATATCCATCATGGTGATGCCGCCGATCTCAGCTCTCAGGTCACGTCCGCCGATACCGATGGCGTTGGTAACGCCCTCGCCCAGACGGTCGATGATAGTGGTCAGCTCCTGGATACCGGTTCCGGAAGCACCGATGATGCCGATGGAGCCGGGAGCTACCTTGTTGGTAAATGCGATCGGCACGCTCTGGATGATGCCGGTACCGCAGTCAGGACCCATAACAGCAAGTCCCTTTGCATGAGCCTTCTCCTTCAGAGCTTTCTCGTCCTCGATCGTGACATTGTCGCTGAACATGAATACGTTCAGGCCCTCGTCGAGCGCGCGGTCTGCCTCAAGGGCTGCATATGCACCGGGGATGGAGATAACTGCCAGGTTGGCCTCGGGAAGTTTCTTCAGAGCCTTCTCCCAGGACTTAACGCTCTCGCTGCCCTTTGCGGCAACTGCGCCCTCAGACTGCTTCTTGATAAACTCCTCGGTCTTCTCCATAATGGTATCGAGAATAGCCTCGTCATCAACATCTGCAACAACGACCATGTCGTTGGCATTGGATGCCTGCAGCTCCTCTGTGTCAAGACCTGCCTGCTTGAAAATGTCCTTGTTGGCAGGTGTTGCCATCATGACCTGGACTTTTTTTACACCTTCGATGGTGGTCAGCTCATTGGTCAGAAGCATCAGGACTACGGAATCCTGATAACTGCCCTTTTTCACTCTTGTATATAACATTCTGATACTCCTTTGCGTCTCAGCAGGGTTCTCTTAGTTACTCCGCAAAACGGTTCTTGTGATCGTATCTGTCGAAATGAATGGCATCGCCCTTCAGATAATCGACCAGCTCATCCACGACATCGATGCCGCCGGTTGCATAATAGCGGTCTCTTCTCATGACAGCGCGCTCGCCGGGATAGTAGACCTTGCCATAGCCCTCTGCAGCGGGAACAGCGCCCAGCTCATCGAGGCATGCGGACATTCTCTTCTCAAACTCTTCCTTGCCGATGAAGCGGGCCGGATCGATGACGATGTGCATCTGGCCAAGCTGACGAGGCTCGGAAAGATCATGGTACATGGAGGTGACATGCTTGCCGTAGGGAACGCCCAGCAGAACACCGGAGAAAACATCTACCAGCATCATCAGGCCATAACCCTTTGCGCCTGCGATCGGAACCAGAGCGTTGACCAGGTTCGGATCGGTAACCGGAAGTCCCTTCTCATCAACTGCCCAGTCAGCCGGGATCGGCTCATGTTTGGACTTCTTGTCAAGGATCTTGCCCCAGGCCTGAACGGTCGTTGCCATATCAAAGACGACGGTTCTCTCGTCAGCGGTCGGTGCTGCGAAGGAAATGGGGTTCGTGCCATAGAAGGGCTCTGTACCGCCATAGGGGATCGCCATCGGATCGGACTGGCAGAAGGAGATCGCAAGAAGGCCTTCCTTTGCTGCCATCTCGGTGTAGTAGCCGATGGAACCGCTGTGAGACATGTTTGCCATGCCGACGATTGCTGCGCCGCTTTCCTTTGCCATCGCGATTGCCTTTTCCATGCCTTCCTTTGCGATGACGTAGCCGATGCCGTTGTCGCCGTCAAAGATTCCGGTGCTGGGGCCTGTCTGGGTCCAGGTAAACTTGGGATCCACGGTAATGCCGCCCTTGAAAATACGCTCGCTGTAGTACTCTACGCGAACAGCGCCGTGAGAGGCATATCCTCTCTCATGAGACCATGTCAGAATCTCAGCGGTCGTCTCAGCGTGATCCTCATGCAGACCCGCCTGCATCATTTTGTGCTTCATCAGGTCCTTTAATTCCTGTCTCTGCAGTTTCATAATTATCCTCCGATTATCAAGTTTGATCAGTCAGGCGGCCCGGCACCCTGCCGGGCCGCTGTTATTTACAGTTCGACCTCTCTGTTGCAGTCCTTGGAGTAGATGTAGGTCAGGGCCTCTTCTCTTCCCTCATCGCCGACAGCGTAGCAGCACTGCGGGCAGTAGGAATCCATGAATACATAATCGCCCTTCTTGACCGGGATCCATGTATCATCCAGCTTGTACATGCTCTTTCCGGAGAGGAACAGCATGCCGTGCTCCTGATAATGCGTCTCGACATAGCCGTGGGAAGCGCCGATCGCGAACTTCAGAACATGCATGTTCATGTCGAAGCCGAAATCTGTCGGAAGGAAATCTCTTACCCAGCAGTTGTTCATGCCTTCGTACTCCTGCCAGGGCAGATCTTCCTCGTTTGCGCATACGGTGTGGGCAGCGTAGCCCTCAACTGCAACATAACGTCTTCTGTAGAGATACAGTTTTGCGTCCTCCCCGCTCTTGTTTTCAAAGCAGAACGGCTTGTCTGCGGGAGAATAGATGTAGCCGCCCTTGGTGAGATCTGCTTCAACATCTGCATTCTTTACGGAAACAGCACCCTCAACAACATACATGAAGGTTTCGATGCCATTGCCGCCGATGGCTGCGTTCTTTGCGCCTGCATGAGCAGTGATGAGATAATCCACAAACGAAGCGCCCATCTCGGGAGAGCCGAGGATCGTCAGATCACAATTCTCGTATCCGGGAATGCGGTTCTTTACCAGACCGTCCGGATCCAGCAGTACCCAGTTGTTTCTCTTTACGACAGATCTGGTCTCCAGCATCTCATCTCTGTAGCCAAGCTGATTGTTAAGATATCCCATGTTGAAAATCTCCTTTTAATTATTAAAAACTGATGGTTTATTGGTCAACCGGATTTTACTATTCAATTATTGCAAAATTTTCCCATTATTTCAAGCAGAAATTCTACACAAAAATAAGAATTTCTTTTTGTCTATATTTGAATTATTTGTCGCTTTATGCTATATTTTAATCAACCTGTTTTTAACTATCTTCTCAAGGAAAGGATGATCGATATGTATACCAGCGAAGTAAGGCAGGTCCCCTGTGCACTTTATGATAAGCATTTGACGATCTACCGTGATCCGGAGGTCACCCCCAGGACTGCACTGATCTACTTCCATGGCGGCGGTCTGCTCTACGGAAGCCGTGAGGATCTCCCAAAGCTCCATCTGGACATGCTGACCGGCGCCGGCTGCGTCATCGCAGCCTTTGACTATCCGCTCGCTCCAGCTGCCAAAATGGATGTGATCGTGAAGGATGCCGCTGATTCCGTCAACTACTGGATCGCCAACGCCGCTTCCATTCTGGGAAAGCAGCTTCCCTACTTTCTCTGGGGCCGCTCAGCCGGTGCATGGCTGGCCCTGATCACCGCTGCAAAGAGCAGTCTATCTGCTCCGCCCTCCGGCGTGGTTTCCTTCTATGGCTACGGTTTCCTGACCGACAACTGGTACTGCTATCCCAGCAGCTACTACCAGGCTCTTCCGCCGGCAGACGAGAGCATCATCGACGCCCTCCCGAAGGAGATCACCGGCGAAGCACCCCTTGGCGAGCGCTACATGGTCTATCTCTATGCCCGCCAGACCGGAAAATGGAAGGATATGATCTACGAAGGCCGGGACAAGTATTTCTACACAGACTACACGCTGCGGCTTACCGACCGCTTCCCCTGTCCGCTGTTTGCCTCTCATTCCACCGGGGATACCGATGTTCCCTATGCCGAGTTTACCGAACTCTGTGCAAAATATGAGCCCACCCGGTTCATTGCAACATCCGCCTCCCATGACTATGACAGGAATGAGGACGATCCGGAGACCGCCAACACACTGCGGAAGATGACGGCATTTCTGGACAAATGCCTGCTGAAGGCCGCCGCCTCTCAGGATTCCGCCGATGCCGCACCCGTCTTCTCCGATGAGGAGGAAACGGTAAAGCTTACCTGTTCAGGGTGTAAAAACGCCTGCGGAATAACCGCAAAAGTGAAAGACGGCAGGCTGACCTTTGTGACCGGCGGCTGCCACTACAGCATCAAGAGCGCCAGACGCCAGCTTCGAGCCAGGCTCCGCCAGGATCGTGAGAGTCTGGAGGCTCCGGTCGAGTTCCGCCCGTTATAAGCTTCCTACAAACACATCTGATCATCCGACTGCAGATTCGCCAAGCGCGTATCTGCAGTTTTTTTATTTCTATGCCATGCAGACAGCTGCGTACCCTTCAGGTACTCGCTGTCACGGCATTCGCCTTATGTCTGCTGCCGGCAAGACTTCCTTGCGAGAGCAGAACTTTCGCGGAAGTCTGGCCGTCAGCAAAAGCATGGCTCCTTGCTTATACACAAACTCCGGCAGGATCGATCATCCTGCCGGAGTTCCCGGCACACAGCACAGATATGCGCTGTGTGAAGCTGTTATATTACTTTTTCTCCAGGATGGTGCCCTTGCAGAAATTCTCGCTGCTCTTCATATTCTTCATCAGCAGGTAGAAGATCACGCCAGTGGGGATCGTAGCGGTGAAGAATGCAAGGTCGATGTTCAGCAGACCGATCACGGCGCCGATTGCCATGGCGATGATTGCTGCCCAGTTAACGCCCTTACGGGAGCCGTTGTCATCGTAGAGCTCCTCGAGCTGCTCATCGGTGATCTGGCGCTTTCTGAGGATGAAGTAGTCAACGATCAGGATTGCGAAGATCGGTGCAAAGAACGCAGAGTAGAGCTTTACGAATACGGACAGGCCAGCTGCAGAAGCATCGTTTGTCAGAATCCAGGGGCAGGTGCAGACAGCGAGGATACCGATCAGGATAACGGCTGTCTTATGTTTCATCTTGAATACATCCATGAAAGCATATGCCGGCGGGATGACGTTGGAGGCCAGGTTTGTGGACAGCTGAGCAAAGATGATGAAGGACAGGGTCACGATCATAACGACCTTGTTGTCAACCATCTGTGCGAAAGCATTGATCGGGTTGGCGATACCGGTAGCGGTGGAAGCCATAGCACCGATGATGCCCAGAAGAACGGTAGCGGGAACCATTGCCAGGAAGTAGGAAACGCCTCTCTGCAGATGAGAGTAGCCAGTCTTTACCTCACGGGAATAGTCACCGGCATTCAGCATAACGGTCGTGCTGTTGCCGAAGAAAGCGATGACAGCTGCGATAAAGGGCATTCCCCAGGTACCGCTCTTGTTGATGAGCTGTGTGGAGATGACATCGCCGTAGCTGGTGATACAGATGTACAGCAGGTACAGCATTGCGCAGGAAATGACCACGCCGCCGATATTGCCGACCCATTTTGCTCCCTGGAAGCCCTTGATGGACAGGAAGATCTGGATCACCTGGAACAGGATAAAGAATACCCAGATGTTGTCAAAGCCGAACAGGGCCTTGGAGATGTTGTTGATCGCTGCGCCGCCGAGCCAGGTCTGGTAGCCATACCAGACGATAGCCGGAAGTCCTCGGATAAGAACCGGCAGGTTGCTTCCCTTTGTACCGAATGCGCTTTTCAGCTGGATCGCATAGGGAGCACCAGTCTTGTAGCTGAACTGGTCGTTCATGGTAATGCCGACGACCAGGATCAGGGAGCCGATGGTAACTGCCATAAGCAGCTGAATGAGGTTCAGACCATTTTCCAGCTGTGCAGAGCCCATGGCAAGGGTTCCGATAGAAATACAACCGCCGAGCCAGAGCATGGTATTGGAGCCCCAGCTCATCATCCTCTTATCCGCAGGAATTGGGCGAATGGAATCATTTTCCTTCTGTGGTGCGTTGTTGACGTCACTCATTTTATTTCTCCTCTCTCTGAAACTTTGATATTACCTTTTTGCTGTCCGGCCGCTTGCGCGGCCGGCAGCGAAAGATCAGAACGGTTTACTTAACCGGTGTAATATAGGCGCCGTATCCGATGGCATCCTCTTTGTACATGTCGTTCTCAGCAACGATCTTGCCGCGGACGATTGTCATAACCGGTTTTCCTTTTCCTTCGAGTCCGTCAAAGCAGGTCACATGTCCCTTGGTCAGCAGCTTTGTCTGATCGATCTTCCATTCCTTTTCGGGATCAACGATAACGATATCGCCGTCGAAGCCGATCTCAAAAGCGCCCTTGCGGCCGTAGAGGCCGAAGACCTTTGCGGGATTGTAGTCCATGACCTTGGCGATCAGAGTCGGGCACAGGCCCTTCTGATGAACGACCATATCAAAGACCATCGGAAGGAACCACTGCATAGCGTTCAGGCCGCCCCATGCATGCCAGATATCTCTGGTCTCGTTGTCCTTCTCATAATCAGCAGCGGGAGAATGGTCGGAGCCAAGGCAGGAAAGTGTGCCGTCAAGCACATAGTCCCACAGCTTCTCCATATCCTCTTTCTTTCTCATCGGAGGTGTGCACTTGGCCGGCGCGCCCTTCTCGAATACGAAATCCTCGGTAAAGCCGAGATAATGCGGGCAGGTCTCACCGGTGACCGGCAGTCCCTCATACTGGGCATCCTTGACCAGCTGGGCGACCATCGGATGGCTGACGTGGCAGATGTGTACACGGCCGCCGGTTGCACGGCACATGTCGATCATGTTCTTTGTTGCCACATACTCGGTCCAGACATCATGAGAATCCAGGAAATCACGGATCTTCTGCTCGTTGGTCTGACCAGTCTTAGCCTTTGCCTCTTTCTCTCTCTCCAGAACCTGGCCGTACTCCTCGCAGTGGAAACCGCAAAGTGCGCCGTAGGGCTTAAGAATCTCAAGAGCCTTACGGACATTGCCCAGGTTAACGGTCGGGAACAGATCGCCGTTCGGGCAGGTGAAGCCCTTGAAGGCTGCGACGCCACAATTATACAGATCGACCAGATCGTTCATGTTGTTCTTGACAGAATCCGGAGAATCATCGTAGTCGCCGACCAGACCGCCCCAGAGCGCATAGTCGATCACGGAATGTTTGCTGATCTTGCTGTACTTGAGGTCAAAGATCTCCTTATTCATCAGAGAAGGATCGTTGTTCAGCGGCATATCGATGACGGTGGTGCAGCCGGCAACAGCTGCAGCACGGGTGCCCGTCTCAAAATCCTCGCGGTACTCGAATCCGGGCTCGTTAAGATGTGCATGGCAGTCGATGATTCCGGGGAATACCAGATTACCTTTCGCATCAACGACTTCCTTTGCCTCCACATCGGTTCCGGGAGCCACGAATGCTGCGTACTTGCCATCATTGATAAGGACATCCGCCTCAAAGATGCGGTCCGGTGTGACAAGTTTTCCATTCTTGATCAGCAGATCATACATAACAGTTACCTCCTTTATTACTTTATTGCCTGTCCGCAGCATGCATCTGCGGACAGGCTATTTAAAGTTCTTCTCCATATGGCCGGAAATCACCGGTCAACGCCCCATCCTCGCGGAGCTTCTTAGTCCTGGCAGGCCAGCTTCAGCATAGAGCGGTACAGGACCTCAGCACCTGCTGCGCAATCTTCGGGGCTGCTGTACTCGTCCTTGTTGTGGGACAGACCATCCTTGGAGCGGATGAAGATCATTCCCATCGGGCAGAAGCTGCCGAAGGTAGAGGAGTCATGACCTGCGCCGGAGGGCATACGGAATTCGGGATAGCCGGCTTCCTTGCAGGACTCTGCGATGATGTCCTGGATATGATCAGCAGCCGGAACGCCCTCTGCGTCCTTCATGCCGACTTCAATGGAGAACTCCAGGCCTCTGGCTGCGCAGACGGCTTTCATTCTCTCTACACACTTGTCAAACATGGCATCACGAAGAGCTGCCTTCTGGTTTCTCATGTCGATGGAGAATCTTACCTCGCCGGGAACGACGTTTACGCCGCCGGGGATAGCAGTGATCTGACCAACTGTAGCAACAGCCTGCGGCCACTTTTTAGCCTCATCCTCGATTTCAAGGATGCAGGCGGAAGCTGCGGTAAGGGCGTCTTTTCTCAGATCCATGGGTGTGGTTCCTGCATGGGAAGCTGTGCCCTTGATGGTGACAAAGCCGCGGATCTGGCAGCAGATACCGGTAACAACGCCAACCTGAAGACCCTTGCTCTCCAGAACAGCGCCCTGCTCGATATGCAGCTCAAGATGAGCCTTGGCATATCCCTCGGGAAGGCGTGCATCATCCACATGATCCGGATCGATGCCGCACTCTTTCAGGCACTCACGAACGGTCTTGCCGTCCTTGTCAGCATGCTCCATGATACCCTTGTTGTAACCGCCGGTCAGATGACCTGCGCCAGAGTAGCTTCCGACGAAACGGCAGCCTTCCTCATCACGATAAGCGATAACCTCGATCGGATGAACAGGAACAATGCCCTTCTCCTTCATGGTATGAACCGCCTCAATACCAGCCATGACGCCAAGTCTTCCGTCAAATGCGCCGCCGCCGTAAACAGTATCCAGATGAGAACCAGTCATAACGACCGGAGCATCCGGCTTTGAGCCTTCATAACGTCCAACCAGGTTGCCGGCTGCATCAACGCGGGTCGTCATGCCGGCCTGCTCCATGTACTGGGCAGCCAGTGCATGTGCTTCGTTCTCCTCCTTGGAGAGGGCCATGCAGTAAATGCCGTTATCGGTCATGCCGATCTGTGCAAGTTCCTGAAGATGATGAAATAATCTGTCCTGATTAACATCCATTTTTGATTTACCACCTTTCCTGTTTATACAAATAGCGAATGAAAAAACTACAGAAAGTTAAAAGAATGGCAGGGGTGCCAGCAGACGGACCCCTGCCGAGTGATGCAAAAACTACTTAGTAGGTAACAACCTTCTTGCCGTCGAATACATCGTGATCCAGCTCGCCGAGCTTATCTGCAACGAGCATGCCGACCATAACGTCAACGTCAACGTTCATCAGAGTTCTGAACATTCCTGCGAACCAGTCAACACCGATAAGGACTGCAAGTGCCTCGATCGGAAGTCCCAGAGAGGAAGCAAGGAAGGTGTAAACGATAACGGAACCGCCCGGTACGGAGATGGTTCCAAGGCACATCATGATGGAAAGAACGATGGACATCGTCATCTGATATGCAGACATCTGGATGCCGGTAGCCTGAGCCATAAAGAAGCAGGCGATAACGTAGCACTGTGCTGCGCCGCAGCTGTTCATGGACATTGTGATCGGGCCGGTAAAGTCAGCAACCTCTTTGCTGACACCAAACTTCTCAACCTCATCCTGGATCTTGGTCGGCAGGCAGATAGCGCCAGAGGTCGTGGTAACGGCCATGATGGACATCTTTGCAAACTTAGCCGGATACTTCATCAGGTTGGTCTTGGTAAGAGCAGCGGTAAACGGTGTGAACAGCAGGAACTGGATGCAGTCGCCGATCAGCAGGCAGCCCAGGAACTTCGCCATAGGAATGATGACCTTGAAGCCGATAGCTCCGGCAACATTTGCCAGCAGGCAGAAGATACCGATCGGAGCGATGTTCATGACGATCTTGATAATGTTGGTGATGATGGCGTTGAAGCTCTTTATGAACTTAACCATCGAATCATCTCCGGTCTCCTTGACGTACTTGCCCATGGCAGCACCGAAGAACATGGAGAAAAGGATACAGGGAACCATAGCAGCATTAGCCATGGAGCCGAGTACGTTGGTAGGAACAAAGTTCAGCAGGGTATCCTGCAGAGATGCAGAAGCGACTTCGGTATCTGCGTATGCACTGGAGTCGATCAGCGTGATGCCAAGACCCGGCTTAACGATAAGAGAAAGCGCAACGCCAAGCAGGGAAGCAATGATAGTAAAGAAGAAGATCCATTTGAAAGTATGCAGTCCCATCTTGCCGGCATTCTTGTTGCCGCCGCCGACAGCACCGATAACTGCGGACATGACCAGAAGAACAACTGACATCTGGATCAGACGGATGAAGATGTCGCCGATGAACTTAAGGTTTGCGCACCAAGGTCCTACAAGTGCACCAAAAACGATACCTCCGATCGTAGCGATCAGGATCTGGGTTGTAAGTGACATAGAGAATTTCTTTTTTTCCATAGACGTGAATGCCCTCCTCAGTATTTTTTTTGGTATTGCTCCTGGAAAAAAAATAGAACATTTGCTTCTGCAAAATTGACGGGTTACAAAAAATAGTATGATATCCGGTCAACCTATTTTTATTTGATTGTAAAGGTTTTTCACCGATACCGCAACCCTTTTCTTGTAGCTAATTTTACAGAAATTTTATACTTGGTTTTGTATGATTTCACCATTTGTTCGGTAATTGTTCCAGTGTTTTGTGCATCATGCCCACATTCGCTCTTCTGCCCTCAGAATCGCGGCACAAATCTTTGGCAGGTTCAGAAATCAGCCCTGGCAAAGAACATGATTTGTTTAAATTGTTTAATTAAAATAAACATAAAAATAAAACTCGTTATAATAACCGGTTTTAATATCAGCGGTAAATTTTAACGCAGCCACACAATCCGTCATTAACAGGCAGAAACCCAACAACACACTTTTAGCCTCCGGATCTGTCCATGTGCAGAAAAGCATTATAAATAAAGAAAGAACAGCCAGTTCTGTTCTTCCGGTCCAATGTTGATTTTTGCGGAATCCCTCGACACCCCCGGTTTTTTATTTTATGATAACAGCGTCAGAACACAGCCTGCACGTCGCACTTGTGCGTAAGGGCGGGGTGATTTCTGACGCGCCTCCGGATGAGCAGGCAGTGCTGCGCAGCAGCATGGGACTGCGAATTCGGAGCAGGATCGCGAAAACGCGCAGCGTGAAGCGATCCGTGATCATAAAAATGAAGCTAACAGCGTCAGAACACAGCCCGCACGTCGCACTTGTGCGTAAGGGCGGGATGTGTTCTGACGCGCCTCCGGATGAGCAGGCAGTGCTGCGCAGCAGCATGGGACTGCGAATTCGGAGCAGGATCGCGAAAACGCACAGCGTGAAGCGATCCGTGATCATAAAAATGAAGCTAACAGCGTCAGAACACAGCCCGCACGTCGCACTTGTTACTACAAAAGTCAAAGGAGAAGCTATGAGGATCGTCCGCACTTCCGTTTTTGCATCAGATTTCCTGAAGATCTGCCCCGCAGGTCAGGTCCACTCGGTCTACCGCCGGACCATCAATCTGCTTCTTGACGGCCAGCTGCTGGCTCTCCAGGCGGATGGCTCTCCTCTCTCTCCCATCAGTCTGCTGACCGACGCCGCTGCTCCTGAGCTGGCCGAGCCCGGCATCCGTCCGGGCGATCCTGTATGGGTGACCGGAGACATGCTGCTGATTGGTTCCACCCCTGCAGGCGTCCATTCTTCGTCAGATCCGGACGATACTGTGCGAATTTCTTTTGCTTCTGCCAGCTGTACCGATCTTTCGCTGGCTCAGGCCGGATCCCTCTCTCCCTCCGGCCTTCCCGAAGCTGACTTGATGCTGCTCAGAAGCACACTGCGTCAGGTTCTCTCCTCCGGCTCATCCGATGGTTTTGCCGGCATTCTCCAGGATTCGCCGGAGATCTCGGGTGATCTGATCCGGCTGGCGGTCTCATCCAGGCTTTCTGAAGCCTCCAGGGCTGCCAAGGCAGGCGATGCCGGCAAAACAGCTTCGATCCTGTGTTCCCTGATCGGCGTTGGAACAGGTCTTACTCCCTCCGGAGATGATTATCTCTGCGGCGTGCTGGCTGGCCTCCGTCTTGCCGGGATCCATACAGCAGCCCCTGTACCAGGCTCTGTCCGTACCGATCTCTCTGCCGAACAGCTCTCGCCCGGCCTTTTCTCTGCCCTTCAATCCACGATCCCCGGCTTTCTCGACCGTACAGGTGAAATCAGCCGCGCGTTTCTTCTCTGTGCACTTGAGGGCCAGTTCAGCGAGGCCGTGGTCTCTCTGGCCGCACAGCCTGCGCCGGAAAATGTCCGCGTCATGTTTGATGCCATCGGTCACTCCTCCGGCAGGGATACGCTATGCGGCATATGGTTTGCCCTGACAGGATCCGCATCCCTTGACCCGGTTTGAGCATGTCCTCCTTTGCAGAGAACTTTTCCAGGAACTTCTTTCGCTCTGAGACATGGCCGGCAAATGGCAAATACACACTCTTCCTTGTGTCAGGCGCAGCACAGCAAAACAGCTCGCTGCGCCTTTTCTGCGTCTAAATGTACGTATCAAAAACGCCAAACTATTGAAATCTGGTCGCTATATTTTCACCATAATTCAGTATCATTTTAATAATTATTCATTTTCAGTCTTAAAGCGATTGTAATCCGGTTTATATTTTTTTGCAACGCAATTTATTTCAGGCGTCCATATTTTACTATGCAATTCCTATCGCTCTCATATATTTTCCATATAATTTTGTCAATTCTTACCAATTTTTCTCCGTGTTTTTCTACATCTCCCCCTTCGATCCCCTCTTGCATTTTGCCGTGAAGCGTGAATAAAATACATTTATAATGTGGTTGACTGCACAATTATGACTTTTGCACAGCCACACGCTATGGAAATGAACTGTTTATCTGCATGCACAAAGGAGGTGCCAAAATGTATGATCTTCTGATCAAAAATGGAAAGATCGTAACAAAGGACGATATCCGAGACGGCAATATTGCAGTCTGCGGAGGCAAGATCGCTGCCGTGCTTTCTCCCGGAGTCGAACCGGAAGCAGCAAAGGTCGTCGATGCGAACGGGATGTATATCATGGCCGGACCGATCGACACACACGCACATCTGAATGATCCCGGTTACGAGTGGAGAGAGGATTACGAGCATGGCACAGCAGGCGCTGCTGCAGGCGGCTACACAACGATCATTGACATGCCGCTGCAGAACGAGCCGGCAATGACCACTGCCGACCTTCTGGAGATCAAGAAGGACAAGGTCGATCCCAACGCCTACGTCGATTACTGCTTCTGGGGCGGCCTGATCCCGACAAACTTTGCTGACCTTAAGGGACTGGATGAAAAGGGCGTTGTTGCTTTCAAGTCCTTTATCGGACCGGTTTCCCCCGACTACAGCTCCCTGAACTATGGTGAGGTGTACGAGGCCATGCAGATCATCAAAGAATTCGGCGGCCGTGCAGGCTTCCACTGCGAGGATTTCCAGATGATCAAGAACGGCGAAAAGCGCATGAAAGAGGCTGGCCGCTATGACTGGAGAGGCTTCCTGGATTCCCGTACACCGGCTGCCGAGATGGTCGCTACTCTTGCCGTGATCGAGTGCGCAAGAGAGACCGGCTGCAAGGCACATATCTGCCATGTTTCTCACCCGGATGTTGCCCAGAAGATCAAAGAGGCGCAGCAGGAGGGGGTCGACATTACAGCAGAGACCTGCTCCCATTATCTGGTCTTCACCGAGGATGATACGCTGGAGAAGGGACCGCTCTTCAAATGCGCTCCTCCGCTGCGGACAAAGGCAGATGTGGACCGTATGTGGGATTATGTCGTGGACGGTACCTTCTCCGGCATCGCCAGCGACCATTCCCCCTGCTCCTACGATGAGAAATACAATGAGATCCTCGGCCAGAAGATCAACAACGTATTCGATGTATGGGGCGGAATCAGCGGCATCCAGAGCGGTGTTCAGGCAACTGTGTCTGAGGCACTCAGACGCGGCATCCCGATGACCGCACTTGCCCGCTGCATGTCCTACAACGCGGCAAAGGCCTTCGGCATCTACGGCCGCAAGGGTGATATCCTTCCCGGCTTCGATGCAGACCTGATCATCATCGATCCTGCAAAGGAATGGGAGATCACTGCAGACTCTCTGTATTATGTAAACAAAATCTCCGCCTTCGTCGGCCTCAAGGGCAAGGGCATGCCGGTCATGACGATCGTCCGTGGAAACATCGTGGCAGAAAACGGCTGCATCGATGAATCCAAAAAGGGCGTCGGCGAATATGTTTCCCGTATCCACTGAAACATAAAAAAGCAATTTAGAAAATGAGAGGTAAAAAATGAGCATTGTTGACAACAAAAACCTGAATCCTGAGCTGGTCAGGGACGTAGACAAAGACCTGCGGCCCACAGAAAAGAGGATCATGGATCCTGTCTCCTACACCGCCAGCTTTATGGGCGGCTGCGTATCCATCGGTACATTCTCCATGGGTGCTGCCCTGATCGGAACCCTTACCGTATTCCAGGCCATCCTGGCCATGACGATCGGCTGCCTGGTCATCGCAGTTGCGCTTGTCATCATCGGCAACTGCGGACACAAGTACGGCGTCGGCTTCTCTGTCCAGATGAGAAGCAGCTTCGGAACCACCGGCGTAAAGATCCCCGGCATCCTGAGAGGTCTGCCGGCTATCGTATGGTTCGGTTTCCAGAGCTGGGTCGGCGCAGGCGCCATCAACAGCTGCTTCAAGATCCTGTTTGGCTTTGACAACCTGCCGGTCGTATTCGCGCTGTTTACGATCCTTCAGGTACTGCTGGCCATCAACGGTTTTGAGGGAATCAAATGGCTGGAGAACATCTCCTGCGTATTCATCATCGGCATCCTGATCTACATGCTGTATGTCGTAAATACCCGTTTCTCCACAGAGCTTGGCGATGTCTTCTCCGGTATCACCGGTACCTGGGGCATGCCGTTCTGGGCAGCAACAACTTCCTTCCTGGGCATCTATTCCACGATGATCATCAACGCTTCTGACTATTCCAGAAACGTTCAGGAGAATGTCGGCCCGTTCAAGACCGGTGCCATCTACACCATCGCTATCCTTCCGGTTACCCTGTTCATGGGTCTGATCGGCCTTCTGGTCACCGCAGCTACCGGCAACAGCGATCCGGTCGTCGTTTTCTCCACTCTGATGGGAAGCAAATTCCTGACCGTCATCACTCTTCTGTTCATCGCGTTTGCTCAGGTTACCACAAATGTTCTGAACAACATCGTTCCTCCGTCATACATCCTGATGGAGTCCTTCAAGATGAAATGGTCTCACGCTACCATCCTTGTCGGTGTGCTTTCCGTATGCGTAATGCCCTGGAAGCTGGTCACCGATGAGTCTGCAGCAGGCCTGTCCCTGTTCACCCAGTTCTACTCCGCATTCCTTGGACCGATCTTTGCGGTCATGGCTGTTGACTATTACATCCTGCGCAGGCAGAGCCTGGATATCAATGACCTGTACGACAAGGAAGGGCCGTTCAAGGGCATCAACTGGGCAGCGATCATTGCCATCGTTGTCGGTTCGATCTGCTCACTCTTCATCATGGATCTGTCCTGGTACGTCAGCCTTATTCCGACCGGCGTCGTCTACTATATCCTGATGAAGGTCCTCGCATCCTCCAAATCCTTCCGCAAGGGAACGATCTTTGAGTAATTGCGAATACTGACAATCGTAAACAAGTTTCCTCTATAGCCTATGGGAAGCCCCCCGGTGTAAAAGCCGCGGGGGCTTTTCCGTGCCAAAAAGAGTTCATACATGGCTTACAGGACAAATATGGCTTATAGGACAAAATGGACTTATAGGATAAAATGGACTGATAGGACGAGTTATATGACAAAACGTGTTGATGTGAGCCGATCAGAAAAAAGCTGCCGCATGAATTGTGAGGTACACAAGGCACCCTATTTCATGCGGCAGCTTATTCTATTGCTGTCTTTACTTTTTATTCTGCTGTGCCGGCCCAGGGCACGGCATTTTTGATCAAAGCATCTTTCTGATCTGATTTCCTGCCAGATACTCCGTCACATTCTCAAAAGCCATGACTGCACGGCGGTCGATCGACTCTCTGGTGTCAAATCCGACATGCGGTGTGCAGACCAGGTTCGGGCAGCCAAGGAACGGGTGATCTGCCGGAAGCGGCGGATCCTTCTCGTACACATCGATGCCTGCCTTGATCTTTCCTGCGCGGAGCGCTGCAGCTGCAGCTGCGGTATCCACGACCGGTCCGCGGGCAGTGTTGATCAGGATCGCGCCCTGCTTCATCAGAGCGATCTGCTCCTCGCCGATCAGGCCCTTTGTCTCGGGGGTCAGCGGTGTGTGGACAGAGATGATATCTGCCTCAGCGCAGACCTCATTCAGGCTCTTGAGCTCGATACCCATATCGATGGCTGACTGGCGTCTGGAGCGGTTGTAACCGATCAGACGGCACTTGAAGGCCTTGAAGATCTCGGCTGTGCGGCAGCCGATCGCACCTGTACCGATGATGCCGACCGTTTTTCCTGCCAGCTCATGGCCCTGAAGTCCGGCCTTTCCGCCGCCGGCCTGTACAGACTTATCACAGGCAGTCACGTTGCGCAGGCAGTCCAGTGCAAGGCCGACCGCAAGCTCTGCCACGGCGTCGTCACAGTAGCCGCCGGTATTGGAAATACCGATGCCGCGGGCTTTGCAGGCATCAGTATCCACGTGATCGATGCCGACAAAAGCAACAGAAATAAATTTCAGATTCTTGTCTGCCTCGATAACCTCGCCAGGAAGAGGATGGTTGGCGATCATCAGAATATCCGCGTCTCCGGCGCGCTTCTTCAGCTCCTCCACATCCAGGGTAAAGCTGTCATACGCAGTAAAATCATGGCCAGCTGCCTTAAGAGAAGCTGCCAGGCTGTCCAGAGTCTCCACAGAGATTCCCAGAGGCTCCATAAGAACGATTTTCATAGATACCACCTGCTTTCTAATTTTAATAATTATGTCGTAAAAACATTCGATTGCAGCAAGTTTTCCAAGAGATTTCACCGATTATCCCGTTTTGAAATCCGGTTGACCTGCTAGCTTTCTATCTCTAATATAGCGCGCTTTCTTTCCATTGTCAATTCTTTGCATGAATGGATCTGCCATCTTATCCTGCAGCGTTTACGCCGGCACAGAAGCCTGTGGCCTGCCTTTGCCTGACACGCGGAAAGAGAAAGCTGCCAAAGCAAATATTTTTGCCTGTGGAATGCCAAATTTCCGAAAAATATGATAAAACTATGTACAGAAACGATATTCGGGCCGCCTTTCTCTGTTTCCTGCCCTGACGGACAGATAAAAGAGAATGCTTCCCCCTCGAAACAGATGGCGGAAGGGTTCTTCCGCCGAGAAGGAAATAGCAATGTTTTTTTATCTGATGATTACCCTTGTATCCCTGCTCTTTTTTGCCGTACTGGACCTGGCAAAGAACACACTCCTTGGCTGGCTATGCGCTGCGGCAGTGATCGCCTCCCTGATCATCGGACGGCTTCTGCTGCGGCATTACGGCCGCTGGAACAAAGGAACGGGAGCAGCGTCCTGGCTTGCCGCACTTGTCCTGCTGGTACTGGTGCTGCTTTTTACCGGTCCACCCTATGCACTGGTCCCGGCTGTCGCCAATAAAAATGCAGAAGTCACAGAACCTCTGACGATCGCCCAGGGACAGCTGACCGGCGTCTACAACGCAGACCGCTCCGTGCGTGTCTATGCCGGGATCCCGTTTGCAAAGCCGCCGGTGGGTGAGCTGCGCTGGAGGGAGCCCCAGGCGCCGGAGCCCTGGGAGGGAATCCGTGCATGCGATCACTTCCAGCCCCAGGCCATGCAGAGCAGTACGGTTCCCTTCATGGACAGCCTGTACCATCTGCTCGGGTATCACGACTACCGCTGGCTGGATTTCTCCGACAATTATCGGGAAATGATGAGCGAGGACTGCCTCTATCTGAACGTCTATGCCCCATCGGATGCCAGGGAGGGTGATGCCCTTCCTGTCCTGGTCTATATTCACGGCGGCAGCCTGACCAGCGGTCAGCCATGGTACACCGAATACCGCGGCGAGGATCTTGCCCGCCAGGGGATCGTGGTGGTGAATATTGCCTATCGGGTAAATATCTTTGGCTACCTGGCATTGTCTGAGCTGGCAGAGGAATCGGAAAACGGCACCACAGGAAACTACGGCCTGCTGGACCAGATCCGGGCGCTCCAGTGGGTACAGGAAAATATCACCGCTTTCGGAGGGGATCCGGACCAGGTGACACTGGCCGGGGAATCCGCCGGTGCCTCGAGCGTCAATGCGCTATGTGTTTCGCCGCTGACTAAGGGTCTGTTTCGCCGGGTGATCGCGGAAAGCAGCTCCATCCTTGCAGTAAAACCCTACCACACACTCAGGGACAAGGAAGAGGCCTTTGCCATGGGTCAGGACATTCTGGACGAATTCGGCGTCCGCAGTGTGGATGAACTCCGGACACTTCCCGCTGACCGTCTGGAGGGTACACGCTACACAAATTCTGCCATGATCGTAGACGGCTATGCGATCACAGAACCGCCCTATCTGACCTACCAGAAGGGAGAAAACCACGAGGAAGCTCTGCTCAATGGCTTCAATGCCCATGAAGCAGACGCCTTCCTGATGGGAACAAAAGCCACAGAGGAAAACTATGCGGAGCTTATCACCCCGATCCTGGGTGAATGGACAGAGGAGGCGGTCCGCCTGGTTCCTCCCGGTTCTGTAGAACAATACCAGCCCTTCCTCATCGATGCAAAAGGTGAGACAAAAGGATCCTTGAACAAGCTTTACAGCGCCGCCTGGTTTACCTACAGCCACTACCTTTGGACAAACTACATGGCCAGACAGGAACGGCCGGTCTATGAATACTGCTTTACCAAAACCAACCGGTCCTTAGGCAGTTTCCATGCCGGCGAGCTCCCCTACGCCTATGGCAACCTCTGGCGCCACGACTGGGTCTACGAGGACAGTGACCGGGAACTCTCCGAAAAAATGCAGCGTTACTGGGCAAATTTCGTCAAGTACGGGGACCCGAACGGTGAAGGTCTTCCTGAATGGCCCACATCAAAAGGAGCAGATGAGGTCTTTGAGCTGGGGGATCACATCGGCGTCATCCCTGATCCAAATCTCGACATCTATCCTCTCCTTGACAGCTATCAGGCTTCTCTGGAGGAAACATCTTCCCCGTAAATACATACAGGGCTGCCGGTCGTTTCTTTTATGATGCTTTTTTCCGATTCTTTCTTTTACGCTTCTTTCAGCATTGCCGCCAGTTTTTCCAGCCGGCGCAGTGCCTCATCCATGATCTCCGCCGGAGGATCAAAATCCGGAAAACCCTGAGACAGATTGATGGCCCCATAGGCGTTGCTAATCCTAGTCATCCGGCGGATAACGGAATCCGTGAATGTTTTTACTCTGTCACTTGTCCCTGGCATCCTTTTCTCCTCCATGCATTCTCGTAAAAATTTCTGCAGCATCGGATCGTCCCGATAAAAACAGAAAGAGACCGGGCGCCGGGTATCTGCATCAGCTGCTCATGCATCCCCGCATCCGGTCCCTTACTGCTTCAGCTCATATTGGCAAATCGCTCTACTGCCTTTGTAAAGCTCCTGATCGTCTCATCTGCGTCCCCGTGCTGTATGCCGTCCTTGACACAGTGCTCGATATGTCCCTCCAGGATGACCTGACCGCATTTGTGCAGTGCAGATTTCGCGGCATTGATCTGGGAGAGCACATCCTCACAGGGAACATCTTCATCCACCATACGGTCGATCGCCTTGATCTGTCCCATGATCTTGGCCAGTCTGCGATGCAGATTGGCAGAATCCATACATTGTTTCATCTGTGTTCCTCCTGATACCTGTATAGGTATATTTTACTATAACAGTCTTTCAGAAAGATTGCAAGATATCCCTTTTTCTCCGGTAATATCTGCTTGGCCTGTGGGCATCACCTTCCGTATAGCGGCCGGTCTCTTCGATCATCCCGGCGATCTTTTTCCTGAAATTTGCCTTGTACAGCGGACGCTCCAGCAGGATCTCGTACACCCGCTGCAGTTCCGGCAGGGTAAATTCCTCCGGCACCAGATGGAAGGCAATGTCGGTATATTCGACCTTGTTCTTCAGTCTCCAGCAGGCATATTCCAGGATCCTGCGGTGGTCGAAGGCAATCGTCTCATCTGACGCCAGCAGGGAGCGCACCGGCACCAGAAGCGCCTCCTGCGTACGGCTTCCGGCATGGAACGCCAGAGCCTCACGCGAGGTGAGACTCATGTACGAGACGGACAGCACCCGCATCCGGGGGTCCCGGTCCACCTCGCCCCAGGAGTAGAGCTGCTCATAGTAGATCCCCGACAGGCCGGTCTCCTCCTGTATGCCCCGCTGCGCCGCTTCATCCAGCGTCTCATCGATGCGGACGAACACGCCGGGCAGTGCCAGACAGCCCTTGAAAGGAAACTCATCTCTGCGGACCATCAGAACCTTCAGCTCATCATCTTCAATCGTAAACGTAAGCAGGTCGACCGCCACGGAAAAACGGTCGAACTGCTCTGCGTCATATTCCTCCAGATATTTTTTCTCCTCAAGAGTTCTCTCACTCATGGCCGATCCTCTGCTGCTGATCCTCTGCGTTCCTCATCCGCAGGTGCCATGCTATTCACACCTGCAGTACACGCTTTCCCGCGTCATCCCATCGGACAGATAGGCCCTTTCTTTC
The DNA here is from genome assembly GCA_002368795.1 of Eubacterium sp. UBA3782. Taxonomy (GTDB): domain Bacteria; phylum Bacillota; class Clostridia; order Lachnospirales; family Lachnospiraceae; genus Bilifractor. Next base: position 53,951 of record DFFG01000050.1, read on the forward strand.
CGATCCAGAAGGGCTGCTTTCAGGCCTTCGGATCTGTCTGGTCCATCCCCTGGAGTCTCGTTGACATGGGTCAGGGCTATGGATGTGGTCCAGGTTTTTCCCGGCTGATCTGCAGCCGCCGTATGGAAATCTGCAGCGATCCTCTCCTTCAGTTTATCCGCATCCAGTATACCATACCGGAGCGTTCCCTGAAAAGGATTCGGCACATTCGTCAGGTCCTGCATATCCGGATTGATCTGTTCCTTTTTGCATTCGTTTTCCATCGGCCCCGCCCCATGCCGGGTCAGGTAGGTGCGGGTAACGTAGCAGACTTCGATGTCCATCCTGCCCGGACAGCTGCCTAGGATCCTGTCTGCTTCGTACAGGCCGGTCCGGCTGGGCGTGGTGTGCTGCAGATGCTCCTGTATCCCCATATCCAGCAGAAGGCCCTGTCCGTTTTCAAAGATGGTCTCATCATATCCGCCGATCACCTTGCAGTCGGCAGGCCGGACCGTACGCTGGAAGTACCGGAGATCCTCCATAAAATTCTCCTCGATCCCGGGGCTGTAAAACAGTGCCCGCCAGTCCTCCGGCATCTGTTCAAAGCCCTCCTCCCGCAGCCTTTCCGGAAAATACTCCTCCCGCAGGAAGGAAAGGAACCGATGGATCTCTTCCTCATTCTGCGAAAACAACGGCTCACCGCCAAAGCCCTTTCGGCATCGGAGCACGGTCTCCCAGATCCCCAGCCCGCAGCTGCCATGCCGTGCTTTTCCCCGGAATTCCTCCAGCATCTGGTTTGCCATCATATCATATGGCGTGGTCATCCGGCAGGACGGATCGGCAAAAACCTTCGGCAGGCGGCACAGTGCCTGCAGCTGTTCTCTCTCCTCCCGGAAGATGACCGGATTGACGATAAAGGCATCGCTCATCCAGGTATCGGCCCCGGTCAGCGTACCGGAGCCGAAGTGCCGGAATATGTGGCGGATCCCCTCCGGGGTGACCACCGTATGGCCCCGCTGCGCTCCGCCGTTGGTGCAGACCACCAGACAGGAGCGGCCGCCTTTTTTCGCTTCACCGGAGAAGTAGTCTGTCATGAGCCCCTTGCCCTCATCGCCGTAATTTGCGCCGATCACGACCTTAACGATCTGCTTTTTTCCATCCCATCTTCCCATGACGTCCCTCCTGTTTTTTAAAAACGCCTCAGCGTTCTTGCCGCGGCGCGCACGGTGCGTAAGCACCTCCCACCGTGCGCGTGCGCGTCTCCGCTGCCGCTCCGGTCGGCGCTAAGCGAACGTCCACTGGACGTTCAGCGCCCGCCGGAATCTTACCAGGCGATCAGTTCCTGCACGTGTTCGACAAAGCCTTTTTTCTGTTCCGTATCTTTGCCGGCTTCCTTCCGGATGATCCTTGTAATCTCATCTGCGATCGTTTCTGTCGTGACTTCCCTGTAATGGGCAGCGTCCAGATATTTCCGGAAGGACCTTTCGATCCTCGGATCCCTCCATGCCCGGTGATCGACCTGCAGATGGTAGACCTCATACTTCTCTGTCACCTCCTTATACAGGGGAGCCGTATCCACATCGGTCTGCAGTGTATCTCCGGTCAGTGCCGCAAGACCGGTCCTGAGGCCCCGGAGGGGAAGATAAGGATTGAGCGGCTCATCACCCATGGTGATCAGGATGCCCTTCTTTCCCCTCTTCCAGCAATCCAGCCGGGTATGGCGGGCAGCCATGTACCAGGCGGCTGTGTAGGATTCGTATGCATTTCCTCCTCCGCCAAATTCAAAGTAGATCCGCTCCAGCTGATCAGCGATCCGGATGTCCGCCTCGAACTGAGAGATCTGGATCGGAGAATCATCACACTCCAGATCCCCGATGCCCATGATCATAAATTCCACATCCGGCAGCTTGTCATAAAGATCCGTCATGATTACATTCAGCTGCTTTGCCACCTCGACCGCTGCCTGTCCCATGCTCCCGGTCACATCGAGCGCCAGGATCACCGGAACCGTTTCCGGATGATCGACGGAATCGCAGCACTCGCGGATCACGTTTTTCGGATCCAGCATGGGGTCGATCCGTCTCGCCCGGAAGATCTCCTGATTGGTGTGGCTGCCGGCGACCCTGCCGTCCGCATCCACCTTTCTGCCTCTTGCCTTGTTGTATTTTACAAATGCTGCTCTGTCCCAATTTCCGTATCCCATGGTGTACCTCCTGATTATTATTTCTCTCCGCCGCTATCTGTCTCTGAAGGTCTCCGGACCCGGCCGGCTTACTCCTCCTCGCCGCCTTCCGGATCCTCCATATCGTCCCCAAAGCTGAAGAGATCTGCGAACACATCCTCTTCCTTTCCTCCAAGCATCAGCATGGCCATCATCGCCGGGGCGGTTCCGCTGCCCATAAAGCCAGATGGCTGGACCCCTTTGCCGGAGACTTCAGAAGGCTGCTGCCCTCCTTTGAAGATCTCGCTGAGCATCAGGTACTTGAGGATGCGGCTTCCGCCCTTCTTTCCACTGCCGTCCATCCGGCCGAACATGGAAACGATCTTCCCATAAAAGTAGGTGCTGCCCATAAATACATGCCGCTCCGGAACGATCTGCTCAATGGTAGAATCCTCATAATTGATTGCTGTGATCCGTTCCTTCTCTGCACTGACGACACATTTCGGTCTGCCGGATGCCAGGATTATGTCTCCTGGCTTTACTTTGCTTGTCGGGATCAGGAAGAAAAATTCCTCTCCGATGTTAAACACGAAATTATCGCAGTTTGTCAGCCTGCCGGTCTTCACGGAATAGCTCTTGTATCCCCCGGAGGTCTTGACTGCAATACTTCCGTCCGGCGACAGCCGGCACATACCCGGTGCGACCTTTCCAAACATACCCTGAAACAGTTCCATTGCTCGCCCTCCTTAGTTTTATTTTGCTACTATCTGATTTCTGATAAAGCGGCTTGTCCTGCCGCCGTTCATTGATAGTAGTTATTAGCTACTATCTGATTTTATAATAGTAGCAGATTGTTACTTTGTCAAGGCCTTTCGAAAAAAAATCTGAAATCAAACAAAAATCGTGCACTGCCTTCCCTCGGAAACAGCCCTGCATAAAAACAGAGCAGATAAATTCCCGTGAAATGCATGTGCACGATGTGATGCCGGCTTGCCGGCACTGTGTGATCTTCCTTCTTATATATGGATCATTTTTATTTCATGTTCAGATGTAAAGCAGTCGGCAAGGCCTTCGCTGACGTACAAAGTCCCGTCTTCTGTCTCAAGGATCATGTCAAATTCCTGGCTGTGCGCTTTCCAGAGAGTTTCGGCACGCTCTCTTCCCATGACAAACAGGGCAGTGGACAGGCCGTCTGCCAGTGTTCCGTCCGGAGATACGATCGTGACAGATTTCAGACCGCTTTCTGCCGGATAGCCGTCCGCAGGATCCAGTATGTGATGATACCGGACACCATCTTCTTCAAAATAGCGCTCATAGCCGCCGGATGTGACGACCGCCTTGTCATGCAGGGTGACGATACCCAGATAGTTCTCTGTGCCGTCCGGATCCTGTATGCCGACCCGCCAGTCGCTGCCGTCCGGCTTGCTCCGGTAGGTCTGCACGTTTCCTCCCAGGGATACCAGGCCTGCATCGACGCCATGCTCGGCAAAGATCTCCATCAGTCGTGCGGATGTATACCCCTTGGCAATGCCGCCCAGGTCGATCATCGTGCCGCTCTCCAGGCAGACGGCAACCGACGCCTCGCCATCTGCCGGACCGATACTGACCTTTTCATCTCCAAGGAACGGCAGTATGGCATGGATCAGCTCCGGATCCGGCACGGAAAAATCTCCGGTCGTAAATCCCCAGATACTCATCAGCGGAAAAACCGTCATATCGAAGCTGTGCTCTGTCATCGTACCGATCTGCACCGCTCTGCGCAGCAGATCTGCCGTCATCGCTGAGACTTCTGCCCTGCCCTCTTTGTTCAGCACGGCGATCTCGCTGTCCGCCCGGCCAACCGAAAGCAGACGGTCGATCCGCCCGATCTCCTCACCAGCCGCACGCACGGCCTCTGCACAGTTTTCGCCATAGGCCCGGATCTCCATCTCCGTGTCCATGGCAAAGACACGCATGGATGCCTGCTTTACGCCGTCCTCCTCTTCCTCCCGTACTTCGGAAAGCACCGGGTCCGCTGACGCAGACGCCAGGATCTCGACCTCTTCTCCGGAGGGAAGCGTGATGACACCGGCTGTAAGCAGCTCCGCATCTGTTTTGCCGCCCGCGCCTTTGGCATTGTTTGCTCCCGAAGAGCCAGGCAAGGCTAGACTTCCGCAGCCAGACAGCACCAGGGCAAGGCTAAGGACGCAGCAAAGAACAAAAACAGCGCTCTTCCATACACGCCTGGTGCCGGAAAACGCTGTTCTTTCCTTTTTCTTTGAATCGATGCCGCTCATTGCCATCTCCTTGTCACCTCGCTTCTGCTGCACATCCCATATATCCGCCGAAACTCTTGTCTTCAGGTATCTTCCGCAAAGATCCCGGCCTTCTGCAGACGCACGGCGACCTCTCCGCCCAGGATACCGATCACGGCGCCGGCTGCTACACCTGACACGCACAGAACAGGCAGATAGTACATCACTTTGCCTGTTTCCAGCACAAAGACGGCGACCAGGATCTGACCGGCATTGTGCGCAACACCTCCGGCTGCGCTCATACCGACCGGCCCAAAATGGCCGCTCTTCCACAAAAGGAGCATCACCAGAAAGCTTGCCGCACCCCCTGCCAGGGCGTACAGCATGCTGAAGGTGTTTCCGAAAGTAAAACCGACCAGAACGATCCGGACAAAATTGATCAGCAGAGCCTCACGCCATCCCAGGCCGATCAGAGCCGTCAGAACGACCAGGTTAGTGAGACCCAGCTTCATCCCAGGCACAGCCGAAAAGGCCGGCAGCAGGGACTCCACATAACTGAGGATCATCGCAAGCGCAACCAAAAGCCCGGTCAGCGCGATCCGTTTTGTCTTCATTCCTGCTCTCCTCCTTTCCTGCTATGATATTTGGTGAATGCCTGCCGTAGTTACTTCGCCACGATATCGATCACTTCATCATCCGATCCGGAGACGGTCTCTGCCTCTCCTCCTTCGATGGCGATCACCACGCGGTGGGGCAGGCAAACTATCGTCTGCCCATCGTACCGGATACGTCCCATGCCAACGCAGAGCTTGTCCGGACAATCTGCATCGGTCAGGTAGGCTGTGCCGTCCTTGATCACCAGCTCATTCACCCCGTTTCCGGCGTGGATCGTGTAGGTCCTGTCCTGTCCCAGGGAAAAGGAGGCCGTCTGTTCGCCGCCCACATAGACGACGACCTGTCCGCCCTCCTTCTTCATCAGCCAGACCAAAAGGAGACAGCACAGAGCCGCCGCAAGAAGCAGGCCGATCAGGTACAGATCATTCTTTTTTATATGAAACCTCTCCATACCAATCCTCCATTTCGCGCGCGGTGCGTGTGGCGCTTGCGCCTCGCGGTGCGCGTGCGACTCCTCTCGCGCAATCTCGTGCGCGAGTAACGCGCGCGGCTCCTTATCTCGTGCACAAATAATGCGCGCGGCTCCTTGTGTGGCGCCTGCCCTTTCTTCATCGAAAAAAGAGGCTGCCTCTCCTTCCGGAAAGACAGCCTCCGCACATTCATCGGGTCGAAGCGCTCTGGCGCTTCTTTTGCTTTTTACAGCTGCGGACCAGCCGGAACAAGTGCCTTTCCGGCCTCGTTGCCCTCGTATTTCACAAAGTTCTTGATAAATCTCTGTGCCAGATCCTTTGCCTTTGCATCCCACTCGGAAACGTCTGCATAGGTATCGCGAGGATCAAGGATTCCTGTATCCACGCCGTTGAGAACGGTCGGAACCTCCAGGTTGAAGTACGGGATCTTCTTGGTCGGAACACCCTTGATGTCTCCGTTCAGGATGGCATCGATGATACCGCG